>JAVFAS010000063.1:0-3147 GCA_034002405.1 Bacteroidota bacterium | reverse complement strand
CCCCTCTCTTTCGCGATATGGTAACGTGCGGGGGGAGAACACCCGGGATTGATGTGCTTGCATGAACTCACCCCCAACCCCCTCTCTTGACAGAGAGGGGGCTTTGGGGGTTTGCTGTATTTCGTGGGGGTGATGCTTCCGGAAACCGACGGCCTACTGCCTACTGCCTACTGCCTACCGCCTACCGCGCGCCGCGAAGCGGCGCAATGCGCCGTTAGAGCTTCGCGATGATGGCGTCGGTGATTTGCTGCGTGGTGGCGGCGCCGTGGGCGAACACGTCGGGACCCCCGGCGAGCTTCATCATGTCGTAACTGCGGATCTTTCCCTCTGATATTACCGCGGCGACGGCGGTGCGGATGCGGTCGGCGCGTTCGTTCTCGCCGATGTGGTCGAGCATCATGCAGGCGCTGAGAATCATCGCGATGGGATTGACGATCGAGGGATCGAGTGTTTCGTATTTCGGGGCGGATCCATGCGTGGGCTCGAACACGGCGACCTGCTCTCCGATGTTGGCGCTGCAGGCGAAGCCGAGTCCGCCCACCAGGCCGGCGAAACCGTCGGAGACGATGTCGCCGAACATGTTGCCGGCCACGATCACTCCGTAGTCCTCTGGATTCTTCGTCAGCCACATCATCTGTGCGTCGATATTCGTCGACCAGAGCTTGATGTGCGGAAAACGCTTCGCGACTTCCGCCGCCTCGGCCTCCATCATGCCCGAGGTTTCACGGATGACGTTGGGTTTCTCGCAAACGGTGACGGACTTGTACCCATACTTGTCCGCATATTCGAACGCGGCGGTGACGATGCGCCGGCAATACTTGCGCGTGAAAATGCGCGTGGACACGGCGAGGTCCTCGCCCGGCACGTCGCGAAAGGCCTTGAATCGCGGATGCGTGTTCAACGCCGCGCGCACATCCGCCGGCGGATTGGTCCACTCCACACCGGAGTACAGTCCTTCCGTGTTCTGACGGAAAATCACCACGTCCACCGTCGGCTCCTCGAAACCGCCGTCCGCGGATTTGCGGATGAAGTTCAGCGGATTGCCCGGGAAGGTCTGACAGGGACGCACGCAGATATCGAGATCGAAATGCTGGCGCATCGTCACGATGGGACTGTAGTACACAAAACCCTGGTCACGCAGCGAGGGATCGAGTTCCGCCGCGGCCTTGTTCTTCGGCTTGGATGTGATCGCACCAAAGAGGCCGACCTTGTGCTCGGCGAGTAAATCGATGGTGCGCCGCGGCAAGGGATCTCCCTCGCTGCACCAGAAATCCCAGCCGATGTCGCCGTTCACATACGCCGCCTCGAATCCCGCGGCATCCAGAACACGAATGGCCTCGGGCAGAACAACCTTTCCGATCCCGTCGCCGGGCATCGCCACGATGGTGCGTTTCATACTCTTCCTCGGTTCGTCGATGATGAATTGAATCGGTCCGTATCAAAAGATACGTGTGTCTAAATTACGGAATGCGGGAATGTCAGCAAATCTCGAATAGCTGATGACTGATAGCTCATGGCTAATGGCTGATGGCTCATGAGCCATGAACTATCAGCCATCAGCTATTTTCCGGGTCCGAGGAGTGCAACCAATTCGCCAACATTCCCGATATCGTATTTTGCGTGCAGACCCGCGGGAACCGGATCCCGCCCGGGATTGATCCAGCAGAAATCCATGCCGGCGTTGCGGGCGGCGGGCATGTCGCTGGAGGTGCTGTCGCCGACGAGCAGCACGTCCTCGGGACGGAGGGAGAATTCCTCGAGCGCTGGATAAAAGATCGCGGGGTCCGGTTTTGCGACACCCAGTTCCTCGGAGATCAGAATGCGTTGGAAATGCCGTGTGATCGGCGACGCCGCGAAGCGCCGGCGCTGCACGGTGGTGAGTCCGTTGGTCACCAGCACCAGTAGGTGCCGCTCCCCCGCCGCCCGCACCGCGTCCTCGGCGCCGGGCAAGAGCTGCGTCTGCTCGGAAAGGCGGTCGAGGTAATACGGGGACATCGCCGCCGCGGGACCCTCGTCCACCTCCATCGCCCGCAGCACGCGTCGAAAGCGCTCGACCTTCAGTTCGTCCTGTGTGATCTCTCCCCGCTCGAGTTCGCGCCACACGTTTCCATTGTGGACGCGATACACCGCATGCGCTTCCTCCAGCCGAGCGCCGAGTCCGAACGCCTCGGCCGTCCGCACGAACGCCTCCCGCTCCGCTGCTCCATAGTCAAACAGCGTGTCATCCGCATCGAAAAATATTGCCCGGTACTTCCACATATCCACATCCTTCAACCAATGATCCTCCGTGATCTCATCAGCCATCAGCCATCAGCCATTCGCCATCAGCCATCAGCCATCAGCCATCAGTTATCAGCCATATTTCCCCCACGGCAGTCGGTCCAGATCCAGATTCCCACCCGAGAGAATGATGCCGATCCGCTGGCCGCCGGCGTTCAGTCGCCGATCGAGAACGGCGGCGAGCGGGACGGCGGCGCTGGGTTCGATGATGATCTTCATGCGCTCCCACACCAGGCGCATGGCGCGGATGATGGCGTCATCGGATACCGTGACGATATCGCGCACATGTCGCTGGATGATCGCGAAGGTACGGTCGCCCAGACTGGTGAGCAGGCCATCGGCGATGGTGCGTGGTGCCTCGGAGGGAATGATGTATCCCGTGCGGAACGAGCGCGCCGCGTCATCCGCGCCCTCGGGTTCAGCCCCGATGACCGCGGTGTCCGGTGAGAGATATGCCGCCGCGAGGGCGGAACCACCGAGCAGCCCCCCGCCTCCGACGGGTGTCATCAGGATATGGAGATCCGGGATATCCTCGATCAATTCCCGCGCCGCGGTCGCCTGTCCGGTGATGACGCGCCCATCATTGTACGGATGCACGAACACCGCGCCGGTTTCACGCACGACGGCATCGAGCGTGGATTCCCGAGCCGCGAGCGTGGGTTCGCATTCCACGATGCGGGCACCGTATCCCGCGACGGCGGCCTTCTTGATCGCGGGCGCGTTGGACGGCATGACAATCGTCGCCGGGATTCCCCGCATCCGCGCGGCCAGCGCCAGCGCCTGCGCATGATTGCCCGAGCTGTGCGTGGCCACGCCGTGCGCGGCCTCCTCATCCGTCAGCGACAGCACCGCATTGCTCGCGCCGCG
>JAVFAS010000062.1:0-21927 GCA_034002405.1 Bacteroidota bacterium | reverse complement strand
GCCAACAGCCAACGGCCAACAGCCAACGGCCAACAGCCAACGGAGCAGGGTGATGATCGAGCACGGAGCGGCGCCGACGCGCTGCATGCATCTGGATATGGACACGTTCTTCGTGTCGGTCGAGCGGCTGATGGATCCGTCGCTGAACGGGCGTCCGGTGGTGGTCGGCGGCACGCCGTATCAGCGTGGCGTGGTGGCGGGATGTTCGCGCGAGGCGCGGCGCTTCGGCATCCATTCGGCCATGCCGCTGCGCCAGGCGTACGAGCTGTGTCCCCATGCCGTGTTTCTGCACCCGAACTTCACGCATTACGCCGAGTACAGCGAGCGGGTCTCCGAGCTGCTCGAGGATTTCGTGCCGGTGATGGAAAAGGCCTCGATCGACGAATTCTATCTCGACATCAGCGGTTGCGGACGCTTCATCGGCAGCGAGGAACGCTGGAGCGTGCGTGTCAAGCACACCATCCTCGGTGAACTGCGGCTGCCGCTCACCTATGGCATTGCACGCAACAAGCTGGTGGCGAAGGTGGCGACGAATGTCGGCAAGAAGGCGGGGGACTTGCGGGTACCCGATGGTGGGGAGGCCGAGTTTCTCGCGCCACATCCGGTGCGCATCATGCCCGGTGTGGGCGAGGTGATGGAGCGCGACCTGCTCAACATGGGCATCCCGTTCATCGGCAGCATCGCCGCGCTATCGCCGCGCTTGTTCACCAACATGTACGGCAAGGTCGGCCGCACGCTGCACGAACACGCGCGCGGGATCGATCATTCGCCCATCCTCCCGTACCGCCGGCAGAAGTCCCTCGGCGCCGAACACACCTTCGCCGAGGACGTGCTCGACCCCTTCGCGATGGAGGCCGCGCTCACGCAGCTGGCGGCACGGGTGGGACGCGATCTGCGCGAGCGCCGCTTCCTCACACGCACGATCACGCTGAAGCTGCGCTATGCCGATTTCATCACCGCGACGAAGACGTTGCACTGCGACTACACCAATGCCGACCATGTGCTCGCCCGTGTGGCCGAACGACTATTCCGCGCGCTCTACACGCGGCGCGTGCGCGTGCGCCTGCTCGGCATCAGTACCAGCGATCTGATCGACGATTACGGTCAGCTTTTTCTCTTCGATGAGGAGGAACGGAAATTCGACAGCCTCTATGCGGGCCTCGATGACATCCGCCGCCGCTTCGGCAAGATGGCCATCACGTATGCGAGCGTGCTGGAGCAGGCGCAATAGGCAGAGCGCGCATCATTCCTCGTTGCGGAGTATCCGACCGGGATGTACATTATATGGGACCGTTCATTCAATCAGGAGAGAATACATGAGCACCACCGAAGATCTGAAAACCGCCTTCGCCGGCGAGAGCCAGGCCAATCAGAAATACCGTGCGTTCGCGGAAAAGGCGGAACGGGAAGGATTTCCCAATGTCGCGAAGCTGTTCCGCACCACGGCCGAAGCCGAGCGCATCCATGCCGCCGGTCATCTTGCGTCGATGAACGGCATCGGCTCGACGGCCGATAATCTTCAGGCAGCGATCGACGGGGAGACGTACGAATTCCAGGACATGTATCCCCCCATGCTCGAGCAGGCACAGGCGGAAGGACACAAGGGGGCCGCGCGCATGTTCAATTATGCGCTCACCGCCGAGGCCGTGCACGCCAGGTTGTATGCGCTGGCGCTCGACGCGGTGAAATCGGGGAAGGATCTGACCGAGGTGACATTTTATCTTTGTCCCGTCTGTGGGCACATCGAATTCGGCGACCCCCCCGCGGAATGTCCGACCTGCGGGTTGAAGGGGGAGAAGTTCGTGCTGGTTGATTAGACGGAGATGAGTCCGTGTCGGAACCCGCGCTCCGTCTCGGCCGGAGAGCGCGACGGCGAGCGCGGGTCCGTGTTTCCGTCGCAACTTCGTGCGCGGCTTGCTTGCCGGGTAGTATCGCCGTATGTATCTTTTTTCCATCCACCCACCCACCATGGAGAGACTGAGATGAAACATACGGTATTATTGGCATTCGCGCTGATGCTGCTGATCACCGCCTGCGGCGGGGAGAAACAGGAACAGCAGCAGGAGATGGACAAGCAGGAAATGCAGCAGGATGTTGCATCATCCTATTATTGTCCGATGAAATGCGAAGGGGAGAAAACCTATCCGGAGATGGGTTCCTGTCCTGTCTGCGGCATGGATCTCGTTGCCGTCGAGGCAGCGGGGCAGGAGGGTATGGAAGGGCACGAGGGGCATGATCACGGCGAGGAATCGCATGAAGGACACAATCACTGATGGATCGCCGGAGAGTCTTTCCAGACCCTGGCAAGAGATGAAAACAACGGGCGTCCCACATCGCGGGACGCCCGTTGTGTTTCCCTCAGCCGGGGAGGACCGGTCCGGCCAGGGATATCTTCTGTTTCGTCAAGGAATCCTGCACGATGACGCAGGATTGCGTGATAACGCAGGATTCGAGACGCGAGTGTGGGAAATCAGAGCAGCACCAGCGCGCCGACGTTCGTGGTCTGTCCGGCCTTGACCTCGATGCCGCCGACGATGACTTCGAGACCGAGGGTGTTGACGACCTTCAGGTCATACATTCCCGGCGCGAGATAGGCGATGCGGAACGATCCATCCGACGCGATGACCGGCGTGGATGTCACTTCGACACCACCTTGCGAGACGACAGCCAGCGGGGCATCGGCGACATTCACGATCGTACCGGCAATCGAGCCAGTCGCTGCCACCTCGACGGCACGGATGGTCGGTTTGAGCTTGTACCCGTTGGGATTGCTGGGCGGCCCCATCACGACGATGGAGTGGTGGGCATCGAAATCAAGCATCAGGGTGTAGGACGACCCTGCTTCCAGTTCGAAGTTCGTGATGATCTTCAGTCCGGTCTGATCCGCGCTCGGAATAGCGAGCTCGTGCGTCTCGCCATCGACCACCAACGAGGCGTCGGTGACCATGAGACGCACCTGCGTGATATGGCCCGCCTCGAGGTCGGTGCGACCCAGTTCGATGGAATTTCCATTGTTCCATTCAAGCAGGTTAATGGTCACCGGATCACCACTGACGACAATCCACCCCTCGCCGCTGTGATGCACGGCGATCTCGGAGAATGTGACAAACACCGCGTCATAGGCCGCCGGTGCATCGGTCATCCGGACGGAAAGCGATGCCTTGTCTCCACTGGTGTTGTTGATTGGTCCATCGTCTTCGTTCGTGCACGCGGTGAACAATACCATGGCCGCGACCATGACGAGAGGGAAAACACATCGTGTATTCATGGGATACTCCTTCACTGTGAATGAACGTTGGACTCCGTGCAACGGGAGATGTCTGCGTTCACGCCGCGAAACGGCATTATTCCTCTCAGGCGAACAGGCGAGGAATCCGGAAGCGGATAAACGACACGCCACATCGGAATTATGTGACAGATCCGACTGAGGTGAAAGGGAAAAAACCATGCCCGTGGAATATGCGCACAGTGGACACGATGACCCGGAGGAAATGAGAACGGGCGTCCCGCGATGGCGAGACGCCCGTCGATACGATTCGGGGAGACGTCGGTTCGCCCCCTTCGTGCGTGATCGAATGATCGCCGCGTTATTGCAGGGTTACCGAACCGACCGCATTGTCCTGTCCCGCGGTGACCGTCACGCCGGTTTGCGTGAAGACCTTCCCCGTCGTGTCTTCGACACGCAGGTCGTAGGTACCGGGAAGGAGATAGGAAATGCGGAAGCTCCCGTTGGTCAGGTCGACTGGCGTGGAGGTCACCACCGTGCCATTTTGCGAGACCTGCGCGAGCGGGGTGTCGGTGAAGTTCGTCACCGTCCCGGAAATCGAGCCCGTCACCGCCATATCCACCGCGCGGATGGTCGGCTGGAGTTTGTATCCATTGGGATTGGACGGATTGCCCGTGGTGACGATGGACTTGTTCGCATCGAAATCGAGCACGAGGTTATAGGTGGAACCCGCGACGAGATCGAAATTCGTGATGATCTTCAGTCCTGTTTGCTCGGCGCTCGGGATGGTCACGTCATGGGCCTGGCCGTCAACCACCACTTCGGCATTCGTCACCATGAGCCGGATCTGTGTGATCTTCCCGGGATCGACATCCTGTCGGCCGAGTTCGATCGACTTGCCATTATTCCACTCCAACAGATTGACGGTCACTGGATTGCCCGCGAGTACCACCCAACCGCCGTTCATGCTGACGGCAATCTCGGAAAAGGTGATATTCACCGCGTCGTAGGCGGCCGGCGCGTCGGTCAGGCTGACCGAAAGCGTCGCCTTGGTCGCGGGGCTGTTCGAATCGTCGTCACTGCAGGCCGAGAACGCAACCGCCAGCAGCAAGACCGGGAGAAGCAGCATGCTGAATCTTTTCATGAGAATCCTCTGATGATGTGAATGTGAATCGAGATGATGTGACGAAATGTCGTGTGAATCATTACGCGCAACGCTCGAGGTGCGCTCCGGTAACGTGTTTGTTTATAATGGAAAGCAGGTATCAGTTCCAGTTGCCGGGCAATATGTTCATCGAAGCCGACAATCCATTTTTATGCACGGACTCCAGAATCGGTTCCATTCGCGAAAATTCTATGCTACCACGTCGGGCGCGTCGCGTTGGTCGGCCCCGCGTTGCCACGGCCGCATCCGGTTTCCACGGCCGCATCCGGTTTCCACGGCCGCATCCGGTTTCCACAGCCGCATCCGGTTTCCACGGCCGCATCCGGTTTCCACTGGTCGCGGGAAATATACAGAACCTTCCGATGAGACAGAACTTTCACGCGCGATGCCGCACGACGACATCCGCCGGGATCCGTATTCGTGAGGGCGGGAGGCAATGAGTCTGCGGGAATTTTTTGTAATTTTCCATAATGCGAGATTCCCGATGTTCAAACGTCACCCCACAAAGTTATTCAAGAGGAACAGCATGAAGATGATGCTCCACCGATTCATTCAATCACTCGCGGTCGTGGCCGTGCTTGCCGTCCTTGGCGGCTGTGGCTCGACCGGTGAACTCTCCTCGTACGAGGCGGCGAAACAGGCCAAACTCGAACAGATCCGCGCCGGGAAATTCGACGGCGGACGGATGTGGACCTTCGAAGCGGCGCCCGTCGAGTATTTCCAGCAAACGTACAACTTCCGCGCGACGCAGGACTGGCTCGATGACGTACGTCTTTCGGCTCTGCGGATGAGCACGGGATGTTCCGCCTCCTTCGTTTCGGGGGATGGTCTGGTGATGACCAATCACCACTGCGCCCGGGGCACCTTCGCCAGCGTGCAGAAGGATGGAGAAAATCTTCTCGCCGATGGGTTCTTCGCGCCGACACTGGAGGACGAACGGAAAATCCCCAATGTGTATTTCGAGCAGCTGCGGGAGATTCGCGACGTGAGTGCCGAAATCCACGCCGCGATGGACGCCGCCGCCAATGACGAGGATCGCATCGCCGTGCGCGACGCCAAGATCAAGGAGATCCAGGAAGCAGCGGAAAAGGAAACCGGCAATCGTGCCCAGGTGATCACGCTGTATGATGGCGGACGCTATTCTCTCTATATCTACAAACGCTTCAGTGACGTCCGGCTCGTGCTGGCGCCGGAACTGCAGATCGCCCATTTCGGCGGCGACTTCGACAATTTCACCTATCCCCGTTACTGTCTTGATTTCACGTTCGTGCGTCTGTACGACGATAACGGCAAACCGTACAAGCCCGACAATTTCTTCAACTGGAGCAAGAAGGGCGCGAAGGATGGCGAACCGGTGTTCGTCGTCGGCAACCCGGGAAGCACCAGCCGCTTGAGTACCGCCGACCAGCTCGCCTTCTATCGCGACGTGCAGTATCCGTTTGTCTCCAATATGCTCAACGACCGCATGGAAGCGATGCTCCTCTACGTCGAGCAGCATCCGGAGAAGAAAGCGGAGATGAAGACGCAGATCCTCAGCATCTCCAACGGACAGAAAGCATACATGGGCCGTCTCTCGGGACTGAATGATGACGAACTCATGCAGCGGCGGAAGGACTTCGATCGCCAATTCCGCGAGAAAGTCATGCAGCGTCCGGAATTGAAAGCCAAATACGGACACGTCTGGGATGAAATTGCCGCCACGCGCGAGAAGGTGCGCGCCGTCGCACCCGACCAGTACGGTCTTCGCACCAACGGTCTCGGCGTTGCCACGCATTACTCGAAGGCCGGGCTGCTCGCGGCGTACGCGAGTCAGCTCCAGAAGCCGGAAGACGAGCGTGACGAACAATTCACGGGGGCGAAACTCGACCTGGTCAAGCGCGCGCTGTCGCGTCCCGTCACCACCGATCCCGACATGGAACAGCTCACGCTCGAGCGGCAGCTGAAGACCATGGCGCGGCAACTCGGGCAGGACGATCCGGTCGTTCGCAGGTTGATGCAGGGCCGCAATTGTGTTGATGCGGCGAAGGCGCTGCTCGCCGGCTCGATGCTCGGTGATTCCCTCAAGCTTGCGGCACTGATTGACGGCGCTCCGGCATCGATCAATGCTTGCCAGGACCCGTTTGTCGCGGCCGCGG
This sequence comes from Bacteroidota bacterium, assembly GCA_034002405.1. Taxonomy (GTDB): domain Bacteria; phylum Bacteroidota; class Ignavibacteria; order SZUA-365; family SZUA-365; genus SZUA-365. The sequence goes on along the minus strand of JAVFAS010000062.1, from coordinate 15,401 downwards.
TGCTCGGCCAGCCGCGTTTCGAAGCCGCGATCAAGGTCGCGCGCGAAACCAACGCACGCGACGAGGTCAATCGCAGTCTGCTTGGTCGCGCGCTGTACGATGTCTACGGCACCAGCATACCGCCCGACGCGACGTTTTCACTGCGCATTGCCGATGGCATCGTGCAGGGCTATGATTACAACGGAACAAAAGCGCCGGCGTGGACCACGTTCCACGGCCTCTATGACCGTCATCATTCCAATCCGGGTGTCGAGGACTGGGATCTCCCCGCGCGCTGGAAGACGCCGCCGGCGGGTCTCGATCTCTCGACGCCGATGGATATCGTCTCCACCAACGATATCATTGGTGGAAATTCCGGAAGTCCCATGATCAATCTCGACCGCGAAATCGTCGGTTTGGTCTTCGACGGCAACATCGAAAGCCTGCCCGGCGATTTCATCTTCGCCGAGGATGCCGGCAATCGCACCGTGTCCGTGCATTCGGCGGGAATTCTCGAGGCCGTGCGTCATGCCTTCAAGGCCGAGCGGGTCGCACGCGAACTCGAGCGCGGTTCACTCCCCGCCACGGAATAATTCAGGATCCGATACTCCGGAATAATAGTCCGGACGCGAACGGCCGCCCACATGGGCGGCCGTTTTGTTGACCGTCATCGCATGCAGCCGCATTCGACATGTCAGTCACCCGTCCCGCCCGCAACTTTCCCGCGGGTCCTCCGTAGATCCGTGGATGCTTTTCGCAACCGGATACTTTCCCGCGTCCGGATTCCTGATCTAACGGAAATTGCGTACATTATCCGATACCCTACCGGGAACACTCCGATTCTTCACCATTCTCAATTTTTTTTTCAGGACAGTTGATATGCGAAACGTGATTCAGAAGGGGATGCTCGTCCTTTTCGCGGTGACGCTTCTGACTGCCTGCGGCGGAACGCAGGAGTTGACGCCCTACCAGAAGGCGAAACAGGAGAAACTCGAGAGCATCGAGGCGCAGCGCTTCGATAATGGCAGGATGTGGACCTTCGATTATCCGCCGCTGCAGTATTTCAAGGACGAATACGGTTTCACCGCCGACCAGAAATGGATGGACGACGTGCGGATGTCCGCCCTGCGATTCGCCACGTGGTGTTCGGCGTCGTTCGTCAGTGCGGACGGACTGGTGATGACGAATCATCATTGCGGACGGGATCCTGTCGAGCAGGTGTCGCGCGACGGGGAGAACCTGGGCGTGCACGGTTTCATCGCGAACACGCTCGAGGACGAGCGCCGCGTGGAAGGCCTGTTCGTCGAGCAGCTCGTGGAAATCCGTGATGTGACCGCGGATGTGATTGCCGCGATGGACGCCGCGACCACGGACCAGGAACGCCTCGCGGCCCGCGACAAGAAAATCGCGGATCTCGAGGAAACCCTCTCGGTCGAGACTGGCAATCGTTGCCAGCTCGTGACCTTCTTCAACGGCGGGAAATATTCCGCCTACATTTACAAGCGCTATGATGATGTCCGTCTCGTGTTCTCGCCCGAGCTGTCGTTGGGCTTTTTCGGCGGCGATGACGACAACTTCACCTTCCCGCGCTACACCCTCGACTGCAATTTTTTCCGCGTGTATGACGAGGATGGCAATCCGCTGAAGACCGATCACTATTTCAAGTGGAGTCCGAACGGTCCGGCCGAAAACGAACTGATCTTCACGGTCGGCAATCCGGGCAGCACCAGCCGTCTCAGCACCGCGACGCAGCTCGAATTCAACCGCGATGTGCAATTCCCCTGGATCGCGGGCTTGCTCGACGATTATGTCGATGTACTGAAGAAATACATGGCCGTGCGTCCCGACAAGAAGGAAGAGATGACCAATCAGCTCTTCAGCATGGCGAATTCCCAGAAGGCGTATCGTGGGCAGCTCGACGGCCTCGAGAATGACGTGCTCATGCAGCGCCGCAAGGATTTCGACCGGAAGTTCCGCGCACAGGTCATGGCGCGCCCCGAGCTCGCCGCGAAATACGGACATGTTTGGGATGAAATCGCGGAATCCAACGCGAAGGTGCGCGCGGTCGCGCCCGATCTGCTGGCCTTCCGTTTCGAGGTGCTGGGTCCGCCGGAGTACCTGATGCAGGCGCTCAGCCTCGCGCGCCTCGAGCGCGAGATGAAGAAGAGCGAGGATGAGCGCGCGAACCCGTACAAGGGCAACGCGCTCAATCTGACCCTGCGCTCGTTGAAGAAATTCAAGTCCGTGGACATGGACATGGAGCGGCTGACGCTCACCAAGAAGCTCGCGCTGATGCAGCGCATGCTCGGGAATGACGATCCCATCGTGCGTTTCGCCCTGCAGGGACAGACCTGCGAGCAGGCGGCGGCGCGACTGCTCAGCCAGTCCATCCTCGCGGATTCCGCACGATTCGAACAGTTCGCGGCGGGATTCCCCGAATCGATCACGGCTTCGGAAGATCCGCTGCTGATTATCGCCCGCGAGGCGTTGCCCCGCCGCGAAGCGGCCTCGGAAGTGGCCAACGCCGTGCGCGCGACCGACGAGGTCAACAACGCGTTGCTCGGTCGGGCGCTGTTCGACGTATACGGCACGACCGTGCCGCCCGATGCGACGTTCACGCTGCGCATCAGCGACGGCATCGTCACCGGCTACCCGTATAACGGGACAAAGGCGCCGTCATTCACGACCTTCTACGGCATGTACGATCGTCATTACTCGTTTCCGACCGACGAGCAATGGGCGTTGCCCGAGCGCTGGCTGAATCCTCCGGCGGAATTCAAACTCAATACCCCGTTGAATTTCGTGTCCACCAACGATATCATCGGTGGAAATTCCGGCAGTCCGTTGATTAACCGCAACAAGGAGATCGTCGGTCTGGCCTTTGACGGCAACATTGAAAGTCTTCCGGGTGAATTCATTTTCGCGCCGGAAATGGGCAATCGCACCGTGTCGGTGCATTCCTCCGCCATGATCGAGGCGATCAATCACATCTACCGCCTTGATCGCCTGGCCAAGGAACTTCGCGCGGGCCGCATCGCGCAATAATCGCGAAACAGTAATCCGGAATACCTGATCCGAAAAGGAAAAACCCCGTCCCGCGTTGCGCGGGACGGGGTTTTTCCTTTCTGATCCGATATCGCGTGGCGACCCTGCCTTCTCGGTATCCATCACCGTGGTGGCAAGCCGCGACGGTGTCAGTGCATGGCCAGGTTCCGTTCCTCGGCGAAGGCACGACCGGCGCGAAACGCCGCGAGATTCTGCGTGACGACCTGTTCACCCTTGCGTGCGAAAATGAATTCGATCGCATGTTCGAGTTCGGTCGGCTCGAAGGGAAGGAAGGGCGACGAGGTGCCGAGCATGACGATGTTCATCGCACGCGCGGACGCCACCTCACGGGCCATTTTGTCGGCATCGATAAGGATGCTGCGCGGAAGATCCTCGACCTGCTTCCAGACCGCCTCGAAATCGGGGTAATTCGGAATATTGACGAACGGTTTCTTGTTGGCGATCAGCCAGCCGTCGGGGGCGAGGAAGGATGTGTACCGCAGCGATTCCATCGGTTCGACGGAGATGATCAGGTCGGCACGTCCTTCCGGAATCAGATCGCTGTGAATCACGCGGTCGGAGAGCCGGAGGTGTGACTGTACATCTCCGCCACGTTGGGACATCCCGTGAACCTCGGCTTGTTTGAGCTGCAGGCCGCGATCGACGGCGGCGTAGCCAATCAGCGTGGCGATGGTGAGAATGCCCTGGCCGCCGACACCGGCGAGAATGATATCGCGTTTCATGCTTCGGCCTCCTTCGCGGCTTTCTCCTTGTTCAGCTTGATCGACACCACCGCGGTCTGGACGCACTCGCGCCGTTCGATGATGACGGACACGCCACGATGATACAATTCCTGTTTGATCAGTGCGACATTTTGTTCGTGGTTTTTGCGGATGGGCTCGACGACCAGGATGTGATCCTCCGCAACGCCCAGTCCCTTGCAAATATCCTCGAGCCGTCCGCGCGCGGCGGAGGTCTGTCCACCGGTCATCCCGGTGGTTTCGTTGTCGACAATCATGACGGTGATGGGGGTGTTTTCGATGATGGCATCGAGCAGGCCGGTCATGCCCGAATGCGTGAATGTCGAGTCACCGATCACGGCGACGGCGGGGAAGAGGCCGGCATCGGCCGCACCCTTCGCCATGGTGATCGAGGCCCCCATGTCGACGCAGGTGTTGATTGAATGGAAGGGTGCCAGCGCACCGAGTGTATAGCAGCCGATGTCGCTGAAGACGCGGCCGGGATCGAGTTCCTTCAACGCCTCGTTGAGGGCGTTGTAGCTGTCGATGTGCGGACAACCCTTGCAGAGTTCGGGCGGACGCGGTTGCACGAGTTCCGGTTGCGGCATGCCGGGTTGGACTTCCATCGTCAGCGCCTTGGCGACGATATTCGGATTCAATTCTCCCGCACGCGGCACCACGCCGTCGAGGCGACCGGAAATGCTGTAGGTCTCGTCCATCAGACCGCGGATCTGTTCCTCGATCATCGGGGCGCCTTCCTCGAGGATGAGCACGCGCGCGCAGCTCTCGAGCATGCGTTTGACCATCGCGCGTGGCACGGGATACTGCCCGATCTTGAGCACCGGGTGGGGACATCCCTCCGGATAATTCTCCATCACATAATTATAGGCGATACCGCAGGCGATGATGCCGAGCGACGTATCCGCCGCATCCTCGTAGGAATTGAGCGGTGATGCTTCGGCTTCCTCCTCGAATGCCGCCTGCTTGCCCAGCAGGGACTGGTAATTGCGCCGGGCGATCGCCGGCAGCAGGACGAACTGCCGCTTGTCGGTGGGAAGCGTCAGATCGTTCTCCGGCCGCGGGTCCGCGCACTCAACGCCCGCGCGTGAATGCGCCAGTCGCGTGGTGATACGGAGCATGACCGGCGTGCCGTATTTCTCCGAGAGATCGAATCCGTACTGCGCGGCGAGATAGCATTCCTGTTGATTCGACGGTTCGAGCACCGGAATCATGGCGAATTTTCCGTAGAAACGGGAATCCTGCTCGTTCTGCGACGAGTGCATCGACGGATCGTCGGCCACGACGACGAGCAAGCCGCCGTTCGCGCCCGTGATTCCGGCGTTGACAAAGCCATCGGCCGCGACATTGAGTCCCACATGCTTCATGCAGCTCATTGCGCGTTTTCCGGCATAGGACATGCCCAGGGCCGATTCCATCGCGGTTTTTTCGTTCGTGCTCCAGTTCGAATGCACACCGCGCTCGCGGGCTTCCTTCGATCGCTGGATGTATTCGGTAATTTCTGTCGACGGGGTGCCGGGGTAAGCGTAGACCCCGGAAAGTCCGGCATCGAGGGCGCCTTGCGCGATCGCCTCGTCGCCGAGCAGCAGCATCCGTTTCATGTGCGGTCCTTTTGGTGAGTACGTACGTGGGTGAGATCTCGGCAGGGACGTATCATCATGCCAATCCGGTTAAAGATAATACCGTTTTGTCTTTTTTCCTACCCGCGGATCCGCAACGACGCGCGCGCGCCGACGTTTATCCCGCATCCACGCATTTCTCACGCCGGTTTAACACAATCCTAACATTCGAATGACGATATTTGAATTCGATGAAGCACGAACACCATGGCAGGGCACATGTCGAACGCTGAAATTCTCGTGATCGAAGACGAGGAGGACATCCTCGAACTGATTGCCTTCAACCTGACCCGGGAAGGGTATGCGGTGCGGACGGTCATGACCGGGGAGGACGGAATCCGCGAAACGGGCAAGAGCGCGCCGGACCTGATCCTTCTCGATCTGATGCTTCCTGGCATTGACGGCCTCGAGGTGTGCCGGACCCTGAAAAGCGATGCGACGACGCGGGATATCCCCTTGCTCATGCTCACCGCGAAGAGTGAGGAAGCCGATATCGTCGCCGGGCTTGAACTCGGCGCGGACGACTACATTACGAAACCGTTCAGCCGTCGGGTACTCCTGGCACGCATCAGGGCGGTATTGCGTCGTGGCAGTCGCCGCGAAATACCCGAGGCAGAGGGAATTCTCCAGCGGCACGAGCTGCGCATCGATCCCGGAAGGCACGAGGTCCTGGTATCGGGTGAGGCCGTCTCCCTGACGTTCACCGAATTCCGCGTTCTCCAATTTCTCGCCACCCGTCCCGGCTGGGTGTTCACCCGTTCGCAAATCGTCGAGGCGGTGCGCGGAGATGGCTATCCGGTGACCGACCGTTCCGTGGATGTGCAGATCGTCGGTCTGCGGAAAAAACTCGGCGACGCCGGACGGCATATCGAAACCGTCCGCGGTGTCGGATACCGATTCACGGAGTGACGGATGCGCCGGCGGAAACTGTTTTGGCAGCTCTACATGGCGAACGTCATCGTCATTCTGCTCGCGCTGCTCACGTTTTTCCTGCTGACCACCTATTCATTCAAGAACATCCTTCTTGATCAGGTCGCCGAAGACCTGCGCGTGCGCGCCACGATCATGCGTGGTGAATTGCTGCGAACCTGGCTCGACGGCGATACGATCCGCATGCGGGAGCTCTGTGCCGACATGAGTAGGGAAGCGGCGACTCGGGTGACGCTGATCGATGACGCCGGGACGGTCATCGCTGATTCGTGGCATGACGAAGCGGTGATGGAAAACCACCGCGCGCGGCCGGAAGTCCGCGACGCGCTGGCCGGGACCTATACCACCGCGGTCCGGTACAGCAACACCCTGCACATGAACAGCATGTATGCGGCGATTCCGCTCCGGAGCGATGGCCGTGTGATCGGTGTGTTGCGCACCGCGGTGCCGCTGGGCCTGGTGGAAGAAAGTATTGCCGGACTGCAATGGCAGATCATGTTTGGCGGGGTGCTCATCGCGATCGGGGCGATGCTGGTCAGCTATTTCGTCGCCCGCCGGTTGAAAAGGCCCTTGGACGGTCTGAAAGACGGGGCGCGGCGTTTCGCCGCGGGGGATCTCGAATATCGGATGCCCGTGCCCGAATCCGAGGAGCTGCGGGGACTCGCCGATGTCATGAACGATATGGCCGCGCAACTCCGGCAGCGCCTGATGCAGATCACCCGGCAGCACGGTCTGCAAGACGCGGTGCTGACCAGCATGCGCGAAGGGGTGCTCACCTTCGACATGGACGAACGCCTGATCGATGTCAATCGCTCGGCCGCGCGCCTGTTGCGGATCCACCCGGAGAAGTCGCGGGGAAAACACATCGAGGAAGTCGTGCGGAATATTGGTGTGCAGCGTTTCGTCGATCGCACCATTCACAGTGGCGAGACCACGGAAGGCTCCGTCACCCTCGTTGACGACCGCGAACGCTTCATCCAACTGCATGGCAGTCTTCTTCGGGACGCACAGGGCCATCCGATGGGCATCGTCGTGGTGATGAATGATTACACCGAGCTACGCAAGCTGGAGAACGTGCGGCGGGAGTTTGTCGCCAATGTCTCGCATGAACTCAAGACGCCAATCACCAGCATCAAGGGCTATGTCGAGACGCTCATCGATGGCGCGCTTGACAGCCGTGACAACGCGCTCCGCTTCCTTGGCATCGTCTCCCGTCAGGCCGACCGGCTCAATGCGATCATCGAGGACCTCCTCAGTCTCTCGCGCATCGAGCAGGAGAGTGACCAGGAGCTGATCAGCATGGAGCCAAGCGCGGTATACGATGTGCTTTCCTCCGCCGTGCAAGCGTGTCAGGTCGCGGTCGAGGAAAAACGAATGCAGCTGTCGTTGGATTGCGCGCGGGACCTTCGCGCCGTGATGAATGCGGCATTGCTCGAGCAGGCGGTCATCAATCTCATCAACAATGCCATCAAGTACAGCGAGGAGGGGACACGCGTGTTCGTCGCCGCTGTCGAAACCGAGGCGCGGCACATCCGCATCATGGTACGCGACGAGGGAATCGGCATCGATGCCGAACACCTGCCTCGGTTGTTCGAACGCTTTTACCGTATCGACAAGGCCCGCAGCCGCCGACTCGGTGGCACGGGGCTCGGTCTCGCCATCGTCAAGCATATTGCCCAGGCGCATGGCGGGACCGTGGAGGTGCACAGCGCACCAGGAAAGGGAAGCACGTTTTCCCTTATCTTTCCAGCAACGCGATCGGAGCGCGGGCCGGCCGCGATCCTTCCCGGCGTTCCAGCCAGCGCGCAGCGCGCACCCGACGTGACCAGCGAATCCGGCGCATGACCAATTCAGAAATCCGAAATACCGAACGACTGCGGCGCAAGCTGCTGCAGCTCAGTGCCATCGTCGAGGAGACGACGCGACGCAGCGTTATCGCATTCCGGCAGCGCGACCGGGCCGCTGCCTCGGAGATCATCCGGATCGATGACGAGATCAACGAGATGGAGATCGCCGTCGAGGAAGATTGCATCGCCCTGCTCGAAGAAGCATCGCATCCGGTCGGGGAAGTGCGTGCGATAGTCGCGGTACTGAAAATCAACAGTGATCTCGAACGCATCGCCGATCTGGCGACGAACATCGCCCGGCGCGTGCTCGACCTTGGTTTTCACGAGCAGGCGCCGTTTCCGCCAGAACTGCTCAGGCTCGCCGATCGGACGATCGAGATGGTCACCGGGAGTCTCGATTCGCTGGCCCAGCTCGATCCGCTCCTCGCACGTCGTATCTGCGCCATGGATGAAGAAGTCGACACGCTCAACCGTGGGATGTATCTTGTCGTGAAGGAGCGTATCGCTTCCGATGCCGCACAAACAGAAATGCTGATCAATTTCCTGAGTATCTCCCGGTATCTCGAACGTATCGCGGATTACGCGACAAATATTGCCGAGAATGTCGTGTTTATTGGTGAAGGCAGCATAATCCGCCACCAACACCATTCCCACGATTGAAGGCCGCGACACCGGCACCATGCAACTCCATCAGAATGGGCTGTAGAATATGGAACTGTTCGTACTGATTCTGGTCGTGCTGCTCGCGGCCGCACTTATCGACCTGATGGTCGGCGTCGCGAACGACGCGGTGAATTTTCTCAATTCCGCGATCGGCTCGAAAGTGGCGCCCCGCATTGTCATCATGATTGTTGCGTCGCTGGGGATCCTCGTGGGTGTGACCTTCGCCAGCGGGATGATGGAAGTCGCGCGATCGGGCATCTTCAATCCGCAGATGCTGACGTTTCCCGAGGTGATGATGATTTTCGCGGCGACCATGCTGACCGACGTATTGCTGCTGGATTTCTTCAACACCTTCGGACTCCCGACCTCGACCACCGTGTCGCTGCTCTTCGAATTGCTGGGAGCCTCGGTCGCGATTTCGCTGCTCAAGGTCCTGCATGCGGGCGGTGGTGTGGCCGACGCATTCACCTACATCAACACCGGGAGCGTCTTCACCATCATCTTCGCGATCGTCGTCTCGGTCGTGGTCGCATTCATCGCGGGTTCGATCGTGCAGTATCTGTCCCGCATGCTGTTTACCTTCGACATCCAGTCACGAATCAAGCGGTACGGGGCGGCCTGGGGCGGACTTGCGCTGGGCATCCTCACATACTTCATTCTGGTCAAGGGAGCGAAAGGTGCTTCCTTCCTCGATGCCGATCAGGCTGCCTGGTTGAAGGCCAACGCCCTGACCATCGCCGCACTCTCCTCGGTCGCGTGGGGGATTCTGCTCCTCGTGCTGCAGTGGACCATCAAGCTGAACGTCTTCAAGCCCATCGTCCTTGTCGGGACGTTCGCCTTGGCGATGGCTTTTGCCGCGAATGATCTCGTCAACTTCATCGGTGTTCCGCTTGCGGGATTCGCCGCGCATGCCATCGCAACGGGAAGCGCGGATCCGTTGAGCACCGCGATGGGAGCACTCGCCGAGCCCGTCCGTGCCAATACCTGGGTGCTACTCGGTGCCGGGATCATCATGGCCATCACGTTGGCGATGAACAAAAAGGCGCGTTCGGTCACCGCGACCACGACGAATCTTGGTCGCCAGAGCGAAGGGTTCGAGCGATTCGAATCGATCGCACCCGCGCGCGCGATTGTCCGCGTCGTGCTCAACGTGTTCAATTTTGTTGCGATGATCACCCCCGCATCCATCCGGACCGCGGTGGCCCGCCGCTTCGATACTTCCCGCTACAAGCCGGTGCGTGCCGCCGACGGCGAAATGCCTGCGTTTGATCTTCTTCGCGCCTCGGTCAACCTGATTGTCTCCGCGCTGCTGATTTCCTTCGGGACTTCGCTCAAACTGCCGCTCTCCACCACCTATGTCACATTCATCGTTGCCATGGCCACCGCGCTGCCCGACAGGGCGTGGGGGCGGGATTCGGCCGTCTACCGCATCTCCGGAGTTCTGACGGTCGTCGGTGGATGGTTCTTCACCGCTTTGGTCGCCGCCACCGCGGCCGCCGTGCTCGCGATGATTCTGTATTACGGACAGCTGATCGGGGTGATCGGTCTGGTCCTGCTTGCCGGCTTTCTTCTCTGGCGCAATACGCGCATGCATCGCGCGCGTGAAACCGCGCATAGCGAGGCGGAGCGGCGTTTTTCATCAACCGCCGGAAACATCGACGAGGCGCTCGCGTCGCTGCGTTCGGAACTTACCTCCGTGATCGAAACGATCATCTCCATCCTCGGTTCGACGCATGAAGGATTGACCACGGAAAATCGCGGGCTGCTCAAGGACGCCCGCCGAACGGCGAAGGATTTAAACAAACACGGGAAAATGATGGCCGCGACGATCGTGCGTGCCTCGCATTTCGACGAGGGCGAGTCGATCGAGAGCAAGACGTACGCGGAAGTGAGCGGTGCCCTGCGGTTGCTGCTTCGCAGCGTACGCAACATGACCATGCAATGCTACGATCATGTCGATAACAACCATCAACAATTCACCGACGTGCAGCGCGAGGAACTCGCACTGCTTGTCCGGGATCTGCGTGTGCATCTGACCACGCTCACTGCGAGACTTTCCGCGGGCGATTTCGGACACATCGACGGCATCGAGGAAGAGCGCGACCGTCTGCGGACGATGATTCGGAAATCGGACAAACAGCAGTTGAAACGTTCGAAAAAGGAAGAATACCTCTCCCGCAATAGCCTGTTGTATCTCGAATTGTTGACCGAGTACGAGGAGGTCGTCCATCATACGGCGACAATCTACAGCAACTGCCAGCGATGCCTAAACCAAACACCGCCGTCGGCCGACGCCTAAGACGATGCGGGAGATTACCGTGCGCCGTACGGATCGTGCCTCGACCATGACAGGCGGGGGATGGTGATCCGATGCGTTCCCAGACCCGCGCCTATCTGTACGCGATCGCGGCGGTGCTCTGCTGGTCGACCGTCGCGTCGGCATTCAAGCTGACGCTCGACGAGACCGGCGTCGGCGAACTCCTGCTTCTTTCCACCTGGGCGTCGCTGGCCGTGCTGCTGCTGGTGATGGGTGCGCAACGGAGCTTCACGCAGTGGAAATCCTGGTCGCGACGCGAATGGGGACACAGCGCGATCCTCGGAGCTCTGAATCCGTTTCTCTATTATCTCGTCCTGTTTCGTGCCTACGATCTGCTGCGGGCGCAGGAAGCCCAGCCGCTCAATTACACATGGCCGATCGTGCTGGTCCTGCTCTCCGCGGTGGTGTTTCGCCAGCGGCTGCATGCATACACCATCGCCGCCATGCTGGTCAGTTTCGCCGGTGTACTCGTCATCTCCACACGCGGTGATGTTACCGGACTGCGCTTCACCAGCACCGAAGGGGTGCTGCTCGCGGTCGGGAGTTCCCTGCTCTGGGCGACCTCCTGGATCCTCAACATGCGGAGCCGGGCCGCGCAGGTGCCGAAACTGGCGGCCAATTTTCTTTTCGGCGCGCTGTATGTCGCGACGTATGTGCTCCTGAGCCATGACCACGCCGCCATCACGGCAGGGGCGGTCGTGGGTGGGGTGTACGTCGGCATCTTCGAAATGGGACTGACATTCGTCTTCTGGCTGCGCGCGCTGACGCTGTCGAAAAGCACCGCCGGCGTGAGCAATCTGGTGTACCTCTCGCCGTTTCTTTCCCTGCTCTTCATTCACGTGCTGGTGGGAGAAGACATTGCCGTCTCCACGGTGCTGGGCCTGGTGCTGATCGTGAGCGGGATCGTGGTCCAGCGCTGGGGCGAGGCTCGCGGGGCACGCGCGCCGTCGCGACAGGAATAAAATAAGCGGGTATTATTCTCCGAAAAGAAACTTCAGCAACCGGTCGACCGTGTTCCCCTGGTCGGATCCGTGTTTCCGTTCCCATGCACGATACCGCGCCAGACGGATCAGTCCGACCGGTCCCTCGTAGATGCCGCCGTGACGGAAGCCGTCGAACACGCGCACGGCGATGACATTGGGGGCGTCGCGGTGGAGCACATCGGGCGGAAGCGCGTAGGCGCGGAGCGAACGATACGCGTCGTCGTTGATGTACTGTCCGCCTTCCTCCGGCATGCGTCCGGTCTTGCCGATCCGGCGTCCATTCACCCACACGTCGTCGGCATCATCGATTCTCCCGAGCAGCAAGATCAACCGCGTGTCGCGGAGCGCGGGCGCGAGCGTGAATGTGCGGCGGTACCACGCGAAGCCATCGTAGCCGCGCAGGCCCTGTGTTTCCCAGTACGACGGGACACGCGCACGTTCCCACGTGTCATCACGGAAGGACGGCGCGGCGCGGTCGGGTGCGTCGCCGCGTTTCAATTTCCAAACGCCCCGCAGCGACTGGTCGGGGACGAGATACGTCGGATCCCGGTACAGTCCGATATCCCCGCGGATGATTCCTCCCCCGAGTTCATGGTCGTAGACGCGCACGGCGATGACATTGTCGCTCCCGAAGCGAAGAAATTCACCCGGAAGGTAGTACCAGCGTTTTTCCGCGTACGCGGTTTCATACCGTGGCGGAGCGGCCCCCATGAATCCCACGAAATTCCCATTGACGTAGACTTCATCGATATCGTCGATATTTCCCAAATCCAGAAAGAGCGCGTCATGACGGAATTGCTCGTGCACCGTGAAATGGCGTCGGTACCACGCCCAGCCGTCGTACCCGGGGTACCCCTCATCCTCCCAGAAGGCGGGAACGCGGATGCGGTCCCATGCGGAATCATCGTACGCGGCGGCCGACCGGGCGGGATCATCGCCGATCTCGAAACGCCAATCGCCGCGGAGGTCGACGATGCGCTGGGGCGACTGGGCATGGACGTGCACGGTCCCCATCACCAGGAAGAGAACCATCATGAGCACGCCATCACGCATTTCAGTGGGAATTCCAGTCAGGCACATACACAAAGGTATCATTCGGAGCGCGGACAGGTGTCGCGGTCGTGTGAGAAATTGTCCGCGTTTGTCATCCGAGGACGCGGGACGACTGCATCACGGGATGAGCGAGTATCCGATGCCATGGACCGTGAGGATATGGCGCGGTGCGCCGGGATCTGATTCGATTTTCTGTCGGAGTTTCAAGATGAAATTATCGATGGTGCGGGTCGAAATGCCGTCGTCGTATCCCCAGACCTCGTTGAGCAGTTGATCGCGGCTGACAGTCTGGCCACGATGCTCCCACAGATGTCGAAGCACGGAAAACTCCCGATGCGTGAGCGCGACCGCGGCGTTTCCCTCCGTCGCCGTGTAGGAATGGAAGTCGACGCGGAGACGACCGATACTCACCGCGGCGTCCGCGGGACGTGCGCCGGCCTGTGTGCGACGCAGGATCGCACGCACACGCGCGAGTAGTTCCCGCAGGCTGAACGGTTTGGTGAGATAGTCGTCCGCCCCCAGCTCGAGTCCGAGCACGCGATCGATCTCCTCGCCTTTCGCCGTGAGCATGATGATGGGGGTGCTGACGCCGGCGGCACGTGCTTCGCGACAGACGTCGAAACCGTTTTTCTTCGGCATCATGACATCGAGAATGATCAGGTCCGCGGGCGTGGAGAGAATCAGCGCGAGGCCCTCGGCGCCGTCGGCCCCTTCCGTGATGTCATGTCCGTCGAAACGCAGGTTGTCGGCGATGCCCTGCCGCATGCCCGCCTCGTCGTCGATGATGAGAATGTGTGCCATGTCAATCTCCGGGGAGCGGCGCGGCCGCGGTGAAACAGAGGCGAAAGCAGCTGCCCGTGCCCGGCGTGCTTCGCACATCGATGCGTCCGCCATGCGCGCGCATGATGTGGTCGACCAGCGTGAGTCCGAGGCCGCTGCCTTTTGCCGTGTGCACGAGACCCGCGCTGACGCGATAGAATTTCTCGAAGATTAATTTCTGCTGGTCCGGTGGAATTCCGATTCCATGATCCTCCACGTCGACCCATACGTCGCGGTCAGTCGTCTCGGTGTCACTCGTTCCGGTGCGCACGATGATCTCCCGGCTCTCCCCGCTGTATTTCATCGCATTGTCAAGCAGATTGAGCAGGGCTTCCGCGACGGCTTCCGCGTCGGCATCGATCATCGGCAGCGCGTCCGCTTCTTCCACGGTGAGCCTGAATCCCTCATGTTCGAGATGGACGCGGTAGATCGCGAGCACCGCACGCACCGTGGCGCCGAGGTCGAGACGTTCGCGGTGGTAGTGCGCGCGACCGGATTCGATGCGGGAGAACGCAAGGATGTTGTTGATCAATCGTGAGAGGCGATCGGATTCGCGCATGATCACGCGCAGATATTCGCGCTGGGCTTCGGGATCGGGGATGCGTTCCATCTCCAGCGTTTCCGCGTACATGCGAATCAGCGCCAGTGGTGTCTTGAGTTCATGCGAAACGTTGGAGACGAAATCGCTGCGCATTGCCGCGAGTCGCAGCTCGCGCTGGAAACCGCGAAACAGCAACCAGGCCCCGGCCAGCAACAGCAACCCCACGGCGGAGAAAAGGACGATGCTCGCCGTTGTCCGCGCCCGCGCCAGTTCCGCCGCCGACTCGCCGCGCATGCGGATACCAACGCGATGGTCGGGGAACATCCACAGCGGTCGCTGTTGCTCCGGCATCGTCCACTGGGATGAATCAGGCTCCGTGGAAAGGATCACGCGTCCCGTCGCGCGGTCGGTGCAGACGAGGATGAAGTCCTCCGCGCCGGCGATATCACGGAATTTCGGACCCAAAATATCGCGGATGAAGTCCTCCGCGTCTAGCGCCAACGCCTGCAGGGATGCATGCGTGCGTTCCGTTCCCGCTGTCCCCGGTGCGCGCTCCATGGGCGCCACGGCGGTGACCAGAAGCAGGAGGGAGGGAGCAATGTCGCGCGGGAGCGGGATCGCGACAATCTTCCGGTATCCCTCCCGTCGGAGGCGGGAGAGGCGTGCCAGCGCCGGGCCATGCGCGCGGATGCTGTCGCGGATCCGCGCGCGCAGGGGTGGCGGCAGCGTCCCGCGCGCCGAGGAATCCGGCCGGATGATGTGCTGGAGGACCCCTCCCTGCGAATCCAATACGACCCCGAAGCGTAACGCCCGGGTATTTCCTTCCGGTCGATCGATGCGGGAGGAC
>JAVFAS010000061.1:0-22060 GCA_034002405.1 Bacteroidota bacterium | reverse complement strand
CGCCCAGCCCTACCGCGGGCGGCGGATCACTTCCCATGCGCAGGTTCACGCCATAGCGTTTCACTGCGGCGAGAATGAACTGCTTGGTCTGTGGGATGCCAACCGAATCGACGCAAATGTCGTGCCTGCCGTGTTGCTGCACCCATTCTCGCAGACCGGTTCGCTTTTTGATATTGCTCTGCGTCACCGGCTCATGGAGGCGGTGTCGGGCTATCCCTTGACGGAGGCGACGCGCGTCCGGTTTGATGACGAGGTTCTGCGCGTGCTGTATCCGGCGGATCTGGGGAAGGTACCCCGGGATCCCGATCAGTGGCGGACGGTGCAGGAAGGGCGGCGGACGGATGTGATCAGGCGCATCGCGACCGCTGATTCAATCCTGCATGTGCTCGCGATGGATGGTTGCCGCGACAGCATCGGATGCGGTGATTTCCAGTTGCAGCAGTCGTTGCGCATCATGGCGGGACTCAAGGACACGGTGATGATGATGCGCATCCAACTGCGTCGGGGAGTCTTGTTGATGTCGCGTGGGGATTATCGGACCGCCACGCGTCTGGCGCTCGACATTCGCGATTTCGCATCGGAAAACATTTTGCGCATGGATGAAGGCGCGGTGGAACTGCTCAGCGCGGAATGCGCGCTGCGGGAGAATGAACTTCGGCAGGCACGACAGAACGCGGAACGCGCGTTCGGTCTCTTTCTCGATGTGGAGGACCCCATCGGCCGCGCGAAGGCATGGCATATGTTGGCGCGTATCGCGCGCGCGGATTCTCGGGAGAAGGACGTCGTAACCACCTGTCAAAAGGCTTTGGATGTCCTGGCATCATTTCCCGCTGGCGACATCCTCTCCGAGGTTGTCCTGCTTCGCGCACAGATTTCCGCGCTCATGCACGATACGGAAGGCGTGCGCAACGCCATGCGTTCCCTGCATTGGAGCACCCCGCAGCCGCTCACCGCGCGGTTGGAGGCGCTGCTCCTCCGTGCGTGGCTCGCGGAACAGGATCAGCGTCCCTTCGAAGCGCGAGAACTCTATCGCTCGGCGTTGACGGACTGCCGTCGCAATGAATTCCGCGGAATGGAACTCCGTTGCCTGACCGGTCTCGCGGAGATGTATCAGTACACCGGCGAGAACGGGATCGCACTTCGTTGCTTCCACGCCGCGGACAGTCTTGCCCGCCGACTTGGCGACGCGCAGGCGTGTCTGCGCTTGCTGCGCGGGATAGGGGATGTGCATGCCGGACTCGCCGCGTGGTCCGCCGCGACATCGCCCTATCATCAAGCATTCGACATCGCCCGGCGCATTCACGATGCGCGCGCACAGGTGGAATTGCAGCTCCGCCTCGCGGATATGCATGTGCGTGCGGGACAGCCCGATTCCACGCGAAGAATACTCGCGGCGCTGCCCGCACTCAACAAGGGAACGGGCGATCCGGAACACGTGGCCGCCTATTTCCTCATCGACGCCGCGCTGCATTTGTTGCGCGGGGATACCTCGCGTGCGCAGGGTTCGCTCAGCGCCTCGTTCCAGCGTCTGCGTGGTATTCGGAGACCGCGGCTTCGGGGCGAGATCTACCTCCACCACGCGCGTCTCGCCGGGAAACTCGGTCAGCCCCATATCGCCGCGAGCTGGCTCGACTCGGCGTTGCAGGCGTTCGATCGAGACATCGCGCCCCGGGATCGCGCGGAGGCATTGCTGCTCATGACGGAGATCGAGCCGTCCCTCGGGGATACGAGGGGAAACTCGTCCTTGCAGCGCATGCGCGACAATCTGCGGGAGGCCTTCGACCTGCTCGAATCCGCGCGGGCGCGTACCGCGCAACAGGATCTGATCGGGCTCTACCAAGTGCGATCGAACGACGCCTACACACGCATCGCCGAACGCATGCTCGACCAGTGCGTCGCCGAGGATGAAGCGTTGCAATACCTGGAGACGCTCCATTCCCGCCAGCTCCTCGAGACACTCGAGCGTAGCGGCATCGAACCCGATGCCGCCGCGGACAGCGACCTTCTTCGCGCGGAGGAGCACATGCTCTACCAGCTGGATTCGCTCCGGCGATCGCGTATTCACACGGACCGCGAAGCGCAGGCCTGGTCGCTTGATCGTGCCATCACGGAAGCGGAGCGCGAACTCCGAAATGTGCGGAAGACCATCGCGAGCACATCCACATCGCTCAATGACGTGCGGAGAGGACATGGGCTGCGTCTGAAGGACATCCAGCAGGTGCTGCGGCGAGACGAGGTGTTCATCGAATACGCCGTGTTCGATTCCAGCGCCTATGCCTTTGTGATCCCGCACGACGGCCGCGCGCATATCGTCCGTTTACCCGTACATACGCGCGTCCTGAACAAGCATGTCGAGAATATCTGCGCGGTGCTCAAGCAGCCGCCGCTGGAGTTGGGGAGTAGTCATGGCCCCGACAAACGGCTGTACACCTGGCTGATACAGCCACTGATACCGCACATCGGTACCGCCCGGCATTTGATCATCGCGCCCGGTCCGCGGCTCAGTCCGTTGCCATTCGAGGCCATGTATTTTCCCGCCCCGGACGCCTCGCGTGCGTCCGGGTATCTCATCGAACAGTACGGCATATCATACATCCACAGCGGTGCGGTGCTGTGTACCGTTCGCCAGCAGGAACGGCCGACGTCGCGATCGATATCACTTTTCGCGGTCGGTGATCCCGCGTATGCGGGGAGTGCATCGCGTGTCAAAGGATTGCGCGAGATCGAACCGGAACTCCTGCGTGATATCCAACCATCGGCATTCGAAACGCGTGGACATCTCCGGGCGCCCGTTTTCCGCGTCCTCCCGCGCATTCCCGGAACCGGAACGGAAGTGCGCGAACTCGAGCAGCTGTTTCGCGCACACGGTGGAAGCGCGCACGCCCTTCTGGCGCGGGATGCCACAGCGAACGCGGTGCTGGACGCGGAACTCGCCGCCTTTTCCTACATCCATTTGGCGTGTCACGGTTTTGCCGGTTCCCCACCCACTCTTGCGCTTGCGCCCATGACGGAGAGCGAATCCGCGAGCTTCATCTCGCTTGAGGACGTGCTTCGGCTCCGTCTTCCCCGGACGCATCTGGTCGCGCTTTCGGCATGCAACACCGCGCGTGGCGCGGAGATGCCGGGTGAGGGCGTCATCAGTCTCAATCGCGCATGTTTGGCTACGGGTTGCCGGAACGTGCTCTCGACGCTCTGGAGCGTGTACGATGAGCCCACGCCCCACTTCATACAGCACCTGTATCGCGCGATGCTCGAGGAGGGACAGTCCCCGCGCGCCGCGCTACAGTCCGCGAAGCGCTGGTTCATCACATCGGAGCGGTACAGCGCGCCTTGTTACTGGGCCCCGTTTGTCCTGTACGGCGACGGAGGCTGACGCGCTCCGAAGAGCACCCGGCACTCCCCATGTGAAACCTGCGTCCCGGTTCATGGATAAAGACGAAACGATGAGAATATCCGTGTTCCGGTACGATTCACAATGGAGACGCCATGGTACTCGACGCTCTCGCGGCATGCAGACTGGAGATGCTGTCCGCCCACGATCCACGCTTCGAACAGTGTCTGCGCATCCGCATGGATGCCTATACCGCGACGGATGCGCACGCCGGCCGATTCTGGGCCGCGCGGGATGCATATGATGACGACGCGCTGCATTTCCTTGCGACACGCGACGGACATGCGATCGCGGCCGCGAGAATGCTGATGGATACGGAACGGTTTGAAATCGAGCAGGACCGTCCGTTGACCACGTATCGGGAAATCGGCCCCTGTGCCGAAGTCAGCCGTCTGGCCGTTGTCCCGGCCGCCCGCCGCGGGGTCGTGCTCATCGCACTGTTCCGCGCCTTCTACCACGAGTGGGTGCGGCATGGCATCCGATTCATTTTCTGTGGCGTCACCGCCGGCTGCGCCACCGCGCGGATGTACGGGTCGATGGGATTCACCCGAATTCCGGGATCGCACCACAAGCAGGGATGCGACGCGGACTACGGGATCATGGTACTCGATCTCGACGAAGCGGTGAACATTTGGCGATCCACCCGGCCGGAGATGCTCGACTATTTCCTCCAACCGACGGTGGGCTGACCTCGGCGGAGGCGAATCGACGTTCACGCTGCACGGCGTGCGCCGCCGCACCTCATCACATCCCCACATTTCTCCGCCGCACGGAAATTCGGGAGCCCATTCCCCGATTTTCAACAAACATACACAATTTTTCAGCAGATGCCCCGGTGGCGGTAATACTTTACGGTGTGCCGCCTTGCCGGCGGCACCGCCGTCGCGGACGCCAATAAAATATTTCCGTTCCGAATACCCTCTGCTGGCGTTTTACCGGACAGAGTTGTATCTTTTTGTCATACGCAACATCAGGGCGTGGCCCGTGCCCGATTCCGAATACAAGATCCGAAAGGAAACGCCGTCGTGCGGGGAAAGCAAGTCCGATGGTTCCCTTCTGGTCGTACGTGCGGGCGTTTGTTTGACCGTTGTTTGATCGATCGAATCACCGATCTCCATCTATTAGGTAGCTAAGCACCTCCATGCACGCACAACCAACATCATTCAGCTTCCCATTTGGACAGCCCGTCCTCACCGTCGAGCAGCAAGACCACTCACCGAAGAAGGCTTTCGTGCTTGGCGTCTACGCAAGCGCGATGCATGCGCGGTGGATGAATCCCGATGGCACCGAACGCGTTCGGGCGCTGGCTGTGGCCAGCGAACCACAAATCTTTTGGGACGGAAGCGGGGCGGAGGAAATCATCGCGGGCATCGATGTGCCCGAGGTAGCCGGCAGGCTTGTCGCCGCGGATGTGGGGATGAATGGTCCCTCGGCCAAGGCGCTGGACAAGAAAATACTCGCACCGCTCGGACTGAATCGCGACTCGACATGGCTCTGTGACCTCGTGCCGCATGCGTGTCAGAATCCATCGCAGGCCGAAGCAGTAGAGCTGAATTACACGGAGCTTGCCACGAAGCTCTCCCTACCCCCTGTGAACATGATCCCGTATCCTGGTAGGATCACGGAGGACAGGATAGCGGAGATCAAGGCGGAGTTGTTCATGTCTCAAGCCACCATGTTAATCACGCTGGGTGACGATCCCATCAAGCTCTTCCTCACGAAGGTGAGTGGGGATTGGAAGTGGGATTCATTGAGCGAATTCGCGATGACATATCCATATGGGGCGCAGATCCCGATCAATATCGATGGGAGGACCATCTTCGTGCTTCCGTTGGTTCATCCCCGGCAGGTAGCCGGATTGGGTGCTCACAACGAGCATTGGAAAACCGAGCATCAGAAATGGCTCGATACAATGAAAACAGGGGTGCAATCACACTGATATGACGCCCACACCACAACCCGGTCAGCTGGTCGAAGTGCGCCGCCGCCACTATGTGGTGACGGATGTGCGGCCGTCGAATCTTCCGTTGGATCCGCTGGATGCAAATGAAAACGGACGGCAGCATCTGGTGAGTCTTTCCTCGGTGGAGGACGACGGGCTCGGCGAGGAATTGTCTGTACTGTGGGAAGTGGAGCCCGGGGCGCGGGTGTACGAACGTTCGGCGCTGCCGCGGCCGGACGCCTTCGACGCGCCGGAACGTCTCGACGCCTTCCTGCATGCGGTGCGCTGGGGCGCGGTGTCGTCGGCCGACAACGACCTCCTGCAGGCGCCGTTTCGCAGCGGTATCGAAATCGAGGATTACCAGCTCGAACCCCTCGCGCGCGCGCTGGAAATGCCGCGGGCAAACCTCCTGATCGCGGATGATGTGGGCCTGGGCAAGACGATCGAAGCGGGTATGGTGGCGCAGGAGCTCATCATCCGGCATCGGGCGCGCACGGTGCTCGTGCTCTGTCCGGCGTCCCTGCAGGTGCAGTGGCAGGAACAGATGCGCGACAAGTTTGGCCTCGAATTCCGCATCATCGACAGCGCGTTCATGAAGGAACTGCGCCGCCGGCGCGGCATCCATGTCAATCCCTGGACGCATTTCCCGCGCCTGATTTGTTCCATCGACTTCCTCAAGCGCGACCGTCCCATGCGCCTCTTCCGCGAGACGCTTCCGCCCAACGGCGAACCCACGCTGCCGCGACGTTTCGACCTTCTCATCCTTGACGAAGCCCACAACGTCGCACCGGCGGGAAGGACGCATTACGCGATCGACTCCCTCCGCACGCAATGCATCCGCACCATCGCGCCGCATTTCGAGCACAAGCTCTTCCTCTCGGCCACGCCGCACAACGGCTACCAGGAGAGCTTTACCTCGCTGCTCGAACTGCTCGACAACCAGCGCTTCGCGCGCGGTGTTGAACCCGACTGGAAGCAGGTGCACCGGGTGATGGTGCGCCGCATGAAAAGTGAACTCATGCGAAACTGGGACGGCAGTCCGCGCTTTCCGGAACGCAGGCTCGAAGCGCTGGAGGTCGAATACACGAAAGAGGAACGCGAGGCACACGAACTGCTGCGTGAGTACACGCGCCTTCGCCTGAGCGACACCGGCGGGAATGAAGAACACTTCGCCTCGGAGTTCGTGCTCAAGCTGCTGAAGAAGCGTCTCTTCTCGTCACCCGCCGCCTTCGCGACCACACTGAAGCGGCACAGGGATTCGATAGAGAACGCCAGGAAGAAAGCCCGCAGCCAGACGCCTTCGATGAGTCTGCTTCGCCGGCTCGTGGAAGGCGCGGAGGAGGAATACGCGGACGACGAGGCCTACGAAGAGGGCACCGGCGATGCGGCCGACGGCGCCACACGATTGTTCCGTCCGCTTACCGCGCGCGAGGAGGAGGCGATGGCCGGACTTGAACGCTGGTCGGCGGTGGCGTCGCGCCGGGCGGACAGCAAGGCCGAGTCCCTGCTTTCATGGCTGAAAGAGAATATCAAACCCGGCGGGAAATGGAGTGAACGCCGCGTGCTCATCTTCACCGAATACCGCGCCACCCAGAAGTGGCTGCAGACGCTTCTCGCCGCCGCCGACATGGCGTCGAAGGAGCGACTCGAAGTGCTGTATGGCGGCATGAGCACCGACGAACGCGAGCGAATCAAGGCGGCTTTCCAGGCAGGACCGGACGTGTCGAAGGTGCGCATCCTCCTGGCAACCGACGCCGCCTCCGAGGGCATCGACCTGCAGAACCATTGCTCGGATCTCATCCACTACGAGATCCCGTGGAATCCCAATCGCATGGAGCAGCGCAACGGACGACTCGACCGGCACGGACAGCGGGCGCCCGCGGTTAATGTCTACCACTTCGTTGGCGGCAGGATGAAGGCGACCGATGCGGATGTGAAACCCGGCGATCTCGACGGCGACCTGGAATTCCTCATGCGCGCGGCCATGAAGGTGAACGCGATCCGCGAGGACCTCGGCAAGGTCGGTCCCGTGCTCGCGAAACAGGTGGAAGAGGCCATGCTGGGATTGCGCCAGCGCATGGATACGAAGAAGGCAGAGGAAGAGGCGCGTCCCCTGCGCAAACAGCTCGCCTTCGAACGGAAGCTGCGGGAGCGGATCCAAGAATTGGAAATGCTCATCAGGAGAGCCGAGGTGTTCCTGGACATCACCCCGGAGCAGACCAAGCACATCGTGGACATCGCGCTGGATCTTGCCGGACAGCCAGCGCTCACGCCGCATCGCCTCCCCTCGCGCGACGGTATGCCCGAGGTACACGGTTGGATGCTGCCGCATCTGACCGGCAGCTGGGCATCATGCGCCGATGGATTGCTGCACCCGCATACGCGGGAAATCCGACCGCTGGTCTTCGATCGCGGACAGGCGCGCGGACGTGACGACGTCGTGCTCGCGCATCTCAATCACCGGCTGGTCGCGATGTCCCTTCGTCTGCTCCGCGCCGAAATCTGGGCGGCCGGTGAGAAACGCGGGTTGCATCGCGTAACGGTGCGGTTGGTGGACGACACCGCAGCCAAGACCATCATCGCCGTCGCCCACGCGCGTCTGGTCGTGCTCGGCAGCGACGGGGTGCGGCTGCACGAGGAAGTGATTTCGGCGGGAGGAGGGATTGTGGAAGGGAAGCTGCAGAAAATGGGAGTGAAGGATCTGAAACAACTGGATGACTGGTTCGCAGAAGGCGATGTGGCGGATTCCGTCAAGGCAAAACTGCAGCAGCTTTGGCCCGAACTGGAAAAACCGCTGACATCCGCGCTCGAAGCCCGCATGCGGGACCGCACCAAGGCGCTGCATGGGCGGCTCGCGGAACGCGAGGCATTGGAAGTGAAAAACATGACAGGAGTTCTGAATGAACTCGATCGCGCGATCCGTTCCGAACTGGAAACGTCGCTGCCCGCGCAGACAGAAATATGGTCCAACGAAGAAATAGAACAATTACGCCGGAACCGTGGCAGCCTCGCGCGGCGGCTTCAGGAAATCCCGCGCGAAATCGAACGCGAAACCGCCGCCATCCACGCGCGCTACGCTGATCCGCAGCCGCGAATGTTTCCTGTGGCGGTGGAGTTTCTCGTCCCGCGCCGGCTCGCGCATGGCTGATCGTCGAACTCGAATCACGAACCGAGAGATACAAGAGATATACATGTCCGTTACCCGACACCACGCCGAATGGCTCTCCCTGCTTGACGTCTCCGGGCCCTTCCTGTCGCTCCCGGTGCTGAAGGACACCTTTCCGCAGGGACTACCGGATACCGACGCCGAACTGCGGCGGAATCTGCGTCTGGCGATGGATGATTGGGAATCGGGGCAGGGGGACGAAACGAGCCACGGACTCTGGATCGAGTTCATCCTGCGCCATGTGCTCGAATGGCCTGCCGGACAACTGCTTCGCGGCGACGCCATGCCCTCGAACATGCGGGCCACCGAGGCCGAGCACGGAGAAGTGCTGCGGCCGGACGCCGTGCTGATCAATCCCCCGACCTGGGAAACCGGCGCCGGACTGCCTCGCGTGCTCGTGCAGGTGTATCCGCCGTCGCAGGGACTCGAGCGGGCGGTGACCGGAAAGCTCTGGAAGGCCTCGCCGGCCACGCGGATGATGGAATTGCTGCATGGCTCGGGGGTCGTTCTCGGTCTCGTGACCAACGGCGGACAGTGGATGCTCGTCTACGCACCAGCGGGGGAGAGCACCGGCTTCATCTCCTGGCAGTCCTCCCTGCTCATGGAGGAACCGCTCACCTTCCGCGCCTTCACGGCGCTGCTCGGGGCGTCGCGTCTGTTCGGCGTGCCCGACGACGAATCGCTCGAGGCCATGCTCCGCAAAAGCGCCGAGCGGCAGAAGGAAGTCACCGAGCAGCTCGGCATGCAGGTTCGCGCGTCGGTGGAAATGCTCGTGCAGGCCATCGATCGTTTGGATGCGGAGCGCGGCCGGGTGCTGCTCGCAGGCATTTCCGAAGCGCGTCTCTACGAGGCGGCGGTCACGGTGATGATGCGGTTGGTCTTCCTGCTTTCCGCCGAGGAGCGCGGACTGCTGCTGCTTGGCACGAGCGAACTCTACGACAGCCACTATGCCGCCTCCACGCTTGCGGCGCAATTGCGGGAGACGGCCGACCGCCATGGCGAGGAACTGCTCGAGCGCAGGCACGATGCCTGGTCGCGCCTGCTGGCATTGTTCCGCGCGGTGTACGGCGGATTGCGGCACGAGGATCTTCATCTGCCCGCGTACGGCGGGGCGCTGTTCGATCCCGACCGCTTTCCCTTTCTCGAGGGACGCACCCGGGCGACGAGTTGGCGCGATACGGGCGCGGATCCTCTTGCCCTGGACAACCGCACCGTCCTGCACATGCTCGAAAGCCTGCAGTTCCTGGTCGAACGGGATCTGCGCGGCGGAGTCGCGGAGCCGCGGCGGCTCAGCTTCCGGGCGCTGGACATCGAGCAGATCGGCCATGTGTACGAATCCCTGCTCGACCACACCGTCTGGCGCGCACCCTCCGACCGGCCGGTGCTGGGACTGGTTGGCGACAAGGGTAACGAACCGGAAGTCGACATCCATGCGATCGAAACCGCAGCGAACGGC
Source organism: Bacteroidota bacterium (assembly GCA_034002405.1). Classification (GTDB taxonomy): domain Bacteria; phylum Bacteroidota; class Ignavibacteria; order SZUA-365; family SZUA-365; genus SZUA-365. Next base: position 12,105 of record JAVFAS010000061.1, on the reverse strand, counting down.
TGGCGGCCGGGATCCGATGCGCCACCGGACCGTCTTATGGAATTCCTTAAAAACGAGACGGCAAAAACTCCGAAAGCGCTCGGCAAGCTCCTGGAAACCGAAATCGATGCCTTGCGGGAGGCGCGCCTGCGCGCCGCATGCGGACAGGATGAAACCCTCATCGACCGCATCCTGCCCTGGGCAGGTCTGATTCGTGATGACAGTTATGACCGGCCCGTGCTAATCCCCGCCGGCTCTGCTTACGTGACGCAAGGCAGCGACCGCCGGCAGACTGGTGCGCATTACACCCCGCGTTCGCTCACCGCGGAGGTGGTCAAGCACACGCTCGATCCGCTGGTGTATGACGGTCCGGCCGAAGGACGGCCGAAGGAGAAGTGGAAACTGCGTGAGCCCGACGTGTTGCTCGCGCTTCGCGTCTGCGATCCCGCCGTGGGTTCGGCGGCCTTCCTGGTGCAGGCCTGCCGCGAGCTGTCGGAGCGGCTCGTGGAGTCGTGGGAAGTGCACGGCGGACCCGCCGATCTCCCGGCCGACACCGAAGACCGGCTCCAACACGCGCGCCGCCTCGTGGCCGAGCGCTGCCTGTACGGAGTGGACCGCAATCCGCTTGCCGTGGAGATGGCCCGGCTTTCGCTGTGGCTCGTCACCATGGCGCGCGAAAAGCCTTTCACCTTCCTCGACCATGCCATCAAATGCGGCGATTCCCTGCTGGGCTTCGCCACCGCGGAGCAACTCGTCATGATGCATCCCGCGCCCGGTCCCGGACAGCAGATCGGCGCATGGATAGAGACCGTGTCCGCAGCGGTGAACGACGCCGTTCAGATCCGGAGGCAAATCGAATCCTTCCCCGTGGCCGGACTCGCCGACGCGCAACGAAAGCGCGACATGCTCGCCGACGCGGAACAGGCCATCGCGCAGAGCAAACGTCTGTGCGACGCCGTCATCGCGGCGGCAGTCCACACCGCCGACGGCGGCGCGAAAAAGCGCGGCGGTAAACCGCATCCGAAGTTCGGGGACCTGCGGAGCGGTATCCTTTCCGCGTTCGACGATACGGAGGCCTTTGATCGCGTCTGCACGAAACTTGGCGTATTGCTCGAGGAGAACAATCCCTCGGCGGATGCGCGCAGGCCATTCCACTGGCCGCTGGAGTACCCCGAAGTCTTTGTCAATGGCGGATTCGACGCCATTGTGAGCAATCCGCCGTTCCTGGGTGGGAAAAAGCTCACGGGTCCCCTCGGAACGGATTATCGCTTCTATCTGCAGGACTACCTGGCGGAAGGAGCGAAAGGCAACGCCGATCTCGCCGCATTCTTCTTCCTTCGAGCCGGTACCCTTCTAAAAAGTGCCGGCAATCTCGGCATGCTCGCGACCAACACCATCGCACAGGGCGATACGAGGGAAGTGGGGCTGGACCAGATGACCGCAGGGCGTGGTCTGAGCATTTATCGGGCAGTGAAAAGCCGCAAGTGGCCCGGCGAGGCGAATCTCGAAATCGCGCAGCTCTGGCTGCACAAGGGGGAGTGGAAAGGGGAGTACGATCTCGACGGTGGACTCGTAAAGTGTATTTCCCCTTATCTAAGCATTCCAGGGAAGATCGAAGGACCGCCAAAACGCTTGAAAGAGAACATGGGGAAGTCATTCCAGGGCAGCATTGTGCTTGGTAAAGGCTTCATTCTCGAGATCGACGAAGCGAAGCGATTGCTGGACAAGGATCCGAGAAACAATGATGTCCTCTTCCCCTATCTCACCGGGCAGGACCTGAATAGCCGACCGGACCAGAGTCCCAGCCGCTGGGTGATCAACTTCCATGACTGGCCACTTGAGCGGGCAATGGAGTATCCGGATGTGCTCCGGATTGTCGAAGAGAAGGTGAAGCCGGAGAGACAACGGAAGAAACCTGACGGTAGCTATGCCCTACGCAAACCATTGCCCCAGCGGTGGTGGCAGTATGCAGATAAGCGACCGGCCCTCTACAAAGCGATCGAGGGGATGGAGAGGGTGTTGGTAACTACCAGAGTAACAAAACACGTCTGGTTCTCAATGGTACAAAATACATGCGTATTTGCAGACCGCGTGATCGTATTTAGGGATGATGTCCTTGATCAATTGCCAATTCTACAAAGCAGTATATTCGATTACTGGGCTCGAGAGTATAGTTCTACTCTTGAAACAAGGTTAAATTTTTCTCACCAGAATTGCTACGAAACGTTCCCGTTTAAGGATACCGGTGAGGATGAAATGAGGCAAGTCCTTTCGCTAATGAATGCTGTACATAGTGTCGGAACCAGATATAATCAGGGAGTAACTGATGTCTTAAATGTCGTCAACGACCCGAAAGCCGTCGAACCAGAGATTGTATGGATTAGAGAGCAAAAAAGAAATCTAGACATGAGGATTGCGCGATGTTACATACCGAGCTTAAGTGTAAAAGTCGGATTTTTTGAAACTAAAGGGGGAGTGCAATATACGATCAGCCCTGATTCCTATCAAATCGTTTCTCAAGAAATAAAGTATTTAAACAGTTCGAGGGAGCGTTCAATTCGTTGAGTCGAAATTATAGCAATATATCATAGGTAAATCATGACACGCAAACGTAACGTTTTCTTGGGTGAAATAAACATCACGATGCATCCGCATTCCGCAGAAAAATATGCTGCAATGTGGGAGTCGATGGTGCGACTTAGAAAGCCTGTAATATATCGTGGAAACTGGGGTGTGGTTCTTCAGTCAAGCATCAAGGAGCTTGTTGATGACAGGCTAGTATATGCTGGAGTAATCGCTAAGTTCATGGTCATAGATCAGACCCTTGATTGGTACAATGTCAACACGTTCGAGGAGGCGAGCGCAGGGGAGATTCAAAATATAAATGTGCCAGACCACCTGAAGCCTAATCTCTCAACCTTTCGATATATATTCTTGCCTTCAACCCATAAATTAATATTTGAGAGTAAATCCGGAAATAAAATACTCAATCCCAATGCGTTGGCGAAAGTGCTTACGGTTCTCGTGTCAAGTCCTGACATTGATGCCGAGTATGGGCGAATTGATGTTAACACTATAAAAGACGAGAGAGCGCTTGAGAAAATTCTTAGAATGCCAATGCTTCAGAAACTTCGTATCAAAGTGGATCGGCCAAATGATGATGATATTGGAAGTTTTGATGAGGATTTCATGAGGGAGTTGGATAGGCAGAACGTGCAAAGAGTGGAATATGATTACACCGCCGAGCGAGGCGAAAGCATAAAGCCTGATGAACAAGTGCTTAAGATTGCAGAATTAGCTAATCGGTACGGTCATGTAGATGCAGTCGGTAAAGATAGTAACGGTGCGAAACTTGTTGAATCTACCAAGGAGCATCCTAAACGAGTTGCATATATTATGGATCCAAAAATTGAAGATGTTGGGCAAGTACTGAAAAGGTCCGTGACGGGTAGGTGAATCATGAGCAAAGCCACGAATGAGCCCGTTTCCTCGGCGAAACTATATTGGACTTGCTACGGAGGTTGGGGCGCATTGTTTCGTTCGATATATTTTCGAGTATCGTTGATTGCGCCATTTTTCCTGTCGCCGTATTGGGTTTATAATGCGTGGTGGAATGAAATTCCAAATCTACTTCCTTCAATGCTTGGAGTGACGATTGGGGGCTATGCAATCTTTATTGCAGTCGGTGACCCGAAGTTTCTGAAAATTCTAGCTAAGGCTGGTAAAGCGTCGATCGAGGGGAAGTCTGTGCTGCTCCGATCTTCCGCTTCGTTTGTGCATTTCGTTGTATTTCAAATCATATCAATCTTTATATGGCTGATACTGAATGCGGTATATAGCGATTCCGTCAATATGCATGCGTATGAGTTCGTTAAAATCCACGCAAATGTAGGTGTGTGTTGTAAGTTTCTAATATTTATGTTGCACTATTTTGGATTCGCAATATTTGTATACTCAATTTTATGTGTGTTGGCGTTAGTCATGAATGTATTCAGGGTTATATACTGGTTTGATAGGTATGCTCAAAGGCAGTAAAATAAATGCGATATGGTAACATAAGAATTAACAGGAGGTGATATGGCTGGCGCATTGACTCATATGGCGATTGTGCGAAAAGCGCACGGCAAAGTTGTCTCAATCAAGGAGCTGAAAAACACACTTGTTGAAAACAAAGACTTCGTTATGCTGGGTAGCGTTAGTCCAGACATCCCTTACCTGTCGCACACGAGAATCATGAAGAACCTGCTTTCAGAGGGGAAGATCGCTGATGTTCACTGGGCTGATATCATGCATTACTTGTGTTCGAAAAGTTTGGTAGAGAATGCAATTCATACCCTATCCGTCACTCGCAAGAACGCAAATTGGTATGCCCAACTAGCATGGCTTCTCGGATACGTGAGCCACCTCGTAGCTGATGCCACAGTCCATCCTGTTGTCGAGTTGATAGTTGGCCCTTGTGCCAGGGAGGCATCTATGAAGGATCATAGAATCTGTGAGATGACACAGGATGTCCTCGTAATGCAACAGGCAGAAAACAACAGTGTGCACACTTCTGATTTCGCCGGTTTCATCGCGGGCTGTGGCATGCGATCGGAATATGACGCGGTAATGGAGTTTTGGTCGAAACATCTTCATATCAGTATGCCGATGCTGTCGAGTCCGGATATGTCGAGTTACACCGATTCGTACTTGACGATGATCGACTTGGCAGATGGTGGTACGATTGCAAAAGCGTGCCGCCATCTCGGAATCGACCTTGCCTTTCAGAGGCCCGAAGATGTTGTCCCTGCGGCAAGGTCCAAATACTATGCAAGTGTACCACTACCCACTGGCCAACGGGATGCATCTTTCTATGATGATGTTTTCATGAAGGCTGTTGATCAGACCGTGTCAGTCTGGATGAAGATGTATAATAGTTTGTTCACCAAGCAAAATGTTGTCTTTCAGTTGCCAGACTGGAATCTTGATACAGGAGTCGATCGGATTACCGGCACCCAAACGATATGGAGGTCGTGATGAACAGGATGACAAGTGCCTGTATTGTTGCATATTTGCTTATAACCATCGGTTGTAGTAGCAAGGAGCTACTGGACGAGCGGTATGGTGATTTGGGGCCAGCTGCGAATCAGCTGAACGCAATGCTGGATGTAAGATATGAAGGTGTGCCGCCCCTCTCCCTATCAAGTGAGGAGATACGACAAGTACTGCTGCCGAACTTCAAATCGTTGTATGACAAACTTGATGGTTACAAGATTTCTATCCTTCGATCTGAGAGCGGATTTGGGATTGCCGTGAGGGATGTAGATTCGTTGGTTTTGATTGACTGCGCATCCACAAACGATTCCACGGATTATTGGTTCTATGGAGAGAATCCACCGCAGTTACCGGACGTCCCCTGTCGGTAAAGGGGGCTTCAGTAACTCTTCTTGGGTATGGGAAGTCTCGCGACTGGACACGATTATGAAACGATAATGAACGTATAAGTTGAAGAAGGACCTGCAATGCCAAGATCCGATCTTTCCGAACTCGTATTGAAAGAACTCCTCGGCCCTGCACTGGGTCAAACTGAGGAAGTTCCCGAAACCCACGTCAACTCCCGTTACATCCTCGGCATGGTCGCGCCGAGGAAAAATGCCAATGCTGATATACCACTGCCTTTTCATGAGCCGTCAGAGGCGGATGACGCCGTTGCTGATCTTTCCGCCCAGGGGAGGGATGACGAAATCATCGCTGCTCCCGAACAGGCAAGTGATAACGATGGTGGAGATGCAGCGTCGACTACGCGTGCCTCGCTCATCCCGACGTCAATCGGAATGACGTGTTCGGTAGCCGGGGATGTGCGGGAGCTGCTTGTGACGGCACGCTGGGGCAGATACGAGCGGTCGGACTCTGAAACACTGGTTACGGATACGGGGAAACCGAAGAAGGTGTGGAAACGCGTGCCATGCGGTGGAGAGCTGCATCGTGTCATCGTGAAAGCCGGGGTGATCGAGGACATCACCCCTGATCAATCGTGTCCTGAGGTCCTTCTGCAAGGCAAAATCACGAAATATGACGGACATTGGCTCGTGACGATCTTTCTTGTCAATGCCCAATCAGCCCTTGAACCGGCGAAAGCGGATGATCGATGGTTGTTCCAGGCGGAGATCGAGGTCAAGGGAACATCGGACATGCCGGTATTCGTCAAGCGCACCCCAGATGTGGATGTGCGACACGAGGATGGTATCGACCATGTCGAGCGTGCGGCGATGGACATGCTGTACCGGGACCGGGTGGAATTTGCCGTGGGACATGCCACGAGTGTCCACGCGCAAGTATCGACCTTGGACCCGCGCCGCGCTTTGTCCATTGTGACACGGGCAGTGCCGGAGTACGAGGTACCGCAGCAGACTCCGCGAACGGTGCAGGACGATCCGCGTCTCGAGGCGCTTGTGCTGGACATGAAACTCCTCTCCGAAACTTCGCCGGTGGACCTGCCTGCCATGCTCGCTCCGCTCCCGGATGCATACGAGGCATGGATTTCGGAGCAAGCACTGCGGATTGCCACGGAACCGGATCTGGAGCAGTACCGGGAGGCGGCAGAGCTGGCATTGAAACACTGCAGGGAAGCGCGGGAACGCATTGTTGCGGGAATCGCATTGCTTTCGCGAGATAGCGCGGCGATGGAGGCCTTCCGGTTCTGCAACCGCGTCATGTTTCTGCAGCGTGTACGGACAATCTTTACCCGCAATGTGCGCAGGAAAACCAATCCGGTGCTGGAGGAAATCGATATTCCGAAAAACCGGACCTGGTATCCGTTCCAGCTTGCTTTCGTGCTCATGAATCTCCCGTCGCTGGCGGATCCACGCCATGCGGAACGCTCACCGGCCGGCGCGGCGGCGGACCTGCTCTGGTTTCCGACGGGTGGTGGCAAGACGGAGGCGTATCTCGGACTCGCGGCCTTCGCCATGGGCATCCGCCGGCTGCAGGGGAAAGTGAACGGATATGACGGCGAGTATGGCGTCGCGGTGCTCATGCGGTACACGCTGCGCGTCCTGACCCTCCAGCAGTTCCAGCGCGCCGCGGCGCTCATCTGCGCCTGCGAAGTGCTACGCCGCGAGGCCGAGGCAGCCGGAGATGCGATATGGGGAACGGAGCCGTTTCGCATCGGACTCTGGGTCGGACAGCGCACCACGCCCAATACCAGCGCCCAGGCCGACGAGGCAGTGCGCCAGCTCCGCGGCAATCAGCAATGGAATGCCCAGCACGGCGGCGTCGGATCTCCGCACCAGGTGACCAACTGTCCGTGGTGCGGCAGCGCGATCGACGGGGGAAAAAATATCGAAGTGGAATCCTTCGCGCGGGGCCGTGGCAGGACGCTCGTCTACTGCAGTGATCGGCTGGGGACCTGCCCGTTCTCAAGACGGCAAAGTCCCGGAGAGGGCATCCCCCTGCTCGTGGTGGATGAGGAAATCTACCGGCGGCTGCCAGCCCTGCTCATCGCCACGGTGGACAAGTTCGCACAGATGCCGTGGAACGGGAAAGTGCAGATGCTCTTCGGACGCGTGTCGCAGTATTGCCAGCGACATGGTTTCGTGTCCCCGGAGATGGAAGATTCGGACCATCGGGCGGCGGGGCTGTTACCGAGTACGAAGCTCCAGCCCCACCCGCCGCTGCGTCCGCCCGATCTGATCATCCAGGACGAACTCCATCTGATCAGTGGTCCGCTCGGCTCACTGACGGGACTGTATGAAACGGCAGTGGACGAACTGTGCAGCTGGGAGTTGAACGGCAGACGGGTATTGCCGAAAATCGTGGCCTCCACCGCGACGGTGCGCCGTGCTTCCGAGCAGGTGCAGCAGGTGTTCGCGCGCCGGCTTGCCGTGTTCCCGCCGCATGGTCTCGATGCCGGTGACAACTTTTTCTCGCTCGAGCGGGAGGCCGATGAAAAGCACCCCGGCCGACTGTACCTGGGAATATGTGCGCCGGGCTTCCGCAGCAAAGCGGTAATGATCCGTGTCTATACCGCACTTCTCGCAGCGGGACAGAAACTCTATGACGATCACGGCGCCGCGGCCGATCCATGGATGACGCTGGTGGGGTATTTCAATTCTCTCCGCGAACTTGGCGGCATGCGCCGGCTTGTCGATGACGATATCCAGGCACGCCTGTGGCGCATGGTCGAACATGGTCTTGGTCGACGGAAACAGCCCAACGTCGATGAACTCACCTCCCGCATCGACGCGACCGGGATTCCCGTGATTCTCGATAGAATGGAACTGGATTTCGATCCGGTGAAGGACAGGGAAAACGACGCAGCCCGAAAGGCGAGAAAGCGTCCGCCACACGCGCGTCCCATCGACGTCCTTCTGGCCACGAACATGATTTCCGTCGGTGTCGATGTCGGCCGCCTCGGCTTGATGGTGGTGAACGGACAGCCGAAGGCCACGGCGGAGTATATCCAGGCGACCAGCCGCGTGGGACGCGGTACGCCGGGACTCGTCCTCACCGTCTACAACTGGGCCCGGCCGAGGGACCTCTCGCATTACGAGAGTTTCGAACATTATCATGCGACATTCTACAAACACGTGGAGGCCCTTTCCGTCACTCCCTTCGCGGAACGCGCCCTGCAGCGGGGACTCGCGGGCGTGCTGGTTTCCCTCGTGCGTCTCGCCGCGGAAGAGTACAATCATAATGCCCGCGCCGAGGCTATGGACAGGCATCACGCCATCGTGCGCCGCGCGCATGATGCCATTCGCGAACGCGCCGCGTCCATGGGAGTGCCCGAGGATGTCATCGAAAAACAGCTTCTGTACCTGCTCGACAAATGGAGCGACACGGCGGAGAAGAAAAAGAAAACAGGAGCGAACCTGGGATACAAGGCAGCCAGGGACGGAAAGACCGTGAATCTCCTGCATCCACCCGCACCCGGCAAATGGGAGGCGTTCACCTGCCTGCATTCGCTGCGCGACGTGGAGCAGTCGGTGAATCTCGTGCTGCATCCATACGACCTGCAGGATGGAGGTGAGGCATGAGCGGCAATCAGTCATGGCATGCGGGTGAAGTGCGGCTCAATCAGTTCATCTACACCTTCGGCGTCGGCGCCGTGATCGACCTTCCGCATCTCGCGGCACTGGTCATGGGACTCGATGACTGGGACACAAACCGCCTGACAACCCTCAACGAAGAACGGCTGCTTGAAAAGGTGCGCCGCATCCTGGGTCCGCAGGTACACCGGCTGGTGCTTCCACCGATGCCGGATCCGGAGAGCATGCAGCTGCCCGGCGCCAATGATTGGGAAGATCGGAGAATAGGGGTTCCTGTAACGCCTTTCCCGCAGTGGATGCGTTGCACCGCGTGCGGCCTGCTCGCCAGCCTGCAATCGGGCCTGTTCACGTTTGAGTCACATCCGTTTCGTGCTGACAGGCTTCGGTACGTCCATGCCAATTGTGATCGGCTCAATAAGCCCGTCGCTGTGCCGGCGCGTTTCCTCGTCGCCTGCGAACGTGGGCATCTGCAGGATTTCCCCTGGGTGGCATTTGTCCACGACGGTGGAAGCTGTGACAAGCCGAGCCTGCGCATGCTGGAGTTCGGCGTCTCCGGAAGCACGACGGACATCATGATCGCCTGCGACAGTTGCGGACAGAAGCGGTCCATGGCCCGGGCGTTCGATCCCTCCTACGCCAAACGGTTTCTGACCTGCAAGGGAAGGCATCCGCATCTCCGGATCACCCAGCCCTGTGACGAGAAGCCCAATGTCATCCTTCTCGGCGCGACGAACAGCTGGTTTCCCGTCACGGTGAACCTGCTGAACCTGCCGAAGACGACCGGCGACATCGAACAGCTGGTCGAGGACAAATGGGATGTCCTGCAGCAGGTCACGGAAATGGATAACGTGAAACTGCTGCGAATGGCGAATGTCCTGGTTTCTTTTGATGCGTATTCAGACGAAGAAATATGGCAGGCGATACAGTCCCGCAAGTCAGCCCCGGAGACCGATGAACAGGAGGGAACGGTCAAGCTGCCGGAGTGGAGGTTGCTGAGCAATCCTCAGACCGCACTCGAATCACGTGATTTCCGTCTCGAGGAAGTTGCCGTACCCGACGGCTTCGAGCCATTTATCGAATCCGTCGTGCTGGCGCATCGGCTCCGCGAAGTCCGCGCGCTCATCGGCTTCACCCGTCTCGAATCTCCTGGTGATTACGGTGATGCCGAGGACCTCCCGGTCGTCCAGCGCGTCCCGCTCTGCCGGCAGTCGGCGCAATTCGTTCCGGCGGCGGAAGTGCGTGGGGAAGGGATATTCATCCGATTCCGCGAGGATACATTGCTGCAGTGGCAGGAACGGGTACCGGTGATCATGCGGGAGCAGGCCTTTCTCGCGTCGCACACACAATGGCGCGCAGCGCGGGGCATCGATCCCCCTCCCGCGAATTTCCCCGGCATCCGCTTCATCATGATTCACTCCTTCGCGCACGCGCTGATGCGGCGCATCGCCATCGAATGCGGGTATTCCGCGGCGGGTATCCGCGAGCGCATATACACGGAGGAGCTGCCCGGCGGCGGACAGATGGCCGGCGTGTTATTGTATACATCCGCTCCCGACAGCGAGGGAACGCTTGGCGGACTTGTACATCTGGGCGAACCCGACCAGCTCGGTCGTCTGCTGCGATACGCGCTGGAGGACATGAAACTCTGTTCCTCCGATCCGCTATGCGCCGCGCATGATCCCGCTCCCGACGGTTCGACGCTGCACGGCGCCTCATGCCATGCCTGTCTGTTTTCACCCGAGACTTCCTGTGAACGTGGCAACCGGTACCTCGACCGTTCACTGCTCGTGCCGGTCTTCGACAGGAGCGAGTGTGCGTTCTTCATGGGAGGGAAGTGAGATGGCACTCCAGCCACGTGCGGAATTGCAGTCACGCATCCACTCTCTCTGCGCAAGCCTGCCGGAGAATTCCATACGCGCCCTTGCGACGGTGATCGCAGGCATCTCCTCTCCCAGTGATCACGCGCTGGCTTCCGCTGTGCAGGGCATCGTTGTGGCGTCTCATCGCGACCATGCCATGGACTTGCTCAAGTACTGGCGTGGGCATGTGCCTGACATCACACCTGCCGCACTCGCCTATGCGCTCGAAGTCGCGGCCTATATCTGGAGAGAGGAGAGGAATCGCGTTCACATCGAAACCGTGTGGACCGGTCCCGAGCAAACGGAGCTCATCCATCGAAGTCCCACCCAGGCCGTGTACGATGTACTGGACGCGGCGCGGGAGGAACTCATCATCGTGTCCTACGCCACCCGCCGGGTACAACCCGTGCTCGACCGCCTGCATGCCGCCGCCTCGCGCGGAGTGCGCGTCATGTTCGTTCTCGAACGTGGAAGGGAATTTGGTGGCAAGCTCGCCTACGACCCACTGAAGCAATCAGGATTGCTCGAAGTGGCGGGGATCGAACTGTACCACTGGCCGACCACGAAGCGTCCGAAAACGACGGATGGCGACGTCGGCTCCCTGCACGCGAAGTGCATCGTCGCCGACCGGCGGGTCGCCCTCGTCACCAGCGCCAACCTCACCGATTACGCCCTCTCAATCAACATCGAGATGGGCGTGAAAACCGAGGGCGGCGACGTTCCCCGCCAGATCGCCGAGCAGTTCGTGGGGATGGTTGAGGGTGGGGTGGTGGAGAGGGTCATGCATGCGTAGAGAAAACACCTTATAGATCAAGGAGGCTCACGATGATTCTGGATGTGTTAATTGGAAGTGCTTATCATTACGAAATCCTGCACAAATTGGCGATCGCACGGCTGCTCGAACTTCCAGGATTCGCAAAACACTTGGTCGGTGCGGGTGGCGTTCGTAAAGTTGAAATTGAACCAGAGCGTGGATCATTTGATATTCTCCTCGAAGCTGCAAACGGTAGCTACTATTTTGAGATTAAATGTGGGTCAATAATTCGACGTGCGCAGCAAGATAAACAGCAAGCCTTTTCATCGAAAGCGATCAAACTCGTCTACCTTCTCCTCGGATCATCAAGTGTGCTGTACAGGGACAAAGAAATACAGCAGATTGCACCAAACGCCATTCGGATATCCTATGATGAAATACTTGCTGCAATCAAGCGTTGTCGCAGGGAACAGAAAGCGCCCAGTGA
>JAVFAS010000060.1:0-22063 GCA_034002405.1 Bacteroidota bacterium | reverse complement strand
GCATCTACCCGGCCGCGCACTACACCATGGGCGGGCTGTGGGTGGACTACAATCTCATGAGCACGATCCCCGGCCTGCATGTCCTCGGAGAAGCGAATTTCTCCGATCACGGCGCGAACCGTCTCGGTGCCAGCGCGCTCATGCAGGGACTCGCCGACGGCTACTTCGTCATCCCCTACACCCTCGGCCACTACTTCGCCTCCCATAAAACGGAGAAAGTCACTCCCGAACATCCGGAGTTCCGCAAGGCGGAGGAGGAAGTGCGTGGGCGCGTCGCGTCGCTGCTTGCCTTGAACGGGAAACGGACGGTGGCCGCGATTCATCGCGAGTTGGGAAACATCATGTGGGAATACTGCGGCATGGCGCGCAACGAGGCCGGCCTGAAGAAGGCTCTCGAACTGATCCCCGCGCTGCGCGAGGAGTTCTGGCAGGACGCGAAGGTGGTCGGTGACGGTGAAAGTCTCAACAGCGCGCTCGAACGTGCCGGACGCGTGGCGGATTTCCTCGAGTTCAGCGAGATGATGTGCCATGACGCCCTTGACCGCAACGAAAGCTGCGGCGGTCATTTCCGCGAGGAATACCAGACCGAGGACGGCGAGGCGATGCGCAACGATGACGACTATGCCTACGTCGCGGCCTGGGAATATACTGGTGTGGGCAACACGCCAATCCTGCACAAGGAGCCGTTGGTGTTCGAGAATGTGAAGCTTCAGACAAGGAGTTACAAGTGATGAAACTCACGCTGCATATCTGGCGTCAACGGAACGCCCAGGACAAGGGCAAAATGGTCACGTATCAAGTCGACGGCGTCGAGGAGGATATGTCCTTCCTCGAAATGCTCGACGTGTTGAACGAGAAACTGATCATCAACGGGGAGGAACCGGTGGCCTTCGACCACGACTGCCGCGAAGGCATCTGCGGCGCCTGTTCGCTGACCATCAACGGCATTCCGCATGGATTCCAGAAACAAACAACGATCTGCCAACTCCACATGCGGCACTTCAAGGACGGAGACACGATCTATATCGAACCCTTCCGCGCACGGGCGTTTCCGGTGATCAAGGATCTCGTGGTCGACCGGGGTGCCATGGATCGCATCATGCAGGCCGGTGGCTTCGTCTCGGCCCGCACCGGCGGCGTGCCGGATGCCAACGCCATCCCCATCAGCAAGGTCGATGCCGACAGGGCCATGGATTACGCGGCCTGCATCGGTTGTGGCGCCTGCGTCGCGGCCTGCAAGAACGCCTCGGCCATGCTCTTTGTCGCGGCCAAGGTCTCGCAGTATGCCTATCTGCCACAAGGCCAGCCCGAACGCAAGCGCCGCGTGCTCAACATGGTGGCGCAGATGGACAAGGAAGGCTTCGGCGGCTGCACGAACCAGTACGAATGCGAGGCGGTCTGTCCGAAAGGCATCACCGTCGCCGCCATCGCGCTGATGAACCGCGATTTCCTGAAGGCTTCGCTGACGTAGCGTGCTGCGCACGTGCTATGCGCCGCTGCGCGGCGCGCAGTAAGCAGGAGGCAGTAAGCAGTAAGCAGTAGGCAGTAAGCACCATTGGTGAACACTCCCCCATTTCGGATGAGATGGGGGATTTTTTTTGCGGGGAGGGGAAACTGGTCCGTGGGGATGAACCGAATCCGGCGGCGCGTGCATCGGATACAGGTGCCTGCAATCCGATTTCTCCCGGCGATCGTCGCACGGAGGTGAAGGACGGACTGTCCGGCGTCACGACGCGAGGGTGATTGATGATGCAGAGAAGAGTGGTGTTGCTGTGTTTCGTCGTGTTCGTGGGTGTGGTGGTGGCACCGCGCGCGCGGTCGGAAACGATGGACCTTCACTCGATGGCGGTTCCCGGTGCGACGCTGTCGGGCTTCGTGCGCGACAGCACGACGGGGGAGACGCTGGTCGGCGCGACGGTGCGGCTGCGGGAGCAGCCTGGCGGGGCCGTGACCAATAAAAGCGGTTTCTATGTGCTTGGGGGTATTCCGGCGGGAGAACACACGGTCGTGATCAGCTTCCTCGGTTTTTCGACGAAGGAAACCACGCTGCGTGTTTCGGAAGGCGAGACGCGGCGCCTGGATGTCGCGCTCGTTCCGGAGGTGCTCGAGATGGGAGAAGTCACGATCGAGGGAAATCGTTTGGACGATCGCCGCCAGATCAGCGTCGGCAGGGTGAATGTCCCCCTACGGGAAATCAGCCAACTGCGCGTGGCGGGCGAAGCGGATGTCTTTCGATCGTTGCAATTCCTTCCGGGCGTGCTTTCGTCCTCGCAGATTTCGAGCGGTCTGTACATTCGCGGGGGCTCACCCGATCAGACCCTCGTGCTGCTCGACGGTTCGGCGGTGTACAATCCAACGCATCTCTTCGGATTCTATTCCACCTTCAATCCCGATGCCATCAAGGATGTGGAACTCATCAAAGGCGGGTTCCCGGCGGAGTATGGCGGACGGATGTCAGCGGTGCTGGATCTGGTCCAGCGCGACGGCAACCGCAACCGCTTCGAGGGAAAAGCATCGCTGGGTCTGATATCCTCGCGGCTCTCGCTCGAAGGCCCGGTCGGAAACGGCTCGTGGTTTCTCGGCGGCCGTCGTACCTACATCGACCTGCTCACGTCGCTGATCGAAACGGAGAATTCCCCGCTGCCGTCGTATTACTTCTATGACGTCAACGGGAAGATCACCCAGGATCTCTCACCGTCGGACAAGATTTCGCTGTCCGGATTTCTCGCGCGGGACCAGATGGATTTCGAGAGCAAGAGCGGTCTTACCCTCGGTGTCGGCGTGCAGAACCGCGCGGCGGCGCTGCGATGGACCCATTTGTTCGCGGACAACCTCTTCTCCGATTTCAACGTGAGCTGGAGCGATTACAGCAATGCTCTCGAAAACGAGCGGCGTGGATTTGGGGGCGTGATCGACAACCATATCACCGATCTCACGGTGAAGGGGAAGTTTGAATGGTTCGCGAGCAATGACCTGACCATCACGACGGGTGTTGAAGGCAGCCGCTACGCGCTGCGCTACCTCCAACAGCTCGGCGGTGGAAGCGACAGCACCACCGTCGAGGAAGCACCGCCGGATATCGACACCGAGGATTATGTGTATTCCGGATTCGGTCAGGCGAATTATCGGTTTTCCGGGATGTTTTCCGCGCAGATGGGACTGCGCGCGAATTATTACCAGCTCCGCGATATCGTCAGCCTCGACCCCCGCGTGGCGGTTCGGCTGCAACTTCGTCCCGACATCGCCGTGAAGGCGGCGTGGGGGATGTATCACCAGTACTTCCGTCTCGCATCGGTGCAGGATTTCAATTTCTTCGACACGTGGCTGCCCACGGATGCAACCGTGGATCCTTCCCTCGCGGTGCACTATGTGCTCGGCGTGGAAACGCGTCCGCACGATGGGTATGAATTCAACGTCGAGCTGTATTACAAGGATCTGCGCAATGTGAGCGAGCTGCGGGAATTTGTCACGCAGTCCTCCGCGGTCCGCGAGGTGTTCTACAACGGCAACGGTCAGTCCTACGGCATCGAGCTGTTTCTGCAGAAACGCATCGGCAATTTCACCGGGTGGGCCGGGTACGCGCTCGGGTCGATCACATCGCAATTCGACGAGCTCAACGGGGGCGCGTCGTTCCGCCCGAAATGGGACCGGAGGCACGACCTCAAATTCGTTGCGCAATACCGCATCAACGCGCGGTGGAATCTTGGCGCGTCGTTCACGTATCAGAGTGGGCAGTCCTACACCGCGCAGACCTCCCGCTACCAAACATCGTTTCCCGGCGACAACCAGGGCATCGGCGCCACGGTGCCGGCGGATCTGTACGGCTTGCGTCTGCCAGCGTCGCATCAGCTCAATCTCAACGCGAATTATCATACGACACTGTTCGGCCGTCCCGCCATGCTGCTGATCGATCTCTATAACGTGTATTCGCATCGGGATATCTGGTATCGATATTACGACACAAGCGGGGACGTGACCGAGGTCACCGACGTGCTGCTTCTCCCCATCATTCCCAGCGTTGCGCTGGAAATCACGTTCTAGGTCCCGCATGAAAACGACGTTCGCGCTTCCGTTCACGCTCGCCTTCCTCCTGTTCACCGCGTGCGAGGACGCACCCCCGACCGACTATGTGGCGCGTCCTTTCATCCAGGGATATCTTCTGGTGGGCGAACCGATTCAGGATATCGTGGTCGCGCTCTCGCAGCCGATCGACCAGGCGTACGATCATCCCGGCAGCATCGTACGCGATGCGGCGGTGACGATCGAGTACGATGGACGCACACTGCCGCTGCTCTTTCGCGAGGAGGTGGGCGCGGGAAGCTACCACGTCGACGACAGCACGGTGGTCGTGTTGCCGGAAACCACCTATCGGCTGCGCGTCCGCATGCCCGACGGCGCACTGGTCCATGCGGAGACAACAACACCGCGCGATCTCGCCTGGGTGCTCACGCCGCCCGCGTTCGTGCAGTATCCGAAAGACACCACGCGGCTCGCCGCCACCGATTCGCTGCGGCTGCGATGGACGCCGGGAGACAACACCGAGTTCCTGCTGCGCGTGATGGTACTCGACACCGTGGGGTATGGGCGCTATCTGTCACCTCCGACCGTGGAAGCGAACGCACGCACCGGTGGGAGCGGCTCGGCCGGTGGTCCGGGAAGCGGTGGGGGACCGGGCAGCGACGGGCACGGAGGGAGTGCCGCGATCAACTACAGCGTGACACGCTGGACCCTCGTGGCGCAGGACCGGTACCAGATTCCCTGGACGTCATTCTCCTGGTATGGACGGCATGACGTGGCGGTCTTCGCCGCGGATCACTGGTTCCTCCAGTGGTTCAAGAGTGTGCAGTTCAGTCGATTGACACCCGAATACGATCCGCGGGAAAGCAACATCGTGGGTGGCCTTGGCGTGTTCGGGTCCGCGGCGGTTTTGCGCACGGGGGTCTTTGTCCTCAAAAACGAGCGGTGATTTCATCGCAGGGGTTTTCCTTCGATTTCCCTTGCATCGCAACGGAAAAATTTTAGCTTTTTAAGGCTCGGCTTCATTCTCAAATAGTCGACAGGGAAACACATTGAGTGCTGGAAGCCAGTTCTTTGAAGCGATGTCATCTCTCAAACGAAGGAGGTCCCCATGGACATGCGACCCATCTTTCCACCCGGCAGGGCACGGCCCCACGTCTTCGCGGCCACGAAGCGCGACGTGGCGCCGTTCGAGTACTTCACCGAACGGAATTTCGCGCGCATCCCCCAGGTGCAAACACTTCCCGAAGAACTCCGTTTCGACATGCGCGTCGTGTCGAGCGTCCTCCCGTTCAAAGTCAATTCCTACGTGGTCAACCAGCTCATCGACTGGTCCGACATTCCCGACGATCCCATTTTTCAACTGACGTTTCCGCAGCGCGGCATGCTTTCCGACGAGCATTATTCGCGGATTGCCACGTTACTGCGGGCGGAAGCCCCACGCGAGCAGCTCAAGGAAGCGGCGGATGCGATCCGTCTCGAGCTCAATCCGCATCCCGCGGGACAGACGACCCTCAATGTGCCCACGCTCGACGGGGAGGTCGTGCCGGGCTTGCAGCACAAGTATCGCGAAACGGTGCTGTTCTTTCCCGCCGCGGGACAGACCTGTCACAGCTACTGCACGTTCTGCTTCCGCTGGGCGCAATTCGTGGGGATGAATGACCTGCGCTTCGCCTCGAAGGAAGCGACACAGCTGGCCGAGTACATCCGCCGCCACCAGGAGGTGACCAATGTACTGTTCACCGGCGGCGATCCGATGGTGATGAAAACCCACAAGCTCGCGGAGTATGTGGAACCGCTGCTGGATCCGTCCCTCCCCCAGCTGCAGACCATCCGGTTTGGGACGAAGTCCGTTGCCTATTGGCCGCAGCGTTTCGTCACCGATGCCGACGCCGACGACATGTTGCGGTTGTTCGAGCGCATCATCGCTTCGGGACGTTCCGTCGCGGTGATGGCACATTACAACCACCACCGCGAACTTGACACCCCGATCGCGCGCGAGGCCGTGCGGCGCATTCGCGATACCGGCGCGATCATCCGGTCGCAATCGCCCGTGCTGGCCCATATCAATGACAGCGCGAGCGTGTGGGAGCTGATGTGGCGCGAACAGGTGCGCCTGGGTATCGTTCCCTATTACATGTTCGTCGAACGTGACACCGGTGCGGAGCAGTACTTCAAGATCCCGCTGGTACGCGCCTACAAGATCTTTCGCGAGGCGTATCGGCATGTCAACGGTCTGGCGCGCACGGTGCGCGGTCCGTCGATGTCCGCCACGCCGGGCAAGGTTGAAGTGACCGGGATCACGGAAATCAACGGAGAAAAGGTGATGGTGCTCCGATTCCTTCAGGGAAGGAATCCCGAATGGGTAGGCAAGCCCTTTTTCGCCCGCTATGACGAGCACGCGAGCTGGCTGACGCAGTTGCGGCCCGCGTTGGGGCAGGAACGCTTCTTCTTCGAATCGCCGCGGAGTTCCGCCGCCTGAGAGGATGGCAGCAGGCGGAACGCAGCGGCGGAACGCAGCAGGCAACTGGCGGAATGCCGAGGGCAGAAGACGGAAGATCACAGGCAGGTTGCCTTTGATGGCGGTTCGGCCTATTTTTCCGGCCGTACAGTTACTGAGCGATGTGCTGAAAGAATTCGAGCAACTGGCGGCGGACAACACCTCCGGCGCAACGGAATTGATCCGGAAACTTCTCGCCCTGTGCGAAAGCTGCACCATCGGGTACCGCTTTCAGGAATTGCGCGACGGTTTCGCCATGCTGGAACACGAGCAGGAAAGCATGCCCTCGTTCCATGCCGTGTTGCAGATTCTCAAATCGGAATTCCTCTCCAAACTGCGCGAGGATGACGAGATCGCCGACGCGATCGCCTATCTGTCCTCGCTGGAGAAAATCCTCACGCAATCCGGCGAACAGATTGCTGCGGTGTTCGGTGATCTGTTCACGGAACCGGTC
The DNA here is from genome assembly GCA_034002405.1 of Bacteroidota bacterium. GTDB lineage: Bacteria > Bacteroidota > Ignavibacteria > SZUA-365 > SZUA-365 > SZUA-365. The sequence goes on along the minus strand of JAVFAS010000060.1, from coordinate 15,092 downwards.
TCGGTGACCACGATATCGCGGAGTTCCACCGTGCTTGCCGCGCTGTATCGTCTGCATGACCTGGGACGGCTTGCGCATGTGTTTCTGCTCGAGGGACGTCCATTGTTCGAGGGTCGCCGCAGCGCGCGCGATCTGCATCGGTACGGGATACCCACCACGCTCATGGTCGATGCCGCCATGGCCGAGGCCGTCTCGCGGTCGGACGTCGTGGTGGTCGGAGCGGACAGCATTAGCGCGGACGGGTATTTGCTCAACAAGACCGGCACGCGTCCCCTCGCGTTATGCTGCGCGATGCTGCAACGCCCGCTGTATGTGCTCTGCGACTCACTGAAATTCTCCCCGCAACTGCACGCGCAGATCCCGGTGGAGGACCATCCGGGCGAGGAACTCCTGGATGCGGGCGAAGTCGAGGAGTTCCGGATCTGGAACCGCTATTTCGAGTGGACGCCGGTGGAAACCGTCCGCGCTTTCATCACCGAGCGTGGGGCGTTCCCTCCCGATCAGCTCAGCGCGCTCGCCGGGGAGGCGGAGAGCGGCGCGGAAAGCGGGCTGGAATCCTGATATTCCCCATGCGACAGACTCTTATCGCCTTCGCGATCTGTCTTCTCACCGGCGCTGCCGGTCCTGCGCCATTGCACGCGCAGACCGACCGTCCCGCGACGCGTACGCATGTCGATGCCGCCGCTTCGCCGCATGCGCGACAGTCGGTTACCCGGCCGCGGCCCCGATCACTCTCCCGTGCGGGAGCACCGGCGCCGGTCCCCGCCCCATCGCGAATCGAACGGGATCTCGCGCCGCGTGGCGCGGGAACCTTGACGCATGTGGTGCATGGGTACCATCCATACTGGATCGACGACGCCACGGCGGATTCCTATCGCTGGGATTTGCTCACCCATCTCGCCTATTTTTCCTATGAAGTCGATCCGGCCACCGGAGAAGCCGTGACGGTGCGCGACTGGCACACGAGCACGGTGATCGACCGGGCGAAAGCGGAAGGCGTGCGCGTGCTGCTGGTGGTGACGAATTTCGGCGCGGCAAATAATCGGAGCATCTTGTCCTCAACCACCGCTCGCGCCCTGCTCATCGAGCGGGTGGTCGCCCTGCTGCGGCAGCGTGGCGCGCACGGGGTGAACATCGATTTCGAGTCGGTGCCCGGTGATCAGCGCGGGAACCTCGTCGCCTTTTTCGCCGAACTGCGTGCGCGCCTCGACGCGGATCTCCCGGGCGGGGTGATCACGACGGCAGTGCCCGCGGTGGACTGGAATGCGGCGTGGGATGTCGCGGCACTGGCGGCGTCGATCGATCTGTTTTTCGTGATGGGGTATGATTATTCCTGGTCCGGCAGCAGCGAGGCGGGACCGGTCGCGCCCATCCGCGGCATGAATTACAACGTCGAGCGCAGCCTGCGCTGGTATCTCGATGCCGGGGTGCCCGCATCGAAGCTGCTGCTGGGCGTGCCCTATTACGGCTACGACTGGCCGGTGGTCAGTGACGCGCCGCGCGCCGTGGCGACCGACCGCGCCACCGCACGCACGTATTCGGTCGTGGCATCCTGGTTGCCGGGACGTACGCGGCAGTGGAGCGAGCCCTACCTGAATCCGTGGATCGCATACCAGGGGTCGAGCTGGCGGCAGGTGTGGTACGACGACGCGGAGAGCCTCGGACACAAGTATCAACTCGCGAAGGACCTCGGACTCGCCGGAATCGGAATGTGGGCGCTGGGATACGATGCCGGGATTCCCGAACTCTGGGAGCTGATCGCCCGCATGTTCTCCCTGCCCGCGTCCGTCCGGACACCAATCGCGACGGAGCGGAACCTGACCGTCTGGCCACAGCCGCTGCGCAGGGGGGAAACGGCGTGCCTGCGTGGTGGTGACGGATTCGGCAGTGGTCGAACGTCGACCACGCTCATGCTCCATGACCTCCTCGGACGCCGGATCGCGGAACTCCCCGTGCGGATGATTTCCGAGACGGAACTCCGATTCCAGCTGCCCGATGTCGCTCCCGGGGTCTATGTCGCGACCATCGGGGCATGGCGCGCCCGCGTTGTTGTGTCGGCGCGTTGAGACGCGTGCCATTCATTCGCGAAGAGGAAATTTCAAGACGGAGCAGATGGCGAAGCAATCCATGACAGCAGGGCAGGGGAAGAAAGGGCGGAAGACGACCACGACACCCGCGCCCGCACCGGTATCCATCCCACATGATCTCGTCGTGTCCGCCGGGACGGCATTCGCCGTGCTTGCGCTGCTGCGTTTCGTGGCCGCACAGTTTCCCGAGGCGCGCGTCTGGGGACTCAACGCCGCGGCCTGGCTGCCGGGATGGGTCCAGATCGCGTTCGCGATTGTCGGTCTCGTGTTCGCCACGCCATGGTTTTTCCGGCTCGCGCGCGGTGTCGGGCATCGTCTTCCCGACCTCGCCACGCCGGCGATGCTCCTGCTGTCCGCGGTGCTGGCTGCCGCCGTGTTCTGGACCTTCCGCACGGAGACGTATTTCCTCGGGGACGGGGCGGTGTATCTCGCCGAACATTTCCGTTTGCTGCACGGTCTGCCCGTGTCCGAGCGCGTGCTGTACAGTACCGGGTCCGCACCACTCACCGGATGGGTGCTCGCTTGGGGTGCTGGCCTGTTCTTCACCGAGGGCGCATCGTTGGCGGGCAATCCGCAGTTCATCTTCTGGGTTGCCGGCGCGGCGACAGGTGCCATCGCCGTCGTGCTCGCGATCGCGTTCACCCATCGCTTCCTCCCGTCGAAGGACGAACGCGGGTCGGTGCTCCTTCTCGTCCTCTTCACGCCGGCCCTGCTGTTTTTCTTCGGGTATGTCGAATACTACACCTTCGCATTCCTCGGCATCACCGTCACGGCCGCACTCAGTCTCGCGGCCGCGGAGCGCAGGATTCCCACATGGTGGCCGCTGCCCGTTCTCGCCATCTCGGCGGTCCTGCACCTGATGTCCCTCGTGCTGCTGCCCGGCGTACTGCTCGCGATGGTCGCGGCGCGGGAGCATGACACGACGCGGGTCACGCCACGCCTGGTGCTGGCCATCGCGGGTGCCGCCCTGGTCATCGGCGGCATCTTCTATTTCGCGACCGGTATTGCCTTCGAGGGAAGCCGCGTCATCCTCTCCCTCGCACCATTCGGCGAGGACGGGGCGGTGCAGCGGTACACGTTGCTTTCCGGCGCGCATCTGGTCGATATCGTGAACATGCTGCTGCTGAGCGCGGCACCGGCGCTCGTCGTGTTGCCGTTTCTCCGCGCGCGGGGATGGGATCCGGCATCGTTGATCGGGCTGACGCATGTGATATTCGCCGTTTTCCTGCTTGCCTTCGGCTACACGGGGTTTGGCATGGCGCGGGACTGGGACGTGACGGCGTTCCTTGGCGTTCTCGTCGCGCTGTTCGTGCTCACCCGTCTGCGACGCGAGGTGGCGCCACGACGGGAATATCTGCTGCATCTCGCGGGATGGGCCTCGGTGGCCGCGACAGTGCCATGGCTGATGGTGAACCTCGACGCTTCCGCGTCCGAACGCCGTTTCCGTGACATCATGGCACTCGATGATCGCGCGATTCCTGGGGATTTCGCGCTGAACGGGTATGAGCATCTGCGAAAGTACGCGCAAAGTATCGGCGACCGCGCGGGCGTGACATGGGCGATCGGAAAGAAAATCGAGATGGTGGGATATCCGGAGGATTTCCGGAAATACGCGCTCGCGGTGATCGAGGGCGTGCCCGCGGCGGAGCGGGCGGAGCGCTGGGCGTGGATGATGGCGACGTTGCGCGGACATCTCGCACGGGCGACCGCGAGTGAAGACGCGCGGGTGTACGCCGGGACACGCGGTGAATTCCGCGAACTCGCGATCGAACTGCTGACGCAGCTCGGTCAGTTGCCGCAGGTGGCGGGGGAGATGGACGCGCTCTTCGACCGCGAGGCCACGGCATTGCGCGCACTGCTCGGCGACGATCCGCTGCTCGCCATGGCGGAGGCGCAGCGGCGCTGGGAGCGCAGCGGGGAGTTTCCCGACGTGGCGGCGTATCGGAACGCGGCACCGACGATCGAGTCCAGCGCGACACTGGCTTTCCATGCCGGACGAGGACTGCTCACCGCCGGCGAGACGACGCACGCCGTCGCCGTGCTGGCGCGCGCACTGCACCTCGACAGCAGTTTCACACTGCCGGCATACTATCTTGCCGACGCCGAGTCGCGGCTCGCCCCCCCTCGGCTCGATGATGCAATCAGACATTACGATCTTTTTCTCTCGACTCCCGATCGCCATCGCATCGCGCGTGCGGACGCGCAGCGGCAGCTCATGCACGAGGCCCAGCAACGACGGGCGGAACTCGAGCTGCGCCGTCTCGGGCTGCCGTAGGGCGGTCCGCGGGAGACGATGCGTTCAGCAATCGGAGCACAACACCGAGGACATCATGCAGGCAACCGGACGACCGGGGAAAAAACAGGGTGGAGAAGACGCGGTGGCGCGGCGCAACGCAATGCCGCTCCTCCTGGCGCTGGGACTGTTCATCCTGTTTCGCGGTGTGATTGCCTTCCTCCCCCCAGGCGCGCCGCGGCTGTGGGGCATCGACGTTCCCGCCTGGCTCGGAAACGGAGCAGTGTCCCTCATCCTGCTCTGGACGCCGTTGCTCTTTCTTCTCCCCACCGTCGCTCTCCGGCTGTTCCCGCGCGGCGGCACCCAACCGGCGACGTCCGATACGACGGCCACGGTCCGTGCCCTCGTCTTCACCGCCGTGGCCGCTGTGCTCGCCTGGCAGGTGCGGACGGCCTATGCGTTTCTCGGCGACGGGACGTGGTACGCGGCCGAACTCTATCGCAGTATCAGTCTGGAGGGGTACGCGAACAGCATGATCAAGCCGAGCGCGTGGCTGACCGGCCTCGCCCTCGACAGCCTTGCACGAATGCTGCGTCCCGACGACATCCGGCTGCCGTTCATCCTTTCGGGCATCGCAGGCATGGTGATCGCGGCCGGAGCGGTGTTCCTTTCCACCCGGCGCGAGCGGGTGTCCATCATGCTCGCCACGACGGTGATGCTCCTGTTCGGATGCGGGAGCCTCGTGTTTTTCGGATACATCGAGCTGTACGCCCTCGCCTATGGATTGAGCATTGCCTATTTCGTCACCGCCTGGCAGAGCTTCCGACGTGCGCTCCCGGTATGGGTCCCCACGATCCTGCTGCTGGCGGCGATCGGTTTCGGTGCGACGGCCATCGCCTGGCTGCCCTCGTTGCTCGTGCTCCTGCACTGGCGCGTACGCGGGGAGGAAGGATCCTTTCCCCTGCGCCGCGCGGCGCTCGTGCTCGTCGCGTTGCCGTTCGTGGGTGTGGCTGCGTTGTATGCGGGAATCGGCGCCAGTGGAGACAACTCCTATCTCGTGGCGATCGCGCCGTACGAACGCGTCGTGGACGGCCTGCGCACCGGCTGGCAGCGCTACGTGCTGACCGCGCCCGAGCGTTGGGCGGACATCGTCAACATGCTGCTGCTCGGGCTCGGTCCGCTCCTGTTCATTCTCCCCGTGCTGCTTGTTCATGCACGGCGTTCGGGTATCCTGAGACAACCCGCGGTGCTGTTTGGCGCCGTTGCCGCGAGCGGTGGCCTGACACTGCTGGTGTTCGGGAATACGTTTCTCGGTCTCGCGCGGGACTGGGACGTCGGGGCGTTTCTCCTGCTGGGTATGGCCATGTTCGTGCTGGTCGTCTGGGTCGCGCTGTCGCGTGACGGCGGGTGGCAGCGATATGTGCTCCCTGGTCTGACCGCGGTGATCTGTTCGCATCTCGTGCTGTGGGTTTCGGTGAATACATCCGAGCCGGTGTCCGCCGCGCGCTTCGAATCCATCGCGGCGATGGACGATGGACTTCTCCTTCCGATGAACACCTTCACCGCCTACGAAAACCTCCGCAAATTCCATCAGTCCGGGCAGGACACCGACGCCTACTTCCGCGTTCTCCGCCGCCAGATCGCGACTGGCTATCGCAGTCACATCGGCTACGCCGAATATCTGAGTTCACTCCTGAAGCTCACCGACGCGCGCCGGCGTCATGATGAACTGGCATGGCTGCTGGCGTCCTACCGGGACGCAGCCGCGCGTGATGTCGCGGAGAATGATTATCGACGCATCGATCCCCGGGACGCGCGGGAGTTTGCCGCCCGTCTGCTGCTGAGCACCTGGCAGATCGGGGAAACCGCGCTGACACACACACACGAACCCGCGTTTCGGGCACTTTTCGCTTCCCGAAGGGATCCATCGACGCCGGCAACCTCCGCGTCCCGAAATGCTTCCGCGTCCTGGCCCGAGGCGGGACTCCTGGACGTGCTGCGCACTCCGAGTGGCAGGGAGGAGGATTCCCTCCGAATCGCCACCGCCGTGACGGAGAAGACCAGGGATGCCTTCCTGCACATGACGGCAGGGGGCCTGTATCAGCAGCGGGGATTCGTGACCGCGGCCGCCCGTGCCTATGACACCGCGCTCGAACGGGAGCCGTCACTGTATCCCTCCTGGTATCTCGTGGCCGCCGACTTCCATCGCAATGTCACCGGCGACCGTGTCAAATTCCGTGAACTGCTCGAACGCTGCATCGCACACGCACCCAACGCCCCCGAAGCCCAGCGCGCGCGCGCGATGCTCCTTCCATGATTGAAGCCGCCCCCGTGGCGGCATGTTCTCTCCCTCCTCCGGTCGCGCATCACCTTCGCATGGTCCCGGGAACGTTGTCATGCGCTCCAATGTGAACAAAAATCACTTGGGGGCACGCCATCGTTCCCGCATCGTCGATACGTAATTCGAACAGAATACGGATAGGGAAATCGCGCCAGTCTGTGTGCCGCTGCGTGAAACGTGGATGGTTTTCGCCGGTCACATGAGCGTAAGTCATTGATACTAATAAGCGTCATCGACCAGACGTGAAAGAAAATCACATTGTGAAAAAACTTGATCATCCGGCTTGCTTCTTGACGAAATGAGAATTATTTTCACATACCATCGGAGACCGACATTGTTTTATTCCGACGAAACGCTCCGAAACGGTACACCGAACGTGTTGGATTTGATTCAGAACGATTACTCATTCCAGGTTTCACATGCACAGGAGTTCGTCATGAGGCTACGTATACAGACGATGAGAAGGGTGTTCGTCACCTCCCTGTTCCTTGCCGTCTTCGGCTTGGTGATGTTCCCCTCGGCCGGGCAGGCCCAGCTGAGCGGAACATACACCATCGGTGCGGGCGGGAACTACACGTCCTTCAGCGCCGCGATCAGCGCGCTTTCGACCAACGGGGTATCAGGGCACGTCACATTCAACATCCTTCCCGGGACCTACACCGAGCAGATCAGCATCAGTCCGATCCCGGGCGCGAGTTCGACCCGCACGATCACCTTCGACGGACTCGACGCCTCGACGCGCACGCTGCAGTACAGCGTGACGAGCTCGTACGGGCGGGTCATCACGTTGAACGGGGCGGATTACATCCGTTTCCGCAACCTGACAATCAATTCGACCCATTCCTCCTACGGCTATGGGATCCTGTTCACTGCCCAGGCGGATTACAACGAGATCACCGACTGCGTGATCAACCTCCCGGCGACGACCACGAGCACGTATCACATCGGCATCGTCGCCAGCAGCACCACGAGCTATTCGAGCACGGGGAACTGGGGCAGCAACAACCTGATCCAGGGCAACACCATCAATTCCGGCTATTACGGGATTCGTTTCAACGGATATTCCGGTTCGAATTACGTGTATGGCGCGGGAAACAAGTTCATCGACAACACGATCCAAGGGTATTACTATTACGGGCTGTATCTCTATTATCAGTCCCACCCGCTCGCCCAGGGAAACACCATCACCGCACGACTGAGTTCGACGAATCCGATCACCGCGTATAACTCGTCGTCCTATGGCATCTACATGTATTACGGAAAGAACGGTCCGAAAATCATCGGCAACAAGGTGATGTCCGGACTGTATCCGCTGTACTTTTACTACGCCAATTCCTACACCCAGTCGACCGCCAACCGAGGCCTGGTTGCCAACAACACCTTCGTGCAGATCGGCACGTCCACCGGCTACGGTTTGCGGATCTATTATCCCCGCTACACCGATGTGGTGTTCAACAGCGCGCACATCCGCACCAGCAGTACGGGATACGGTCTGTATCTGTACGGGTATAGCAGCTCGTACAATAACCGTATCCTGAACAACTGGGTCACCTACAAGGGCGCCGGGACGTTCTACGCACAGTACAACAACAGCACCACCAGTTTCTCGCAGGTCGATCACAACGGCTATTATGCATTCAACCCGAATGCCACGCTCCGTTTCCATTGGGGATCGACCTCGAGCTATTATCCAACGCTTGCGGCAATGCAGACCGCGGTGAGCGGACAGCATCAGAATTCCGTTTGGGGAGATCCTTACTGGGTGACCGAATGGGATCTGCACAGTCGTTCGCATGTCGGTTACCAGGCGGGATTGTCCTTCCCTGGCGTGATGGATGACATCGACGGCGATCTTCGCGGTTTCGCGCCGAGTATCGGTGCGGACGAGTATCCCGCGCCGCCGCCGGAGAAGGACCTCGCGATTTCCGAAGTCATGTTCGGCTTCGCGGACGGGAAATGGGTACGCCAGGAGGATCCTTCGGAGCATCCCATCCGCGTCGTGGTCGAGAACAGTGGACTCGGCATGGATCCCGCGACGGTGACCGTGACCTACAAGCTCGACTCACCGCCGGTTGATGAGAACGATGGCGTGATGGAGATCTTCTCGCCGGTGTGGACCGAGCACCGGGCCACGGTGGAGTTCGCCCAGCGGCTTTCCGGATTGATGGCGGGCAGCACCCCGACCGTGTACGCCCTCGTCACCTGGGCGCAGGACGAAGAGCCGTCCAATGATGTTGGCATGGCCAGTGCCGAGGTCTTCTCGCAGAAAGTCCACGGTTTCAGTGGTTTCGAATCGATGGAAACCGGTGAATACCCGTACACCATCGAGCCGGGCTATCTCGATCTGCCCTGGTCGCGGATCGACAACAATGGTGGCCGCAGTCTCGACGTGACCGATGCCGCGGGTGTTGGTGGCAGCAAGGCGCTGGCCATGGACGCCCCGACGGAGGCCGCCGATGAGTGGATCATCACCCCGGGCGCGCAGCTCCTGGGCGGCTCGAGCTACCGCTTCGGTTTTGATTTCCAGAACAACGGCGATCCCGTGACCATCGAAGCCGCATACGGGACGACAGACGACCCGACGCAGATGACCGTGTTCGCCACCTTCGCGAATATCGGCGCGGGGGGCTGGATGTCCGCAGTGGATCTCGGCGGCGGAATGGACCCGTACTTCAATACGCCGCTGCAGGATGACACGTATTTCGTGGCATTGCGCTTCACGACCAGCGGCAGCAACGCGTCCTTCGCCGTCGACAATGTCATGCTTGACGACAATCCCTCGCCGCCGCCGAAAATCGCGTTCGGTTTGCCCGGTGAGGATCTCGAGAATTTCATCGATGCCCCGACCACCAAGATCACCCTGCTTGCCAATTACAAGCAGCCGGGTGTGATCAACCGTACGTATGAGGTGCAGTCCAAGACCAATATTTACGGTGCGCTGGGCGACTTCCTCTGGGATGTGGAAAGTGCCACCCCGTGGATCACGCTGACCAAGGAAACCCCGAATCCGACGCAGCAGAGCTACAACCTCACCCCGCCGCGTCCCCGTCAGTTCCAGACCTTCACCATGACGGTCAATCCCGCCGGTCTGGCACCGGGCACGCATCTCGGTGACATCACCTTCTATGGCATTCTCTTCAATAATGATTTCCCGCCGCCCGCGAACGGATTGGTCGCGACCAACGAACCGCTGGTCGTGCCCGTCGAGTTGGTGATCAGCCAGGCCGGATCGAAGACCTCGGGTTCGATATCGAACACGATCTCGACGCCGATGACCGTCCCGGGTTCGCCCTACCACTTCACCGACGTCAACACCGGCGAACCGATCGCCACCGTGGAAGTCACCAGCGGACAAATCGACGCGATGACCATCACGGCATATCCCAACCAGTTGCCGATGAACCTGCAGCGCATGCTGTTCGTGCGCCGCTACTGGCAGATCAAGCACAGCAGCGCCGCGTGGTGGACAGCGAACATCACCTTCCCGTACGCCGATGGCGAGGCCGGGATGATCACCGACAAACTGCAGCTGCGCGGCGTGCGTCAGCCGGTGATGCTCGGTGCATGGGAAAATCCGATCATGGGCACCAGCTCGGTGTCGGATCCGATGACCAATGCGGTGACGGTGCATGACTTCAACCCGACGAACATCGGCGGCAATATCGCACTGTCCCAGCCCTACATGATCTACAGCAAGGATGCCGCGGCAACACCGATGGCATTCGGACTCGAGCAGAACTATCCGAATCCGTTCAATCCGACGACGTCGATCGTCTTCACGGTCGGCGAGGAGCGTGCCGTGCGCGTGGCGGTGTACGACCTGCTCGGTGCGGAGATGGCGGAGCTGGTGAACGAAACGCTGCCCGCGGGTCGGTATGAAGTGACGTTCGATGCCTCGGATCTTCCGAGCGGGACGTACGTCTACCGCATGCAGGCAGGGGACTTCGTCTCCACGCAGCGGATGACGCTCTCGAAATAATTCCACGACCTTCCAGGATCCTGTGCATGCGGGATTCCTGAATGAGACGGGGTCACGGTTCGTTCCGTGGCCCCGTTATTTTTTAGGGAACGAGGCCGGGATGGACACCGTGCGCGGCGACAGCGTGGTGACGCTCAATGGACAGACGCGTGGTGCCGCGCCCTGCATCGGCGCCGACGAATGCACTCGACGGCGTGCCGGAATCATTCACTCCGGTCTGGATCGGACGCAAGGCGCGGGTGGAGTGTACCCAGAAGATGAACCTTCAGCGCATGCGCTTTGTGCGTCGCTACTGGCAAATCAAACACAGCGGCAGCGGGTGGACGGCGAACATCACCTTCCCCTACGCCGATGGCGAGGCCTCGATGATCACCGACAAAATCCAGCTGCGCGGCGTGCGTCAACCGGTGCTGCCCGGTGCCTGGGAAAATCCGATCATGGACACCAGCGGCGGGAGGGGATGAAGACCGGATTCGATTCAGAACGTGAAATGAATTCACCGTTCCTTTTCTTCTCGCGGCGTCTGTGGAAGACCTTCACCAAAACCGCGATTGAAGCGTTCCGACCCATTCGCACGCGCTGGAAATCCGCACCATGGCACGAAACATGGTTCCCATTGTGCCTCAATGAAGAAAATTAACGGCTGGAAACGAGGTTCCGGTCGCGGCACTCCCCCGAGACGCAGATGTGATCACGCCGCACGCTCCGTGAAAAATCGGGACATCTCCCCTTGTGCTTTGGAAATTTGAAGAGTATATTCCGGCGTAACCGAGACCCGATTTCGCTCGGAATCCGAAAAACCAGAACACACGCTTCGTGCTGTTCCGACCTTCGCGCCACGGTCCTTTCCAGGTCGGGAGGTCTCCCGAAGACGGGGCGGATCCCGGACACAGCAGATACAGCAGACACACAGACTTTTCGTAGCGTTCATCCACAGTTATAAGGACGAGGCATATGAGACATCGGATTCTGAATTGGGCCTTGTTCCTGGCGGTCATCCTATCGACGCCGGGGATCGATGCCCTCGCACAGACAACAATCACGATTGGGACAGGGACCAGCACTGCGTCGTGGCCGGTTTACATGACGTACGAGTACAGTCGCAACGAGGCAATCTACACGGCTTCCCAAATCAATGCCGCCGGCTGGACAACCCCGGGTGTGATCAATAGCGTCGCGTGGTACGTCTCGACCGCGGCGTCGTACACGCCGATGGCCGGTTCTCAGCTGCGCATCTACATGGAAAACACGACGCAGACCGAGCTGACCACCGGTAATCCCATCACGCCATCGACCGGAACACTGGTCTATTCCGCCGCGCATCCCTATTTCAATACCGTGGGCTGGCAGTCGTTTACCCTGAGCACGCCGTTCTGTTGGGATGGGATGAGCAATCTCCTGATCCGTGTCGAACGCGATGACACGTACTGGGGAAGCGGCCCATCCTTCCGTTACACGTCCAGCAGCCCCAATTACCAGCACCGTCGTGATTACCAGGACGGCGCACCACCTCCGAACTGGCGCTACCGTGATTACAATCTGCCGAATGTGCAATTGTCATTCACGGCGGGGACGCCGCAGGCGTATGTTTCCTCGACAAGCACGCAGGCCAATACCAGCCCGACCGGCTCCGGCCAGTTGGATCAGGAGATCCTCGGCATTGAAGTCGTGACAAGCGGCTGCGGCAATCCATTGCAGGTAACGTCCATGACGCTGAACACGGCGGGATCGACGAGTGCCGCGGATATTCTCAACGCCAAGGTGTACTTCACGGGGGCATCCTCGACATTCGCACCGATCAATCAGTTCGGATCCACCGTCGTGAACCCGAATGGGACTTTTACCGTCACCGGAACGCAGAACACGGGGGGCGGGACGAATCACTTCTGGCTTGCCTATGACATCTCCCCGACCGCCGCGGCCGGCAACGTCATCGATGCGCAATGCAGTTCCATCACCGTGGCAGGGACGCCACGTACACCGACCGTGCAGAGTCCGGCCGGATCGCGGACCATCCTCGCTCCGTTCAGCGGCACCTACACGATCGATCAGAACGGCACGGGGTCGCGGAACTTCGTATCATTCACCGAGGCCGTCGACGCGATGATGGCGGCGGGCGTCGTCGGTCATACGCATTTCGATGTCGCCGCCGGCATCTACAATGAGCAGGTGAACATTCCCGCGATCCCCGGTGTGAGCGCGACCACGACGGTCACGTTCGATGGCGGCGCGGGGAATGCCTCCTCACGCATCATTACCTACTCTGTTGCCACTTCCTATGGATCGGTTGTCACGCTCAACGGCGCGGATTACCTTCGTTTCCGCAATCTGACCATCAACTCGACGAACGCATCGTATGGCTACGCCATGCTGTTCACCGCGCAGGCGGATTACAATGAAGTGACCAACTGCATTCTCAACGTGCCCAACAACACCTCCAGCAGCTATCACATTCCGCTCGTGGCGAGCAGTACCAGCAGCTACGGGACCTCGGGCAACTGGGCAAATTATAACCTGATCAAGGACAACACGCTCAACAATGGCTATCGTGGCGTCAGCTGGTATGGCGCGGGTTCGACATCCTACACGTCGAATGCCGGCAATCAGTTTATCGGCAACACGATTCAGAACTGGTATTACTACGGATTCTACGGGTATTACCATCATGGCACGGTACTCCATGACAACGTGATCACCCAGCTCCCGACCTCGACATCCGGAGGCTACGGTCTCTACGCGTACTACTTCGGGAGCGGCAGCCAGATCACCAACAATTCGGTCTGGTCGAACTACTATGCCGCGCGTCTGTACTATTTCAACTATTATCAGCAGATCAGCGGGACACGCGCCAAGGTGCAGAATAACATGTTCATCGCGGATGGGACGACGTACAACTCGACCATGTATGCGACGTACATCTATTACCCGCGCTACGTCGATTTCACCTACAACTCGTTGTATTCACGCGGTGCGGGGACAGCGTATGGTATCTACCATACCAACAGCTCCGGCAGCTACAACAACCAGTATCTGAATAATTACGTCGCCCATAACGGCAATTCAACCTGGTATCCCATCTATGCAGCCGCGGTGAACAGCATCACGCAGTTCGACTACAATGCGTTCTACCGCATCGGTACCGGGACCGACCAATTCTACTGGAACGGAAGCTACTACACCACGCTCGCGTCACTGCAAACCAGCACCACCGGTGTGCATGACAACTCGAAGTGGGGCAATCCGTATTACGTCAGTAACACGGATCTGCACAGCCGTTCGATTGTCGGTTATCAGGCGGGCACGCCGGTCGCCGGAGTGACCACGGATTTCGACGGCCAGCCGCGCAGCGCCACCGCGCCCTGCATCGGTGCGGACGAATACCCGCAACCGCCGAACGAGTATGATCTCGCCATCAACGCACTCCGCGTCGAGAACGCCGACCAGACCTTCGCACACATCGAGGATCCCGCGACGCACAAGGTGAGCTTCACGCTGTGGAACTCCGGCCTCGCCGACGGTCCCGCGAACCTGACCGTGAATTACAAGGTCGGATCCGCTCCGGCCGACGCATCCGACGGTGTATCCGAGAACTTCGCGGTCAGCTGGGACGCCAACAACAAGGCGGTGCTGACCTTCACCCAGCCGCTTGGCGGTCTTGTCACCGGGAGCACCACCGTGTACGCGCGCTTGTTCTACCCGGCCGATCAGGGTCCCACCGACGACGTGGCATTCGATACGCATGAGGTCTTCGGTCCGAAGGTCCACGGGTACGAGGATTTCGAGGGCATGCAGAACGGTACGCTTCCGCTGACCTACGATGATGGCTACCTCCCCACGAAATGGAGTGTGATCGACAATAATGGCGGCGCGACGATGTTGCCGGTGTACGGACCGTTCAACGGCTCGATGCAGGCACTTACCTACTGGCCGTTGACCAACGAAGCGGCGGATGAGTGGGTTGTTTCGCCGCCGGCGTATCTCATCGGCGGGTCGAGCTATCGCATCGGTTTTGAATTCTACAATTTCCAGGGCGAGCCCGTCACCATCGAGTGTGCCTACGGAGCCAGCCCGGATCCCACGACGATGACGACCTTCGCGGTGTTCACGGATGTCGCCGGCACTGGTGGACTTCCGATTACCGCCAAGCAGTTGGCGGGAGGACTCGATCCGTACTTCAATACACCGAACGTCCATCAGGACTACTTCCTCGCCATTCGCTTCACCACACAGGGTGGCGGGCAGACGCAGTTTTCGATCGACAAGATCATGCTTGACGACAATCCCTCGCCGCCGCCGAAAATCGCCTATGGCATGCCCGGCGATCCGATCGCGGATTTCATCGATGATCCTGCCTATCCGATCGTGATGAGCGCGACCTACAAGGCGCCGGGTCTGGTCAACAAGACCTTCGCGGTCGCCAGCTCGACGGACATCTACGGCACCCTCGGTGAT
>JAVFAS010000059.1:13187-22360 GCA_034002405.1 Bacteroidota bacterium | reverse complement strand
TGAATCATGCGCATGATTTCCTCGGCGACTTCGAGCGCCTGCTGGCCGGCTTGGCCGTCGACCACGGGCGCGGTGCCGTTGCGCACGGCGTTGACGAAGAGCTGCAGTTCGTGACGGAGGGGATTGTGGTCGGTGGGCACGGGCGGCTGTTCGTAGACGATGTTGCGCTTGTTCTTGCCCTGCTCGATCATGCCGAGCATGTAGGTGGGGGTGACGTCATTCTCGTCGACGTCGACGAGGCGGAAGACCTCGGCGAGTCCCTGCTGGAAGTCGATGGAGATGTAGGCGTTTTTCTGGAAGAGCCGCATCTTGCGCATGCGGTTCTGCGAAATGCGGCTGGCGGTGATGTTGGCCACGCAGCCGTTGGCGAACGTGAGGCGCGCGTTGGCGATGTCGGCGGAGTCGGAGACGACCGCGAGGCCGCTCGCGTCGATGGACACGACCTCGCTGCGCACGAGGCTGAGGATGATGTCGATGTCGTGGATCATCAGATCGAGCACGACGGCGACGTCGGTGCCGCGGGGATTGAACTGCGCGAGCCGATGCGATTCGACGAACAGTGGGGCGATGTTGTAGTGGTCGAGCGCGACGATGGCGGGATTGAAACGTTCGATGTGTCCCACCTGGATGATCACGCCGTGCGCGCGTGCGAGGGCGTTGAGGTCGCGCGCCTGCTGCACGGTCTTGGTGATGGGCTTCTCGAGAAATACCGGTATGCCCCGGCGGATGGCCTCGGCGGCGATGTCGAAATGCGTGGTGGTCGGCGTGGCGATGCTCAGCGCGTCGACGCTGCCGAGCAGATCGTCGAGATCGGCCGCCGCGCGCGTGCCGTATTCATCGGCGACGCGCTGCGCGGTGTCGGGATTGACGTCGTGGACGGCCGCGAGCGTGGCACCCTCGGCGGTGGATAGCATTTTCGCATGAAGGGATCCGAGATGTCCGAGTCCCGCGACGCCCATTCTGAGTACTGACATACGCGGTCCTATATCCCGAGCTGGGCGGCACGCACGATGCCGCGGTCACTGGATTCGACAAAATCGATCACGGCCGTCACTTCCGGCGTCTGCGCGATGTTCTCCTTGATCCAACCCACGGCCTGCGTGGTGTTCATCCCCTGGCGATACAGCGCGTGATAGGTCCGGTCGAGCAGCGCGAGGGTCTCGCGCGAGAATCCGCGGCGCCGCAGTCCGATCGCGTTGAGTCCCTCGAAGCGCATCGGATCGCCGCCGCAGAGGGAGTAGGGCGGGATGTCCTTCACCACGCGCGAAATCGCTCCGACCATCACATGCGCGCCGATGTGACTGAACTGGTGGATGCCGGTGATGCCGCCGATGATGGCGTGGTCGCCGATCACGCAGTGTCCGCCCATCTGCGTGCTGTTGGCGATGATTACATTGTCACCGATCTGGCAGTCGTGCGCGACATGCACGTAGGCCATGAGCAGGCAGTTGCTGCCCACCGTGGTCTTCCATGAATGCGTGGTCGCGCGATTGAGCGTGCAGTATTCGCGGATCGTGTTGTTGTCGCCGAGAAAGAATTCGGTGCGCTCGTTGGCGTATTTGAGATCCTGCGGCGGCGTGGCCACCACGGTGCCCTGATGGATGGTGTTGTTCTTTCCGATGCGCGCGCCGTTGTCGACGAGCACGTTCGGACCGAGTGTCGTGCCTTCCCCGATGGTGACGTCGGCATGAATGACGCAGAAGGGACCGACGGTCACGCTGTCGGCAAGCTCGGCCTTCGGATCGACAATGGCGGTGGGATGGATGTTCGGCATGGCTGTTTCCGGTGTGTATGGACTCGCGGGACGCTTATTCCCCGTTCTTCTTGACCTGGTTCTTGTCGACCACCGCGGCCATCATGTCAGCCTCGGCCACGAGATCGCCGTCGACAAAGGCCTTGCCGCGCATCTGGATGATGTTGCGGCGCTTGTTGGTCATCTCCACTTCCATCACGAGCTGGTCTCCGGGAATGACCGGACGGCGGAACTTCGCGTTGTCGATAGTGGAGAAAAAGGCCAGCTTCTCTTTTGGATTCTCCAGCGTGTTGAGCATGAGAATGCCGCCGCATTGCGCCATGGCCTCGATCATGAGCACGCCCGGCATGACGGGCTGTCCCGGGAAGTGCCCGACGAAAAACGGCTCGTTCATGGTCACGTTCTTGATGCCCACGATTTTCTTGTCGATTTCAAGACTGATGATCTTGTCGACGAGCAGGAAGGGGTAGCGGTGCGGCAGCAGTTCACTGATCGCGTTGATGTCGAACACGACACCTTTCTTGCGCTCGTGCTGGTATTTCTTGACGAGGCGTTTTTCGAGGTAGAGCTTGCGGATCATACGGGCGAATTCGACGTTGCTCGCGTGTCCCGGGCGCGCGGCGAGGATCTGTGCCTTGAGCGGCACGCCCACGAGCGAAAGATCACCCAGCAGGTCGAGCAGCTTGTGCCGCGCGGGCTCGTTCTTGTATCGCGGCGTGATGTCGTTGAGGAAGCCCGCGTCGTTGAGGTGGATGTCCTTTCCCAGGTTGAGCTTCCGGCCGATGCCATCGAGATCCTCGCGCGTCATGTCGCGGTCGACGATGACCACGGCGTTGTCGAGCGAACCGCCCTTGATCAGGCCCGCGTCATGCAGGGCCTCGACTTCGGTGAGGAAGCAGAACGTGCGCGAGGCGGCGAACTCGGTGACGAATTCCTCGAGATTGAACATGCCGGTGTGCTGGCTGCCGAGGGCGGGATTTTTGTAATCGACCATCACCGTCATGCGGAAATCGTCCAGCGGCAGCGCGACAATGTCGATTTCCTTTTCGGGATTCGAAAACTGGATCGTGCGGTCGATGATGAGATAATCCTTGAGCGCTTCCTGCTTCTCGATGCCCGCGCGCTGCAGCGCTTCGACGAAGGGCATGGCGCTGCCGTCACCCACCGGCGGTTCGATGCCGTCGATCTCGATGACGAGGTTGTCGATCTGCATGCCCGCCACCGCGGCCAGCACGTGCTCGACGGTGTAGACCTTGATATCCCCATGCCCGAGCGTCGTGCCGCGCGAGACGTCCACGACGTAATCGACGATCGCCGGAATCTCCGGATTCCCGCCGAGATCGGTACGGACGAAGCGGATGCCGTAATTCTCCGGAGCGGGACGGAAGGTCAGCGTGCACTGCGCGCCGGTGTGCAGGCCGGTTCCGCTGTAGGAAACCGCCTCCTGAATGGTGCATTGATGAACGAGCATGTCGGCCTGTATCGAGTGTGATGTTGTTCGAAATGATTCAATCTTCTAAAATCGGGATATTTTCGGGAAAGCGCAATGGAGGCACGTTGGCTATTGGCTATTGGCAGTTGGCAGTTGGCCAAAAGCCAAAAGCCAAGGTCGCCATTCGCTCCCTTTCTCCGCACGCACCTATTCACTAGATTGAAGCTCCGAAATCATCCACGAGCACCCCATGACACCGAGCGAAATCAAGGCGACGACGAACATCCACCATTTGCATGCGCGGGCGCAGGACGTGGCGTCGGAGGATCGCACGCAGGAATACGCGCAGGATGTGGATGCCGGCGCGCCGGCGGTCGATCTCTACGCGCCCGATGTGTATTTCAATCGCGAACTGAGCTGGCTCGACTTCAACTGGCGCGTGCTCAACGAAGCGCTGGATCCAGCCGTCCCGCTGCTCGAACGGCTGAAGTTTCTCTGCATCACCTCGTCGAATCTCGATGAGTTCTTCATGATTCGCGTCGCGGGACTCAAACAGCAGATCGAACTTGCGGTCACTGACCTGCCTCCCGACGGCATGACGGCCGAGGAGACGCTCGCGGCCGTGCGCGACGAGGTGTGCCGGATGAACGCGGCGATGTCGGAATGCTTCCTTCGCGAGATCGTGCCGGGGCTCGAGCCGCATGGCGTGGTGCTGCATTCGTATGACGAACTCGACGAAACCTCGCGCGACTGGTGCGAGCGCTACTTCATCGACCATGTGTTTCCGGTGCTCTCGCCGCTGGCCATCGATCCCGGACATCCGTTTCCCCATCTGCTCAACCGTTCGCTCAACCTCGTCATCATCGTCGTCGATTCGATCACGCAGGAAGAACGCATCGCGGTGGTACAGGTGCCGCCGGTGGTGCCGCGTCTGGTGCATATCCCCGTGCGGAAGGACGGCTACCATTACGTGCTGCTCGGCGAGGTGATCGCGGCCAATGCGGATGCACTGTTTCCGGGCCTTCAGGTGCGGGAGTCGTATCGCTTCCGCATCACGCGCAACGCCGATCTCGATATCGCCGAGGACGAGGCCGCCGATCTGCTCAAGACCATCGAGGAACAGATCCGCCGCCGGCGCTGGGGCGCGGTGGTGCGCGTGGAAATGGACCATCACATGCCGCGGAAGGTCTACCGCATGCTGCAGAAGGCGATGCATCTCGACGAACAGGATGTGTATGCGATCGAGGGGCCGCTCAACCTCGCCGATTTCATGGACCTGGTGAAATTGCCGCTGCGCCATCTGAAGGACGCGCCCTTCACGCCACGCATCATCGAGGAACTGCGCGGCGATCACAATATTTTCGACCGAGTCCGCGAACGCGATCTGTTCTTCCATCACCCCTACGATTCGTTCAGTTCGGTGGTGGAGTTCATCGAAGTCGCCGCCGACGATCCGGATGTGCTCGCCATCAAGCAGACCCTCTACCGCACCGGCGGTGATTCGAGCATCGTGCGCGCGCTCGCGCGCGCGGCGGCCAATGGCAAACAGGTCACCGCCTTCGTGGAGCTGAAGGCGCGCTTCGACGAAGAAAACAACATCATCTGGGCGCGGCGGCTCGAGCAGGCGGGGGTGCATGTCGTCTACGGCATCATCGGTCTGAAAACCCACTGCAAACTCGCGGTGGTGGTGCGCCGCGAGAAGCACGGCCTGCGCACCTACGTGCATATGAGCTCCGGCAATTACAACGAAATCACGGCGCGCCTGTATACGGATTTCGGATTGATGACCTGCCGCGACGACATGGCCTTCGAGGGCTCGGCGTTGTTCAATTATTTGACGGGCTATTCCCATCAGACCGAGTGGGAAAAAATCATCATCGCCCCGGTCTCGCTGCGGAAGAAAATCCTGTCACTGATCCAGCGGGAAATGGAAAACAAGAAAGCCGGGAAGTCCGCGCGCATCGTCGGCAAGCTCAATGCGCTGGTCGACGCGCAGGTGATCCGCGCGCTGTACCGCGCGTCGCAGGCGGGAGTGGATATCGATCTGGTCGTCCGCGGCATTTGCTGCCTGCGTCCCGGCGTCCCCGGTCTGAGCGAGCACATCCGCATCACGAGTATCGTCGGCCGATTCCTCGAACATTCACGCGTCTTCATGTTCGGGAACGACGGCGATCCGGAATTCTATTTCAGCAGCGCCGACTGGATGCCGCGCAATCTCAACCGCCGCGTGGAAGCCATGTTTCTCGTCGAGGAGCAGTCGATCAAGGATCGACTCATGCATCATGTCATTCCGACCATCCTCTCCGATACCGCGAAGTCCTACACCCTGCATGCCGACGGCAAGTATCGCCGTACGGATCTCCCTCCCGAAGCGCCGAGGCTCGACAGCCAGGAAATGTTCATCCGCTACGCGGAACTGGCGTATCGCGAGCGCCACGACGACGAAGACGAGTAGCTGCATCGCTTCGCAACGCGCGATACGCGATACGCGGTACGTGCGTGCGTCGCTGCGCGATGGGCGGGGATGGATACGGGAGGCGTGGTTTTGTTACAACATCAAGGCGGCGGCGCCGAGCATGCCGGCATCGTTGCCGAGTTCGGCGGGGAGAATGGCAAGCCGATCGCGATGCACTTTCAGCACCCGGGATCGCGCACTGGCATCGATGCCGTCGAACAGCGGCGCGCCCGCGGCCGCGATGCCGCCGCCGATGATGAACGTCGTCACATCCAGCAAATTCGCCGCGGAGGCGATGGCGACGCCCAGCCGCTCCCCCGCGGTGCGGAGAATGCGATGGCTTGTCGCGTCCCCGCGCGCGGCGGCGTCGGAAAGATCTTTTGGGACAATGTTCTCCGATTCCTCGCGCGCCCGTTGATGCAACGGTGAGCGCGGATCGTCGCGGAGCGCCGGGATGGCGTCGCGCATGAGTGCGTGAATGCCGATGTAGGCCTCGATGCAGCCCCGGTTGCCGCAGTTACAGAGCGGACCTTCCGCATCGATGCTCATATGCCCGAATTCCCCCGCGAAGCCGTGCGGACCGTGATAAATGCCACCACCGAGAATGATACCCGAACCCACGCCGGTCCCCAGCGTCAGGCCGATGAAATCCTCGACCGCGCGCCCCGCCCCGAAATGGCGCTCGCCAAGCGCGGCGCAGTTCGCGTCATTCTCGAGCCGGACCGGCTGCCCCCATCGTTCCGCGAGCAGCGCGGCGAGCGGGACTTCCTCCCACGCGGGGAGGTTCGGCGGATGGTACACGACACCGCGTGCATGGTCGATGGCGCCGGGCATGCCGACGCCGATGCCGGCCAGTGACGCGGGATCGAATCCCGCCGCCGCGGCGTCGGCGCGCAGTGTCTCGATGCAGCGGTGCATCTGCCGCACCGTGACTTCCACCGGTTCCGCGGCGAGCGTCGGGTGTTGCGTGCGGGCGATGACCTGGGCATCCCCGCCGGTTAGCACCGCCTTGATGCTGCTGCCGCCGACGTCAATACCGATGCTGGTCATTTCTTCTTGTGCTGTTGGTCCGCGGGAAGGATGCGGTAAACGATTTCACCGGGTTTGATCATGCCATGCGTCTCGCGCGCCACGCGCTCCACCGCCTTCCGATCGTCTCGCAGACGGTCGCGCTCATGTCCCAGCATCCGCAGATCCCGCTGCAGCGTAAGTACGCGTTCTTCCTTCTCCGCGAGATCACGGCTGATCTGCACACGGCTAAGGAAGCCTTTCGTGCTGAAGACGAAATACCCCAGCACCAGCGCGGCGGAAATCGCGATGATCGTGTAGGTCCTGTTGCGAAGGAGCTTCACGAATCGATGCGGCGTGCGTTGTCTGGGATACCCGTAAGCTGGCATGGTGCAAAGGTAGTGAAAACAATGGGCATTGTAAAGCACCCTTCAAGCGATACGTGAGAAAATATGGAGAAATGGGATAGGAGATAGGCGATACGCGAACTGCGACGTTGGCTTTTGGCGTTTGGCACATGCCAAAAGCCAATAGCCAATAGCCAATAGCCAATAGCCAATAGCCAACGTGTGAACACCCCGCCGCGCTGAGGGCAAGCGCTCTACCGCAAACGGACCCCGGCGAGCACCTCGAACACGGTCTCGACGCGGCCGAAGGGTGCGGAGATTTGCACGCCGGCGATGGAGTCTTTCATGTGTTCGAGTGTTTCGCGGGCAATGACGATACCCTCGGCGCGACCGGCCTCCTTTGAATCGGCATGGCGGCGGAGGCGCTCCATCAGATGCTCGGGGACGTCGCAGCCGGGCACTTCGTTGTTCATGAACTCGGCGTTGCGCAGCGAGGCCAGCGGCCAAAGTCCGGCGATGACGGGGAGGCGGATGTGTTCGATGCGGCGCATGAAACGGTGGAAGACCTCGAGATCGAATACGGGCTGGGTGACGATGTACTCGGCACCGGCTTCCACCTTCCAGTCGAGACGGCGGAGCTCGTGTTCGATGTTGATCGCACCGGGATTGGCGGCCACGCCGATATGCAGGGCGGCAGGGGGACCGATCGGATTGCCGGCGATGTCGAGTCCGTGATTGAGACGGGTGATGATGTTGACCAGGCCGATCGCGTCGACGTCGAACACCGCGGTGGCGTCGGGATAGTTACCGAGTTTGGGCGGATCGCCGGTGACCGCGAGAATGTTGCGCAGTCCGAGCGCCCAGGCACCGAGCAAGTCGGACTGGATTCCGATCACGTTGCGATCGCGGCAGGCATAATGCAGCACGGTCTCGATGCCGACCTCGCGCTGCAGCGTCGCCGCCAGTGCCATGGCCGACATGCGCGCGCTGGCGCGGGGACCGTCGGGGATGTTGACGACGTCGATGCCGTAATAAAAGAGTTTCCGCGCCTTTTCTATTTCTCCCGCGGCGGAAATGCCGCGCGGCGCCACGAGCTCGATCATCGTGACGAAATGTCCGTCGGCCAGCCGGCGCGCAAGGCGCGACTTCTCTTCGCGCGGCAGGACGTCGATGTTCGAAGGAATCGTGAAGCTCTTCGCCTGGACGGGAATCCGCGTCTTGAAGCCATAGGCGCTGATGGCGTTGCGCATCTGCTTGATGTGCTCGGGACCCGTACCGCAGCAGCCGCCGATGACATTCGCCCCCGCCTGGATGTAGCGCTTGGCATAGGTGCCGAGATACTCGGGCGAGGTGAGATAGATGTTGCGGCCGTCGACGTTTTTCGGCTTGCCGGCATTCGGCATCACGGCAATGGGCAGCGTCGTCAGTTCCCGCACCTGTTCGAGCCAGGAGAGCATTACGCTGGGTCCGACCGTGCAGTTGACGCCGAGGACATCGGGACGCATCGCCGCGATCTCGCGCACGAGCACTTCCGGACTCGCGCCCGTCAGTGCGCTGCCGTCGTCATTGATGGTGATCTGCGCGATGACGGGTTTGTCGCAACAGTCGCGCACGGCGAGAATGGCCTGCTCGAGTTCTTCCGGATAGATGAAGGTTTCGAGGATGAAGAGATCGACCCCGCCGTCGTCGAGGACGCGGATCTGTCGCGCGAAATGAGCGCGCGCTTCCTCGCGCGCGAGCGGTCCGAGCGGCTCCATCTGGATGCCGAGCGGACCGACCGACCCCGCGACGAGGACCTCCTCGCCCGCGGCCAGCCGCGCGATTTCCGCGCCACGCCGATTGATTTCCTCGAGACGGTCGAGCAGGCCGTGCGCCGCGAGCTTGACCGGATTGGCCCCGAACGTGTTGGTCTCGATGACATCGACCCCGGCCTTCACATAGTCGCGATGCACCTGTTCGACCAACGAAGGATTGCTGAGATTCAGCTCGTCATAGCATTTATTGATGAACACGCCGCGCGCGTAAAACTCCGTCCCGATACCACCATCAAACAGCACCACCCCCCGTGCCAACCTCTCAAGAAATGCGTCTCGCATCCATTGTCCTTTCCAATTCGGCCTTCGGCTGTTGGCTGTTGGCAGTTGGCCATTAGCCATTGGCCATTAGCCATCAGCCATT
>JAVFAS010000059.1:0-13087 GCA_034002405.1 Bacteroidota bacterium | reverse complement strand
AGCCATTAGCCATTAGCCATCAGCCATTCGCTATGAGCTATCATCCCAGTCCCAACTGCACCAAATCGTGCATATGCACGAACCCGATGGGCACGCGCGCCTCGCTGGTGACGATGAGCTGGGTGATTTTGTGCTGTTCCATCAGCTCGAGCGCGCCCGCGGCGAGGGTCGTGGGAAGAATGGTTTTCGGGCGCGTGCTCATCACGTCCACCGCCAGCAGGTTTTTCATGTCCGTGTCGCGTTCGAGCAGACGCCGGAGATCGCCGTCGGTGATCATGCCGACGAGGAGTCCCGCGTCGTCGACGACGCAGGTCGCGCCCAGACGCTTGGACGTGATTTCGAGAATGGCATCCTTCAGCGCCACGGCCTGATGCACCACGGGGATGTGGTCGCCGGTGATCATCAGCTCCTGCACCCGCAGCAGCAGGCGCTTGCCCAGACTGCCACCGGGGTGAAACAGGGCGAAATCCTCGGCCGTGAAGTCGCGTTTTTTCAGCAGCGCCACGGCGAGGGCGTCGCCCATCGCGAGCGCGGCGGTCGTGGAGGCCGTGGGCGCGAGATTGTGGGGACAGGCTTCCTCGCGCACGCTGGCATCGAGCACGATGTCGGAGACTTGCGCCAGCGCCGAGGGACCGTTGTTGCCGAGGATGGAAATCATCTTCACGCCGATGCGCGAGAAGATCGGGAGAATCAGCTTGAGTTCGTCGGTGACCCCGCTTTTCGAGATCAGCAGCACGACGTCCTCGCCGCGCACCATGCCGAGATCGCCATGGATCGCATCCGATGGATGCAGGTATATGGCCGGCGTGCCGGTGCTGTTCATCGTTGCGACAATCTTGCGGGCAATCAGGCCGCTTTTTCCGATCCCCGCCACGATGACGCGTCCGGTGCTGCGGTAGATCAGATCGACGGCGCGGGCGAAGTCCGGGCCGATTCGGTCGACGAGCGACGCGACCGCGGCGGCTTCGATGCGCAGCACCTCACGGCCATTGGCGAGGATGTCGGGGTCGCCGTCGTGAAGGGCGGAGGCTGGAATATCGGACATGAAAGGATTATTCTCCGACGAATTGGATGACGAGGTCGCGTGTCCGGGGACGGGTGTCGAAATCGACGAGCACGACTTGCTGCCAGGTTCCCAGCAGCAGCTTGCCGGCGCCGAAGGGAATGGTCAGGCTCGGTCCCAGCAGCGAGGCGCGGACATGCGAGTGTCCATTGCCGTCATTCCACGTTTCCTCATGAAAATACCGCGCGTTGCGAGGGATGATGCGCTCCATCAGGAGCGTGAAGTCCTTTTTCAACCCCGGCTCGTACTCGATGGTGGTGATGCCGGCGGTGGAACCGGGGACGAACACAAGCATCTGTCCGTTCTTCAGTTTGTGTTTGTGCAGCAGGAGCGCCAGCCGGTCGGTCAGATCGATCATGTCGCTGTCACCGCGGGTTTCGATACTCAGGGAATCATTGACAATGGTCATACAGGTACTCCGAAAGTCGGTCGAAATCGCCACTGCCGGTCCGTCACGCACGATGCACCGGTCAATCTCCGTGAGGCAGGCGGCCCGGTCGCCTCGATCGCCGGTGCGCGTCCTCGGCGATTACCGTGGTCGCAGGGAAATATCATGCGCCGTGAGGGTGCGGTAGTTCTTGACATAGTAGAGCCGATGGTGCTTGATGAAAAACGAATCGATGCCCGGACCCTGGGCGGCGTCGACGATGGTGTCGTGGAAGATCGTCTGCCCATCGGCCAAGTCCACCGCACGCAGTTCCTGCCGGTACGTTCCGTTCTTCTCCGCGATTTCCTCATGCCAGGCCATGACGAGCAGGCCGTCCTCGCTCCAGACATCGAGGGTGCCGGTGACGCGGTCGGGCCGCACCGCGGCATGCACGTGCGCACGCAGTTCCCCGTGTCGCGGATGCGTTTCGTCGAAGGGCTGGGGATAGCGATAGCCGGCAAACGCCTGGTCATTGAGCATGCCGCGCATGACGGCGATGCGGTCATCCTGCACGCCGAGTTCCTCGACCACGCTGCCGTCGTCGCGCGACAGGCGCAGCACATGCCGACCGGCGAAGCGCTCCTCGGCCGCATAGACGCTGCCGTCGAACACGAAGAGGAAGGCCAGTTCCTCGTTGCGCCACAGCGGCTGCCCGGTCGCAAGATCATAGGCATGGATGCCACGATGCTGCGGCATGTCGGGTTTGCGGAAGCCATGAAGATAGAAGCGTCCGTCGCCGACCTCCTCGATGCCGACCCACCACGGTTCGTCCGTGCGCAGATCGTTCCATCGTATCGTGCCGTCTTCCTCGCGTGCGCAGAAAAACCATGCGGTTTTCGCGTCCAGATCCCGCACCTCGCCCAGCACATGACCGTCGTCGGAAAACAGCACGCGCCAGAGCGTCGCCCCGGCGTCGATGTGCCAGACGGGTGGCCAGGATTGCGATGCGGATTTCCGGAAAAGCTTCATGGGTCGGACGCGCGGGTTTTGAAATTCGATCGGAAGAATGAATCTTGGGGAATCCGGCCGGGACAATCCCCGGCAAGAAACAACGAATGTACGCAATATCTCGTCAAGAATCACCGATCGTCACGATGCACCGCATGGATGAATGAAGATGGCAGAGCCCGCGGACCGCGCATATCGCAACACTGTCGGCAGCATCGTGAGCTGGGCGCTGTTCCGTCTCGCGATTGTCATCGGCGTCTCGATGCTCGTGGTCGAGTATGTTCACTGGATTGACTACTCGACCTGGGCCATCATCACGCTGATCATGATGTATGCCGCCGTCATCCATCCGATGCAGGTGCAATACCGCATCTACCGCGAGGAAACCCGTACCGTAATGGAAGGCACGCTCTGCTCCACCTGCAAGTATTTCGAACCCACCGGCGTGTTGTGCTCGCGTCTCGACGAACATGTGAGCGAGGATGACATTCCATGCGGGGGAGAGTTGTGGGAGCCGAAGGAGACGGCTGATGACTGATAGCTGATAGCTGATCACTGATGGCTGATGGCTGATAGCTGATAGCTGATGGCTGATGGCTGATGACTGATAGCTGATAACTGATGGCTGATAGCTGATGGCTGATAGCTGATGGCTGATGGCTGATGGCTGATGGCTGATAACTGATAGCTGATGGCTGATGGCTGATGGCTGATGGCTAATGGCTAATGGCTGATGGCTGATAGCTGAAACCGTCACCCCGAGTAGCGACACGCGACGAAGGAGCGTGACGCGTATCGAGGGGGAGGGGCGCGTATCGAGGGGCGCGTATCGAGGGGGAGGGCTGGACGTGCATTTGTATGCATGAATGGAAGAATGGAAGAATGGAAGGAGAACAGAGCATGAAGTACTGTCTTCTGGTCGTGATGGCCGCGGTGGTGTTGACGGCGTGCGGAGGCGGTGGGGACCGGGATGCGCGGGAGGATGGACGCGATCCGGCGGCGCTGGAGAAGCTCGCCGAGCGGGGCCAGGAAATTTTCCGTGACCGCGGCTTCGGCGAAGCGGGCATCGCGTGCATGGACTGCCATGCGGACTATGACGAGAGCACGAACACCGACGGGAGGATCAGAGCCGGACATCCCATTCTCGGGGCGCATCGCCGGGCACAGACCTGGAATGGTGAATTCTCGGGCGACGCGCTCGCGCGCACGGCCGCGGGTGCGGCGAAATGTGCCTGGCAGTTCCAGGCGCGGGGACAGAGCATCGAATCGGCCCTGAGCGCCGATGATGCAGCCGCGCTGATGGCGTTCTATGAATATATTTCTCCGGTCGACGAACCCCCGATGCTGAATTGGACCGCCGTCACCTATCCGGGCGATCCGGATTTCGACGAGGAGAACTTCAAACGGGATCTCGAGACCGTCGAGGTCCTGCGCGGGGATGCGAAACGCGGCGAGAAGGTCTTCGGGATGGCCTGCGCGTTCTGCCATGACAATGGTCTGGGTCCGGCGCAGCGTAAACTTTCGCGCAAGCCCGAGCGCGTGCCGCGCACCGTCCGCGCGGGTGACGACACCATGCCGTTTTTCTCGCGGGACAAACTCACC
Organism: Bacteroidota bacterium; assembly: GCA_034002405.1. Taxonomy (GTDB): domain Bacteria; phylum Bacteroidota; class Ignavibacteria; order SZUA-365; family SZUA-365; genus SZUA-365. The sequence goes on along the minus strand of JAVFAS010000059.1, from coordinate 9,047 downwards.
GACCAGGACGTGGCGGACCTCAAGGCCTTCATCGCCCGGTAGCCCGCGATGCGCATCCTCCCCCCAGCGTTCTATCAGCGTCCGACCCTCACGGTCGCCCGCGATCTGCTCGGGAAGATTTTCATCCGTCGTCTGGACGATACGTTGCTGAGCGGTCGCATCGTCGAGGTGGAAGCCTATCATCAACAGGGAGATGAAGCCGCGCACACCTTTCGCGGGCGCACGGCGCGCAATAGAGTCATGTTCCGCGCCGGGGGAGTACTCTACGTCTATTTCACCTATGGCATGCATCATTGCATGAATGTCGTCACCGAGCAAGACGGTGTCGGCGCGGCGGTTCTCATCCGTGCGCTGGAACCACGCGAAGGGATCGAGTCCATGCGCGCGCTTCGGGGCGGCAATCGGCGTGACCGGGATTTGCTCGCCGGACCCGCTCGTCTCTGCCAGGCCCTGGCGCTGACGCGCGAGCACAACGGCCTGCCACTCGACGGGGTGGCGGTGGGCATCGCCGACGCCCCGGCGGTGCCGGACGACGACATTCTCACCACGACCCGCGTCGGGATCAGTCGCGGTCGCGACCTGCCGTGGCGCTTCTGCCTGGCCGGATCGCCCTGGTGTTCCCCGGGGCGGCCATCCCTCCCAAACCCTTGATTTTTTGTGACGTAAAAAAATATTTCCGGTCTTGGACTCTGGTTATTTTTTTCTCATCTTTGAATTCAAGATGACCGAGTGCGATATTCGCGACCACTTGTCAAGTATGCCCCACGTATGACAATCGTCCACGCGATCAGGCCACGATCCCCGCTGTCCCCCCTCCGACATCATTCCTTCCAACCATTCACAAGAAAGGTAGCGCGCGCATGAACGCTTATGCGTTCCTCCTGTTCAGGAACTCCGACCAGCTGATCCCAGGCATTCAGGCTGTATCCCAACTTCCCGCGGTCGCGGCATGGCATGCCGTCGATGGCCATTTCCACCTTGTGCTCACGTTGCGTGAGGCAAACGACGGACTCCGTGACGAACTCACGGCGCTGCCGGGCGTCGCCGATCTCCAGTACTGTCCGGTGGACCGCGAGATGGTCCGTGATTTCGTGCCGGACCCGGCTCGGTGTCATGCCTGGCTGACGATGGAAGTGGATGCGGCGAAAAGCGACGAACTGGAACGGATGATTCCCGCCATCACGGCGCTGTCCTTCGGCGCGCTGGCGTTTGGCGCCTGCGGTTGCGTGGCGGCGCTCAGCGGCGAGACCTTCGAGGAAATCGACGCCGCGATCGACGCCCATCTCCGTCCCCTCGACGGCGTGCTGCGCGTCAAACGCGAGTGGATCATCGACCTGACCCAATTGTAAAGGCACATCGATGGCAGAACAACACAACGACGAATTCAAGCAATTCAACGTCGATCTCTGGAAATTCGACGGGCACGAGGGTGCGCTGATTCCGCTGCTGCAGTCGGCGCAGGACACCTACGGCTACGTGCCGGAGAAGGCGATGCACTACATCAGTCACGTGACGGGCATTCCCGCCGCCGAGATCTATGGCGTGGTGACGTTTTATGCACAATTCCGCACGCGGCCTCTCGGCAAGAACATCATCCGCGTCTGCAACGGCACGGCCTGTCACGTCAATGGCGTGAAGATGCTCTACGATACGCTGCAGGAAGAACTGGGCATCAATTACGAGGAAACAACCGAGGACGGCGTCTTTTCGCTCGTGTCCGTGGCCTGTCTCGGCTGCTGTTCGCTCGCCCCGGTGCTCACCATCAACGGCGAGGTCTTCGGCCGACTGACGGCCGCGAAAACGCGGAAAATCATCCGCGAATTCAAGACCCGCACCAAGGCAACGGAATAGGAGCGGCGCATACCATGAAAACCATACTTGTTGGACTCGGGACCTGCGGCATCTCCGCGGGAGGTGAAAAGGTGTTCCGGGCGCTGCAGGAAGAACTCCGCGAGCATCCCGGTGCATTCGAACTCAAGGAAACCGGCTGTATCGGTATGTGCTACCGCGAACCGCTCGTCGAAGTGATCGACGGTGACGAACGCCATCTCTATGCCGAGGTCACGCCCGAACGCATCGGTCGCATCGTCGAGGAGGACGTGCTCGGTGACCAGACCATCGATGAATGGCTCGCGCTCGCCGAAGGCCAGGCCGAGGGTTTTTTCGACAATCAGGTCCGCATCGTGCTGCGCAACAGCGGCATCATCGATCCCGGCTCGATCGAGGAGTATATCGCGCGCGACGGCTACCGCGCCGTCACCAAGGCGCTCAAGGAAATGACGCCGGAGCAGGTGATCGGCGACGTGTTGGCCTCCGGACTCCGTGGCCGCGGTGGCGGGGGCTTCCCGACCGGGAAGAAATGGGAATTTACCCGCGCGTCGGCCGGCGACAAGAAATACATCATCTGCAATGCCGACGAGGGCGATCCCGGCGCGTTCATGGACCGCTCCGTGCTCGAAAGCGACCCGCATTCGGTGCTCGAGGGCATGATGATCGCGGGCTACGCCATCGGCGCCGACGAGGCGTATATCTATTGCCGTGCCGAATATCCGAAGGCCATCGCCCGCCTCCGCCAGGCGATTTCGCAGGCGCAGAGAAAAGGATTACTGGGTGAAAATATCCTTGATACGGGATTCCGTTTCCACATCAAGATCAAGGAAGGCGCGGGCGCCTTCGTCTGCGGCGAGGAAACGGCCCTGATCGCCTCGATCGAGGGACGCCGCGGCATGCCGCGCTTCCGCCCCCCGTTCCCCGCGGTGTCGGGACTCTGGGGCAAGCCGACGAACATCAACAATGTCGAGACCTTCGCCAACGTTCCCTGGATCATCCTTCACGGCGGTGCCGCGTACGCGGCCTATGGCACGGAGAACAGCAAGGGCACGAAGGTCTTCGCGATGGCGGGAAAGGTGCGGCGCACCGGACTGATCGAGGTGCCGATGGGACTGACCATCCGCTCGATCATTTTCGATGTGTGCGGCGGTATCATCGACGACAAGCGTTTCAAGGCCGTGCAGATGGGCGGTCCGTCGGGCGGCTGCATTCCCGCCGAACTCTGCGATATCCCCGTCGACTATCAGGAAGTAAACAAGACCGGCGCCATCATGGGCTCGGGCGGTCTGATCGTCATGGACGAAACGACCTGCATGGTCGACGTGGCGAAGTTCTTTCTCACGTTCACCCAGTCCGAATCCTGTGGCAAGTGTACCTTCTGCCGCATCGGTACCAAGCGCATGCTGGAAATCCTCGAACGGATTACCGAGGGGCAGGGCACGATGGACGACCTCGACAATCTCGAGGAACTCAGCGAGCAGATCCGTGCCGCGTCGCTGTGCGGGCTCGGCCAGACGGCGCCGAATCCCGTGATCACGACGCTCAAGTACTTCCGCGACGAGTACGTGGCGCATATCGTCGACAAGAAATGTCCGGCGCATGTCTGCACGCCGCTGCTCACCTACACGATCAACGACCTCTGCAACGGCTGCACCGCCTGCGCGCGTGCCTGCCCCACCGCCGCCATTACCGGTGAACGCAAGGGCATGCATGTCATCGACCAGGACCTGTGCATCAAGTGCGGCAAATGTTTCACCGTCTGTCGCTTCGACGCGGTAGTGAAGGATTGAGGAACCCATGGTAACACTGACGATAAACGGCAAACAGGTCACCGCGTCCCCGGACCGGACCATTCTCCAGGTCTGCCATGACCAGGACATCGATCATATTCCCACGCTCTGCTACGACGAGAAACTGCCGCCGTTCGGCGCCTGTTTTCTTTGCGTCGTGGAAGTCGAGGGCCAGAGCCGCCTCTTCCCGGCGTGCTCGACGAAGGTGCAGAATGGCATGGTCATCAACACCGCCTCGCAGAAAGTACGCCGGGCGCGCAAGACCTGCCTCGAACTCATCGTGTCGAATCACTACGCCGACTGTTTCGGACCCTGCCGTCTGAATTGTCCCGCCGATGTCGATATTCAGGGCTACATGTCCCTGATCAGCATGGGCAAGTTCAAGGAAGCCGTCGCGCTGATCAAGGAAAAGAATCCGCTCCCCTCGGTCTGCGGCCGCGTGTGCACACGCAAATGCGAGGTCAACTGTCGGCGGACGCTGGTCGATTCTCCGGTGGGCATTGATTTCCTCAAACGCTACGTGGCGGATCAGGACATGATCGGCGACATGTGGAAGCCCGACGTGAAGGAAGACAACGGCGTGCGCGTCGCCATCATTGGCGGCGGACCGGCCGGACTCACCGCGGCATACTATCTGGCCATCGAGGGCTATCGTCCCGTGATCTTCGAGGCCCTGCCGCATCTCGGCGGCATGCTGCGTTATGGCATTCCCGAGTACCGCTTGCCCAAGGACGTGCTCGACAAGGAAATCAATTGGATCACCGATCTTGGCGTGGAAGTGCATACCGAACGCAAGCTGGGTCGGGATTTCACCATGGACGACTTGTTCGACCAGGGATTCCGCTCGGTGTTCGTCGGTCTCGGCGCGCAGGTGGGCAAACCCATGGCCGTGGAAAACGAGGAGGCCGAGGGCGTGCTCAGCGGGGTGGATTTCCTTCGCCAGGTCGAAATGAAAACGCAGCCCGATATCAAGGGCCGCGTGGTCGTGGTCGGCGGCGGCAATACCGCGATCGATGCCGCACGCACCTCGTTGCGCCTCGGGGCCGAAGAGGTGGTCCTGCTCTACCGTCGCACGCGCAAGGAAATGCCGGCCAATGAGATGGAAATCGTCGCCGCGGAAGAAGAGGGCGTCACGATGGAATTCCTCGCCGCGCCGGTGCGCGTGAATGTCGAGGAAAACCGGATGAAATCGATTCGCTGTATCCGCATGGAACTCGGCGAACCGGATGCCTCCGGGCGTCGGCGTCCGGTGGTGATCGAGGGATCGGATTTCGATCTCGCCTGCGATTGGGTGATTTCCGCCATCGGACAGGAGCCCGATCTTGACGGTGTGACCGGGGATGAAAAGATCGCGGTCACCAGGTGGAAAACGATCGAAGCGAAGGCGGGAACCTTCGACACCGACCGTCCGGGCGTGTTCTCGGGCGGCGATGTCGTCACCGGTCCGGCCGACGCGATCGATGCCATCGCGGCGGGACGCATGGCCGCCCGCGCGATTGACAAGTATCTGCAGACGGGAATCGTCGAGCCCTTGACCGACCGTTTCGAAAGCAAGCGCGATAATTTCCACAAATTGACACGCGAGGATATCCCCCTCGTCAAGGAAAGCCATCGGCATCATGCCCCCGAAGTTCCCGCCGCCGAGCGGATCAAGGGATTCATGGAAGTCGAGCATGCCTACGACGACAAGACCGCGTTCGAGGAAGCGTTGCGTTGCGCCGAATGCGGCTGTGACGCGGGACTCTCGTGCCGGTTGCAGGATTACTGTACCGAATACGGTGTCGACCAGACGCGGTTTGTCGGGGAATTCAACCGCTACCAGGTTGACACGCGGCATCCCTTCATCAAGATCGATTCCAATAAATGCATCAACTGCGGCCGCTGTGTCAACACCTGCGCCGAGATTCTCAACGTCTCCGCGCTCGGCTTCGTCAACCGTGGCTTTCGCACCATTGTCAAGCCCGCGATGGAAAAAGCGCTGCACGAGACCAACTGCGTGTCCTGCGGCAATTGCATTGATGTCTGTCCCACCGGCACGCTCGTCGAGAAAATGCCGTTCCGCCGTTCGGGTCCCTGGCAGATGGATGCCGTCTTCAACATCTGCAATTACTGTTCGGTGGGCTGCAACATCACGATGAAAGTCAAGGCGCCTGATTTGTTCTATGTCACCGGTGCGGCGCCGGATATGGGACCAAATTACGGCGAGCTTTGTGTGCGAGGACGCTTCGGGTATCAGCAGTATCTCGATGGCAGCCGGATCAAGCGTCCGATGGTGCGTCGGAACGGTGAACTGGTCACCGCCACCTGGGACGAGGCGTTCGAGGCCATCCACAAGGGTCGCGGCCGGATTCTCGAGGACTATGGCGCGGATGCGATGCTGGTCTCGGCATCGCCGAAACTGACCGACGAGGAGCTGTATCTCGCCGGACGCTATGCCCGCACGGCGCTGGGCACGAACAACCTTGCGTCCTTCCACCAGCTCGTGAGCGGGGCCGAGTATCATGCGCTCGACGACATGCTCGGGGCGACGCTCGCGAGTGCCGACCTCGATGATCTCGAACATGCGGATCTGTATCTCGTGCTCGGGGGGAATCCGACCATCGACAATCCGGTCATGGGGTGGCGCATGAAACGGCGCATGCGCCATGGCACGCAGGCGATCGTCATCAACTCGGCTGAAATCGATCTGGTCCCGCATGCCACCCTCTGGGCCGATCCACGCCGCGGCACGGCCACACGGCTGCTCAACGGGGTGATCGCGGAGCTCGTGCGCCGGGGTGCGATCAACACCGACTTCATCGCGCGGCGCACGGTGAATTTCGATCAGGTCGCGACGCAGTTCGCGTCCGAGGACCTTCACGAAGTGGCGCATATCACCGGAGTTTCGGAGGCGAAAATCCATGCCATTGCCGACCTGCTCGCCGATCCGGAGAAAAAGATCGTGGCGTGGTACAATTTCGACAGTCGCCTCGACCGCGCGAGCGAGGATCTCAAGGCCCTTGCCACCCTCATGCTCATGCTGGGTAAGGTCGGGGTGCGGGGCTCGGGCATCGCACTCTTCAGCGGGGAATGCAATCATACCGGCATGCAGATCGCGGGCTTTGACCGGCAGCTGCTGCCGGGCGGCGCGAACATCCGCAACGCACGCATCCTCGATGCCGTCAGCCGGCACTGGAAGCACGACATCGCTCCGGTGGTCGCGGGTGGAACGAATCTTTCCCGTGCGCTCCGCGAGGACAGAATCCGCGGTGCCTTCATGTTCGGAGAGAATCCCGCGGTGGCGGAAGAATACCACGGCTTCGTCAACAACCTCGAGTTTCTCGTCGTCGCGGATATGTTCCTGACCGAAACCGCCCAGGCCGCCGACGTGGTGCTGCCGCTCTCCGCCTATTGGGAAGGGGAGGGGCATTTCACCAATTGGGCCGGTGCACGTCAGAAAACCCATGCCATCGGTGAACCGCTCGGTGGAATGGCGACGGTCGAGATATTCAGGCGGTTGCTCGAGATGGAAGGGTGTATTCCGTCCTTCGATGCGGCCGCGGAGGTTTCCGACGAACTGCTTGCGTTCATCCGCCAGCAGGGCAGCGAGGGGCGGATCGATCTCGCGTTCCCGACCGCCGACGGCAAGGCGCATTTCGTATCCTATGCAGCGCAGGTGCTGCCAACGGGGGCACGCGTGCCTTCCGTGCTGGAATCCGATGCCCGGATGAACGAGCGTCTCTCGCGCATCCACGCCTGAACACGGCACCCGTCGTCCGCGAACGGACATCGCATACGGATATTTCGATACACGACCGCCTCCGGGACCCCCGGAGGCGGTCTGCGCTTGGCACGGGTCGTGTACCGGACGCGCGATACTGTTTGTTCGGAGTTCGTGAAAGGATATCTTACCGGCAGCACATGCACCTTCGGAGCCATCGTCGAGAGAGAATGCGCGCGACATCGCGTCACCACGGATTTTCGGGATGAAACGACATTATATCATACTGGTAACGCTGCTGTTATCCGGTCCACCGTTATGCGCACAGGAAGAAGCCGCGCGTCTCTACGACCCTGCGGCCGACGCCGCGCTCGATCTGCGCGCGGCGATGGCGCAGGCAGCCGCCACGGGCAAGCACATCCTGCTGCAGATCGGCGGCAACTGGTGTGCATGGTGCCACAAACTCGACCGCCTCCTGCACGGCGATCCCCGCATAGATTCGCTGCTGCGGGCCGATTACGTCCCCCTGCGCATCAATCACAGCAAGGAAAACCCCAATGAAGACATCCTGCGGCGGCTCGAACGGCCCGACCGTTTCGGTTTTCCCGTGCTGCTGGTGCTCGACAGCAGCGGACGGCTGTTGCACACGCAGGATAGCGGATTGCTCGAGAAGGACGGGGCGCATGACCCGGAGCAGGTGTATCGATTCCTCTATCTCTGGCGGCCGGACGCACTTCTCCCTTTCGATGAGTAACGACGCATGAAGGACGATATATTCGACAGAAATATCCGTAACAGCTTGTTGGTGAACGGCGGCGAATTCGAGCGCGTGCTCGCGGATATCATCCAGCAGCTCGAGTCGCCACCGTCCGACGACGGCCGCGTGCACACCGCGTGGGAAATGACGCGGCGCATCGCCGAATCCATGCGCGAGGGTTTCGCGGGGCTGCATCCCAACGGTTTCGATTTCGCTTGCTGGCTCTGGGAGACCGCGCCGCTGCATGTCGTGGGCATTCCACAGGCGAACAGCATCGGGACAATGCACGGCTATCGCTATGGCGTGGTCCATCTCCGGAAGATCGCGGCAATGCTCGCCGGCTGGTATGTCATGCAGCAGCCGCAGAAAATGCCGCTCGTGGTCGAACTGATCGACATGAGTCTGGATTGGATCGACGCGCGAAACCTGATCACCTACGGGCTGGTCGATTATCTCGAACAGCATGTCACCGATGAACTCCCCACGCTCGAACAGCTCGCCGACGAGGAGAGACGCTGGCGGCGGCTCGTCCCGCTCGGGGTTGCCGCGCGTCTGCTCGGGACGCGTTCCCCTGAGGCTCCCGTGATGTACCAGTTGCTCGAGCGCAGCGTCGCGCACGACGACGATCCGCATGTACACCAAGCGTTGCGCTATGTTCTCCGCATCGCGGGCATGTACGGCGATGTCCCCGACCTGCTGCGCTTCATTGACCGCATGCGCCGGCATGCGGCGACGGCGTTTCTTCCCCTCGTCTGTGAAACGCTGCGCAATCCCCGTTTGCGCTGGGACGCCGAGGCGCGTCAGGCGGCATCCGTGATCCTGACCGCGTGGCGCGACGCGGTGGATACCTCAGTGAGACCATCGCTCGACCGCATCATTCAGAGTTTCGGGTCCGTATCTTCCTTGTGATGCGGCAATTCCCCACCATCCCCGGTTTTTCTGCCATCATTTCCTCCAAGTGTGAACAATA
>JAVFAS010000058.1:0-22439 GCA_034002405.1 Bacteroidota bacterium | reverse complement strand
GAAACAACGTCTTGTTGAATTGCCAGAAGCCATTCATCTCACCACGTCCCAGCCACGGGGCCACGGCCACGAACAGATGCATGCCCACCACGAGCATGAACTGCCGGATGACATGCACATTCGGCGCATTCGCCAGATTCGCGGGAAGTGTCAAGGCATACACCACGAGCAGCGCGAGTCCCGCCAGCTGCAATCCCAATGTCCGCCCTGGTGGCCAACGCCGTTTCTCCCCCATCAAGATGACGCCGATCACCATGGGCACACCCAGCAACGCCGCGAACAGTACGCGGAACGCCCAATCCGCACCGCCCGTCGCTTCATTCTCGATGAGCACCAGCGCGGCGAACGTCCCGGCCGTGGCCACGACAAGCACGAGCGGAAACCGTCGCAGTGTCCACACCGCACCGTGGATGATCTCCTGGATGGAGGGAAGTTTCATGGAGGTATCCTTTTTCCGGAATAACAGATGCGGATAACTTACAAAACCTCTTCCGAAACACATCATCCCAAAATCCATGCGCCGCGTTTTCATTTCACCCGCGGGTCACGTAATTTCCTTCACGCGTCTATTGCGCCGTCTGATTGCTCATCCACCACAGGTATCCCGTGCGAACTTCCCTTGTGGGACTCCTCCCGTTATTCGCCGTCGTACTGCTGTGTCCGCCCGTCGCGGCGCAGTCGGGCGGGGCGACGCCCGACGACGGTCTGCCCATGGATCGTCCGGCCATCGGCATCTCCGCCGGTATTCTCGGCAACATGCACGCCGCCACATTTTCGAAACTGCCAGGCATCCCCAGCTGCTGTGCGGGGTATGATGGCGGTGACGGCACGGGACTGGGTTTCGGCGCGGTCGCACGTCTGGTGATCGATGATGCGTGGTCGCTGCATCTGCTGCTCCGTTCCGCGGACTACTCCGCCACGCTGACATCGGAAGAGGAGATCGGCCCGGTCCTCACCCCGCGCGGTCCGGAACCCGCCGCGGTGGAACACCGGCTGACGTCGGCGACGACGGCGCTGGATTTTCGTCCGACCATTGGCTTTCGTCCCCTCGCGGGATCCGCACTAACCCTTTTCACCGGTCCACATCTCGCGTACCTGCTCGGCAATGATGTCGAACAGACCGAGGAGATCGTGCGTCCGACGGATCTCACGTACGACGATCTCGAACGATCGCGCAATCATTTCAACGGCGCGATGCCGGAAGCGGCATCGCTGTCGATCGGCTTCTCCGCGGGACTCCGATATGGGTTCATGCTTGGAGAACGCTGGTCACTGTGGCCGGAAGCGAGCGTTCGCCTGGCCGCGTCCTCCCTCTCGGGAGGCGTGGACTGGGCCGCGCATGGCGTGGAAGGTTCGCTGGCCCTGCTCTACCACATCCCGAAAGCGCCTCCGCCCCCGCCACCACCTCCTCCGCCTCCACCGCCCGTGCTCGAAAGCGGCATCCGCGTATTCGCGAAGGCGTCGGACGGTACGCTGCGCGAGGACGCCCGGGTGATCGTCGAGCGCTTGACACGCTCCGAGCTTTTTCCGCTGTTGCCGTATGTTTTCTTCCCGCAGGAAGGCGACGCGCTCGCGGCGACGAGTCTGCATGTAATCCAGGAGAATGAGACCGGAACCTTCGACGAAACCGCGCTTCCCAACAACACGCTGGGCATCTATGCGGAAATGCTGAATATCATCGGTTCGCGCATGCGTGCGCATCCGCGGGCGCGGTTGACGCTGACCGGCTGCAACAACGCGACAGGAGCGGAAAAGAACAACCGCGCGCTCTCCCAACGCCGCGCCGAAGCGGTCCGCGACTATCTTGTCTCCGTCTGGAAGCTCGATCCGCAACGCATCCGTGTCACCGCGAGAAACCTCCCGCGGGAAGCGCCCACGATCGAGACGCTGGAGGGACAGCAGGAGGCCCGCCGCGTGGAAATCAGTTCGGACATCTGGGCCGTGACCGCACCGGTCCGCTGGCAGTCCGTCGAACAAAGTGTCTCGACGCCGACCATCGTGCTGCGACCGGAAGTCACCGCCGAGGCTGGCGTCCGACGATGGTCGGTGGATGTGACCCAGGGCGAGACAACATATGCGGACTTCCGCGGTGAGGGTGAACCGACGCAGCTCGAATGGCAGCTTGATACGACGCGCCTGCCGGAAGCGGGACGTTCGGTCGACGTGGTGTTCGAGGTGACCGACCGCGCGGGACAGATGCGCACCGCGCGCGTGGCCCTGCCGTTCGAGACCGAGACACGAACCACGGAAGTGATCGAGCAGCGCGGCAACCGCCGCATCGACCGTTTCAGCCTCATTCTCTTCGACTTCAAGAGCAGCGCGATCGGCGGTGAGAACCAGCGCATTCTCGATATCGTGCGCGAAGCCATCACGCCATCGTCGCGTGTGACGATTTACGGATTCGCCGATCGCACCGGGTCGCAGGAAATCAACCGCAAACTCGCGCTTGAGCGCTGCGAATCCGTGCGCACCGCTCTCGGCGCCGGGTTGCGCGGCGTGGATGTGCAACTCGAGGCCGTGGGAAGCGACCGACTGCTGTTCGACAACGAACTGCCGGAAGGACGCAACTACTGCCGGACCGTCCAGATCGTCGTGGAAACGGGATTGGATTGATGGATCAGGAAAGGAAGACACACATGACACGCTCGTTACCGATCGCCCTGCTGCTTTGCCTTGTCACGCTCGTGCTGCCCGCGCGCGCGCAGCTCACGTTCAATGTGTTCGGCGCCGACGGCCGCGGCTTTCCCGAGATTGCCATCAGCTTCGAGGCGCTCGACGCGGCGAACAAGGCAATCCAGACCTTCAGTCCGTCGGATTTCACGGTGGTGGAAAACGGAATTCCGCGTCCGGTACTCTCCGTCTCCTGTCCCCCACCCGTCACCCCGCCGATCTCGATCACCTTCACGTTCGACATCAGCTTCAGCATGACCATCGATGCGCGTCTGCAGAACATGAAGGACGCGTCATCCCAGTTGGTCAACGATCTCTCCTACCCCCCGGCGGGCAGTGTGATCACCACCTTCGGGGACAACACCACGATCGTGCTTCCCTACACCACCAACAAAACCCCCATTCTGAACACGATCAGTGGACTGACCGCGTCGGGCGGTGGAACGGACTTCATCGGTGCGTTTCTCAATGCGGGGAGCGGCGCGGTGGATGTCACGAAGAATCTCCCGGGCGAGCGGTATGTCGTGTTCATGACCGATGCCTTCGAAAATCTCACCGCCGCGGAAGAGAATTCGATCATCACCGCGGCACGCGCGGCGAACATCAAGGTCTTCACGGTGTCCATTTCCCCCAACACCATCAATTACAATCTGCGCCGTATCGCGCAACAGACCGGAGGAAAGTGGTTCGAGAATGTGACGACCATCCAAAGCGCGCAGGCGATTTTCAAGGAGATCGGTGATCAGATTTTCATCTACCAACCCTGCACATTAATCTATCGGACCGATGGCTGCGACACCGAGCGGCAAATCTCCGTCACGCTGCGGAAAAATGGCCGGACGGTCACGCAGTCAACCAGCGTCACGGTGCCGCAGGCGGACATGGCCTGGCTGGACGCCAGCACATCACTGGTGGATTTCGGCACGGTGGCGGGCGGTCAGACCCGCAACGAGAACGTGGTCATCACGTCTCGCGGCATCACGATCAACGTCAGCGCCATCTCCACCACCGAAAGCGCGTTTCGCATCACCAACTATGGCGGCAGTGCGCCACCGTTCACGCTCGGTCCCGGACAGTCACGAACGCTGACGATCCAATACCGGCCGGTGAACACCGACCGCGTCGTGTCCCCGCTCCGCATCACCAGCGACGCTCCCTGCCAGGATGGCATCGTGCTTTCCGGCGGGGTGTTCGACCCGGCGCCGATGAAACTCATCGCACCGAATGGCGGAGAGAAAATGTTCAGCGGCACCACCTTCCGCTGGTCGTGGATCGGCATCAGCGGCACGCAAGCGGCGGAACTCGAGTACAGCACGGATGCCGGATCGAATTGGTCCTCGATGACAAACAACGCCTACAATTTCTTCTATAACTGGCGCGTGCCCGACACGCCGAGTGATGAATGTCTTGGACTGGTGCTCACGAAGGAAGAGCGGATCACCTCGCTCGATGGTGTCTGGACCGGCGAGCAGCCGGCCGCGGTCACCGATGTGGCCGTGGCGGAGAGCGGAACGCTCACCGCCGCCGCGTTGGCGAATGGACAGGTGAAAATCTTTTATCCCAAGGATGCGGCGTTCGTGACGCTGCTCAACGCCCATACAGGGAGCGCGAATGCCGTCGCCTTTTCGCCGAACATGCGATTCCTCGCAACGGGCGGTGCCGATGCGCGCGTACGCATCTGGGATACGCGCAGTGGTGCGATGGTGCAGGAACTCACCGGTCCGAGCGGCACGGTGCACAGTGTTGCATTCTCCGCCGACGGCGCGACACTGGTCGGTGGCAGCACGGGGAATGTCATTCTCTGGCGCACCGCGGACTGGTCCCGGGCATGGACACACAATGGTGACACACATGCCGACGGTGCCGCGGGAATCGATCCGCGCAATACCTTCGTCGCATCCGCGAGCGGCAATGCCATCGCCATCCTCGATTTCTCCAACGGCACACGCATCCGACAGCTCACCGGCCATAACAATCCGGTCCGCGCGATCGATATTTCCAACGACGGATTTGTCATCGGGTCAGGATCCGACGACCGCTCGGTCCGTCTCTGGAACACACGCACATGGCAGGTCATCCGCACGCTCAACGGCCACAATGCCCCGGTGCGCTCGGTGCGACTCGCCAATGCCGCGACGCGTGTGCTCTCCGCTTCCGCCGACAACACCCTGCGAATCTGGGATGGTCGCGGCGGGACGGCCCTGCACACGCTGAGCGGACACACAGGCACGGTCAATGCCGCCGTGTTCGATCGCCGCACGCGTCTGATCGTCTCCGGTGCCAACGACGAGCGTATCCGTGTGTGGGGATATGTCCCGCCGCTCGCCGACAAGAGCGACGATCTCTGGGAAATCATCAAGACCGTGACCGACCTGCAGGGCACTCCACCCGCATTCGCGGCGCTGCGCTGTCCCGATACCTGGAGCGATGACGCGGCCCTCTTCTCCAACACCGGCAATCAGGTCATTACCATGCTGTCCGCGCGCATCACGGGTGCGGACAGCGCGCTGTTTACCTTCCGTGACGGGTTCGCCATTCCCCCGCAGGTGATCATGCAACCCGAGGACACATTGCAGGTTCCACTGCGCTTCTTCCCGGCCGGCACGGGCGACTTCAGCGCGATACTCGAACTCGAGACAAACGTCCCGGGAAGTCCGATCATCAGCATGCCGCTCACCGGACGCAAGGATACCGTCCGCACGGTAATCGAGCCCGACACGATCGACGCGGGCGAACTCTATTCCTGCACGGTACCGGTGGAATTCACGTTCCTCGTGAAGAACGAAGGCACGGTGAACGCGGTCATCGATTCGATCGCAAGCGAACTGCCCGGCGTCGTGAGCTTTCCCGGACAATTTTCCCGCACCCTCCTGCCTGGCCAGGTCGATACGGTGACCGTGCTGGTGCATCCATCCGTGAACGGGCATTTCGAAGGACGCGTGACCTTCGAAACAACGCCGTGCAACTTCACCGAGGATCTTGTTGTGCGCGGGAATCTTGTCCCCACCGCCCTGGTGGCCGAACCCAATCCGGTGGTCTTCAATTTCGCCGCGGTGGGCGACACCACGCACGCGTCCCTGGTCCTGCGGAATCCAACCCTCGCGGCAATGGTGCTCGACAGCACGGCGCTGGCGTTCATCAATCCCCCCTTCGCATTGCGCGACAGCATCGTCCTCCGCGACTCGGTCGGCGCCTATGATACCCTGCTGGTGCTGGCCGGCGGTATCCTGCTGCCGGACACCCTGCAGCCAGGCGACAGCCTCGTGCTGAACTTCTCGTATTTCCCGCAGGACGAAGGAAGCGCGGCCGGTGCGGTATTCTTCCACACCAACGCGCCCTGCCCCGACTCGCTGTGGGTCCTGCTCCAGGCGTCCTCCTCGCGCAAACCGGCGATTGCATACACACAGACGACATTCGCGAATCTCCTCTGTCCCGACGAACAAACCTCCACCGCCACCGCGACCCTTCGCAACACGGGTGGACTCCCGCTCACCGTGCACGAACTCCGCAAGGCCGGGACGAATCCGGCTGACTTCGAGATTATCGGACCCGCTACTCCCTTGATTATCCCTCCCGGGGGGAGCGAGGATGTCACGCTGGAATTCCGTCCCCAGGTGAAAGGGGCCGTGCGCGGCTTCATTTTGGACATTCTCAGTGACGCGGAAAACGAACCGCTTGTGCAACTCGCGTACAACGCACGGAAGGATTCGGTCTTCATGACGGTCCAACCCACGGCGATTGATCTCGGAGAACGCTACATCTGCGAATTCCCGCGCACGGTCGCATTCACGTACACGAACCACGGGACGGTGGCGATGGACCTCACGGTCGACACCGGCACGGTCAACGGAACGGGATTCCGCATCGCCCCGCGCAGCTGGCCGGTGCGGATCGCCGCGGGAGCGGACTTCGACTTGCAGGTTGAACTCGATCCCCCCGCGGGCGCATACGGAAATTTCCTCGCGCAGATCCACGCCACCGCACCGCTGTGCGGGACCGACATGCTCGTCCCGCTCGCATACCGTTTCGCGCCGCACAGCGCGGACATCGCGCCGCCCTTCATTGATTTCGGCACACTCGGGTACGGCGCGTCCGCGACGGGAGGTGTCACCGTGACGAATCCACAGGGCACACCCATGCGCGTCCGCATTTCCGGACCGTCCGGTCCTGAAATCGCCATCACGACACCGGCAACGCGCGACACGGTGCTGCAACCGGGCGAGACGCTTCCGATCACCTTGCGTTTCGATGCGATGAGTTCCGGCGACATCACCGACCAACTTGCGATTTTCACCACGCAGGTCTGCGACGACTCCCTGCGGATTCCCCTGCGCGGGAGCATTCAATCCGCGATGTCCGCGTTCGCGCTCCCCGATCTCGAGGCGGAAATCGGCAGCCGCGTCACCATCCCCCTCACGCTCACGGCCGCGAACAACCTGGACATCACCGGCACGCGCGGACTCACGGCGGACATCGTGTTCAACCGCTCCATTCTCTGGCCGGAATCAGCGGTGTCGTCAACCGGGACTGTCACGATGACCACCATTCCCGAGGGTGGAGACCTCCGGACGCGTCTGACCATCGATCAGCCGGCCTCGCCCGCGACCGGTGCCCAGGCGGAAATCACCTGCCTGGTCATGCTGGGCAACAGCGACACGACCCCATTACGGCTCGAGAACCTGGCATGGACGCATGGCACCGCCGCCACCGCGACGACCGACGGCAGCCTTCTCGTGCGTGGCATCTGCGAGGAGGGCGGGAAACGGCTGGTGGCGCTGCCGGAAGGACTCGCGCTCGGACAGAACATCCCGAACCCATTCAATCCGACTACGGATATTGAATTCCGGATTCCCGATACCGGGTACACGACGCTCGTGATTTTCGACCAACTCGGACGGATCGTGGCGACACCCATCGGCGGAACACTCAGCGAGGGAGTGCACCGGACGCGGTTTGACGCGACGGGCCTGGCCAATGGCACCTATCTCGCGGTGCTCGCGCATGGTGGCCAGACGCGGATGATTCGGATGACGTTGGTGAAATAAATCGAGATCGCGCGGGTCAGCGATACTCGACGTCCGCCTGGATCTCGATCCTGCCGTTCGCCGTCCCGGCTTCCGTCCGCCGGATGACGACCGGGACGGACACGAATTCGTATCTCCCGCTGCTGTATTCTCTCGCCGGCGCGGGGAGTGTAATCTCTCCGGCAAGGATTCCCGGCATGGTGATCGGCTGCAAAAGTTCGTCGAGTTGCAACGGCGTCTTCTCGTTCCACGGGATTTCCCAACCCAGCAGGCTGACATGGAAGGTCGTCGACAGGAGCACCGTCTGCCGGGCGGGAATCAGGCTGATCGCCCCCTTCTCGTTGGTTTTCACACGAAAAGTGATCGAGTCCTTCAGCGACAGTTCGATGCGCGGTGAAGCACTGGCGGGTACTCCGCCATACTTCCCGGACACGGCGATGCGGCCTGTTCCCTCGAGTTCGAGAAGTGCCCGCACCACACCGCCGCGTACGCCCCGAAGCTCCGCGCGCCGGAGATTCAGCGTGACCGCGCCACTGTCGATGTCGAGACGGTTGGTGTAATGGAAGCCGAGGATTTGCTTGCGCTCCTCGAGCAGTGGCCGGGTCGCCGGGAAAACGATGCGCATGTCATCGCTGCGGTGCGTGGCCACGGCCTTGAGAACGCGGTTGAGGACCTCGGGATCGATCGCGGTTTTCATGTCCTTCCGCGGTGTCAGACGCTGCGCGTAGGAGCGGAGGGGTGCTTCCGCCCGCGCAAGATCCGACCGCAGCCGCGCGATGCGCGCGTCTGATTCCTCCACCGTCGGAAGATCGATCGAGGAACATGCGGACAACACAAGAAGAACGGAGAGTAGCATCCCGCATCGACGGGCAGATTGGTTTCCGTCCCGCACCCCACGTCGCATGAACACTGGCTTCATCGCTCACCTCACCGCGATACGTTCAAGGTTGATGCCCACGAGCGCGACGTGGTCGAAGAGCAGGACATCGGTGATCCCCAGCGTATAGTCGATCAGACGTCGCGGGGCGGTGATCACGAGGTTGGGTGAGCCCGTGATTCTCGAGGACGTCCCATCGATGGCAATCTGATCCTCGAATCCCAAGGGCAGACGCATCGGCGGAAATTGTTCCTTCATCATCCCGAGCTTCACGCGGATGACATCCTCGAGCAGTTCCATCCCCGCGGAAAGCAGTCCACCCGCCGTGGCCGCCGGTGTCACATTGTACGGCTCGATCTCGAGCACGATCGCGTCCCCGTCGGGAATGAGCGCCAACGAGCAGTCCATCAACAACCGGACATCCACCCCATAGCCGGCGTTATGCGCAAGAATATCGAGGGTGACGATGGCGGACCCGGGATGCATGTCCGCGGCGACGGAGTCGATGCGGTAGCTGGTTTCCTCGTCGAGCCATCCCTGCCGGCCACGCAGTTGCTGCAGGGTGCGGACGAGAAAATCTTCCTGAAGAGTCAGCACGATGTCGGCGTCGGTGGGGTCCGTTCCGCGTGCAAGTCGATCGGCAAGGAGCAGTGCGCCGCGATGCCGCATCTCGAGCGACGCGGCTTCACGTGCCCGGGCATACCGCGCATGATCCACGTTCGCGCCCGCGATCGAGCGAACGATACCGCATCCCTGCAGCACGAGAAGCGCGGGAAGCATGCAGACGAGAAGGGTCTTCATGAAAATCGGACCTCGATGATTTTTTTTTCTTCTCGAAGAAAATATTCCTCCCCCGTCAGGGCGATCGGGATGACGCGCATCGAGTGGACCGCGCCATGGCGACGCGCCTCGGCGATTTCCTCGGTCACATCCCCCCCCTTCCAGACATACAACCTGCGCGGACCAGCTGGACGCAACAACGGCACGCTCCATCGGACCAGCGCGGACAGCCGCGTGACGGCACGTGCGAGCACGACATCCATCTTTCGTCCGCACTGCTCGAGCAGCGTGTCGTCTTCGACGCGTCCCCAATGCACGGCGACATTCGCAAGGCCAAGTCGTGCGACCATGTCCTCGACGGCACGGATTTTCTTCGCCGTCGCATCCACCAACGTCAGGCGCACGTCCGGCCGCATGATGGCCAGCGGAATGCCCGGCATCCCGCCCCCGGTGCCGAGATCCAGCATGGCGCCGCGATCGGGCAGTTCCACGACCGCGAGCAACGCGAGACAATGCAGGATATGGTTGCGCCAGATCTGCTCCTCATCCTTGCGCGAGATGAGATTGACGCGTGTGTTCCATTCGCGCAGCAGCGTCACGAAGTGCGCGAGCGCCTGGTGCTGGTCATCGGACATCGGGATGAGCGAGCGAATGGTATCGGCGCTATGTGTGATCTCCACGGGCATGGACGGATCCGCTCCCACTCTTACCGATTCCGCACGATG
This sequence comes from Bacteroidota bacterium, assembly GCA_034002405.1. GTDB lineage: Bacteria > Bacteroidota > Ignavibacteria > SZUA-365 > SZUA-365 > SZUA-365. Next base: position 12,363 of record JAVFAS010000058.1, on the reverse strand, counting down.
GCGATCTCGACCCGGCGATTGCGCTGACGACCCTCTTCGGTGCTGTTCGGGGCAACGGGCTCGGTCTCGCCGAATGTGCGGATCTCCGCGGTATTCCGGAGTACCGCACCTTTTTCCCTCAACCAATCGAGCACGTATCGCGAGACTTCCCGTGCACGATTGTACCCCAGCTTGATGTTGTAATTGGCGGTGCCGACCGAGTCGGTGTGACCGGAGAACACCACGGTGGACTGTGGGTACCGCGCCAGCAGGATGACGACGCTGTCGAGCTTGCGCTCTTCCTCGGGACGGATATTGAAGAGATTGAAATCGAATTCAACGGTGAATGCGTAGATTTTTCGCTCTTCCTCGACGACCGGGAGGAGCAGGAGATCGTGATCGACCACCATGCGTGTCCCTTCGTCGCGCGAGAGTCGTGTCATCTCCGCCGTGTCGTCGAAACGGATGGTTTCCACGCCGGTCATGAAGCCGGAAAGCTCGCCGGTCACGGTGTACGATTGCGAGGGATCCAGGCGCGACTCCACCGTTTCCGTGCCTTCGGCGAGCACGCGGTCGTCGGCGGCACTGATGCTCACATGGGCCGGAATGGCGGCGCGTGTATAGGAGTTTCTCGCACGAACCCGCAACACCAGCGGCTTTTCCTTCGGTGGGGGTGGGGGCGGAGGCGGAGCGACGTTCCGCGTCACACGCAGGATGTCGAAGCCACCGCTTCCCCCCGGACGGTTCGATGCGAGATACACCGTATCGCGTTCGAGCGTTCCTGAGAAAAAGATATCATCATCGTTTGAATTGAATGGCAGACCGAGGGGACGTGGTTCGGACCAGCCTCCTCCCTGCCGCTTCGCCATGTGGATGTCGAAGCCCCCGCGGCCTGGCAGCGCATCGCTGGCGAAGTACAGGGTTTCTCCGTCGGGAGAGAGACAGGGCGTGATTTCGTTCCCTGTCGTGTTGATGCGTGCGCCGAGATTGACCGGGGTACTCCAACGACCGTCGCGCCGCGTGCTCATCCACAAGTCACTGCCGCCGCGGCCGCCGTATCGCTCCGACGCGAAGACCAATGTCGCGCCGTCGGCGCTCAGGGTTGGATGATGATCCCACTCGATGGAGTTGACGGCGGTATCCAGCAGGTGCATCTCTTCGATCGTCAGACCATCGGAGGAGAGCCGTCCCTCGACGAGATCACAGTCCCCGATCGCGTCATCACGGTAACACTCGACACAGAGCAGACGCGGCGTATCCCCAAACTGAAATGCGAGCGCACCCGCCCGAATGTCCGTGCCGCTCGCGCGGACATGACGCACATCGGCGCGGTGCTCCGCTCCCGCGGGAAGGAGATACATGCGGTCGAGCTCCTCGTCCGCCAGCTCCCGGTTCGACGTGAAATACAGGCCGGCGTGCGTGGCGACCGGCGCGATGTCGTCGGCGTCGCCGTTGGCCGCGGAGACGGGCACGACGCTCCATTCCGCGCGCTGGTCACCACCGGTTTCGTAGAGACTCGTGCAGGCGGTGAGCAGCGAAAGAAGCAGCAGGGGGATCGGGAGGAAACGCATACGCCTTACAACCGGATGTTGAGCATGACGAGTCCGTGCACGGTGAGCACCGTCCAGGTGTCGTCGGTGGAAGATACCGTCGTCAATGGGAGGGACGCGCCGAGCCGGGGTGTGATGGCGATCGATGGTGACACGGAAATATCATACCCGACACCGGCAGCGAACGCGAATCGGAGACGATCACCGCCGGGAATGTCCTGCGCCGCGAGCAACGTCCGTTCGACGGTGCCGTCATGGTATTGCACGCCCGGCGTGCGAATCGATTCGTGATGATCGTATTGATACTCGATCGGGATACCGATCTCGAGTCCCCCCCGGACCCACAGCATCGAACGCGGGATGTACCAGAACACTCCGGGTGTCACGCTGAGCCACTGCAACCGCACATCGGACGTCCGGCGGTACGCGACGGTGACATCCGGCTCGTCGCCTACCACGACACTCGTCCGGCTCTCCTCCACGGCGAATTCCGCGGAGGCCTTGGTATAGCCAAGGAGCACGCTCCAAGCAAAACCGAGTTTCGGGTATTCAACCCTGAATTCGCCGGCGAACGTCGGCTGCGTGCCGTCCTGATCACGGAATTCGCAGGCACAGTTGGGGGAAAAGCTGCCCTGATGGATGAACGCATTGACACCGGGACCCAACCCGAGCCAATAACGGATCGGCCGGGCGGAGAGGATATCGCTTTCATATGGGGCAGCGGAAACGGGAGTGCCGCCCCGTGCGGGCAACATCGTTCGGCCTTCACCGGCATCGGCAAACTGCGCCGTCACGGAGGGCATGACGAAGAGCAGTACCAGCAAACCGAACACGGAAGTCTGAAATGTGTTCATGATTGCGAGAATACGCAGATTATCGCACAATGACAACCGGTTGCGTCCGAACCTGTCCGAGCGCGGTCAGCACAAGCTGGTACCGGCCCGATGCGAGCATCGCGGCGTCGAACACCACGCGGTGCTCGCCCGCGGGATGCGACCCGTCCGCCAGCACGGTACATGTGCGGCCCAACGCATCCACCAGCGTCAGTCGGACGTCGCCGGGACGCGGCAAGGTATAGAGAATCGTCCCGGCACGGTGGAGCGGATTCGGTGCGGGGGCCTCGAGCACGATGTCCGACGCGGCTGGAACCGATGAAATTGCCGCGGGGGTGTCCTGCACACGGAATCCGGTGTTCATCGTATACGCATCGTGATAGGCGAACCCGTAGGTCACGGCGCCGAGTCCACGCGGATCACTGGTCTCGAGCCGGTTCATTCCGGTGGGGACCTTGACACGCGCGACATGCCACGTCGCGCCCCCGACCGCTTCGAACGCCGTGGCGTCGACGGGCATGAAATTCAACAAGACCTGTCCCTGACCACCTTCCGGGACCACGATGGTGACGAAGTTCGAATCCTCCTGCGCGATGCAGTTGAGCGCCGCGGGGAGATCGAAGACCTCGACCAGACGGATGACGCCCATCGGGAGCAGATGGTGACCGAACCGCGTCTCGTCGCGGTAGCCCTCGCAAAAACTCCAATATCCCGCCAGCAGGCCCCGGTCCTCCTCGGGGAGCCGCGCGCTCATCGACGCGCGGATCTGCGACGGCGTGCGCGCGACCGACCAGTAACGGCATTCCTCGAGCAGTCCGCCAAACGTCGCGGCGCCGCTGCTGTCGTACATTCCCCCGAACGCCAGTCCTCCACCAGCCGGGATCACCCGCGGTACGATGGCTGTCTCGAGTTCGAGCCTGCCATCGATATACACACGTGCGGTGTCGACGGCGGCGTTCACCGTCAGGGCGATGTGTGCCCACACACCAGGACTCACCTGGTTGTCGCGCGTGAACGCGCCATCGGTATGCACGCTGTCACCGGTGAACAGCCCAATCCGTCGCCGGCTCCGATCGAAATCCAACCGCCAGTACTCGCCGCCACCGCTGCGTGAAATAAGGGTGCCCGAGTCCCAGGCACGGATCCAGCACTCCGCGGTGAAGACCGGCGAGGCAAGCGCAGGGGTGTCGGGCACCTGCAACCATTCACCCGGATCGAGTGAGACGGCCTGGTTGGCAACCAGCGTCACGTCTGCCTCGAGCATGCCCGCCGGGAAATAATGGCAACGCATGTGCCGATCGGTCGGTGTGAGCACGCACATCGACCCGTCACCGTATTCATTGTGCGGGTCGTCCCACGAAGCGCTGTTCGCGAATTGCACGACCAGAACAGGCCGGTCGGCGGCGATGTGCGTGACGTCGGAGAGATTGTCCTCGATCCACTCCCCGGCCGTCGCCAGCAGCACGGGAGCCCTGCCGGTGCGCGTGACGGTGGTCCGCGCTTCCGTCGCGACGATGCGGTAGGTGTCGCCGTTCCGTCGCGACCGAAAAGGCACGGCGACATATTCCGTTCCCAGCACGCGCGTCGGGAGCATCTGGTCGGCGCTGGGATTGAGAAATCCGGCATTCGGATCCGTTGTTTCCGGAATCCAGCCGGATTCCGCGCCGGAGAACACGGCGACGGGCTTGGTGGCCTCGATACGCGTGCCGGTCAGGGATCCCCCGGCACCGGCGACAAACGCCTTGACATAATAGATCTGTCCGCGATCGAGTGTGATGGTGAATGGCACGTGGTCGGGACGTCCCGTGCTCGTGAACGCACGCGGTGTAATGGTCACCGCGGTGGCATCCTCGGTGGCGAGCACCGCGAAATGTTCGTGCGCATCGCTCCAATTGTATCCCGCGGTGACATAGTGCGTGCCGAGGGCGTGCATGGGCAGGACGCTCATCCCGTCGCTGTGACGGTCGCGATAGTTTCCGGTGAAGACATGCACGGGATGGTCGGATCGCACCCACACGCTTCGGACGAGCGGCTGTTCGGGCCCATAATCATTGAGCGTGGCATCGACTTCCACCATGCGCAACGCGCCCGCCGGAATGTCGATCACCGTCTCGGTGTTGTCGCGCGGATCCGTCACACGTACGTGACTCCGTTCGGGCGCGGCGATGAAGATGCGCAGATGCTCCGCCGCGGCGCCGATGACATCGGGGAGAAACGCGATCGGGAATTCCGTCCCCGCGGTACTTCGCGCGGATTCGAAACAGGGTTCGACAATGATCGGAGGAAGCAGCACGGCGTTCCCGCACGAGACCGGAGCGATCCCCTCCGCCGTGAGCATGATCGTATACGTCGCACGTACGGGGATGTCCTGAAGAATCGCCCGCAGACGCCATTCCAGCTGAACACTCTGTCCCGGCAACAACGGATCGGGGAGCACGGCAATGTTCGTGCCGGGTGGGAGAAGCACAAGTTCGGCCGGCACCGCGAGCGTCCCGACGCCCCCGCGCAGCGGTACGTTCCCACGGTTGCGCACGACGGCGCTGATGGTGAATGGATCCGGAACGTAGCCCCCGCCGTCTGGATCGAGCGCGAGACGGATCGTATCGCCGCAGTCGAGGACGACATCCGGTGTGACGAGCGGCGGAAGCACGAGCGCGGCGTCGCACACGCGGGTGAGCGCCACGGGCGCGATGATTTCGAACCGCGGGGAAACCTGCGTGGAATCCGGTTGCGGCGACGCATGCGCCCACCAGGTGAGCGTGGTCTCCGCGCCGGGGGCGAGCACCCCGCCGACAGCCTTCACCCCGGTTTCTCCGGGGGCGAGGGTCAGCGCGGACGGAAGCGAGATCATCACATCCATGGCGAGAATCGGAAGCGATCCGCGATTGCGGAGCGTCGCGCGCAACGCGAGCGGATCGGGACGGTAGGACGTGCTGTCGTCGTTGTATCCGAGCGTATCGACGGAGCACTGGAGTTCCACATCCGTGAATGCGAGATAGCCATAATCCGTGCGGACCAACCTCGAGGCCCCGGGCGCGAGTGCTGCATCGTCCCATCGCAACGCGACCGCATCATCGATCAGAGGGAGTCCCGACACCGTGTAGTCCCATGCCAGTGTCCCGAGATACCCGCCAAACTGCCAGTTGCCCGCGATGACACGGTCGGGCGCGTCGGCGGTGGCGCCGCGCAGGCGTCCACGCACGCGATAGCCACTTCCCGTCGCGGTGGCCTCGTACATCGTCGGAACATCACCCGCGCGCCAATCCCGTTCCCGTGACACGGCCACGCCATCCATGGTGAGATCCACCGTATCGGCATCACCGATCATGATGTCGAGCATGAGCTGGCACCCCGCGCGAACCGGCCGGTCGCCGAGGTTGTGCATGCCCGTGATGATGTTGACATAGGCGTAATCGCCGTCGAGGGACGGGACGAATTCCTGTGTGAAACGGATCGAATCCGTTCCGTCATGCAGCACGCATTGAAGTCGTACGCGGTCGGACAGTTCCTCGATCTGGAAGTCCGGGAATGCCACGGTGCCGGAGGGTGGCGAGGGTCGATGGAGAACGTTCGATGTCCACACCGTTTGTCCGACATGCACGTTGGTGTATGCGGTGACCCCCTTGCCGCCGCGGAACAGCAGCGGTGTTCCGCCCGCGGCTTCGATGCGAAACTGCCCGGAACTTCGTTCCACCAGCACGGCGATCACCCCATTCTCCGCACGGGCGTACGAACGATCACTTCCCGTCCGCGCCACGGCCGACATGGAAGAGAGAACGCTGCCGATGAACACCAGAACGCAGCCGATGAATACCAGGATGACTCGGCGAACTACCTGCATGCACGCCCCTTTTGGATGGAAAGGAAAATATATCCCCTCCCGCGGCCATTCGCAATGCCAATGTCCACGGGCAGGTACGGCCCGGTGCGCGGGTAATCCGTTGCGCTCCCGGCAGTTCCATGGGATCTGTTTTCCTGTTGCGCTTCGCGGAATGGAAGCATATATTCATGGGATAGTGTGTCGCTTCCGCCGAACGACGTGCATTTTCCGAATTCGTTCCATCTTTATACAAGCTTGGAGGAGCACCATGATGAACGTACGTCAACTGCTATTCTTGACGATCGGCTTGTCACTATGCGTGGCCATGCTCCAGGCCGGCCAGGGGGGCCCGGGAAAGGGCGGGATTTCGATCAGTTCGAATACCGTTTCGGGTGATATCCAACGCCTGGTCGGCGAGGAAGTGTGTTTCACGCTCACGGCAAAGGATGAAAACGGCAATGTCATCCGGAGCTGGGACCAGATTGGCAACCCGGTCACTCTGACCATCAACAACACCGATGCAAACACGGATTCGAGCACCCAGTCGTGGAATGCCGATCCGGATGGATATTCCTGGGCGCGGCTCACGCACAACGGCGTGGAACTCACCCAGGTCACCGCGAATGAATGGTCGATCTCCAACACCGTCTTCGTCGAGGGTGTCGCGGAGGTCTGCATGACCTGCACGAAGGCCGACACCAGCGTGTTCATCACCGTCGCGCCGACCATTTCCTTTCTCAACCAGGTTTCGCAGAGCGTGGATTTCGTCGCCGACGAGATCACGAACTACCTCGTCGATCTCACATCGGCCACGATGCCCGAGGATGGCATCTATTTACTGCGTCCCTACGAAATCATCGTCGCGCCGCGTGACCGCTACCTGAATGTGGTGTCCGACCGCACCATCGAGACGCGGTTCTCGGCACGCTTCCCCGGAGAATTCGACCAGAATCAGCCCAACCTGGCGGACATTTTCAGCGGCGAGGTATTCATTCGTGGCTTGACCAATTATCTGATCGCTTCCCGCATCCTGCGCGAAAAGCCGACCGAGCCGCAATGGATCATGGCCTATGCGTCCGCGGACAACCAGATCCAGGGCCGCACCGATCCGTACGAAGTCCTGTCGCATGCCCCGGCGGCATTCACCCTGATCGATCCCGTCGACCATTACATCCTGAATCTCGGGCGTTCGGTCGATGTACAGGATTTCACCTGGCAGCGTCCGAATCCGCCGGACCCGTACTGGGACATCCAGGTTTCACGCTTCGATCCCTCCCAGACATCGGATGAAGTCCGCTACACCTGGGTCATCGTCGACAGTGTGAGCCTGACCAACTCGCGGCGCATACCCTCGAACAACAACGGACTCAATCCGCAGCTCACCCTCACTCATGGGCAGCTCTGGAGTGTGATGCAATCGATCTCCGGACATATGAGCACGCGGGAGTATGCGTTTGCCTGGTATGTCGAGGCCACCGACGGCCTGTTCACCACGACCAGCGACCCTTCGCCCGGCCACTACATCTCCATGAATGCCGATGGAATCACGAGCGTGAAAAGCGCGGCACGTCCCGGCACGCTCGCGCTCGCGCAGAATTACCCGAATCCCTTCAATCCTTCCACATCGGTCCGCTTCACCACCGCCAAGCGCGGCACGGTGTCGTTGAAGGTCTTCGACCTGCTCGGCAGTGAAGTCGCCACGATGCACCAGGGCGTGCTCGATGCGGGCGAACACACGGTGATGTTCGATGCGTCGAAACTGCGCTCCGGCGTCTACGTCTACCGCCTCGAAGCCGAGGGCAAGTCCCTGTCGCGCCGCATGGTCGTGATGAAATAACAGCCGGACGAACATTTCCTGATCTTCAGAAGAAGGCGCCATGGGCGCCTTCTTCTTTTTTTTCGGACGGATATCGCCGCGGACTTGACATTCACCAGTAAAATGATAAAGTTGTCGTGAACCATGTATTCTTTCATTGTCCCTGGGGGGTTTCATGAAGAAACGCATCAGCGTGGTCCATGCGCTCGGATTCTGTTTCTGGGCATTGGCATTGATCACAACCGTATCGGCGCAATCCTATCGCGTCGAAATGCAGTTCACCAGTACCGACACCATCACCATCGCCGCGGGTGATTCGCTCTGTTTCCAGGTCGTGGCCAAGGACAGCACCGGCGCGATCGTCACGGACTGGAGCAGTCTCGACGAATGGGTGAACATCATCGTCGAGAATTCCATTGCGGAAAACGATACGATGGTGGCCTCGTGGAGCGGCGATCCCGATGGATATACCTGGACGCGGCTGACGGCAGGCGGTCAGGTGCTGCCCCGCATCACACCGTACGAATTCATCATCGATCCCGTTCACTTCGTCAATGGCGTCGCCACCATCTGCCTCACCTCGACCGCGGCGGAACGGAACGTCAATCTCAAGCTGCTGTACGTGGGCAACCCGTTCCACCCCGTCTCGCCACCGATCAACGTGCTGCCCGCGGCGCTCGACAATTATCTCGTGGAGGTGACATGCATGGATGCGTGGAATCAATGCATCGTCTACGCTCATCGCCCCTTCGAGGTCGTGGTGTCGCCGCGCGATCGCTTTCTCAACAAAATCCCGCAGGCCGTGCCGGCGCGCATCACGGTGGATTTCCCCGATGAGATCGAAGCCGTCGCGAGCATGCCACCCGATCCGTTCGATCCGAATCTCACGATTCAGCACACACAGAATTTCTTTTTCATCCCCACCGCGGAGCGTGCAACGCGTCCGGGTCCGGAACCCGCGCCGCAGCGCTTCCGCGTGTCCCATCCGACCAATGCCAATATACTTGGAGTATCGGATTCTATATTCGTGAATCCGCATGCCCCGAGGTCCTTTGAACTGTGGCGGCCCGTGGATCAGTACGCACTGACGCTGGACACGGCAGATGCACGGGTAACCTTCCAGTGGTGGCTGACGCAGCCCATGGATCCGTACACGGATATCCAACCCTCGCGTTTCGGCGGGGCGGTCTACAGTGACACGGTACGCTATCGCATCCATTTCACCGACGAGCAACAGTCGCGGATCATTTCCTACGACTCCTGCGACGTCGGGATACGTGACTCCTTCACCATGACAAAGCAGACACTGGATTCCGTGATCACCGAACTCGCAGGTGGACCCGTGACGAACTTCACGCTCGTCTGGTATGTCGAGGCCACGGACGGTGTGTACTTCACGCGATCGACTACGGTCTACCGGCTGGTCGTCACCAACACTCTGTTCACCGGCGGAAACATCGCGCTCGACGCAAGTCCGATCCAGACCACGACGCTGCGCGCCGGCGAGGATATCCAGTTTGACCTTCACGCGGTCAAGGATGGTGAACCCGTCGAGAACTGGGACGAGGTGGGTGGCTGCATGGCGGTCCACGCGGCGGGCGCGAGCGCGGAAAACGACACCTCGATGCAATCCTGGAGTCAGGATCCCGACGCGTATACATGGGCCCGAATGGAAGTCAACGGGCGCGAAATCCCCGTCTCGCGCAACAACAACTACATCATTCCGCCGTCGGCCTTCGTGAACGGTGTCGCGTCGGTACGCTACCGCAGCAGTACATTCGAACCGTCGGTGCGTTTCCACGCCCTGCCGCTCACTCAGGATCTGGATCAGAGCTCTCCCCCGATCACCTGGCAGGCCGACACGCTGGAGAATTTCCTTGTCGAGATCACGTGGCATGACAGCGACGCCCGAGGCGTATACTTCGATCGTCCATTCGAACTGATTGTCACCCCCCGTGATCGATACCTGAATTTCCTCGACCTCGAGCCACCGGTGCGCATCAACGGACGATTCGCGGCGGAACTCGATTCCGTGAACGGCTTGGGACCAAATCCACTGCTCGAAGAAGAGGTCGTTCTGCGGCTGCCCCGGGCGTGGATGCTCCGGGGTCTTGTCGCACGCGAGGTCGGAAGCGTGGAAGGACAAGAGATCGAGGTCCTTGGCCTGACCGGAAGTGCGATTCGATCTACCACGGGACCATTTTCCATTCTTCCCCACGCACCGACTCCGTTCAGACTGGTCGGACCACCGGATGAGGACGAGATCGTGCTCTATCGAAGCACCGATGTTTCGACATTCTCCTGGCAACGTCCTGTATTGCCCGATCCCTTTACGAACATCCGGATCTCGAAATTCTCACCCGAGCTGTGGAGCGACAGCGTTCGATACAAGGTCGCATTTCTCGATGCCGCGTCGCTGACGCGAAGAGTCGAGTTTGACGCGGACAACGAGGGCAGCGCACCTGTCTTCACGGCAACACACGGGCAGCTGGCGGGTGTGATTGACGGAATCAGTGGAGATCCACTCCAAGTTGGCCTTGACGTGGTCTGGTATGTCGAGGCGACCGATGGCCTGTTCACGACGGCGAATGTGGAAGTGAGACAGGACGGCGCACCCGGACACCGGCTCCACCTCGAAAAGTTTGTCGAAACAGCGGTGGGAGATGTTCCGTTGCCACAAGCATTGTCGCTTCAACAGAACTACCCCAACCCGTTCAACCCGACAACCACCATCCGCTTCTCCACCCCGCGGCGTGCTGCGGTTTCGCTGAAGGTGTATGATCTGCTCGGCCGCCTCGTGGCCACCGCATGGGACGGCATGGTCGATGCCGGCGAACACTCCATGCGCATCGACGCACGCACCCTGCCCTCGGGCGTGTATGTCTACCGCCTCGATGCCGACGGCGCATCGATATCGCGCCGCATGGTGGTGATGAAGTAGACGTCCATTCGGACAATCGGCCTGGAATCTCTCCAACCAAGAAGGGCATCCCTCACCGGGATGCCCTTCTTCTTTCATAGAACCTTTCGCGTTTCTTTTCGCGCTTTCGCGCTTTGGCGGTTATTTTCCTACACCGCTCCCATCACGGCATTGAACACCGTGGTCACCACGATGTCGTTGACGCTGCACCCACGGGAGAGGTCGTAGGCCGGACGGGCAAGTCCCTGCACGATGGGACCCAGTGCCTCGGCGCCACCGAGCCGCTCGGCGATCTTGTAGGAGATGTTGCCGGATTGCAGGTCCGGGAACACGAACACATTGGCGTTTCCGGCAATTTCGGAGTCCGGCGCCTTTTTCTTCCCGATGGCCGGAATGATCGCGGCGTCGAACTGCATTTCCCCATCGACCTTCAGATCGGGACGGCGTTCGTGCACCATCGCCTTCGCCTCGAGCACCTTGTCGATGAGTTCGTGTTTCGCACTGCCCTTGGTCGAGAACGAGAGCATCGCGACCAGCGGCTCCTCTTCGGTGAGCGCGCGGAAATTGTCCGCGGTGGAAATGGTGATGTCCGCCAGTTGCGCGGCGTCGGGCAGAGGCAGGACGGCGCAGTCAGCGAACGCCCAGATCTTCTCGGGGAATTTCATGATGAAAAGACTCGACACGGTTTTGATACCCGGCTTGAGTCCGATGCAGTGCAGGCCGGCCTTGATCACATCGCCCGTCGTGGAAAGCGAACCGGCCACGCTCCCGTCGGCCATGCCGGTCCGCACCATGAAGTCGCCGAAAAACAACGGGTGCCGCACCGCCTCGGCGGCCTGTGCCTCGGTCATGCCCTTGCTCTTGCGAAGCTCGTAATACAGCGCGGCGAATTCCTTCGCCTTTTCGGGCATCTGCGCGGGATCCGCGATGGCGATGCCGTCGAGCGTTACGTCGATCGCGGCGGCTTTTTCACGGATAACCGACTCGGTGCCGACCAGGGTGATCGTCGCCAGTCGTTCGTCCGTCGCGATGCGCGCGGCCCGGATGGCGCGCTCGTCCGTCGCGTCGGGATACACGATGTGCTTGGAAAGATTCTGCGCGCGGGCTTTGAGATCGTCGATGAAAGTCGCGGGATTCATTGTGGTCCTGATGATTGAGAAAACAACTGCGAAGAACTCGATCAGGATAAAAATACCGGAAATACCCGTGCCGATCAAAAGAAGCCGAATGGAAATCACACGAATCGACAGCCACGCATGGGTCGGTCCAGCGTACCCGGTTTGCATGGCCGTGCGCTGTCTGTGTGCGGCTGGACATGGGACTCGGGAAGGCGCACCGGGCTCGGGAAGGCGCACCGGCTCGGGAAGGCGCACCGGACTCGGGAAGGCGCACCGGGCTCGGGAAGGCGCACCGGCTCGGGAAGGCGCACCGGACTCGGGAAGGCG
>JAVFAS010000057.1:0-22504 GCA_034002405.1 Bacteroidota bacterium | reverse complement strand
CTGCACGAGGCGGTGATGGAAGGCATGGGGATGCGGGGTGGACTCGCGCCATAGTGCGGAATCCGCGCGCGGGGGGGGGCGTGAATGCAAAAAAGGAAGCCGAAGCTTCCTTTTTTTCTGTTCGTCGGGGCGAGAAGATTTGAACTTCCGACCTCTCGGTCCCGAACCGAGCGCTCTACCGGGCTGAGCCACGCCCCGAACAGGAATTCAAATATAGGATGACGCGGCGAAAGATGCAAGAGGGGCGTGGTGGATCACGCGATGCCGCGCGGTGTCAATAGGCGCCGACCTTGCCGCGAAGCTGTTTGTACAGCATTTCCCGGGCACGGAAAATATGCGCCTTCACCGTGCCGAGCGGGAGATCCAACTCGGTCGCGATTTCCTCATAGCTCTTTTCTTCCTGATGCCGCATCACGATCACGAGACGGTACTTCTCGGGAAGGGCGTCGATCGCGTGTTGTATCGCCGTTGTCTGCTGGTGCTGGAGAATCGCCGAATCGGGGATATGCGAATCGTCGGGAATCTCGTACTGCTGCTGGTCGTCATACCCGACGGGACGATCGATCGAGAAGGTCTTGAGCTTCCGTTTCCGCAGGGAGTCGATGCAGTTGTTGGTCGCGATCTTGTACAGCCACGTCGAGAACGCGAATTCATCGTTGAACGACGCGAGGGAGTTGAATGCCTTGATGAAGGCTTCCTGGGTGAGATCCTCGACATCGCCCTGGTTGCCGACCATGCGCATGATCAGATGCGCGATCGCGTTGTGGTACTTTTTCATCAGACGCTTGTAGGCGTCCTGTTTTCCCGCGAGCGCGTCGGCGATGAGCTGTTTGTCCTCGATGCGCGACTGCTCGCGCCGTTCTTCCGGTGTCTGAAACATAGGTGGCGAACTGTTTGCAATCATTCAATCTAACGGTTCGCGAGAGGAAATCAAATACTGTCATTTCGGAGCATGATCACCGCTTCAAGCATACGGACGCGTGGGAGGCATGATGCGGACGCGTGGGAGGCATGATGCGGACGCGTGGGAGGCATGATGAGGACGCGTGGGTGCATGCGGGGGGCGGTGAGAGAATCCCCGGTGCGGACGGTTCGGCGGGGATTTCAGACCTGTCTGTCTTGGAGTTGCTGGGGCATTTTCCTAAGTTGCAAGACCATCATTGTGTCATTTATCTTCCAAATACATGTCCCTCATAAAAATCCTTTTCATCGGTGATATTGTCGGAAACGCGGGTCTCAACGCGGTCCGGCTCTTTCTCCCCGCGCTCAAACAGAAACACGACATCGCCTGTGTGATCGTCAACGGGGAGAATGCGATGGAGGGGAAGAGCATCAGCGAGCAGCAGTACCGTGAGCTTCTGGAGCTTGGCGTGCATGTGATCACGTCAGGAAATCATATTTGGGAGAAATGGCACATCCAGAAGCTGCTCGCGACCGAGCAGAATCTGCTGCGTCCGGCGAATTACCCGCGCGACAATGCCGGGCGGGGCTTCACGGTTGTGCCGATCGGCGCCGCGGGCAGCGTCGGTGTGCTGAATATCCAGGGCCGGACCTTCATGAGTCCCATTGATTGTCCCTTCCGGACGGCGGAATGGGCGGTGGAGCGTTTGCGGGAGCATACCCCGATCATTCTGGTCGACATCCATGCCGAGGCGACCGCGGAAAAAATCGCGATGGGCTGGTTCCTCGACGGACGCGTGAGCGCCGTCGTCGGCACCCACACGCATATCCAGACGGCGGATGCGAAAATCCTTCCCGGGGGAACGGCGTTCATCACCGACGTCGGGATGACCGGGCCCTACGACTCCGTGGTCGGGATGCGGAAGGATATCGCGTTGCGGCGCTTCATCAAACAGACGCCACACAAATTCGAAATGGCCACCGATGATGTGCATCTCTCCGCGGTGCTGATCACGGTGGATATCGCCAGCGGCAAGGCGCGATCGATCGAGCCGTTGACACTCCCGGAGTTTTCACGCCATGCGGAATAATCTCATCGACGGCACGGCGATCGCCCAGCGAATCAAGGAGGAAGTGCGTGAACAGACCGCGGTGCTGCGCACGGTGCACGGCGTCACGCCCGGACTCGCGTTCATGCTGGTCGGGGAGGACCCGGCGTCGATGTCCTATGTCGCCTCCAAGGAAAAGGCCTGCGCGTATTGCGGATTTCATTCGACAACGCTGCGCCTGCCCGCCGACGCATCCGAATCGGTCATTCTCGAGCAGCTCGACCGCTGGAATATCGATCCGGATATCCACGGCATCCTGGTGCAGCTTCCATTGCCCGCGCATGTCGACGAGGGCCGGGTCATCGAGGCCATCTCGCCGCGGAAGGATGTCGACGGCTTCCATCCGGTCAACGTCGGGAAGCTGGTGATCGGGAAGGACGGCGTGTTTCCCTGCACCCCGGCCGGAATACAAGAGCTTCTGCTCCGCTATGAGATCGACCTCGCGGGGAAGCACGTCGTGGTGCTCGGACGCAGCAACATCGTGGGGAAACCCATCGCCAACATCCTGGTGCAAAAAACGGCAGGAGCGAATGCCATCGTCACGATCGTGCATTCCGCCGCGCCCGATATCGCGGTCTATACGCGACAGGCCGATGTCCTCATCGTTGCCATCGGACGTCCTCGCATGGTCACGGCCGACATGGTGAAGGAGGGTGTCGTGGTGATCGACGTCGGCATCAATCGCGTCACGGACCCCGCGGCCCCGCGCGGTTCGCGGCTGGTGGGTGACGTGGATTTCGATGGCGTGCGGGAAAAGGCCGCGTGGATCACACCCGTCCCGGGTGGTGTCGGGCCGATGACCATCGCCATGTTGATGAAAAACACGTACCAGTCCGCCGTGCGCTCCGTGCCCGCGCGTCGGGACCTTCCCTGAATTGTCCAACACTGCCAGAGAGGTATATCCATGATCATTGGAATTCTCAAGGAACGGTTCGAGGACGAGATGCGCGTGGCGCTCTCTCCGTTCGGTGTCGAATCGCTTGTCCGCGCGGGCGGGCAGGTGATCATCGAAACAGGGGCGGGGGTGGCCGCACGCTTTACCGACGATCAGTACCAGCGCGCCGGTGCCACCATCGCGTATTCTCCGGAGGAGGCGGCCGGTCGTGCCGATCTCGTGCTCAAGGTGATGCCCATGGGCAAGTCGGAGTGGGAATGGCTGCGCGAGGGACAGACCATCATGTCCTTCCAGTTGCTCGGCATGGGTCGTCGCGCCTTCATTGAACACATGCTTGCGCAAAAGGTCACCACGGTGGCGTTCGAATACATGCGGCAAGCCGACGGCAGCTACCCCGTGCTGCGTGTCATGAGCGAAATCTCCGGACAGGTGGCCGCGCAGGTCGCCGGGCGGCATCTCCGCTCCGATCATGGCGGCCGCGGCGTCCTGCTGGGTGGTCTCGGTGGGGTTGCCCCCGCGGCGACGGTCATTATCGGTGCGGGTGCCTCGGGAATGGCCGCGGCGCAGGCGGTACTCGGTGTCGGCGGGCAGGTCATTCTCCTCGACAACAATATCGACCGCTTGCGCGAGGCGGACATGGTCTTCAACAAACGCATCACCACGGTCGTGGCGACGCCGGAAAATCTCCGTCGCGGCTGCGTGATCGCCGACGTTCTGATCACCGCGATCAGCATTGATGATCCGGAAAGCCATCACATCATCACCGAGGATATGGTGAAGACCATGAAGCCCGGCGCGGTGATCGTCGATATGTCGATCAACCAGGGCGGCTGCGTGGAAACGAGTCGGCCCACCACGATCAAGGATCCCGTATTCACCAAGCATGGCGTCATTCATTACGCCGTGCCGAATATGCCGTCGGTGGTCGCGCGCACGTCGACGTATGCGCTCACCAATGCCATCCTGCCGTATCTGCGGGGAATGATCGGGACGGATTGGCCGCAGGCAAAAACGGATCCCTGCGTCCGCTGTGGTATCGTCACATGGAACGGCACCGCGCGGCATGCAATCCTTCATGACCTGTACGGAATGGATGTCGATCCATTCGACTGCTGTTGAGATAATTATCGTATTTCGCACCTGAGTCGCATAAGGAACACATGTATGGAATGGATGTCCATTTATCGAAGCAAGCTCAAGACCGCCGACGAAGCCGTGCAGGCGATCAAATCCGGAAACCACGTCTATATCCACCCGGGATGCGCGGTACCGGAGACGCTCATCGCCGCGATGGTCCGTCGCGGGGATGAATTGACCGACGTGCATGTGGATCATATCCTCACGATCGGGGACGCCGGCTATGTCTCGGAGGAAATGCAGGGGCATTTCCGCCACAATGCACTGTTTATCGGCAGCAATGTGCGGCAGGCAGTCAATAAAGGCCTGGCCGATTGCACGCATATCTATCTCTCGCAGGTAGCGCAGCTGTTTTATGACAAGATCATTCCGGTCGATGTGGCGCTGGTGCATCTCTCGCCCCCCGATGAACACGGATTCTGCAGCTTCGGTGTCGGTGTGGAAATGACGAAGCCTGCCTGTGAAATGGCGAAGATCATCATCGCACAGGTGAATCCCCAGATGCCTCGCGTGCTGGGCGATGCGTTCATTCACGTCAGCAAACTGCATCACATCGTCGAGGTCGACACACCCATCCGCGAAATGCCGCAGGTCGGGGAGGTCACCGACGCGAGCGAACAGGAAGTGTATGACAAAATCGGTGGCTATATCGCGGAACTGATCGAGGATGAGAGCACCCTGCAGATGGGAATCGGCGCGATTCCGGACGCGGTGCTCAATTATCTCGATTCCAAGCGGGATCTTGGCATTCACACCGAGATGTTCTCCGACGGCGTGATCAAGCTTGTCGAGATGGGGGTGATCAACAATGAAAAGAAAACCCTGCACAAGGGGAAAATGGTCGCGTCGTTCGTGCTCGGGACAAAGACCATCTTCGATTTCATCGACAACAATCCGGTCGTCGAATTCCACCCGAGCCATTATGTCAACGATCCCTTCATCGTCGCGCAGAACCGCAAGATGGTGGCGATCAATTCGGCCCTGCAGATCGATATCACCGGCCAGGTCTGCGCCGATTCGATCGGTCCGCGGTTGTTCAGCGGATTTGGTGGACAGGTGGATTTCATCCGCGGCGCCTCGCGCAGTCCGGGTGGCAAACCCATCATCGCGTTGCCGTCGACCGCCAAGGGTGGCGAGCTCTCGCGCATTGTTTCGCATCTGATCCCCGGTGCGGGCGTCACGACCAACCGGGCCGATGTGCATTACATCGTCACCGAGTATGGCATTGCCTCCCTGTTCGGCAAGACCGTGCGGCAGCGCGTCAACGAGCTTATCCATATTGCGCATCCGAAATTCCGGGATGAACTTCGCCAGTACGCGCGCGGCGTGAACTATATCTGAACCGATCCGTGCCGGTGTGCCGGTGCGGGTTCATCGACGATTCGCGGACCGGGACACTGATCCCGGTCCTTTTTTTCGTTGCATTTCAGAAGAAAATGGCTCATACTTAGAGGTATCAGACTATTCCATTGAATGACATTCCATCATTCCAGGGTACACATGACGTCTCCGCGAAATTTTCTCATCGCCTCCGCATTGCTGCTCTGCATGCTTGCGGCACCCCGCCTGATGGCACAATATCACACGAACTGGTCCGCGGCACCCCCGTCGGGTGTTCTCTCTCCGACGCCGTCGCAGTGGTGGATCGGTCCGCAGATCGGCGCCAACCTCGTGACCCATTCCGGCGATTTCATCACCGACTTCTGCCAATGCAGCTTCGAGGACGGCTCCGGTGCCGGTGTCAGCGTCGGCATTGAACTGGGGCACATGCTCTCTCCCTGGCTCGGTCTCGCCGTGAAGGCCGTGTATAGCGGCATGGGCGCCGATTACAGCTATTTCCTCATGCGGGACGCGGTGCTGATCGAGACCGGTGAGACCGTTCCGGCCCGGCACGAGCGGACCAACCGTGTCGAACTCGGATACTTCGCGTTCAATCCCGTGCTTCAGTTGCATCCGTTCAATGGCATGTATGTTTTTGCCGGACCCGCGGTCGGATTCACGACGGCCGGGACGACGGAGTACACACTGAAAATCGCCGACGACCGGTACATGTTCGACATCGGTGATCCTGACGCACGCGTGGTCGAGGCCGACAATGGCGACATCCCCGGTCTCGAATCACTGCGTCTCGATCTCCGTTTCGGGATCGGCGCGAATCTGCGTCTCGGCCGCGGTTTCCTGATTTCTCCCGAAGTGTCGTACAATCTTCCAATGACCACGATTTCATCGGACGATAACTGGAAGGCCGAGGCCTTTCACTTCATCGGCGTTTTTAAATTCGAACTGTAACCAGCATTCGACCTGTAGGCAGCATGACACATATGAATATTCTTCGCGTCGTGCCATTGATCGTGTTCGCGACAATGGCCTTTTCCGCCTGTGGGAGCCTCTCCCCCGACATGATCCAGGAACATC
This sequence comes from Bacteroidota bacterium, assembly GCA_034002405.1. Taxonomy (GTDB): domain Bacteria; phylum Bacteroidota; class Ignavibacteria; order SZUA-365; family SZUA-365; genus SZUA-365. Next base: position 16,048 of record JAVFAS010000057.1, on the reverse strand, counting down.
CGGGTGTCGTCGCCGAGAATCTCGGACCGGACGTCAACTCCCCCGAGGATGATTTCGCGATGTTCGTCGATCGCGAGCGGATGTATTTCACCACCAACCGTCCGACCCATGAGGGATATATCCAGGGCGATGATATCTGGTTCACCGACCGTGAGGGCGCAGGGTGGACGAAGGCGCTCAATTATGGCGGGAAAATCAATACCACCCGCGACGAAGGCGCACCATTCGTCACCGCCGACGGCGAGGATGTCTATTTCGTGCAGTGCTGGACGGAGGACGGCTTGGGAGATTGCGACATCTATGTCGCGAAAATGGACTACAACGGGAAGTGGCAGCAGATCACCAATCTCGGAGACAAGATCAACTCGAAGGATTGGGATTCCCAGCCCTTTATCTCTCCGGATGGAGAATACCTGTATTTCGCATCCGACCGCGACGGTGGGTATGGCGGGACCGACATCTGGCGTTCGAAGCGCCTGCGCAGCGGGAAGTGGGGAACACCAAAGAATCTCGGTCCGGAAATCAACACCGGTGGTGACGAGAAATCTCCCATGGTGGCGCCGAACGGCATTGATCTGTTTTTCTCCAGCACCGGACATGAGGGTCTCGGTGGCTACGATCTCTACCGTTCGTCGGAAACGAAAAACGACCGCTGGACGCCCGCACAGAATGTCGGACGTCCGTTCAATTCCGCCGCCGACGACATGTTCTGGGTGCTCTCGGCGCAGGAAGATACCGTGTACATCGCCTCGTCCCGCACCGGTGGGGAAGGGGGCCTCGATATTCATTCGGTCTGGCCGAATCCGTACAAGGACACCACGCGCTACATCTACTACGTCCGTGGCATGGTCTACGATACGGTCACGACCATGGCAGTGTCGAAAGCGGTGATCCGTGTGCAGCCCGAGAAGGGCGCGGAATTCGTGCTGCGTCCGGGTGGGAACGGCCGCTATCAATTCCGGACGGAACTGGGTCGCAACTATCGCATGACCGCCTCGGCCGAGGGGTATGAAAGCGCGACGGTCGAGGTGAACGTCCCGTCCCGTCTCTCCTACAACGAATACCGGAAGAGCATCGGACTCTCGCCGATCGCCGCGAAAGTTCCCGACGTCGTGCCAGCCGATACCCCGGGAGAGGAGTATCCCGTCACGTATTTCGAATTCGATAAATCCAACGTGCGACCGGAGTATCGCGAGGAGCTGAAGCGTGTGTTCGACGCCGATATCGCCCCGCTGGTCACCGCCGCCGCACCGTTCACGGTCACGCTCGATGCGCATACCGACGACCGGGGGACGGAGCAATACAACTATAATCTCTCGCGACGCCGCGGTGCGGCGGTCAGCAAGGTGCTGCGCGATTTCGGAGTTCCGCTGGAAAATATCCGCATCAACGCCTACGGCGAGACCAGACCGGTCGTCCCGGGCGAGGACGAGGAAGCACACTCGCGCAACCGTCGTGTCGAACTGACCATTCAGACCGAACAGCGATAGTCGAGACGAGCGCACGCGGCGTGCAGGCGTTTCTCCCTTGATTTCGGAGGAAGAAATCGGCAGGTTTCTGTAACGAATCCCGCGATTTCTTGTCATACGACTCTCGATGTTTCCGTCAATGTTCGACAGAAAGGACACGCCCGTGCGCTTGCAGCTTCTTCCATCCCGTGGCAGGGATGTGCTCCGCTTCCTTGCCGTTTTCCTGCTTCTGCCCGGTGCGTTCGGCCACGCCCAGCAGTTCAAGCTCGTGATGGGAAGCGCCGAATTCACCGAGTACCCGAAAATCCGGGTTCCCTTCGAAGTGCTCGACAATAGTGCGACACTCGACACCCTCCGTCCGGAGGATTTCATGGTGTTCGAAAACGGGGTACGAATGCTGCCCGTCGAGATCGAATGCGGTGATCTGCAGGGGGCGCAGAAGATTCATTTCTTCTTCCTGATGGATGTGAGCTATAGCATGGCCTTCAAGGAAGGGACCACCCAGGAGGACTGGCGCGACAGCGTCAAGTGGCGCCGCGCCAAGACCGTGTTCATCGAATCGTTCAACAAGCTCCGTCCCCAGGACGAAGGAGCGTTGGGAAGCTTCGCCGGACAATTTCTTCTCGAACAGGATTGGACCACCGACAAGAGTGCCCTGAGTGACGCGGCGTACGGGATGTCGCTTCGCGCCGGCACCTCGATCTACTCTGCGATTGCCTCGGCCGTCAACATGTCGGCGGGAAAACAAGGCAAGCGGGTCATCATCATCCTCACCGACGGGGTCGACAATCGTTCGTTGCACACCCGCGAACAGGCGATCAATCTCGCCTGGCAGGCGGGAATTCCGGTATATCCGATCGGTTTGGGGTTTTATCCGGATCCCACGCAGCCGAATCGTGTGGATGAGGACACCCTGCGCCGCATCGCGAACGGAACGGGGGGCAAAGCCTATTTCTCGCCCACCAGCGACGAACTCGCAGGAATTTTTGATGACATTCTGAAGGCCATTTACAGTGTCAATTGCGTGCTCAAATACACGACACCGGACACCTGTCAGGATGGCGCATCGCGAACAGTGAAGGTTTCGGCGAATATTCATGGCACGGTGCTCGAACACACGTTTTCCTACCGGCTTCGGGATCTCCGTTCACGCCTGCATCTGTATGCGGATGTCCCGCCCGTTCTCCATGCACGCGACAGCTATGCCATTCCGATCGTGGCCGAGGGTGAGGTGCGTGCGGGAGAACCGATGTCATTCCGGCTGCGGCTCGATTATCACGCGGAACAGATGACGTTCGAGGGCGTGGAGACGGGTCCGGGCATACTTGCGGCGGGAGATCTCGTTGTCACCGAGGCGACACCCGGCTTGGTGCTCGTCGAAGGGGTCCGCGTCGTCCCACTGCGGGGACTCGGCTACGGGACACCGGAACCGCTGATCACGGTACGCTTCCGCATGCATGATCAGGACAGCATTGCGCTCTCGCGCTTCGAGCTTGTCGCGGATTTCGCCGAGCAGAACTGTGAGATAATACCGATGGCCTCCGCGACGGATTTTACCATCCACGGTTGTCCGGCTGCCGTCGCCATCGGTTTCGATACCACGCTCGCCACGGTTTCTGGTGGATTGCTGCGGCTGCCCGTGACTCTGACGCCGGGTGTGGATCCGCGGCAGACGCTCGAGTATTCCGTGACGATGGACTATGACGCCACGTTGATGCAGTATATCGGGATCGAGACCGAGTCCACGGTGTCCGCGCTGTTGAGTGTGACCGTTGACGAACAGCCCGGCCAGCTTACGATCACGGCCGCACCAGGGATTCCGAGTGGGGATCACGACGTGCTGTTCCATCTCCTGTTCGAAGCGATCGAGACGAAATCCGCGCTGCCCGTGCGTGTCGAACTGACGGCGGCCGACATCGCGCAGTCCGCGCCCGGCGTGGTCGGGTATCTCTGCGAACCAGTGGTGACGCTCCACGGCGGCCGTGTCTTCATCGACGGTGTCTGTGAGCCCTTGCTGCGTCTGCGACCGCGCCCGACGCTTGATGCGAACAGTCCCAACCCCGTGACCGGCGCGGCGGCACACACCCGCATCCGCTACACCGTCAGTGGTCTCGCGGCGATTCAGCTCGAGATCATCGATCAATTCGGACGCAGGGTCGCGCTGCTCGATGAAGGGAACAGAGAAGCCGGTTCCTATACCGCGACGTGGATTCCAGCGGATCTTCCGAGTGGCGTCTATCTCTGTGTCTTGCGCGAGGGCGAGAGCATTCGTACGAGGAAGATTGTTTACACGAGGTAGGAGGGCGCGATGCACCGTTGTGCGTCGCCGTGCGCTGTCATTCACCGCATGAGCAGGCGAACCGCGGTCAGCGCTGCGCCCAGTCGGCGAGTTTATCCTGAAACGATTGCGCGTCCAGCCGCGGTGCATCGTAGCGCCCCGCCTGCTGGCGCTGTCGCAGGGCTTCATACAACGACACCGCCGCGGCGACCGAGACATTGAGACTTTCGACCATTCCCATCATCGGGATGGTGTACAGACCATCGGCCAACGCACAGGCCTCTTCCGAAACACCCCGGTTCTCATTGCCCAGAACGATGGCACAGGGTCCGGTGAAATCCAGATCGTACAGAGAAACGCTGTCATCGTGCACATGCGATGCAAAGATCCGGAATCCCTCCGATCGCAACTGCGAGAAACAATCTTCCGTGTGCTCATGCACGGTGAAATCCAGCCATTTGCGAGCGCTGGCGGAGGAGAGCTTTCCATGTCGCTTGAGGTTCGGGGCTTTTTCGATCGTGTACAGCAGATGCACATGCAGCACACCCACGGCGTCGGCCGAACGGAGGATCGCGTTGACGTTGTGCGGATCCCAGACGTTTTCGATCACCAGCACGAGATCCGACTGGCGACGCCGCAGCACGTGTTCGAATCTCTGACGCCTGCGATCGGTGATGGTATCGATGGTATGTTTGCGCACGGGCGGACCTTCATGAAAAGAAAAAGCCATCCGGTCGGATGGCTGGTAGCGGGTGACGGACTCGAACCGCCGACACGTGGATTATGATTCCACTGCTCTACCGACTGAGCTAACCCGCCGTGATAGAGAAAAACAAATTACTCCACGCAAGGCAATAATGCAAGTGGTGAACACGACAGGCAATCTCGCACGGAGCGACCGACGGGCGCCGGGAAGGCGTGGGGCGCCGGACGTTGTGTCCCGTGCGAGCGTCGATGCGCGATGCGTGTAACAGAATCTCGTGGTAGGTGTTCTATTTCCGGCAGCGGAGTCCCGCGGAGGAGATGCGGGAGAGGATCTCGGCGGGCCGGTATCGATGCACGGCATGTCTCACTCATGACTCCAGCACTCATGCGTATTTCTCGCCTGTCCCGATTTCTGACGGTGATACTCACCATCCTGCCGTTGGCGGCCGCCACCGCGCAACCCGATCTCAACTTCAAGCGCATCCGCCTCGAATGGCCGTATGTCGAGGTATATTTTTCGGTGGGATGCAATGGCGTCAAGAATTACCAGCTGACGAGTAGCGACGTCCAGCTTTTCGAGGATGGGCGCGAAATCACCGATTTCGGACTGTGGTGTCCGGATCCTTCATCCCGCTGTCCCATTTCCGTTGGTCTCGTCTTCGATGCAAGCGACAGCATGACCGGTGAGGGAAGCGCCGGTGCGAAAGCCGGAGGCGCGGCGTTCATCGGAAACATGGACGACGTCATTGACGAGGCGTGCGTGATTCATTTCAATACATCCGTCTGGGTGTATCAAAAGATGACCACCGATACGGTCCGGCTGCAATCCGCCGTGTCCCAACTGCCGACATTTGGCGCCACCGCGCTGTGGGATGCGATCTGGACCGCGCTGGCGATCGTGCAGAACAACGGGAACAATCAGTGCCGCGCGATCATCGTGCTCTCCGATGGCGAAGACAATTCCTCGACGCGCTATGGGCTTCCGGACATCATCGCATTCGCCGTGCGCCACAATATTCGTGTGTTCCCCATCGGGTATGGCGAACAGATCGCGGCCGACGATCTGCGCTACCTGGCGGACATGACCGGCGGGCAGTATTACGAGACTCCGGATGCCTCGGACCTTGCAAGCATTTATCGCGATATCTCCACGATCCTGTATGATTATTTTCAGGAATGCGTGATTTCCTTCGACCCTCGCTGTGGCGACGAAAAGTCGCATGAGGTGACACTGAGCGTGCGCGGGGTGTGCGGTGGCGATGCGACACTGACGCGGAGTTATATCGCGCCCTTTGACAGCAGTACATTCATCCCGCGCATCCTTGCGTTGGGGGACGTCTCCGGGATGGGCGGGGAAGAGATTCGCGTGCCCATCGAACTGCGTTCCCCGTACTTCAGGGAACTGTTCTATCCGCTGACACTCGGGATGCGCTTCGATCGCCAGAAGCTCCAGCTCGTTGGCGTGGAGACGCCACCCGGGACACTGCTTTCGGGGATGCCATTGCATATCGCCGATTTGAGCAACGGCGGCACCGTGCGTTTCCCGGAATCGCGGGTGCTCGATGGATCGGGCGTCCTTGCCTATGCGGTATTCAAAGCGTCGCATCACGATGCGGATGCCGTGTATTCCATCGTCACGGAAACCGCGACCTTCGACAAGGGATGCATCGTCCCGATCGTGGAAGAGGGAGTGGTCCGGGTCGCCAGGAGCCGTCCCGTGCCGACCTGCGCGCTTGACGTGCCCACCACGCTCGTGTGGGATGGTGCGCGACATCGCTACACCCCTGATCCGATCATCCTTCGTATGGATCTCGGCAACATCGGCACGCTCCCCGCGACCGCGGGGACCGTCGAACTTCAGTACGACGCCTCCGCGTTCGATCTCCTTGATGCGTCACCACTCCGGCAGGTGGATACGGTACATGCGAAGGGACAGGCGTTTTTTCAATGGAGGCTCGTCGCCCGCCCACAGGCGGCACCTCGTTCGAAGGATCTCTGTGTCGTGGCTTCCTTCGCCTCACTGGAGGACGTGCAATGCTGCGTTACGGTAGGGATTCCCGCCGCGGGCATGCTCCTCGATTGTGCGGTGCAGCTTCCCGCGATGCAGTATCAAGCGGCATCGAAGGCCTTCATCCCGAACCCGTTCGACCTTTCCCTGTCCATCGACAATCCGGGCGCCATTGGCAGCGGTGCGTTGAGCGCGCTGGTGCAGCTTCCGGAGGGGGTGTACATCGAAAGCGGGGAACGCTACGAGAAGTCGATTCCGGCTTCGCCCCTGCCGCCGGGGGGACATACGTCGGTGTCGTGGCGACTGCGTCTTGTTTCATCTCTCGGGGGTGAGATCCTTCCGATTCGGGTCGAACTGCGGAATGACGGCATGCCCTACCGCGTGTGCACCGATACACTCCGGGTCCCGTCGATTCCCTCCGTCTTCGAACCAACGGTGCAGGTACTCGGACCATTGGCGTTCTGCGAGGGGGATAGTGTCACGCTGGATGCCGGCGACGGATTCACGGCGTATCGATGGAATACGGGAGAGAAAACGCGGTATCTCATCGTCCGCCACGCGGGTTCCTATTTCGTCACGGTGCGCGATGCCCAGGGGAATGTCGGCCAAAGCGCCCCTGTCTCGATCACCGTGCATCCGCATCCGCCCACGCCGGTGATCACCCGCGAGGGGAATGTGCTCCGGATCGAGAGTGGCGAGGCGGTGACGTGGTTGCGCAATGGCGTGCCGATCAATGGGGCGGACGGTTCCCAGCTCGTGGTACACGAAACGGGTGTCTATACCGTGCGGGTACGCAATACGCTGGGCTGTACCGCTGTATCGGATCCTTTTTTCGTGAATGTGCTCTCGACGGGAACGCCGGCGATCGCGCGTGACATGTTGATGGTGCATCCACAACCCGCGTTATCGGAACTGCGAATCGAATTGACCGGTCCGTCGGAAGGAAGTGCTGTCACGCTTCGCCTGATCGACTTGCTCGGACGCGTGCGCATCGTGCGTGAGATCCGGCACACCCCTGCCGTGAATCATCGTCTGGACCTCGTCGGCACACCGCGCGGACTGTACATTCTCACCGCTTCGTGGGAGTCTCGTGTCCTGGTATCGAAAATCTTGGTCGAGTGACACGGCGAAACACCAAGGCCGGGTTTGAAGGAAAAGAAAACCCGTCCCGCGATGAGGCGGGACGGGTTTCTGTTTTCATCGCGGATGCGATTACTTGAGCAGGTTCATCTTGCGGGTTTGGGTGAATGCACCCGCGTTCATGCGGTAGAAGTACGTCCCGCTGTCGAGGTTGGCGGCATCCAAGGTCACCTGGTAGGTGCCGGGATCCTGCGAAGCACTGACGAGCGTGGCGACGTTGTTGCCCAGCATGTCATGGAGCGTGATGGTCACGAATTCCGGCTTCGTGATCATGTACGTGATCGTCGTGGTCGGATTGAACGGATTCGGGAAGTTCTGTCCGAGTTCGTACCCGGTCGGCACGACAGCCAGACGCGCAACGGAAGTCGGCATGCCGGTATCGTAATTCCAGGCGTTGTAGAACTTCGGATCGATCGAACCCCATTGGGCACGGATCGTGACGGCATCCTGCGAATCGTCGATGTTGGCGATATGGTTGTTGCCGAAGCCGCCTTCATTGTCGCCACCGTTGATGCCGAACTTGAATTCCTGGCCGACGAAGCGCTTCGATCCGGTGCTATCGGGGGCATACAGGAAGACCGCCGTGTAGATGGTGTCGCCGGCCACGGCGTCACCGTTTGTGCCGTCGTCATGCATCTTCTTCGGCAGGTCCTCGCGAAGCTGGAGTCCCCACGTCGTCCATCCACCGGTGGCCGGACCATTCATCCACACACCATTGTCGGTGATGAAATCAGTGGTGGTGACATGCTCGACACCCTGGATATCCGTGAGGGTCGAACCCTTCAGCACCTGGTAGTACGCCGGACGGAGATCGAGTTCCCAGTTCACCGTGACCGCACGCGCGAGCACGCTGGTGTTACGGAAGCGCGGCATGCGGTTCTGGCTGACCTGACTGTCCTCGACATCATTGAGATCGTTGACATCATTTTCAGGGATGAAGAAACGGCGTTCCGCCAGCGGATCGGCCGGATCGGACTCGAAGTTGTAATAGGTCTCGCGGATGTCCTGCCCGTCCTTCTGGACGTAGTACTGGTAGTACACCTTCGAACCCTTTCTCAGCACAAGCGTTTCGGATCCGACATACGTGTTGGTGAAGCCTTGCTTGGTGAGAATCGTGCGCGTCGGACTGACGGCATTGAGATCGCGTGCCGTGCCGCTCCAGCCGGTCTGCACGAGTAACGTATCTCCCGTGCGGAATCCGCGTTCCTGGATGGCCCGGCTCATGTCAACCGTGTAGTTGACCGTCACCGTGTCGCTGCCCTTGAAGGGGACCGGCGCGACGTCGTCGAACCACACCCATTGCATCGTGACATCGGATTTGTCCGCGTCGATAAGGAAGCTGCGGTTGTTGCGGCTTTCCCAGGTCTTCGGGTCGGCGTCGGGATCATCGGATCCGGCGATGACGAATTTATATTCGATGGCCTGTCCTTCGGTGACCTCGGCTTTTGGGATCAGCACGAGTCCCGAATAGAAATTCGCGGCGTCGTACTGCCGGCTTCCACCATTGCCGTGCGGCTGTTCTTGATTGAGGAAGAGCGTATGTGCCCAGCTGAGGTTGCCGAGATAATCGGGATGGGCCGCGCCGCGCACACCGACTTTGTCGGTCGCGGGATTGAAGCCCTCCCAGCCCTGCATGTTGACGCGGACCCAGACGGCCATGCTGTCCTGCTGCGGGGGATACGGACGCCAGAACTGCTCCTGGCGGTCGGGCGATCCATTGACAAACTGCACCGGCAGGATGGCGGTCCCGGCCGTGGTCTGCAGCACGCGATTGCCACCCGGATCGATGTCGTTTTCCCAGCCCTTGTTCTCGTTGTCACCGGCGGCGTCGACTGCGTTGGTGTAGAACTTGTAGTTGACCGTGATGTTGGCGGGGAATTCCACCGTGGCGGTCCAGTAATCACCGCCGATGTTGGTCAGATTCACACCGGTGCTGCCGTCCCAGGTGAGGGGCGGCGTGTCGCCGCGGATCTGCACGACGGCCTTGCCCGGCCACAACGTGTCGGGAACCGTCGCGGTGTTGACGAGGAAGGTGACCTTCATGACCTGCGGCTTGGGCTGCTGCAAGTCGAAATCCCATGCGTCATAGAATTTCGGATCGATCGATCCCCATTGCGTGCGGATGGTCACCTCGTCCTGCGAGTCGTCAATGTTGGCAATGTGGTTGTTTCCGAACCCACCTTCATTGTCGCCGCCATTGATACCGAACTTGAATTCCTGGCCGACGAACTTCTTCGACCCGGTGCTGTCGGGAGCATAGGCGATGGTCGCGGTGAAAATGCTGTCACCGGCCACGGCGTCGCCGTTGGTTCCGTCGTCATACATTTTCTTCGGCAAGTCCTCGCGCAGCTGCAAACCCCAGGTCGTCCACCCTCCGGTGGCCGGACCATTCATCCATACGCCGTTGGCGAGAATCGCGGCCGGGTCGGTGACACTCTCGACGCCCTGAATGTCCGTGAGCGTGTCGCCCGCGAGCACCTGGTAGATCGCCGGACGCGCGTCGAGTTCCCACTTCACATTCACCGCGCGCGCGAGGACGCTGGTGTTGCGGAAACGCGGCATGCGGTTCTGGCTGACCTGACTGTCTTCGATATCATTGAGATCGTTGACGTCGTTTTCGGGAACGAAGAAGCGGCGTTCGGCCAGTGGATCGGCCGGGTCGGACTCGAAGTTGTAGTAGGTCTCGCGAATGTCCTGTCCGTCCTTCTGCACATAGTACTGGTAATACACACGCGTACCCTTGCGGAGCACAAGCGTTTCGGATCCGACATAGGTATTCGTGAAGCCCTGCTTGGTGAGGACCGTGCGGGTCGGACTGGCGGCGTTGAGATCGCGCGCCGTGCCGCTCCAGCCTGTTTGCACGAGGAGCGTGTCACCGGTGCGGAATCCACGCTCCTGGATGGCGCGGCTCATGTCGACCGTATAGTTGACCGTCACCGTGTCGCTGCCCTTGAAGGGAACGGGGGCGACATCGTCGAACCACGCCCACTGCATGGTGACGTCGGATTTATTGGCATCGATGAGGAAGCTGCGATTGTTGCGGCTCTCCCACGTGGCCGGATCGGCGTCGGGATCGTCGGAATTCGTGATAACGAATTTATACTCGATCGCCTGGCCTTCGGTGACGTCGGCCTTCGGGATCAGCACGAGTCCCGAATAGAAATTCGCGGCGTCGTACTGACGGCTGCCGCCGTTGCCATGTGGCTGTTCCTGGTTGAGGAACAACGTATGCGCCCAACTGAGATTGCCGAGGTAATCAGGGTGAGCCGCGCCCCGCACGCCGATTTTCTGCGCGGCGGGATTGAAGCCTTCCCAGCCCTGCATGTTCACGCGTACCCACACCGCCATGCTGTCGGTCTGCGGGGGATACGGACGCCAGAACTGCTCCTGGCGGTCGGGGGTGCCGTTGACGAACTGTACCGGGACGACGATATCCGAACTTTCGGTGACGAGCACACGGTTGCCACCCGGATCGATGTCGTTTTCCCAGCCTTTGTTCTCATTGTCACCGGCGGCATCCACCGCATTGGTGTAGAACTTGTAGTTGATCGTCGTGTTGGCGGGAAAGGCCACGGTGGCGCTCCAGTAGTCGCCGCCGATATTGGTCATGGTCACGCCGGTACTGCCGTCCCAGGTCAGCGGCGCGGTGTCGCCGCGGATCTGCACGACGGCCCTGTCCGGCCACAGCGTGTCGGGCACGGTCGCCGTGTTCGCGATGATCGTGACGTTGACGGTCTGCGCGAACGCGAATCCGCCGGTCAGGAGCATCAGGAACAAGGCGAGAAGCACGGTGCCTTTTCTCATAATGTACCTCCGAAAATGTTGGTGAGTGAGTGACGCGACAGCAACTCAGAAATCGATCGCGAGACTGATTGTTTGCACACTCTTGAAAATGCCGAAGTCTTGATAGGTATAATCCAGTGCCGCCGCGGTCGTGCCAAACAGCGGATAATACAATCCGAAACCCGCGGTCAGTCCCTCCTCGGTTTCGTCGAGGGCGAGGGCTTTCCACCCGGCGCGGACGAAGAGGATGTTCCGGAAGCCGACCTCGAGACCGAGATTGTAATACTGGTCGTTGTCGTTGGGACGCACGGCGTCCGCGGAGAGGATCGCGGTAAACATGTCGCTGCGCTGCAGGTCATACGATACACCGGCGCGGAAAAACAGCGGCAGCTCCCACGAATCGGTTTTGAGATTCGCGACGATGGTTTCGTTGTTGCCCGTGTGCTCCGGATCGAGATCGATGCGCCGGGTGAGATCCTTTCCGTCGAGCTGCATGTTGCCGCCGAAATTCGACAGCACGGCGCCGAGGCGCAGGCCGTCGAACGGGGTGCGGAACACAAGTCCGAGATCGAAGGCAAACGTGGAGGCGCTTTCATTCCAGATCTGCTGGGTGATGTACTTGAAGCTGCCACCGATGGAAAATCGATCGGTCAGGTTCCGTGCATACGTCAGCGTGAAGGCGAGGTCCTGCGCCGTCCACCGCTCTCCCGTGCCCTCGGGCATGGTCACGGTGTTGACCTCGTCCTCGCCATAATCGAGCTGTGTCAGACTGATGCCGATGGCGTTGGCGGGATCGAGGGCGAGCGTCACGCCGATCCAGTTGAAATCGGTTTCCACCAGCCACGACGTATGCGAGGCCATGACCTGACCGTGTCCGACGCGCGCGAGCGCACCGGGATTCCAGTACATCGCGCTGGCGTCATCGCCGAGGGCGACGAAGGCACCGCCCATCGCCATGGCACGGGGACCGACACCGATGCCGAGGAACTGCGCCGCGGTGGTGCCGACTTTGCTCTGCGCCCGTGCACCTGTCGGGAGGAACGCAAACCAGAGCAGGCAGAGCAGGGTGGTAGACAGAACGGATCGTAGCAGAATATTCATGATCACTCCGTGTCTGGCTATTTGATGATGGCGATCTTGCCGGATTTCTCGCCCGCCGGTGATTCGAGCACGTAGAAGTACACGCCGTACGCGATGTCGAGATTTTCCTTGGTCTTCAGATTCCACGTCACGGTGCCGTCATTGATGGCGCTCTCGTGGCGCAGCGTGATCACATGCTCGCCGCGCGATGTGAAGATGCTGATCTTCGACTGCGCGGGCACATGGATGAAATCGATCTTGCGCTCGCCGCGGCCCGTCGTGATACCCGGCGGCAGCGGGGATTCATGCGTGGTCGCGGAGACGTAGGGGTTGGGGACGACGCGGACGCGCGCGAGTTCGTCGCGGGCGCTCGCATCGTCGACTTCGGGAAGACTGGGGACGAAGGAATACACATCGCCGTTGCGGAAGGGCTTGGTCGTGTTGAGCACGATGTTCTCGCCGTCGGTGAAGGAATACACGGTGTCCGCCGGCACGGAGGGACGGTTCTCGAATGCCATGATCCAGGTGAAGAATGGTTCTCCGCTGCGTTTGCGATCGAAGAAGGCCAACTGGTCGGTTTTCGATAGCGTTCCGTTTCCGTCGGTGTCCACGAAGATGAACGGGATGTTCTGGTTTTCGGTGACATTGAACACGGTGAAATTCACCGGCAGCGCCGGTGATCCAAACAGAGGCGCGGAGGTGTCGATGATGGCAGAAGAGAAACGGACCTCGTAATCCGATGGATACCGCGCCCCGCGCAGCGTGTCCCCCGGACCGAGCAGGATGTCTGTCGTCGCGAAGGTGAAGATCATGCTCTTCGCCCCGGAATTGAAACCGGACGTGGAATCGACAAGGCGGATCTGCCAGTCGTTGCGGAAGTTCAGCTGCAGTCCGTCGAAAATGTCGGAGTCGAGCGCTTCTCCGACGTACGGACTGTTCTGGATGTAGGGACTTTTGAACACGGGATAGTAGGTATACAGGATTTCATATTCCCCGCCCAGACTGCCGGGAGCGGATGCACGGATGTCTCCCCGGCGTGCGTCGATGATATACCGCGAGGCGTCGACGGGGCCGGACGCGTTCTTCACGAGCACATCCGTGACATTGATATGCGCGTGAGGGAGCTTGACCGGAAGGGTGTCCTCGGCGACGAAGGCAAAGGACTGTTGGGTCTTGTTCAGGACGGTATAGGTCGTCGTGATCGGCGCCAGCTCCTGAAAATCCTCCTGATCGATGATGTTGTCCCCGTCGTTGTCGATGCCGTCGGAATGTACGTCCTCGAAGGTCACTTCATAGGTGTTCGCTTCGAGACGCATCGGGTCGATGACCTCGTAGCCGAGCTGGCCTGTCGCGACGCTGCTGCCGGAGGTGATGCGCACGCCGTTGAGCGGGGCGACAAAGCCAGCCACGGGTGCATTGGGCACGACCACGGCGGTGTTGATGTCGAGGTCCGGCGCTCCGGTGGCACTGAGCCGGATCAGCTTCGAGTTCTCCGCCGGGAAAATATCGGTCACTTCGTTGCCGCGATCGTACGCAACCACGGCGTAGTAGTAGGTCCGTCCGTTTTCTACGTCGTGGTCGACGAACGAATGTTCGAGCCCGGTGTTTTCGCCGAGGTTGAAGGCACGGCCGGAGACGGTTTCGAACAGGTCGGGACTCGGACGGAAATACCCGCGGATGTTGTTTTTCAGATCGAACTGCGCGATGGGTTTGAAACCGACCACGATGCCGTCGGCATCGGTCACCTTCGCCGCATCGATGAAATTGGGATCCGTGGCCTTGTAGATTTTATATCCCTCGAAGTCGAACTCCTTGAGCACTGGATCGAAGGAGCGTTCCGCCTTGCGGTCCCAGTACAGCGTCACTTCGCCGTCACCCGGCACCGCCGTCAGCGTGGGCTTGTCCGGTGCGACAGGGAAGCGGTAGTTGCTGTTGTAGATCTTCTGCACGGTTTCGCGATGCTTGAGCAGATCCTGCAGGTCGGATTCGAATCCGCCCTGTCCGCCGCCATACACCAGCGCGAGCGAAAAGCGTTCGATACTGCCCGCGCGCAGCGGGAAATACCCCGACCCGTAGATGAAGTCGCCGTCCTCGCCGCGCTGGGGACGGTTGTTGATGATGGACTTCGGCACGTCGAAGAAGCCGGGGGCCATGCGCTTCCACAGTTCCTCGTCATCGGCGAGCGTGATGTCGCTGGCGGGAGTGAAATATTGGAAGGATGTCAGTCCGATCTGATCGCTTTCATCGACATCGGTTTTGTCGATGTTGGGCTCGCCGGGAAGGCCGGTATCGAAGCCGTTGAAGTCGTAGCCGCTGGTGGGCGTGCCGTCACCCTCGCCGAGATCGTCCGTGCCGGCGACACCATCGCGCCCGACGTCATCGAAATCGACCTGCCAGTCGCCATCGTTGTCGATGCGATCGTCGCGGCGCTCGTCGAGCATCGGGTCGGTGCCGCCACTGCCGGTGCGGTAGTTCACATGACGGACCGGACGGAGCACGTCGATGAGCGTGTTGCCCTGCGTGTCGCGCTTGAGCTGGCGGTAATGCAGGAAGTAGTTTTCGTCGATGACGCCATCGAGATCGTTGTCCACGCCATCGTACGCGTTCGGGTTGACGATGCTGTTCCCCTGCGCATCCACGACGATGTTGCCCTCGCTGAGCACGGTCACTCCGGGCGTGACTTCCAGATCGAGCCCGCGCGTGGAGATGATCGTGGTCGAGGTTCCGATCTCCACGGTGCTGCGCTGGTAATTGTCGTCGATGACAACGAGCGTCATGCCGGCGGTCACCAGTGTCGAATCGAAACTCTCGGGTGCGAAGAACGGGGCGGAGGCGCCGAAGCCGGCATCGTTGTCGTTGTCGATGCCATCGTACGGATTGCCCGGACTCTCAAGAAAGGCGTATCCAACGAGACCGACCGGACCGACCCAACTCGGATTACGGCTGTTGTTGTCCGGATAATCGCCCGTGTATGTCAGGTCCTTCGACACATCGAAGAAGGAAAAGTCATCGTCGTATTCCTGCGGGGAGCCGTCATTGCCGGTGACGCCGATATACGTCCCCACGAGCATGCCAAACACCGCACGGCTGTAATCGGTGGTGCCGGTGTTCTTGATTTCATACAGCCAGAAGATGTTGTCCTGCGCGAGAAACTGCGCCCATTGCAAGGCGCGCACACGCATCTCGAGGCCGAGTCCGTTGCGCGCGGGATTGCCCGCATCGGGTTTGAAGGCGACGCCGAGCGTGTTGTTGCTCGCGAAATTGTATCGCTCGTCGTTGTTGTCGTCCATGACGAAAAACGTCTCTTCATCGCTGCTCGAGGTCTTGCCGAAGAAGCCGTTCCATGAGCCACGCCAGCCGGGATCCGACCCGTCGTTGAGCTTGTCGGGCCAGAACGACGGCCAGGTCTTGCTGTCGGTATAGAGCGCGACACCCTGCTGGCTGCTGTTGAGATAGCCAGCCACGGGCTCCCAGGTCCAGGGAATGCCGGCGGGGGACTCATCCCGGCGGCGCGTGGGGCGGTCGACGGGCACGGAAACCACGCTGTGGAAGACCTTGCCGTCGGAGCGCACCTCGGCGCCGACA
>JAVFAS010000056.1:14781-24474 GCA_034002405.1 Bacteroidota bacterium | reverse complement strand
ATCGCGCCTGCTTTGGGAGCAGGAGGTCGTCGGTTCAAATCCGGCCACCCCGACATCGTCCTTGTTTTATGATGTGGAGATCCTCTCCTTCCCGAGGATCTCACGACCATGGCGCCCGTGCGCCTTGATGAGGGGTTTGCCCCCCTACCGGACCAGCACGACCTTTGCCGTCGCGATATGCGAGGGCGTGCGCAACTGCGCGAAGTACAGACCCGGGGACAGCCGCGCCGGCAGCCAGCGGATGCTGTGGCTGCCCGGTGCCAGTCGCTGGTCGCGGAGCACCGCCACCCGCTCGCCCAGCGCGTTGTACATCTCCACACGCACACCGCTTTCGGCGGGCAAACGGATCTCGAACAACGCCTCGTCGCGGACGGGATTGCGCAGCGCCTGGATTTCCGGCCGCGCCGCCACGGGCTCGATGCGGTGAACGGATACGGTGCTGTAATCGAAGGGTTCGTCGACGAGATGGTACTGCTCCTCGCTGCCCCCATTGTAGTCCTTGCGCAGGTACGGCGACAGAATGGGAGTGCGGGCCTGGTCGGCGAGAGTTATCGGATATGGTTCTCCGTTATTCCAGTCGTACAGGGGAATCTCGTCCGGGATGATGGTGGGACACCGTCCGCGCTCGAGCGCGATGTGGAAGAGACCGAAGTTCCCGGGTTCGTGTCCGCCCAGCCAGTGACCGACCACATCGACAAGAAAGGCGTTTTTCCCGAAGAGGAGCATGTTGGTCATGAACTCCTCGGGTGTATTGCCGGGACCGGGTCCCTCGGTGAAGCCGTTGCCGTTGCGTCCGTAGATGGCTTCGACCACATGGAGGCCGGCGCGAATGACGCCGTGCGAGTCGCAGGTACGCTGCGCCCAGGTTTCCATGCCGTACCCGCCGGTGGCGTCGCGACCGGGACGGTCCCAGCGCGGAATGCCCGCTGCCCGGTGCCGCGCGTAGGCCTCGTCCACGAGTCGCTCGCGATCGGGATGGAAATCCTTGCGCACATGCGCCGGCTGCAGGGCCGTGGAATCGAGTCCCTCGCAGAAACTCACATACCGGCTGACGGCCATCCCCTGCAGGTTCTTGACGGCGAGCGTCATCCCCATGGCGTGCGCTTTGAATTTCGCGATGTTGAGCAGAAAGGTGTCGTCATCGTTGTACGGCGCCACGTAGCCGATGCGGCGGAAGATCACTCCGTCGGGCACGTCGCGCCAGATTACTTCCGTGCCGGCCTGGAGTGTTTCCAGCGTCATGTCGGTGAGCCGGCGGCCCGTGGGGAAATCGAAGACGTGGCAGCCATGCTTCCGCGCGAGCGCCTCGAACAGGGGGCCGGTCACCGGGTACTCGGCGGGACAGTAGCCGTCTCCCAGCCAGTTGCCTTCGCGCATGAACATGTTGCCACCCGGAAAGCCGAGATCGCGCAGTCCCTGCATGACACCGTCGGTGAACGGGATGTCGGTCATGATGCCCATGCCGGCTTCCGTGTTGCCGGTGCCCATGGTGCAGGTGAGATTCGGCTTGATGGCGAAGGCGTTGGTGAATGGTGCTTCTCCGCTCTCCCCGGCGGTGAACAGTTCGCCCATGAACGCCGCGCCGACGGCGAACTTCGCCGCCGTGTCGCGCTTGTCCGCCACCTGTGTGCGGCGGATGAACACCGCTTCGGGATGCGCCGTGATGAACGGATGCAGTGCGAGCGCGGCGGTGGCCGTCCTTCCCGTGCGCCGGGGAAATGCAGGGAGACGCCGGGCAATACCGATGCCGGCACCCGCGGCAACGGCCGTGTGAAGGAATTGGCGACGGTTCATTCTCCGACCTCCTTGTCCGATATAATCAACGCGGTCATGATGCGCAATGCACGGGAAAAAAGCAAGCGTCTGCTTCCCGCGCAACGGTCGACGCTCACGAGCGTCCGCCCGGAACGAACAGCCGTCGCCCGGCACGAACCCGTCGCACGCCCCGGCGGCAGGAAACCGTCGGGTCGCGAACTTCCCCGCCTCGCTGACTGTTGTTGCGTTGACCTTCCTCGCGCAAGGGGAAGCGACATTCATTCCACTGCAAGCGGACACTGTATCCATGATCATTTCCATTCTCGCCGCCCTGCTTCTCGCCGGAGGAGCGCTGTATTTTTCCATCGCGCCCCAATTCGGCTCGCCTCCCGAAGAGGATGTGCGCGCACGCATGGCGTTGAATCCGAATTATCGCGATGGTCGATTTCACAACCCGGATGGGGCGGAGGTGAAATTCGAAGGTGCGTCGATGCTGACGACGTTGTGGGATTTTCTCACGGCGACGGATACCGAACCCGCGCGACCCCTCCCCGTCGCGTTCCGCGCGGGTGCGGTGGATGATCCCATCGCCGACACGGCGGTACGGGTGACGTGGTATGGACACTCGGCGGTGTTCCTGGAATTCGAAGGCAAACGCTTTCTTCTCGATCCGCAACTCAATGACAAGGCCTCCCCGCTGCCGCTGATCGGAAGTTCCCGCTTCCGGATGACCGAGTCGCTCGACGCGCTGCGATTCCCGCACATCGACGCGGTGATTCTCTCCCATGATCACTATGACCATCTCGACTATCGCAGCATCCGGCGGTTGGAGAAGGATGTGGCGCATTTCTTCGTGCCGCTCGGCGTGGGTGCGCATCTGCGTGGCTGGGGTATCGACGCGGCGCGGATCACGGAGATGGATTGGTGGGAATCGGTGGAATACCGGGGGGTGACGCTGACCGCCGCGCCCGCGCAACATTTTTCGGGTCGTGGACTGACGAATCGGAATGCGACGCTCTGGGCGTCGTGGGCGCTGCGGGGAACGTCCCACAATGTCTATTTCAGCGGGGATGGAGGCTACGGACCGCATTTCCGCGAGATCGGGGAACGACTGGGGCCCTTCGATTTCACGATGATGGAATGCGGCCAGTACAACGAACGCTGGGCGGCGATTCATGCGATGCCGGAAGAGAGCGTCCAGGCCCATCGCGACCTGCGCGGCGCGGTGATGATGCCGATTCACTGGGGCGGCTTCCAACTCGCGCTGCATTCGTGGAAGGAACCGATCGAACGAGTCACTGCCGCGGCGAAAAAATCGGGCGTGACCATTGTCACGCCCATGATCGGTGAAGCCGTCACCGTCGGGGATTGGCGACACACCTCGGATTGGTGGGTGACCCTGCGCCCGTGATCCGTTACCGTGTGCCAAGCCGCGCGTCAGGCCCCCGTTCCGCGCGCGTGGTCACGCGCCGTAGAGATCGCCGGTATTGACCTCGTGTCCCTGCAGTTTCAGATAATAGAACAGCTGTCCCTTGTGCTGCTTGAGATGATCGACCATCTGCAGCAAGCGTACGCCAAGCGGGAATTCCATGCTGTCCCACGGGGCGGGCGTCATCGCGCCGACGAGCCGTTCCTCGTCCACCGCAGCCAGCATCTCGAGCGCCGTCGCCTTGTCCTCGGCCAGCAGCGCGCGCGCCTGTTCGATACTGTCGACACCGGGAAAGGCCTCGGCCGGCGGGAGCATTTCCTCGGGGGTCATCTTCTCCATGTCGAAGTCCTCGGGCAGACCCCAATCCCCCGTGACAAAGCCCTTGATGCTCGAACCGCAGGCGTTGGAGATGTGGAAGAGAAGCTGACGAACCGTCAGCCAGTTCGTACCCGTCTCCGGTTTCCAGTCGAGCGATGCCGGATCAACCTTCGCGATCAGGCTGTCGGCGACGGCATAATTGTATTCGATGGCGCCATGTATCATTTCCTTGAGCATGTACGTGTTCCTTCGTTCTCTACGGATGAATGGAAAAATGCGGATAAATGGGAGTTTCGATCTCGGCTTTCACGCGTATCACTGGTCGGTCGTGAAGCTTCATCGACCGTGATCGCGGGAGGTGGTCAGTGAAAACGAAATGTGAGAATCAATGTGCCCGCGCGATCCGGTTCACTCCGGATGGGAACGATGACGCGGGTCAGGCCGGATTCGATGCGGTCGACCACGGGCTGGTCGAGTGTCGCCGCGACGCGCTGGAGCGTTGCGTCGAGCGGCATGCCGACGGGTCCGCCCGGCGATGAGGCGACCACCATGCCGCGGGCATCGGCGACAAGATATTCACTGTTGCCGGTACGGCGCTGCAGCAGGTCGGCGATCGTGCGCGTCGTGGAGACGTCCCCCACGCGCACGGCGGGATACAGAGCGATGGCCGCGGCTTCGCCCGCGGCGCGCGCGAGCAGTGTCGTGCGTTCGCTGATGCGCTGCGTGGTGGAATCCCGCAGCTGCCGTATCGCGCTGTCGAAGGACTGTTCGGTGACGTGCACGGCAATCACTTTCCAGACGATCAACGCGATGCCCAGCAACGCGAGAAAACGGATGGTGTATTTCGGAAGCTTCGCGCGAAACGGGACCGGCGCGCCGGCGTCGGGTGGCGATGGGGTTTTCGATCGGAAGAAACTCATGGGGGACCTCCTTCTCCGAAATGTAGGCACATGGAAGGACAAACAAAAACGCAATCCGCCGCTCGTTTCCCTGACGAAGTTGTAATGACCGGTTCAGCTGATTGTAGGATTTCGATGGTAGATTGCGGACAGTGCAAACCGCTCCGCCATCACAGCGATGGCGATCGTACCACGACCGCGAAAGGTGTTGCCATGAAGAGATCGATCCACGCGCTGGCCTTGCTGCTGCTGATCATGCCGATGCTGTGCACCGCCGGCGCGTCGCCACGGCAGGGCGGACCCGATCCCGCGAACCCGGATACGCCTCCGGGTGACCGGAATACCACGGTCGCGTCGCGAGAAGATTTGACGTTGCCCCCGGATTGGACCGGCCTTGCCGGCTTCCGCGCGCCGGAAGGCGTCATGCTGCGCTGGAGCACGGCTTCCGAGCGGCACAGTGCCTGGTTCAAAATCGAGGCGCGTGTGTCGGGATCGCACGCATGGCGCGTCGTGGGCATGGTCGCCGCGGCGGGACAGAGCAGTTCCCCGCGCTTTTACGCCTGGCTGCACAACCATCCCCCGAGAGCGGATGTGGAATACCGTCTCCGCCAGATCGACGCCTTCGGAGAGGAACATTCCACCGGCGTGCTGCATGTCGCGCATTCCACCGCGGGACCGCTCCGCCTCTCGCAGCACAAGGCGAATCCCGGCAGCACCGAGACGCTGATCGCGATCCAGACCGGCGAGACGACATCCGGCTCGCTCGTGATTCTCGACGAACATGGAAAAACGCGCCAGGTGGTGTTCCAGCATCTTGAACTCCATCCCGGAACCTATCGCTTCCGCATCGACACGGCCACGCTCCCCGAGGGAAAATATACGCTCCGTCTGATCACGCCCGATGGGGACGATGCCAGTGAACTCTTGGTCTGCCGCTGAGGCACCCGCTCTCCTTCGCCATCCTCGATTGCAAACGAACATCCCGCCGCCGCGCGCATGGAACGCGAGGCGGCGGGACACTGTTCTTCAATCATGGACACGTTCGATCCCAATTCCACCATTTCCCGCTTCCCATCGCGCCGCGGCCTGTTGGCTGCCATCGTCCTGCTCGTAACCCTGCTTGCCCCGTTACCGGGGACGCAGCGTCCGCTCATGGCACAGCAGTTACCGCCCGCGTCGTCCATGCTCGAACGCGATGGCACCGCGATCCCGATTTATGAAGGCTTCGAGACGTTGGCGCCGCTGTTTCACGCGCGCGGGGATACCACGGTGATCGTCAATTTCTGGGCAACGTGGTGCGCGCCCTGCGTGGAGGAACTCCCGTATTTCGAGGAGCTCACCCGTGATCGCGGCGACGCGCCCTATCAGGTCATTCTCGTCAGTCTGGATTTCCGCACACAGCTTGAACGACGCCTGCTTCCCTTCGTGCGCGAGCGGAATATTCGTTCGACCGTGGTTGTTCTCGACGACGCGGATGCGAATGCCTGGATCGATCGCATCGATCCGGCCTGGAGCGGGGCGATTCCCGCGACGCTTGTATTCAATGCACAACGGCGGGAATTCCGCGAACAGACATTCACGCGGGAAGAATTGTTTTCCCTCATCGATTCATTTGTTGGAGAAAAGAAATGAAACCATTCCTCCGCGCAGCGCTGCTGCTTCCCCTGCTCGCGATCACGCTGCACGCCGGCGGCTACGGCATCGGCGACACGGCCACGGATTTCCGGCTGAAGAACGTGGACGGCGCGATGGTGTCGCTCGCCGATTTTCCCGATGCGAAGGGCTTCATCGTGATTTTCACCTGCAACCATTGTCCCTATTCCGTTGCGTATGAGGACCGCATCATCGCGTTGGACCAGGAATTCAAATCGAAGGGCTATCCGGTGATCGCCATCAATCCCAACGACCCGGCCGTGCAGCCGGAGGATGGATTCGCGGAGATGCAACAGCGCGCGAAGGAGAAGGGATTCACCTTCCCGTATCTGCTCGATGAGGGCCAGGAAATCTATCCGCGGTACGGCGCGACACGCACACCGCATGTCTTCGTACTGCAGAAGACCGGTGCCGATCATATCGTGCGCTATATCGGCGCGATCGACAATAACCACGCGAATGCCGCGGACGTGAGTGAGATGTACGTCGCCGACGCGGTGCGGGCGCTGATCGACGGCGCGACGCCGTCGGTGTCCTTCACCAAGGCCATCGGCTGCAGCATCAAAAAGAAAAAATAGTCCGTTTTTCGCAATCAGCAGCATCACGCCCGCCGCGGTCACGGCGGGCGTGTGCGTTTCCCCCATGCCGGACGCCGGGGCGTCACGGCGACAACGCCATCGCGGAGAGGCATCCACTGCCATCGTTATCGTGCATCCGCTGCCATCGTTGTCGTGCATCCGCTGCCATCGTTGTCGTGCCTTCGGAGTCGTCGTGGCGGATCTGTTGCGGAAGTGGACGACGGACCGTAGTTTGCGGAATATTGAGTCTTGAGTATCATTCCGCCTGGACCATTCCGGAGGACGCATGAGAAGCCTCGTCATCCTTGCCGCCGCCATCCTGTTGTTGCCCGCGGCCTCACCAGCGCAGAGCCTGATGCGCCTGTATCGCATGGCCTACAGCATCAGTGGCTCGTATTCGAACGGCTCGAACGACACGGAACTGAAATTCGCGACCGGCACCAGCAAGAATGAATACCGGCACGAGACCGTGCGGCTGTCCATGCGCAATGCCTATTTCCTCTCGCGTAACGCCGCGCTGGGCCTGGAGCTCAGCTGGGAACAGGGGCGCGGGGAATCCCGGCCCGAACCGAATCCCACGAATTATCGCGAAATCGTATTCGACCGCACCCTGTATGCCGGGCCGCTCTTCCGCTGGTATCAACCGGTGACGTTCCGCTGGTTCCTCTACCCCGAGGTGTCGGTCGGCTATCTGCACTATCTCGGCGAATATGAAGAGAGTAGTTCCATGACATCCACGCTCCCCGCCACGACATCCGCGCGCGGTGTGGGCCTGCGGGCGGGTGCGGGCATCGGCTACTTTCTTTCGCGCAATGTCGTGGTGGATCTCTCCATCCGGTATTCCCATGGATGGGTCGACGGCCGCTACCAAATTCCCGGAGAAGCGGATCAGGATATCGAAATATCAGGCGGCGAGATCGGCGGCTTGTTCGGCTTCCAGTTCCTGTTCTGACCGCTGTCTCGTTCCGACCACGCGCTCATTCGGACCACGCCTTCGCGGCGGAGATCCACGGGGTCAATCCGTCTCCCGAAGGCAGCGGCACGGGATTTCGACCGTGAAGGTGCTGCCCTTCCCTTCGACACTCGTCACATCCAATTGTCCCTCGTGCAACAGCACGAGACGTCGACACATTTCGAGTCCGAGACCGTGTCCCGTCTCCATCGCGCTCCCCCGTTCCGACGCCACGGCGCGGCCCTCGCGCACGCGTGCCAGCACCTCGGGTCGCATGCCGATGCCGGTATCGGTGACGCGGACAATGCAGCGATCATCCGTATGCGAGACGTCCAGATCCACCCGTCCGTATTCCTGTGTGAATTTCACCGCGTTCGAGAGCAGGTTTTCAAGCACCACGGTCATCACCCGCGGATCGAAATGCAGCATCAGCTTTGGTGGGCCCGACACCTCGAGGCGAATTTTCTTCATCTGTGCTCGGGACTGCACGAGTGTGGTGACCGAGCGCACGAGCCGCATGAAATCTCCTTCCTCCCGGGACAGCACCAAGTCCTTTTTCTGTGAACGGGCCCAATCAAGCAACCGTCCCAGCAGTTCGGTCGAACCCTGCGCGGTCTGTTGCGCGGCGTCCAGGAGCTCGGCCCGCTCCGCTTCCGAAATTCCGCTGTCCGGTTGATTCGCGAGTTCGAGCATGCCGGTGATGCTGCCAAGCGGACCGTGCAGATCGTGACCGATGATGCCGAGCATACGTTCACGGGATTCGATTTCCAACGCGAGTTCCTGATTCGTCCGTTCGATGCGGGCATTCTGCTGCTCGATCAACGCCGTGCTGCGCTGTTTGCCGCGATAGGCGACCACAACCACGATCAGCAGGATGCCGAGCAGCAGCGTCCCGGCGATGAGTCCATTGCGTACCATGCGCTGTGTCCGTTGCTCGCTCTCGTGCTGCACCTGCCGCTCGCGTTCGCGAAACTTCCATTGTTGCTCCTGCTCCGCAAGTTCCTTTTCGATGCTCATCACGGCGAGTCGGTAGGCCGCTTGCTGGATTTTCAGGCTGTCGTCCATCTCGCGACCGATGCTCTGATAGGCATAGGCACCGCGGTAGTCGCCCAGCGCCGCGGAGGCCCGCGCGAGGATAAGCGACGCTTCGCGCATCGCGAAGGGCGAACCAAGGGTCAGCGCCTCTTTCATCGCGGTCGCGGCGTCCTCGCGCGCGGGCGAGGGTTTTCCCATGCGCAGGAGGATGTCCGCACGCTCGGTCCGCGCCAATGTGAGACCATTCCGGTCGCCGAGAACGGTAAACAGCGCGAGCGCGGTATCGATCAGCGCGAGCGCGGACGTCGTCTCGCCCTGGGTCCGTGCGATCCGTGCCAGATAATGCAGGTTCCGCGCTTCGTCGAGCGTATCACCGATCCGCCGTGTCAGGGTCAGGCCGCGCTGGTGCACGATACGGGAGGAATCGCCGCGCCCTGTCTCGAAGAGAAGGAGACCGAAATTGAGCAGACTCTTCGCCAGTCCGGCGCTGTCAGGAATTTCCGTACGCAACCGGACCGCCTCGCGAAGATAGGCCTCCGCCCGCGTGGTCATGCCGATATTCCGACACAGGAGTCCCATATTACTCAGTGCACGGCCGATCTCGCGCGGACTGCCGAAGCGCCGCGCGAGCGAGAGCGCATCCATGTAATAATGCGCCGAACGATCATATTTTCCCAGCATCCAGTAATTCGATCCAAGGGCCTGGTACGCCAGCAGGAGTCGCAGGGTATCATCATCGGCGGTGGCGCGACGCACCGCTTCCGCGCCCAACCGCACCCCCTCCGCCGCATCGATGGTATGCAGGCGAAACGACTCCGCTGTCAGGCGATCGGTCTCGCTCCGCGGCGCATCCCCCGTGCGTGACGCATCTCCCGTGCGTGACGCTTGCGCACGCGGCCGAGAATCCTCGACCTGTCGTGCAGGCACGGTCCGGTGCGCATGCACAGCCGCACCCCGCGGCAGCGCCGCGGCGAACACGAGGCAGAACAGCAGGATGATGGACGTGTCGGGAACTCTGTGCATGGGGATTCTTTCGGGATCGTGGCCTTGCGAGGACCGTGCGGCGTGGCGGAA
>JAVFAS010000056.1:0-14681 GCA_034002405.1 Bacteroidota bacterium | reverse complement strand
CGAATCAGGGTGACGCGTTCGGCGACAAGATTCAGGACTTCATACTCCTTTACCACTTTTCCGTAGATGACAAAGGGGCCCGTTCCGCGCAGGAGATGGGCGTATTCGTCGAAGCAGCGGGGGAACAGCACGATGTCGATGCGGCCCACGGCGTCGTCGAGATTGATGAACATCATACGCTCCCCTTTTTTCGTGCGGGTCAGCTTGGCGGCGATCAGCCAGCCTCCGACATGCACGCGGCGACCGACATGGCGATCGAGCTGATCGGCCTTGACCGTCATGCGCAATTCCTTCTCGAAATGATCGAGCACATGTGTCGACACGGCGTAGGTGAAGGTTTCGAGCTCGACCTGCGTCACCTGTTCGGGCGTGTAGGGACGAAGCAGCCGCAGGTCGTCGTCGAAGGATTCGAAGCGCAGGGGCAGCGCGGGTTCGGTGTGGCCGCGACGTCCGCGATTGGCATGTAGTTTCGCGCGGACGAGCATGGCGGGTCGTTCGATGCCGAATCCGTCGCAGGCGCCGCAGCGAACGAGTAGCGCGCTGTCCTCCGATCCCGCGCCACTCCGCACGAGAAAATCATCGAAGTCCACGAATTTCCCGTTCTCCCGACGCTCGCGTAAAAGCAGGTGGCGGGTACGGTCGCTCAGCCCCTTGATGTGCAGGAAGCCCAGCTGTATGCTCCGGTCGTCGGGACAGAAATGCAGTTCGTCACTGGTGTTCACGTCGGGAAGCAGAATGCGCAGGCCCAACCGCCGTGCTTCCTGGATATAGACTTCCGGACGGTAATAGCCGCCCTGGTTGTTGAGGACACTGCAGAGAAACAGCGCCGGATAATGCGCCTTGAGATACGCCTCCTGGAACGAGAGCACGGCATACGAGGCGGAGTGCGCCTTGCAGAAACTGTAGCCGGCGAAGGACTCCATCTGCCGCCAGATTTCCGCGGTGACCTCGGCGGCAAGGCCCTGACGCGCGCAACCGTCGAAAAAGGTTTCACGCAGCGCGCGCATCGCATCCCGCGACCGCATCTTGCCCGACATCGCGCGGCGCAACAGATCCGCTTCGCCGAGGGAGAGTCCGCCGATGAAGTGCGCCACCTTGATCACGTCTTCCTGGTACACCATCACGCCGTAGGTCGTGCGCAGCAGCCGTGCCATTTCCGGATGCGGCGGATTGATTTTCGACGGATCATGGAAGCGTTCGATGAACGCCTGCATCATGCCCGACTGCGCGACGCCGGGACGGATGATGGAACTCGCCGCGGTCAGCATTTCAAACGTATCGGTGCGGAGCTTTTTCAGCAGCTGGATCATCGCCGGGGATTCGACATAGAAGCACCCCACGGTTTCGCCCTTGCGCATGATCTCCTTTGTACGCGTGTCCCGGCATGCGATGCTGTAATCATTCACCGGCGGAAGCCTCCCCGTCCGCCGTCGCACTTCCTGCATCGTATCCTCGAACGTGCCGAGTCCGCGCGTCGACAGAATGTCGAGTTTCTCGAGCCGCCAATCCTCCATCGCATACATGTCCTGCTGCGTGATCCGCACGCCTTTCGGCGCGAGCTGCGTCGCGGTATACCGCGTCATTCGCGTGGGCGCGAGAATGACGCCGCCGGAGTGAATACCGTAATGATTCGGGAAATCAAGGATCGCGAGCGCCGCGCGCATCCACTCCTTCCCATACCGTGAATTCAACACGGGACCCATCTGGCGTCGTACAGGACTGTTCAGATCCTGCAGGTCACGCGCCGCGCCGTAGCCGGGGAGCAGCGCGGTGAGCTGCTTGATTTCCGCGGCGCTGTAGCCGAGCACCTTGCCGATCTCGCGCAACGCGCCGCGCGGGTTGAAGGTTGAAATCGTGCAGATCATCGCCGTGTGGTCGCGGCCATATTTCGCGAGCGCGTAATCGATGACATCGTCGCGGTTGCGCCATGAGAAATCGATATCGAAATCGGGCGGCGAGCGCCGTTCGGGATTGAGGAAGCGTTCGAAGAACAAGTCGAGTTCGATCGGATCCACATTCGTGATCCGCAGGCAGTAGGCCACGATGCTGTTGGCACCGGATCCCCGGCCGACATAGGGATACGCGCGTTGGCTCGCATAGCGGACGAGATCCCACGCGACAAGGAAATAATCGAGAAAACCGAGCGTCGTGATGATTCCGAGTTCCTTCTCCACCCGCGCGCGTGCCTCGCCGGATCCGTGCGGATAGCGGAACCGCAATCCCTCCTCCGCGAGCGCGCGAAGTCGCCGGGCCTTGTCGCCGTCGGGGATGTCAGGATACGAAGCGAACTTGCTCTTCTCGAGATCAAAGACGACATCGCAGCGCGCGAGAATCTCCTCCCGCGCCCGCAGCGCTTCGGGGATATGTTCAAACCAGCGTTGAAACTCCTCTTCTCCGATAAAATACGCGGTCGGCGCGGCCAGAATGGTCGGATCGATCGTACCCAGCGTACGGTTCGTTGCGATGGCGCGGAGCATGCGATGCAGCCGCATCCCGCCGGGTTCGCCGAAGAATACATCGTTGGTCGCCACGACGGGCAATTGCAATTCGGTCGCGCCGCCGAGAAGCAACGGCCAGTGCGCTTCCCGCGCCTTGCCGAGTTCGACATAACAGGAGAATTCCGCCCGGCCGGCGAGCTGCCGCAGCACGGCGAGATCGGCGGAGAGCAGAATGACATCGTCACGGCAATGTCGCAGCAGCAGTTCGGCGAGGAACACACTTCCGGAGTTCGTTCCGTCCGCGACAGCTCCCGCACCGTCCCGCTCACGCTCGATCACGCGCGGGTCCTCCTCCCCGATCACCACCCGAGCCGCGGGATGATGGATCGACAGCTCTGTCAGCACCTCGCAGATCTGCGCATAGCCGTCCCAGTTTCGGGCGAGCAGGACCGCGCGTGCGCTGCCCGCGAGAAGCTCGGTGCCGGGAATCGGCTTGATCCCCGCCGCACGGCAGTGGAGATAGAACTCCATGACGCCGCTGACATTGTTGGTGTCGGTGAGTGCGAGCGCGGTGTATCCCCGCCGCCGCGCATGTTCGACGATGCGTTCGATCGAAAGCGTGCCGGCGAGGAACGAGTAGGAACTGTGAAGATGAAGATGCACGTGCGTGTGCCGCCGTCGCGGCACGCGCCGGGCTATCGGAGCAGCATCGGGGCGGTCCGGCAAGGACCACCCCGCGTGTCACGATGCCTTACCGCAGTACCGCCATGCGGCCGATCGTTTCGGAAGTTTCGTCCGTGAAATGCGTGATGATCTTGTAGAAATACACCCCGTTGGCCAGCGTGTCACCGTCCTGGTCGCGGCCGTCCCACTTCAGCGCGTTGTAGCCGATGCGCATGGAAGACGCCGGGTAGGAAAGCGTGCGGATCAACCGGCCCGCGACGGTATAGACTTTCACCTCCACCTCCCGCGGTGGCTCGGCGCCCGTGAGCAGGAAGGTAAAGGCGGTTTCATTCTGGAAGGGGTTCGGAAAATTGTAGACCTCCGCGATGCGATTGTCCGTGCTCACGCGCACGCGGATTTCCGGCACCTCGTCGTACACCGGCGTGTTCTTCGCATCCTCCGCATTGAAACCGAAATAATAGATGCCATCCGCCAGCGTTGGCTGGAAGCGCAGCGTCGCGGGCTGTTCCTTCGTGGCCGGGGTGAACACGAATCCGATGCTGTCGAGATCCATGTCCTCGCCATCCACCGTCACGGTGAAATGATCCCGGCTCGTCACCGGAGAAGGATTCTCGCTGTACAGCGTCATCACGATTTCGGGGTTGTAGCGGATGTAATCGTCGTCAAGCGGGGTGAAGCCGTCGAAGGTGACATCGAGCCGCGGGCGACTGGTATCCGGCGTGACGTGGAAAGCCGTGAGAAAGGTGTTGTTGTCCTCGAACTGCTCGTGAACGACATCGTCGCGGTCGACGCGCACGAACAGCTGATACGGACCGCCGAGGAAATCCGTGTTGATGACCGCCGTCGTGTCATACCACTGGCCCGTCCGGAGTCCGGTCGCGTTCAATACGCCGGCGGGACGCGGGATATTATCCGCGCCCACGACCTCGAGATGCACGGGGAACGCGGGCGCATCCCCCTCTCCCGCATTGAACACGCCGACCCGGATCTCCACCGGCTCGCCCTGCGCCACGCTGTCACGCGTGATCGCGACGGATTGATAATTGATCGCCAGTTCCGGGAGATGTGTGTATGCCACCGACCATGCGTGCAGCCGGGCGTCCCGCGGGTCTCCCCCCTGGGGAAAGAAGCGCGCCCGCAGTTTGATCCGCGGAAACACCGCGGCATCGATCGACGAGAGATCAGCGTCCGTCACATTGCCCGCGTCGAGCACGACCTCCTCGCTGCCGTCCGATCGCACGCCGATCACCGACAGCCGGATGTCGCTGCGCGCGGGATCGCTCCGCTCCAACCACGCCGTTTCCCAGCGCGCGGCAGGTCCGATCGCTTCGGAGGTCACCGACCCCGTGTCGGGTGCGACATAGAAGGTCGTATCGATCACCGCGGGGATGCGTGACGCCTCGGAGAAATACGCCTCGGGCATGGTGCCGATCGGCGCGCCACGCCGGCCGATGAACGCCCAGCTCGGCCGCCAGGCCTTGAAACGGACAGAATCAATATATTTGGATCCTAACTCCTTGATCTGTTCGAAAAACGCACTACTGGCATTGCGTGGTTCATTCCCCGTCACACAGATGAAATATTCCCCGAAGGTCACCTCCTCGGCCCAGCGACGGATGGAGTCGCGATGCTCGACCACGCTGTAGTTGTCGAACACCGCCGATCGCTTCACGTTCAATGTCGCGCTGTCGGCGATGACGATGCAGTAGCCGGACGCGAAGGCCATGGGGAGAAGATTGATTCCGTCGATCTTGATGTGGACGGTCGAACCCAGTGCGTAACTCGAACCGAGGAGTTCAATGCGCTTGCCGGGAGGAAAGGTAAACCCGGAATCGTAGCGAACGAAATCGACCGTGGCCGCATCGGCGAACTCCGTCGAATCCGCCTGGATGAACTCCGCGGTGTGCGGCAGTCCGCGTCGGATGAACGGACCGACGAAATCCTGCCCGGCGGCGTCGAGCTTCACCCGCCAGTATCGTTTCTCGCCCGCGGGAAACAGCGTCGGCGCCGTGCCGCCACTGACGGTTTGTGCGTACGGGATCGTGACCGCGGTCGGCGCGGTGAATTGCCGGGATGCATCGCTTTCGATCGTGACGGTGGAAACCGGTCCGGGATCGAAGGTGGGATTGAGCACCGCGATCTCGTTCCCGCGGGAAGAGACCACGCCAATATGGTCGTTGGGGACCTTCAAAAACGTACTGAAAATCCGGTACTCGAGCGCGGCGACATTGTCAGCGTCACTCGTTTCCTCGATACGACCGTTCGGATCCACGGTCACGCGGACGCTGCCGCTTCCCGCGATCCGGTCCAACGCGAAACGGGTGCGGATCGTGTCGTAGAGCGCCGGCATCGGACGGGTGAACCGCTGCGCCGCGGTCATGACGCCATTCTTGAAATTCTCGATCGTGATTTCGACGGAATCCGGAGTCTGCAGTCCGTAATTCCCGATCGCCACGGTCAGCGAAAGGGAATCCATGACATCGGTGATGATCTCCTCGTCCGCGCGGATCCATTCGGTTTTCACCAGCGGGTTCGGATACCTTGGCAGGTCGAGGGCCACGATGGGATCGCCGACAAGCGTATTGGTCTGGATGGAAATGCGGTTGACGACATTCCAGGTGCCGAGATTGGATTTCATTTGCAGATGCGCCTCGCCGAGACTGGGCACCCCGTCGATGACGAGTGGACGATAGAACAAGGTAGGCATCACGAGCGCGGTCGAGACGAACCCCGTCGCGGAATTCCCGATATAGGCGATGGCATGACTGCCTTCGCCTCCGATGAACAATTCGGAGAACGCGAGATAATCCGGTTCCGCGTACCGCCCGGTCGAACATCCGAAATCAGTGATGAGCGAGGCCCGGTCCTCGTCGTTGCGCAGCTGGTCGATATCGGAAATGGAGTTGTCCCAGGTCTGCGTGCCACTGTGTCCGAGATAGCAGATGAAGACGCCGCCCTTGCGGATTCGTGCCCGCACCTCCGCGACCGGCAGTGGTCCGTAATCGGTCCGCGGATCGATGGTCTTGTAGAAATGCTCCGTGTGTCCGGCGAACGGCGGTGTGCGCACCACGGTATTGATCGCCAACTCGTTCGCCATGCGGTATTTCGCCAGCTCGGGTTCGCCGGCATCGATATTCCCGCCACTGAAATGCAGGGTGGATTTGTTCCACAACGTCTGCTCCTGCGACCGGTACGCACGGTGCCGGTCGAGATACTGCCGTACCCATCGCTCCTCCCGGATCGGAAGCCGTCCGACCCCGATACTCGGCTGCACCGACAGGGAATCGAACGCGACATACCAGGTGTCGCTCACCGGATTGCCGTAGGATGGCACGATATTCGACGTGAATCCCGCACGGTAATTGTAATTCGCATCGCCGACGAGAAACAGGTACTGCAATGAATCGGTGCGCCAGCCATGGTAGGCGTCGAACGTGAAGAGCTTGATCGCCTCGGGCTGAAACATGCCATAGCTGTAGAGATTGTAGATGTCCTCGATGCGCACCACGCGACTGCGCACCTCGTAGCTGTCCTCGATGAACGCCGCGTACTCTTCCGCGGCCGGTGCGAGAAATCCCGCGGTAATCAGCACATGCTCCGCTTCCTCGTCATCGAGCCGCTGCACGGACTGGAGTTCCCCCTTCGCCGGGACGGGGATGTCGTTGCGGTTCCAGACATACAGCATGTCGCCCGGACGGATTTCATCGGAGAGAAATACCGTGTACGGTCCGGAACCTTCGGCCTTCGCGGCGGGCAACACGGCGACGTCGGTATCGCGCACGCGCAGCACCATGGGATCGGCGGTTCGCACCCCGGTCAGCTTCACGGATTTTTCCCCGTCAGCGATCGTGCTGTCGATACGGAAGATATGCGACGTTTCATCGACCGCGAGGAAACGTGGATACTCGACATCGAACCAGTCGAGTCGCACCGCGCTGCCCGCGGTATTGATATTCCAGCTCGTCGAGCGGACGAAATTGTCCACATCCAGCCGCAGGGAATCCGCAACCTCGGTTCCGAACAGAATCACCTGCTGGTCGTGTTCGAACACCACCGAATCCAGCGCCGGTCCGTCATTGAGACTCAGCGTATGCGCGTGATTCGGCACCATCGTCCAATCGCCATACCAGCTGATCAGTTTGGTCCAGAACCGCACCGGATGATCCGGATGGATATGCGACACGCGAAACCGCTGGGCATATTGCTTGACCTTCGCCGCGTCGTTGGGCTCGAACCAGAACTGTCCCATCGCCCAGGTGTCCTCCGCCGTCCAGTCCGGAATCTGCGCATGCACCAGATCGGTGGTATGCGGCATGAGTTGATTCCACGGATCGGACTCGATATGGATCCGCTCGTAGGTCCAGTCCAGCGTGTCGGCCGGCAGCGGCGAGATCGGCACGCGCGGCGCGGCGCGCGTGGCCCCCGCGACATTGAAATTCAACCAGTACGCCGTCGAGTCGGTGTAGATGCTCAGATACTCCGGATAGGGATCCTCCGTCGATGCAGGGATCCGACGGTATCCGCGTTCGTCGTAATTGCGCGTGCCATGGAAGATGAATGCATCCCCGTCGTCAAAGCGTCCGTCGTCGAGTCCCACCGCGGCCATCGGAATCGCCACACCCTTGCGATAGAGTTGGAGACGCGACGGCTCGACGGTGGCGGGATCCACGCCCGCCTCGCGCAACCAGTCGGCGGTGATGGTATACAATCCGTCCTGTCGCACGAAAAACCGCAGCATCGGCGCGGTGAAATCGATCCAGGCCTGCGCGGTATCGACGTTGCGGCTGCGCGTGGTGAACGGCATGCTCGCGTAGGGTGGTTTTTCCTCCGCCGCGGCGAGGCGCGCGAACGCGTCGGACGGAACACGCGCGAGGGTGATTTCCTCCACCCACTGCGTCTGCCGCGTCTGTGCGTTCCACACCACGAGCGGGAGTTCGATTTCCAGCATCGGACGCCGCCGTTCGTGAACGATACGCCGCGCGAGTACATCCACCCCCTTGGCGATCGCGGGATCATCGACCACCCCGGTGTACGGAAGGACCTGTGAACGCATGAGCGAGTCGGGACCGAGCCAGTAATCGACGGTGTAGAATGGTGTCGCATCCACGGGCGGTGACAGCCGGGAGGCCTGGACCGCGATGTCGAAGGACTCCCCGGCTTCGATGGGAATGCGCAGCACCCGGCGCGGAAGTCGCAGCTCGCGGGCATGCACCGGAGTGATCCCATCGATATGGAACACCCGGACACCGCGCACGTCACGCACATCGTATCGATAGGCATCATTGCGCACGACCTGTGTCGAGACTTGCGCGCGCGACAGGTCCGCTCCGACGAGCAGACAGATGAAGGACAATCCAAGAATGGCGTTGTGTTTGATCATCGCGTCCCGGTACTGCTGTTCCGTTTTCAATGGAAAAAGAGAAAATAGAAAGAAACGGAACGAAGCGCCACCCTAATTGGGAAGACCTGTCTCCATGTTCTCGATTTCGAAATTGAAACAGTCGCCGACATCGCGCAGCAACAGCATCACGCGTCCGACGATCTGGAATTCGTCCTCCGCACTGACCTCGATGGGCTTGAACGTCGGATTGGCGGGGAGCAGGCGGATCTGCCGGTTGCGATACTCGAATTTCTTGACCGTCAGACCACCGTTGTAGTAGGCCACGACCGTCTCGCCGTTGTTCGCCGCACGCTGTTGCCGGATCAGCACGATATCTCCCGGAAGCATGCCGGCGTCGCGCATGCTGTAGCCGTCGACGCGCAGCGCCACGGGATTGTCGAACGGCACGATATTGCGATCGACCCGAAGATACTCGACCACCTGTTCCTGCGCCCAGGCGGGCGGACCGGCTTTCACGTCGCCGATCAGCGGGACACGGCGGATGTCACTGGAGACCAGACGGATACCGCGACTGATCCCGGGCGTGATCTCGATGAAGCCGATTTTTTCCAGACCCTTGAGTACGATTTCAACCGAACGTTTCCAGAGCCCGGTCGCCTTCGCGATCTCGTCCATGCTCGGGGCACGACCGTTTCGATCGAAATACTGCTCGAGGAAACGGGCGACCTTGCGACGGTTTTCAGTCCATTCCTTGCCCACGGACACCTCCGATGTATACATATGTCTAACCAATTCTACGGAATCGAGGAAGCAAATGCAAGCGTTGGCGGGAGGAATTCGAAAAAGAAGGCAGGATGATGTCTCCCCCTCTCCTCCGCCGCGACTCGCGGCCCCGGTCGGATAACGGAGCCATGGATCCGATATTCGCGCAGCCGGGAATTTCGTATGTTGCACGGTATGAAAACCACACAGCATGCCGGCACGCCATGGACGCTGCTGGGCGCCGCCCTGCTCGTTCCGCTCGCGCTGCAGTTCGCCGCGCTCGTGCTTCCCTGGGAGCGGGTCTGGGGTATTGACGCTCTCCGGTATCTTCCCCCGGCCACGCCCATCGCACTGCTGATCGCGCTGCCGTTGTTGTATTTCGCCCTGCGTGCGCTGGAGGTGGATTTCCTCCGCGGACCCGTCTCCTGGCTGCTGGCGATACTCGCGCTTGCCCCGCTGCTGCTCTGGCCGGTGCAGACGTATTTTTACGGGGATGGCGGCCTGCTCATTCCCCAGATCCACCGCTTCTCCGTGGATGGCGGACACGACACCGCCCTGCTTGCGAACCTGAAGTCCGCCCCCCTCGCGGGGGGACTGCTGCTGCTGACCATGCACGCGGGTCCCGCGCTCGGCGAAGCCATTCCCGCGCTCATGCCTGCCGACGCGCTGTATCCCTTCCGATGGATGGCGGTCCTCAGCGTGCTGGCCGCGGCCGGGTACATCATCCGCACCGCGCGCGGCACGCATCGGCTCACGCTGCTCGTGGCGCTGTCCGGAACGGCGGGGGCGCTGCATTTCGCCGGACATGTCGAATACTACGCCCCGGTCTTCGCCGCGCTCACGGTGTTCGTTCTCGCCGGCGAACGCGCGGTGACCGGAAAATCCGCGCGCTGGCCGGCCGTGCTCGCGTTTGCCGTCGCCTGTGCCGCGCATTACATGACACTCGCCCTTCTCCCGTCACTGCTGTTCCTCCTCGCGCATCGCGGGGACGCGACGCGACGCCGCATCCCCGCGCTCCGCGCGGTGGATCTCCGCGGCGGTCTCGCGGCCGGGGGAATCATCATTTCGGGGTGGATTATCCTGTATATTCTTCTGGGCCTGCACGACTCCCCCAACCGCGCGGTCATGCCGGTCGTGGCGCAGCGCTCCCCGGCGGGAGTGCAGGCCTACACCCTGCTCTCGTCGTGGCATCTCGCGGACCTGTTCAACCTGTTGCTGCTTCTCTCGCCCGCGGCACTCCTCGCCCTGGGGGGGAGCTGGTTCGCGCGATGGAAGGCGCGGAAATTCGGCGACGGCACGGATGCGTTTCATGCACTCAATGTGCTGCTCTTCGCGGGCTTCGCGGTGTTCGCGAACACCACGCTCGGTCTCGGGCGCGACTGGGATCTCGTGTCTCCCCTCGGCATGCTCATCCTTCTCGCGGCGATTTCCGCGCTGCGCCGCCGCCATGACGATCGCGCGGGATTGGCACTCGCCCTCATCAGCGTCCTCGCCGTTGCGCCGTGGATGCAGCTGCATCGCGACGCGGAGGCGACCGCGGCGCGTTTCGAACGGGTGCTCGCGCTCGACGCCGCGCACATGTATGGCGACTATGCCCTGAGCGGGTACGACGCGCTGCGGAAATACCGCCATCGCGCGGGCGATCTCGAGGCGGAAATCCGGCTCACGAAGGAAATGATCACGCTGCGCGACTATCCCCAGCATTACCGGGAACTCGCGCAGCTGGGTCAACGAATGCATGCATCGGCACCGGGACAGACCGTGGCGCTGCAGCGGTGGATGCTCGACCGGCTGACATCAGGGCCGCGCGGCCTCGCCACCTCCGCCGCGCGCGACATCGCCGCGCTGTCCATCCGTGCCATCGACTCGCTCGCGCAGGGGATCGGTTTTCTCGCGCTCGGCAATGGCACCTATGCCGATCTGCGCGACCAGATCGATGGCATCGCGGCCATGACGCGCGACGGGAGGCCCTTCCCCGCGATCACCGGGCTCGCCTACTCGCGGCAGCATGCCTATGATCTCGCCGCGGAACGCTTCGAGGCCGCGCTGCGTGAGGGTTTCGATCCCCCGGCGCTCTACCTCCTGCTCGGGAATGCTCTCGCACTCGCGCGGCGCTATTCCGAATCGCTCGCGCGCTTCGAGGAAGGCGTGCGCGCGCATCCCGACGATGCCATGCTCCGCTTCACTCTCGGCAAATACTATTTCCGTGCGGGGATCCAGCCGGAACGCAGCGCGGAGCTTCTCCGCTGGTGCCTTACGCGCGGCGAACCGGCCGTGCACCTGCGGGAGGCCGATGCCATGCTTTTGCAATTGCGGGGAAGAGGGCGCTGATGTATTATTCATGGATGTTTCTTTTTTCGGGATCCTTGCATGTGCGGCTTCGCCGGAGTCTTTGAATATACCCGCGCGGGAATGGGCGTCGATGACGTCCTGCTCGAGCGCATGGGCACGGCGATCGCCCACCGGGGTCCCGACGACAGCGGCATCTACCGCTCCGACTGCGGCCGCGTGGGATTCTCCTTCCGCCGCTTGTCCATCATCGATCTCTCGCCCGCCGGGCACCAGCCGATGGGAACGCCCGATGGAAAGATCTGGCTGGTCTTCAACGGAGAAATCTACAATCATCGCACGCTGCGCGCGGAAC
Organism: Bacteroidota bacterium; assembly: GCA_034002405.1. Classification (GTDB taxonomy): domain Bacteria; phylum Bacteroidota; class Ignavibacteria; order SZUA-365; family SZUA-365; genus SZUA-365. The sequence goes on along the minus strand of JAVFAS010000056.1, from coordinate 2,812 downwards.
TCGAGGCGGCGGGCTTCACCTACCGCTCACGCTCCGACACCGAAACGATTCTCTACGCCTACCGCCACTGGGGTGAACGCTTTGTCGAGCGGCTGCATGGCATGTTCGCCATCGCGCTGTGGGACAGCGAGCGGGAGACGCTGCTCCTGTATCGCGACCGCATCGGTATCAAGCCACTGTATTTCGCGGAGAAGAACGGTGCGTGCATCTTCGGTTCCGAGATCAAGGCACTGCTGGCGCATCCATTCCTCCGTGCCGCGGTCGATCGCGAGGCGCTGTATCATTATTTCACGTACATCCATACCCCCGCGCCGTGGACGATGTACGAGGGCATTCGCAAACTCGAGGCGGGACATTTCGCACGCATCACGCGCGACGGGGTCATGCGGATCGAGGAGTACTGGGACGCGCTCGGACACCGTGAGGCCGACTTCGATTACCACGACGAGGCGGCGGTCACCGCGCGCATCCGCGATCTTTTCCGCGAGGCGGTGGAAAAACGCATGATGTCGGATGTTCCGTTCGGCGTCTTCCTCAGTGGCGGCATCGACTCGAGCGCGAACGTCGCGTTCATGTCCGACATGATGGATCGACCGGTCGACACCTTCACCGTCGCCATCCGCGGGCAGGAAGACACCAACGAATTCCAGTGGGCGCGGCGGATGGCGGCGCATTTCCGCACGAATCATCATGAAGTGCTGATCGATGATCGCGGCTTCCTCGACCTGCTGCCGACGATTGTGCATCATCAGGACGAACCGCTGGCGGATCCGGTCTGCTTCCCGCTCTACCATGTCTCGAAGCTCGCTCGCGAGAACGGCACGATTGTCGTGCAGGTCGGCGAGGGGAGCGACGAGCAATTCGCCGGCTACGCGGCGTATCAACGCGCGGCGCGCATGATGCGGCTTGCGCGTGCATTGCGTCCCGTGCCGCGCATGCTGACGTCCGCCCTCTACGGCGCGATGCGTCCCCTGCTCGCCTGGCGCCGGGTGGACTACCGCCAGAATATCATCCGCAATGTCATGGAAAAGGAGCCCGTGTTCTGGGGCAATGCCATCGGGTTCTACGAAACGGAGAAGCGCCGTGCGCTCAACATGCCGGCCTTCGCGGATCTGGAGATCCCGAACTCCTATATTCTCGCCCAGCGCCGCTTCGCCCGGGCGTCGGCCGAGGGCGACGACAACGACCTGCGGCGTATTATCTACTGGGAAATCAAACACCGTCTGGCCGAGCTCCTTCTGATGCGTGTCGATAAAATCACGATGGCGACCAGCATCGAGGCGCGGGTACCGTTCCTGGACCATCGCATGGTGGAGTTCAGCATGAACATTCCATCGGCGATGAAGACGAAACACGGCACCCCGAAATACATTCTCAAGCAGGCGTTGCGCGGTATTCTTCCCGACGAGATCATCGATCGCCGGAAGATCGGATTCGCCGGTTCGGGAAAGAACATGATGACCGCGGAGATCTTCGCGCACGCGCGCGCGCTGCTGCTCGCGCCGCGCCATGATTACTACAATCTTCCGTATATTCGCTCATTGCTCGACGAGTACGAGCGCACCGGCATCAATTACACGCCGCAGCTCTGGGCGCTGTACAATTTCGAACTCTGGCACCGGTGGTGGATCGAAGGCGACCGCGGTCTGAGCTGAGCAGCGGAGCCGAAGCAGCGCGAACGAAAAACCACCACCGCACCCATTCAAGGCCGTATGCCCGAACAACAACTCCGTCTCCCCTGGGTCGACACGCTCCGCGGTCTTGCCATCGTGCTCATGGTGCCGGCGAACCTCGCCCCATATCTTTCCGAACCGCATGCGATGTGGTTTCGCATTCTCGGTTCCTTTGCCGCGCCCACGTTCATCATGCTCAGCGCGGGGATGATCGTCCTACGCGGCGACAAGCACACACTCCCGTATTATCTCGTCCGCGGCGGCATCGTGGTCGGCGTCGGCGTGCTGCTCGATACGCTTCTCTGGGGCATCCTTCCCTTCACCTCGTTTGACGTGCTCTACCCGATCGGCCTCTCCATGCCGCTGCTCTACCTGCTGCGACGCGCCGACACACGGGAATTGTTATATATCTCGGTCATCATCATTCTCGCGACCTCTGTCTTGCAGTCGCTGTTCGGGTATCACGCCGAGGCGTTGGAGGTGTACTTCGAGGAAATCACACTCCCGGCGCCGGGACGTCTCCTGCAGAGCTGGTTTATCGACGGCTGGTTTCCCGTCTTTCCCTGGCTCGGCTATGCGTTCATCGGTGCGTTGTTCTTCCGCACCCTGTTCGCCGAAGGGACCGGCGTCTCGCATCATTTTCTCGCACTCGGTGCACTGCTCACCGCCACCGGTTTCGCGCTGCTGTTTCTCCCCATCCCCTTCCTTCGCAACATCGCCGACGGCAGTATTCTCGAAAGCCGCGGCGGGTATTCGGAAATATTCTATCCACCAACCTTCGCCTATATCTTCACATCGATCGGCATCGTGATGCTGACCTCCACGTTGCTGCGACGCATGCATTTCAAACCCACGCACGCCGTGCTCGGCTTTTTTGGCCGCTATTCGATGATGGTGTATATCCTGCATCAAGTGTTGGGCGCGAAGGTCCTGCTGCCGCTCATCGAGAGTCAGGGCGTCGAAACCATCGACTCGGGAATCATGTTCACCGCGGCCAATCTCGCGGTCCTCTCCGTGATCGCCGCGATCTGCCTCGGCATCGAGCGCATCAAACGGTACCACCGACCGAAATCCACCATCGCACAAGTCCTCATCGGCCGATAGCCCCTCACCTTTTCACCTTTTCACCTTTCACCTTT
>JAVFAS010000055.1:10374-24539 GCA_034002405.1 Bacteroidota bacterium | reverse complement strand
CCGAAGCCGCTTTCGTCGACGAAAACGTAGCGGCGGTTGAGCTCGTAATACTCCCACACTTCGTACGGTTTTGTTTCCGTATCCATTGGATGGCGGTCGATGTAATCGGCCGGTCCGTAGAGGATATACACCATGCCGCGGTCGGTTTTCCAGCCGTCGAGGTAATGCCCGAACTGCTGGTTGGCGAAGGCCACGCGGTTGTAGTATTCCATCATCGCCGCGTTGGTTTTCGATCCGGGGGCGGGATTGTGCCGCTCCCAGAATTCCTCGAAGCGGCGGCGACGTTCGTTTTCTTCCTCTGCCTCGCGGATGTATTCGAGTTCGTCTCCCTTCGCGAAGTATCGCAATTGGTCGATGGCCTCGTCGAGATCGGCGATGGAAATCGGGGCGCCCGCAGTGAGCCACTCGATGATGAACGGTCGTTCGATGCGGGCCAGCACGCCGTGCGTGCTGCTATCGTTCGCGCGTCGGATTTCCGCCTGCAGGGTGTAGGCGCCAATGCCGAGACCACCGCTGCTGATGGTGGCGAGAAAGGTGTTGCGTCCCTCCCGCACCCCCTGTGTGCTCTGCTTGGTGTACACTTCCTTGCCGCGGCGCATGATGCGGTATTCGATGTCAATGCCGCCGAGCTGCCAGGGATTGTAGACTTCGAAGAAGAGATCGAAGCCGTCGGTAAGCGCCGCGACGTTGGGATTGATCTGCGGCGATATTTGTTTTTTCTGTCCGGCGCTTTCCACGGCGCGCACGAGCATCAGGTCGCTGATGCCGAAGAGATTGGCGTCGAATTTTCTGATGTCGATGGCGCGCGAGAGCCGGAATTCCTTCCGTGATTCGCGATCCTCGAACAACAGCTCCAGATGGTAGCGCCCGGGTTCGAGCCGCAGGGCGCGCTGCGTCAGGTCGTAGTAATTCGGATTGTTCGTCCGCTCGAAACTGATCAGCTCGATGCGTCGCTCCCAGCGCTCTTCCTTCACGCGTTTTCCACCTTCGGATTCCGACACCAGTGCGGTGATCGCGTAGCCACCGACGTAGAATTCTTCCTTCTTGACGAAGGTGACGATATCATGGGGAATGTGGACGTAGATGTCGAGCCGTCCCTGCAAGCCGTAGCTGTCGTAGGCGGCGAAATTCAGGGCGTCGAAGAAAAACGGCTGCACGCGCAGGTTGTGTACCGTACGGCCGCCGTCGTCATCCTGCGCATGCACGGCGGCAGGGAGGAGGAGCAGCAGGAGAAACGCGGGGAACGCACGCATCGGTCACCTCCGTGTTGTCGCGATGAGATCGAATTCATTGGCGTCGGTCACGGTCACGTCGAGAAAACGTCCGACGGGCGCGTGTCCGTCGAATTCCGCGAGCGGGATCAGGACCTCGTTGTCCACTTCCGGCGCATCGTGTTCGCCGCGGGCGACCGCGAAGTCACCTTCCGCGCCGTCGCAGAGCACGCGCAGCCGGCTCCCGATCTTGCGCTCGTTCTTCCGCTGCGAAATCCCCGCCTGCAATTCCATGATCGCGGCGCGCCGCTCTTCCTTCACATCCTGCGGAATCGGATCGCCGAGGATGTGCGCGCTGGTGTTTTCCTCCTGCGAATAGAGGAACACGCCGAGGCGGTCGAATTCCTGCGCGGCCACGAAGTCATGGAGGGACTGAAACGCGGCATCGCTCTCATTCGGATAGCCGACGATCAACGTCGTGCGGATCGCCACGTCCGGCACGCGCCGGCGGATCTCCGCGAGCAGTTCCTCGGTCGCGCGACGGGTGATGCCGCGGCGCATGGATTTGAGGACCTCGTCGCTGATATGCTGGACGGGGATGTCGATATAGTTGCAGATATTCGCGTGCGCGCGCATGACATCCAGTGTTTCGAGCGGAAAGTGCGAGGGATACGCGTACATCAGGCGCATCCACTCGATGCCCTCGACCGCGGCGAGCCGCGCGAGCAGCGCGGGCAGCCGCCGTTCATTGTAGAGATCCAGACCGTAATAGGTGGTGTCCTGCGCGATGATCACCAGTTCCCGGGTTCCGCCCGCGGCAAGCATGCGTGCCTCGTGCTCGATCTCCTCGATGGGTCTCGACACATGGCCGCCGCGCATGAGGGGGATCGAGCAAAACGCGCATGGCCGGTCGCAGCCCTCGCTGATTTTCAGATAGGCGAAATGACGGGGCGTGGTCAGATGCCGCTCGCCGAGCAGCTCGTATTTGTAGCTCCCGCCGAGCGTCTCGATGATATTCTTGAAATCCGTCACCCCGAAGAAACGATCCACCTCCGGGAGTTCCTGCTCGAGATCCGCGCGGTACCGTTCGGACAGACACCCGGCGACGTAGAGCTTCCGGATCGCGCCGCTCTTTTTCATTGCCGCCGCCTCGACGATGGTATTGATCGATTCCTCCTTCGCCACGTCGATGAAGCCGCAGGTGTTGATAATCACCGTGTCGGCCTCATTGGGGTCATCGACCAGCGTCATGCGGTTTGATTCGATCTGCCGCATCAGCACTTCGGAATCGACCGTGTTTTTCGAACAGCCAAGGGTGACGATGGAGATGCGTTCGGGGGTAGTGTCGTGTTTCATGTTGGTTCGGGGTTCCTTCGGGTCGTGGCGGTCACGGGCGGTTGTCTCGTCTCGAGAATGGCGATACCCTCACGCATGGGGTGGATTCATCAGCGCCTCGACCAGAGCGACGTCCGCGGGCGTGTCGACCGCCTGGGAATCGGTCGGGACATCCACCACATGGATGCGCATGCCGTGTTCGAGTGCGCGGAGTTGCTCGAGTTTCTCGTGCTGTTCGAGCCGTCCGGCGGGCAGCGCGGCGAAGCGCAGCAAGGCCGCGCGACGGAACGCGTAGATGCCGATATGTTTGCGGTAGACACCGGACGGAAGCGCGTGGTTACCGTTCGCGTCCGTTCCATCGCGATCGAAGGGAATGCCGGCACGTGAGAAATACAACGCATTTCCCGCGGCATCCGTTACCAGCTTCACCACATTGGGATTGGCGATGTGGTCGCTGTCGTGCAAGGGACAGGCGGCGGTGGTGATATCGGCCCCGGACTCCCGCAGCGCGCGCACGACGGCGTCGACCGTGTCCGGGGGCAGGAGCGGCTCATCTCCCTGCACGTTGACGAACATTTCTCCCGGGATGCGCTCGGCGATCCACGCCACGCGCTCGGAGCCGGACGCGAGTTCCGGCGGCGTCATCATCGCCTCGCCTCCGAAGTCCGTGACCACCCGCGCGATACGCGCGTCATCGGTGGCGACGAGCAGACGCGCCGGGGTGCGCACCCGCCCGCAGCGCTCCCACACATGCTGGATCATGGGCATGCCCGCGATCGACGCGAGCGGCTTGCCGGGGAAGCGCGTCGAGGCATACCGCGCCGGGATGACAATCACGGTGTCGGTGTTCATGGATGCAAGATAGGCAACCGAGGGGAATATTGCAGAAGGAGAGAGGATGAGAGGATCTGATCCAGCAAAACGTCATCCCGAGTAGCGGCACGCGACGAAGGAGCGTGACGCGTATCGAGGGACAGCCCAGGAATATGTACCGCCCCTCGATACGCGGTCCCCGCCCCTCGATACGCGGTCCCGTCCGCCTGAGGCGGACGGGGACCGCTACTCGGGGTGACGGAGATCGTGCGCGGCGATCCCTCGGGGTGACGGAGATCGTGCGCGGCGATCCCTCGGGGTGACGGAGATCGTGCGCGGCGATCTCCTTTCAGATCGCCACGTCGTAGATGCGGTAGGTTTTGTACTGTTCGGCATTCATCAGGCGCGCGCCTTTGTTCATCGGGTCGTTGTCCTCGAGCACCCACGAGGCCTCACCCTTGAACACACCGTGCCGCGCGGCCCGCGTGACGGTTTCGTAGTACATGACCGCGTCGATGCCCTTGTTGCGGTGCTGCGGCAGCACGCCGAGGACAATGATGCGGACAAGATCGATTTTTTTTGTTCCGGTCATCAGCTGCCACGCGCCCGGCAGCAGCCAGCCGCGTTTGTTGCGGATCAGGAGCTGATTGATGTCGGGCAGGCACAGCGTGAAGCCGATGGGTTCGCCGTCGCGTTCGGCGATGAACACGAGATCCTTGAACTTTCCCACGACCTGCACGAGGTCCTTGGCGAGGACATCGAATTCCTCGTCGGTCATCGCCACCGCGCCCCAGTTCTTTTCCCAGCTTCGGTTGTAGAGATCCTTCAGCACCACCACATCGCGCGCGAGATTCTTGAAATCCAGATCGCGAATGGTGATGCCGTAGCGGTCGCGGACCATCTGCTGACCGCGCTCGAGTTTCGGTGTGACCACGTCCTTGTTTCGCAACAAGTAGGCGTAGAGGTCCTTCGCCTTCTTGAAGCCATACCCCTCGAGCAGCAGGGGATAGTAGCGGGGATTGTAGGTCATGAGGATGACGGGCGGGGAATCGAAGCCCTTGATAAGCAGGCCGATTTCATCGTTGACCGACGGATTCAGCGGACCCCGCATGGTGTCCATTCCCTTGCTCGCGAGCCATGTCGCCGCGGCATCGAACAGCGCGTTGGCGACATCCTGGTTGTTGATCGCTTCGAAGAAGCCGAAGAAGCCGACCTTGTCGTGATGTTCGCGGTTGTGGTGGTCGTTGACAATCGCCGCGATGCGTCCAACCGCCTCGCCGTCGCGCTCGGCGATGAAGAGCTGCATCCGCGCGTGCTTGTAGAAGGGATTTTTCGCGGTGTTGAGCAGCTTCTTCCGGTCCATCAGCAGGGGGGGGACCCAGTTGCGGTCATTCACATAGAACTTCCACTGCAGCTTGATGAAGCGCAGCGTGCCCGCGGAACCCGAGACGGGGTGGACAATAATGGACATGACGAATCCTCGTATTATTCAATGACGCCGAGCTTGCGGCCGATTTCCGCTGAAATCTCCAGGATGCGGTCGAGATGCTGTTTCTCGTGCGTGGCCATGTAGCTCGTACGCAGCATCTGCAGGCCCTGCGGCACGCCCGGACTGATGAACACGTTAACGAACACGCCGGCGTCGAACAATTCCTTCCAGAAAATGAACGCTTTCGTATCGTCGCCGATAATCACGGGCACGACGCCGGTTTCTCCCATGATCACCTTGAAGCCGAGTTTGGAAAATCCCGCGCGCATGTAATCCGCGTTCTCGCGCAGCTTGGCCACGCGCCAGGGTTCCGCCTCGAGAATGTCGAGGGCGGCGAGCGCGGCGGCCACGCTGGCGGGCGTCGGACTCGCGCTGAAAATCAGGGCCGGTGAATGGTGCTTGATGTAATTGATCACCGAGCGTTCGCCGACCACGAATCCGCCGAGGCTCGCGAAGGTTTTCGAGAACGTGCCCATGGTCATGTCGAGCTCGTGCTCCAGGCCGTAATAGTGTCCGGTGCCCTTGCCCCCCGGACCGATGACGCCGGTCGAATGCGCGTCGTCGATGAGCACGCGGGCATTGTACTTCTTCGCCAGCTCGAGCAGGCGTGGCAGGTCGACGATGTCGCCGGTGGTGCTGAACACGCCGTCGGAGACAATGAGTTTGCCCTTGTCGAGCGGGAGGCGCTGCAGCTGGCGCTCGAGGTCGCCCATGTCATTGTGCTTGTAGCGTTCGAACGTCGCGAACGCACCCTTGGCCATCAGGTTTCCCGCGACGATGCAGGCATGGTTGTCCTTGTCCGACACCACGAACTCACCGCGCTGGACCAGCGTGGGGATGATTCCCTGCGCGGTCTGATAACCGGTGGAGAAGAGGAGGCACGATTCCTTGTCGAGGAAGTGCGCGAGCCGGTCCTCGAGCTCATTGTGCAGCGTCAGTGTCCCGGTCAGGTAGCGGGAACCCGAACAGCCCGTTCCGAAGCGATTGACCGCGTCGAGGCTCGCCTGCTTGACGCGCGGATCGGCGGTCAGTCCGAGATAGTTGTTCGAACCCGCCATGATGATCTTGCGTCCTTCGATCATCACCACTGGTCCTTCACTCTCCTCGATGGCACGGAAGTACGGATACAAGCCCGCTGCTTTCACTTCATCGGCGCGGGTAAACGCCTTGCATTTGTCGAATAAATCCACGCGGGCTCCTTGTTGATTGGGATCAGTAATATGAATCAAAATTCATTAATGGCATAAAGATAATGTAATGTAACCATTTTCACTGCCGTAAGTCAATGCGAATTCCAAGATCGAGATCGCCATCGAGATCGCCATCGAGATCGCCATCGATATCGAGATCGCCATCGAGATCGCCATCGATATCGCCATCGCCATCGATATCGAGATCGCCATCGATATCGAGATCGAGCCCGAGATCGAGCCCGAAATCGATTGCATCCATGAAATGGCAGGCACATCCCGTGATTACGTGTACGTCACTTGTTACCTGTGCCATTTCGATTCGAATGATTTCTTCAGACTCGATCTCGATCTCGATTGCGATTGCGATCTCGATCTCGATCTCGATTGCGATTGCGATCTCGATCTCGATCTCGATTGCGATTGCGATCTCGATCTCGATCTCGATTGCGATTGCGATCTCGATCTCGAAACCGACAGCAAGAGCGGATATCGCAGATCAGCGGAAAAAAGCGTAAATTCCTGCGATCCTCCAGCTGCGATCGCACACGACCGCATTCGTCCGCGCAACATTTCACACAATAACCAATCGCACGATGCCCGAAGCAGACGCTCCCGTTTCCACCAATTTCATCAAGCAGATCATCAACGAGCACAACCGAACGGGCCGCTACGCCGGCCGCGTGCACACGCGCTTTCCACCCGAACCGAACGGCTATCTGCACATCGGCCATGCGAAATCGATCTGCCTGAATTTCGGTCTCGCGAAGGAATTCGGCGGCCAGTGCAATCTGCGCTTCGATGACACGAATCCGGTGAAAGAGGATGTGGAATATGTGGATTCGATCAAGGAAGACATTCGCTGGCTGGGTTTCGACTGGGACGACCGCGAGTATTTCGCCTCCGATTATTTCGAGACGCTGTACGAGTACGCCCTCACACTGGTCCGCGACGGCAAGGCGTTTGTCTGCGAACTGAGTGCGGAACAGATTCGCGAACATCGCGGCACGTTGACCGAACCGGGGAAGAACAGTCCCTTCCGCGACCGGGCGGTGGAGGAAAATCTCGAGCTGTTCCAGCGTATGCGCGCGGGGGAATTTCCCGACGGGTCGCATACGCTGCGCGCGAAAATCGACATGGCTTCTCCGAATCTCAACATGCGCGACCCGGTGATGTACCGCATTCTTCGCGCGCATCATCATCGCACGGGCGATGCATGGTGCATCTATCCGACTTATGACTGGGCGCATGGACAGTCCGATTCCATCGAGGGCATCACGCATTCCATCTGCACGCTGGAGTTCGAGGATCATCGTCCGCTCTACGACTGGTTCGTCGAGAATCTCGGCATCCATCATCCGCAACAGATCGAATTCGCCCGGCTCAATGTGACTTCCATGGTCATGAGCAAACGCAAACTGCTGCGCCTCGTGCAGGAAGGGATTGTTGACGGATGGGACGATCCGCGCATGCCCACGATTTCCGGCCTCCGGCGCCGCGGCTTCACGCCCGCGTCGGTGCGTGATTTCGCCGACCGCGTCGGCGTGGCGAAGAAGGAAAGCACCATCGACCTCGCGCTGCTCGAGCATTGCGTGCGCGAGGATCTCAATGCGCACGCGTCCCGCGTGATGGCCGTGCTCGATCCTCTCAAGGTGGTGATCACGAATTTCCCGGAAGACGGGATCGAGCACATGGACGCGGTCAACAATCCGGAGGACCCCGCCGCCGGATCGCGCACCGTGCCGTTCACCCGCGAACTCTTCATCGAGCGCGAGGATTTCATGGAAGATCCGCCGTCGAAATTCTTCCGACTCGCGCCGGGACGCGAGGTGCGGCTTCGCTATGCCTATATCATCAAATGCGAAGCGGTGGAGAAGGATGACACCGGCACGATCATCGCCCTGCACTGCACCTATGACCCAAACACCCGGAGCGGTATGCCCGAGGCGAATCGCAAGGTGAAGGGAACGTTGCACTGGGTCTCGGCCAGCGAAAGCGTCGAGGCGGACGTGCGCCTGTATGACTCGCTCTTCAACACCGAAACACCCGAGCAGACCGAGGACGGATCGGATTTTCTTTCCAATCTCAATCCCGATTCCCTGCAGGTCGTACGCGCGCGCGTCGAGCCGTCCCTCGCGAACGCCACCCCCGGTACGCATTACCAGTTCGAGCGGAAGGGGTATTTCACCGTCGACTCGCGGGATGCGCGACCCGGTGCCCCGGTCTTTAATCGCACGGTGACGCTGCGCGATACCTGGGCGAAGGTCGCGGGCAAGGCATAGCAATCCACAGGATTGCCCGATTCCTCATCACTCCCTCAAAGGCAAACAAGATGATCATCTCCGTAACAGGCGGCACCGGTTTCATCGGATCGCATCTGGTGGATCGGATGCTCGAACAGGGACATGACGTGCGCGCCCTCGTGCGCAAATCCAGCAACCTGCGCTGGCTCGAAGGGAAGAATGTGACATTGGTCGAGGGGGACATGCGGGACGCCTCGACTCTGGAACCCCTCCTCCGCGACGCGGATTATGTCTATCACATCGCCGGAGTGGTCAAGGCACGCGACCGGCAGGGGTATTTCGACGGAAATGTGCGTTCGACGGAAAACATGCTCGAAGGGACGCGACGGTTCGCGCCCAACGTGCGCCGCTTCCTGTATGTGAGCAGCCAGACCCTCGGCGGACCGTCCCCTTCACTCGATCGTCCCGTGCGCGAGGATGATGAACCGAATCCCATCACCACGTATGGGGAAAGCAAGGTCGCGGCCGAACGCGCCGTCCGTGCCATGACGGGTGTGTTGCCGTGGACCATCGTGCGTCCGCCGGCGATGTACGGCCCGCGGGACACGGAAATTTTCATCTATTTCCAGACCGTGGCCCGGGGACTTGAATCGATGATGGGCTTCGACGACAAACGTGTCAGCCTGCTGCACTGCGACGATCTCGTTCGCGGCATGATGCTCGCGGCCGAAGCCGACGTCAGCATCGGCGAGACCTACTATATCTCGAGCGAGGAATTCTATTCGTGGCCGCAGGTCGGCCGCATCGCGTCGGCGGCCTTCGGCAAACGGACGCTGCGCATCCGCATTCCGCATTCCGTGGTGTTTGCCATCGCCGCGGTCGCCCAGAACATCGCCGCGCTGCAGCGCAAGCCCGCCACGCTCAATATCGAAAAAGCGCGGGATCTGACACAGCGCTACTGGATCTGCGATGTGAGCAAAGCCAAACGCGAGCTCGGCTATCGTCAACAGATTTCCATCGAGGAGGGGATCGCCTCGACCGCCCGGTGGTATCTCGATCAAGGGTGGATAAAATAGGAGCAGTGGGTCGGATGATACGTACGCCCCGTGGGGAGGCGTCAATCTGATTCGCGATACAGTCCGTGGCTTTCGATGAAGACCTGCACGGTCCAGGGCACGAGGTATTGAATGGAACGTCCCTCGCGCACGCGGCGACGGATGTCGGTCGAGGAGATGTCGAGCAACGGCATGGCGAACCGCCGGAACGCGGGCGCGCCGGTTGCGCTCGCGCGTTCCAGATCCGACCCCGGACGCTGGGCGACCGCGATCGTCGCGAGTTCGGCGATGCGATCCGGATCCTTCCACAGCGGGAATTCACTAAACGTATCCGCGCCCATGAGCAGGAAAAGGGAATCCGCTGGCTGCCGCGCGTGCAGATGCCGCAAGGTGTCGACCGTGAACGAGACGCCGCCGCGCAGCACCTCGTAGTATTCGCAGGCAAGACGGGCGTTTCCGGAAACGGCCAGGGCGACCATTTCCGCGCGCATCTCGGCCGGAAGACTTTCACTCATCAGCTTGAACGGCGAACGGAATGCCGGCATCATCAGCACGCGATCGAGCGCGAATGCGTCGATCGCGCTCTGCGCGAGCAGAAGATGGCCGAGATGCGGGGGATTGAACGTTCCCCCATAGATGCCGATATTCATGTCCGTTACTCCGTCATTGTGCTCATGGTGTGGGATGCCCGGGGCGACACCGTCCGCGTGCACGCGCGCTCCGCATCGGCGTTGAAATGCCGGATCACCCGCGACAGCGTGTCCGCCGTCGCGCGGTCGATGCCGCCGCCGCGCGCGAGCCGCGCGAATTTCCGGAGCAGATAGTGCCGCAGCAGCGCGTAGGACACGCGGCTGTTGTAGCGTGCGTAATAGCGCAGCTGTTCGCGGCGATAGGAAACCACGATGCGCGGATCGGCGAGCGGTGCGGAGCCACCGCCGTAATGCACGACAACGGCCTCGGGACGATACAGCACCGCGAAGCCCGCCCGCCGGAGACGGGTGCAGAGGTCGGTGTCCTCGAAATAGAAAAAGTAGGCTTCGTCGAAACCCGCGACCGCTTCCCATGCCGCGCGTCGGATCAGCATGCAGGCACCGGTGATCCAATGCGGTTCGAGGGGAGCGCGCGCCTTCCGCGCACGCGCATCGAGTTGCGCGCCGCCGCCACCGCGACTCTGCTCCTGCCGGCGCTTCTCCAGAAATTCCGTACACAAGGTCGGTTGCTCGCCGAAGGACAGCTGGAAGCGGCCGTCGGGAAAGCGCAGGGCGGGGCCGGCGGCGCCGGCATCCGGCCGCGCGTCCATCGCACGCAGCAGTGCGGGCAGGGGATCGTCGGGAAATTCGAGGTCGTTGTTCAGGATGAAAAGATACTCCCCGGTGGCGGCATCGGCACCGCGATTGCAAGCATGACCGTAGCCGCGATTTTCCTCCAGGCGCAGGCAGCGCAGACCGGGAAACGCCGCGGCATCGAACGGTTGTTCCGCGGCGTTGTCGACGATGATCACCTCCGGGGCGGATCCCAGCGCCAGCAGTTGCGCCGCGAGCCGCGTGGTGAATTCACCGCGGCCGTAGTGAATGACGATGGCGGAGACACGCGGCATCGCGTCACCCGCGCATGGCGCGGATCCGCTCCAACGTGCGCGCGCGTCCGAGCAGCTCGGCAATGATGCCGAGATCCGGTCCGTGTTCCGCACCCGACAGCGCCAGGCGCAAGGGGAGGAACAGAGCCTTGCCCTTCACGCCGGTCTCGGTTTGCACGGACTTGATCATGGCCTTGATCGTCTCGCGGTTCCACGGCTCGATATCCGCGGCGCGCGTGGCGAATGCCGTCAGCACCCGCCGCGCCTCCGGTGCCGCGATGGCCGCGCGCTCGGCGTCCGACGCCAGCACGATCGGCGCGGGCGAGAGAAACCCCAGATGCGGCGCGATGTCCGCGGGCACCTCGAGATAGTTGGCGAACGCCGTGGTCACCTGCATGGCGCGCGCCGTGTCGTCGGTATCGATGCCCGCCGCGCGCAGCCAGGGCGCGCAGAGGTCGGCGAGTCGCGCGGGCGGCAGCGCGCGCAGGTACTGCGCGTTGAACCACTTCAGCTTTTCCACGTCGAAGACCGCGCCGGCCTTGCTCACGCGGTCGAGCGAGAAGGACTGCGCGAGTTCGTCACGCGAGAACAGCTCGCGGTCGTCGCCCGGATTCCATCCCAGCAGCGCGACGAAATTGACCAACGCCTCGGGCAGAAAACCCTTCGCGCGATAGTCCTCCACCGCCACATCGCCCTGGCGCTTGCTGAGCTTCGACCGGTCGGCATTGAGCAACAGCGGCAGATGCGCGAATTCCGGAGCATCCCATCCGAAAAACTCATACAGCAGCACGTGCTTCGGTGTCGAGGGCAGCCACTCCTCGCCACGGATCACATGCGTGATTTCCATCAGGTGGTCGTCGACCACGTTCGCCAGATGGTAGGTCGGGAAGCCGTCGCTCTTGAGCAGCACCTGGTCGTCGATCGTGTCATACTGCACCACGATATCCCCGCGGATCAGGTCGCGCAGCTGCAATTGTCCCATGCGCGGCACTTTCAACCGGACGGTGAACGGCAGGCCGTCCGCCATGCGTCGCTGGATGTCCTCCGCGTCGAGCCGACGGCAGCGGCCGTCATAGGCGGGGTCGCGCTTCTCGGCGATCTGTCGCTGCCGCGATGCCTCGAGTTCCTCGGGTGTGCAGAAACAGCGGTATGCCTTGTCCTCCGCGAGCAGCCGCGCCACATGCGCGGCATAGATCTCGCTCCGCTCGGATTGCACGTACGGCCCGTGGGCCCCGCCGAGGGCCGGACCCTCGTCGAAATGCAGTCCCGCCCACGCCAGGGTCTCGGCGAGCGCCTCGGCCGCGCCTTCGACGTAGCGGCCGCGGTCGGTGTCCTCGATGCGGAGAATGACCGTGCCACCGTGCCGGCGGGCGAACAGGTAATTGTACAGCGCGGTGCGGAGGCCACCCACATGGAGATAGCCGGTGGGACTCGGGGCGAAACGGACGCGGGGGGTGATTGTTGACATGCCGGTGCTTTATTCAGAAGGAACGACCAGGTGCGAACCTCAAATATAGGAATGTCGGCGCGGAAACGGAACCCGCCTTGACATTCGACCGTGCGTGGGACTATTTTACGGCATACAACCGCTTCCATGACAGAGCCCGCTGCATCGCGCGGGACAATTCCGATGGCGCGGACGGATTCCCTGAGCCCTGGAGCATTCCCATGAATTTTACATTCACCGATGAACATATCAGTCAAATCGCGCACATCCTCGGTACCGAGGCCCGTCATTACGGCAACCATTACCGCTTCGAACTCAAGGGCGGCAGCGCGGACCGGCAACTGGCGCTCGAAATCTACCCGAACATCCCCATCGGGGAGATCGAGGGTTCCCTGGTGAGCGTCTTCACCCCAAATTCGAACCTGCAGATGCAGCACTGTTCGGGCATGGTTGTCAGCGAACTCATGGGCGAGGTGACGTTTTTCGCCGAGGCGGCAGGGAAGATCTCTGGTCTGATCGTGGAAAAGGAGGGCGCCTGTTCCCTGTATTCCAATGTCGACCGGGGGATGCTCTCGGGTGATTTCACGCGATTGGGACCCGAGGTCATGCTTTCGGGGATCGCGCTTTCACTGACCGAACTGATGCTCGATGAAGACGAAGCCGAACGCACCGCGCCCGATGCCTGACCCTCGCGGCGGGGTCCGACGAGCGCGACATGAGGTCGCGGTGGTCTTTCGCACGCGTTGCGGCAACGTGGGCGCCGCGGTATTCGCCGACGCGATTCGTCTCGTCCTCGCGGGCGAGCGGACTCCCGACGCCCTGATTTCCTGCGCGATCGTGAGCGACGAGGAAATCCACGCGCTCAATCGCCGGTTCCTGCGGCATGACTATCCGACCGATATCATCACCTTCCCGCTCGAGGAGGAACCGCTGGAAGCGGAACTGGTGATCAGCGCCGACACCGCCCGCCGCCAGGCACGCGAGTATGGCGTGACGATGCGTGACGAGTGCGCGCGACTGGCCATCCATGGCACGTTGCATCTGCGCGGATACGATGACCGCCATGAATCCGATCGCGTGGTGATGAAGGAGCGGGAGGAGTTTTATCTCGAACAATTCCGGAATTTCGACCGTACGCGGCGCTGACTTGACATTCGCGCCTCGAAGTTCTACTTTTTCTTTATGGTATGATTGGAAATTTCTTGAGCAGCGAAGTATTTCGATACGAATAGAACCATGCAGGAACGCATCGTAGAAATCATCGTGTATCTCATTCACGAGATGCAGACGGACAAGCGACTGGGGGAAATCGACCTCGGCGCGCTGTCCGATCGGGGCTATACGCAGAATGAAATCAGCACGGCCTTCAGCTGGCTGTTCGACAAAATCCACCTCGGTGACAATATTCTGGCGGAAGGGAACAGAAGTCAGCCCCACTCGCATCGTGTCCTGCATGATTCGGAACGCGCCGTCATCACCCCGCAGGCCTATGGGTATCTGCTCGAACTCAGGGAACTCCGACTGCTCGATGATATGGACATCGAACTCGCCATCGACCGCATCATGATGGCGGGATTCGGCTCGGTCGGCGTCGGCGAAATGAAATCGGTCATCGCATCGATCATTTTCGATTACGACGATTCCAACCGCATCGGCAGCAGGCTCATGCTCAACAGCAAGGACACCATCCACTGATCCGTGCCGCGCCGCATGTTCCGCGCGCCGTTCCGCCCGACGGAGCGGCCTGATTCCGTCCGCCTCCTCCGTATCGATCGTGCCGTCTGCTTCTTTCGTGCTTTCTGCCTC
>JAVFAS010000055.1:0-10274 GCA_034002405.1 Bacteroidota bacterium | reverse complement strand
TCTTTCGTGCTTTCTGCCTCTTTCGTGCCGTCTCTGTCGTCCGTGCCGTCTGTCACGTCGCTTTGTCCACCAACACCATCGGGAACCATGTCCAAATCGCTCATCATTGTCGAGTCGCCCTCCAAGGCCAAGACCATCAGTAAATATCTGGGGAAGAAATTCGCCGTCGAGGCATCCGTCGGGCATATCAAGAACCTGCCGTCGAAGGATCTCGGTGTCGACATCGAGCAGGGCTTCGAACCGCGGTATGTCACCATCCGCGGGAAGGCCTCGGTCATCAAGGATCTGCAGAAGCGGGCCGCCGTGGCGGATTCCGTCTATATCGCGACCGATCCCGACCGCGAGGGCGAGGCCATCGCGTGGCATATCGCGAAGGAGTTGGAGAAGCAAATCGCCGGCAAGAATCTGTACCGTGTGCTCTTCAACGAGATCACCAAGAGCGGCATCCAGGAAGCGATGGAACATCCGCGGCACATCGACGAGCGACTGGTGCGCGCGCAGCAGGCACGGCGTGTGATGGACCGCATCGTCGGCTACAAGGTCAGTCCCTTCCTCTGGAAGACCATCTATAAAGGCCTCTCCGCCGGCCGCGTACAGTCGGTCGCGTTGCGGCTGATCTGCGAGCGCGAAAAGGAAATCGCCGACTTTGTCGTCGAGGAGTACTGGACCATCACCAGCGAATTCCAGAAGCCCGGCGACGGCACCTTCCACACCAAACTGGTCAAGGTCGACGGCGAGGCACCGGTCATCCCCGACGAGGCCACCGCGCAATCATTGCTCGAACGTATCCGTGCCCGGCAGTACGCGATCAGCGACATCCAGTCGAAGGAAATCTCGCGTTCCCCCGCGCCCCCGTTCATCACCAGTTCGCTGCAGCAGGAGGCGTCGAACCGGCTGCGTTTCACCACGAAGCGGACGATGCGCGTCGCGCAGCAATTGTACGAAGGTGTCGAGCTGGGCGAGGAGGGGGCGGTCGGTCTGATCACCTACATGCGTACCGATTCGACACGCATCAGCAACGAAGCGCTCGAGAACGTCCGATCGATGATCCGCGACCAGTACGGGGCGGAGTACCTCCCCGCCAGCGCGCGCGTGTTCAAGGTGAAGGCCGGCGCGCAGGACGCGCACGAAGCCATCCGGCCGACGTCGATGGAATTCACGCCGCAGCGGGTGCGTCCGCATCTTTCGGCGGAACAGTACGCGCTGTACGAATTGATCTGGAAACGCTTCGTCGCGAGTCAGATGTCTCCCGCGCGCATGCTGCAGAAAACCGTCATTGTCGACGGCAGTGAATTCCAGTTCAAGGGCGTGGGATCACTCTACACCTTCCGCGGTTTTCTCCAGGTGTATGACGATTTCGCCGGTGACAATCAGCAGGATGTCGACGAGGAGGAGAGCATCATCCCCGAGGGATTGGCGGTGCGGGACGCGGTCGAGCCGCGGCAGGTCGATCCGCACCAGCATTTCACCAAGCCGCCGCCGCGCTATTCCGAGAGTAGCCTTGTGCGTGAACTCGAGGCCAACGGGGTCGGACGGCCGAGTACCTACGCGTTGATCGTGAGCACCATCCAGGACCGCGGGTACGTCGAGCTGAACAACCGACGCTTTTTCGCGACGACACTCGGCATGGATGTCAACGGCCTGCTCACAACGCATTTCGACCGGTTGTTCAACGTCGCCTTCACCTCGCGCATGGAGCAGGAACTCGACACGATCGCCTCCGGCGAGTCCTCGTACCTGAAAGTGATGCACGATTTCTACGATCCCTTCATGGAACTGCTCAACAGCGTCTCGCCCGACGATGCGCGCCTGCAGGAAGAGACCGATGAGATCTGCGAAAAGTGCCAGCGGCCGATGATCATCCGCTGGGGACGCAACGGCAAATTCCTTGCGTGCAGCGGCTATCCGGAGTGCAAGAACGCCAAGCCGTTGCCCGGCGAGGCCGAGAAGATGCGGATCGAGGAGAAATGTCCCGACTGCGGACACGACCTCGTGCTCAAGCAGAGCCGCTACGGCAAGTTCATCGGTTGCAGCAATTACCCGGAGTGCAAGTTCACCCGTCCAATCACCCTCGGCTTCGCCTGCCCGAAATGCAAGGAGGGCGAGGTGGTCGCGCGGATGACCAAAACCAAGCGCACCTTCTACGGCTGCACCCGCTATCCCGACTGCGATTTCACGTCCTGGGACAAGCCGGTACCGCAGGCTTGCCCTTCATGTAAAAATTCATATCTTTTAGCCAAGTACACCCAGAAAAAAGGTGAATTCCTGAAGTGCCCGGTATGCAAGGAGGAGTTCTCGAAGGATCTCGACCCCCTCGATCCCTTGCAGGTCGCAGCGTAGGAATGATGCATGAAGGCGAGTATCCAGCTCTTCCGAGATTATCTTCTGGTGGAGAGGAACGCATCGAGACACACGATTGCCGCGTATCTCCGTGATCTCGCCCAATTTGAATCCTGGCTGATCGCGATCGCGGAGCGCGCGGACCCGGAACTCGCGGTGGTGGACCGCGCGACGGTCCGTGCCTGGCTCGGGACCCTGGCGGAACAGGGCCGCACGCGTCGCAGCATCGGGCGCAAGCTGTCGTCGTTGCGTGCGTTCTTCCGGTTCGCCGAACAGCGCGGACTGCGACAGAATAATCCGACAACAGGAATTCATTCTCCGAAAATCGAGCATAAGCTGCCGGTCTTTCTCGACGAGGAGACGGTGCGACGCATCATGGAACTCCCGGATTCCGGTACCGTGCGCGGTGCGCGGGATGCGGCCATCCTCGAATTGTTGTACAGCACCGGTATGCGACGTGCCGAATTGACCGGACTCGACCTCCACGACCTCAACATGGCAGCGCGCACGGTCCGCGTGCTCGGAAAGCGGCGCAAGGAACGCATCCTCCCGCTGGGCGATCACGCCCGCCGGGCCATCGAGCGGTATCTTGCGGTCCGGCAGGGACCGGGCAGCGTCCCGGCACACGACACCGACGCGTTGTTTCTCAATACCCGCGGCGACCGGCTTTCGAGCCGGAGTGTCTACACCATCGTCCACGAACACATCCGGACGGTCAGCGACCAGCGGAAGTGTTCGCCTCACGTGCTCCGGCACAGCTTCGCCACGCACCTGCTCAACCGCGGTGCGGATCTGCAGGCGGTGCGGGAGCTTCTCGGTCACGAGAGTCTGTCGACCACGCAGATCTATGCGCACGTGACCACCGACCACCTGAAGCGCGAATATGCCAAGGCACATCCGCGCGCCTGAACCAACCAATCCCAAAAGGAGCGTATCCATGAACGTTCAATTCACCGCCCGCCATTTCAAGGCCCATGACGGCCTGAAGGATTACGCAATGCAGCAGGTGTCTACGCTCAAGAAATATTACGACGGTATCGTGACCGGGAATGTGATCCTGCGTTTCGAGAAGGCGAAGGACTCGGTGAAAATCGCCGAGATCAATCTCGCGGTCTACGGCACCCAGCTCGTGGCCATCGAGAAGTCGGAGAATTTCTATAAATCGATCGATAACGCTGTCGATAAACTCGAGCGCCAGCTCCTCAAATACAAGGGAAAGCGTCGCGGCATGTGATTGCTCGTTCATCGCATGCGTCGTATCTTGTGGGCGGTACCTCCGCCCACATTTTTTTTTGTCCATGCCTTCGCCACACGATCCGTTGAAAAATCTCAAGGTGCTCGACAACAAGCCGATCACCGTCCGGGAATTCTTCGAGCGCAACCAGAGCCGGTTGCGTTTTGTCTCCGCCAACGGACTCGAGCACAGCCCGCGTCTGATTCCCGAAAAAAATCTCCATCGTCCGGGCCTCGCGCTCGCGGGGTATGTCGAGCTGTTTACCTATCATCGCGTCCAGGTCTTCGGCAACACCGAGATCAAATACATCGAATCACTCGACGCGGCGGGTCGGCGCGAAGCGTTCGCCCGGCTGTTCGCCTTCGACATTCCCTGCATCGTGGTCACCAATGGCAATGCGCTCGAGCCGGCACTGCTCGACATCGCCAGCGCGCACGGCGTGCCGGTCTTCTCCACGGCCTTCGAGACCACGAAGGCGATCTATTTCATGAGCGATTTTCTCGACGACCAGTTCGCGCCGAAGACCGCGATCCATGGCGCGTTCATCGACGTCTACGGCGTCGGCGTGCTGTTCGTCGGCCGCTCGGGCATCGGGAAAAGCGAGATCGCGCTCGATCTGGTCGAACGCGGGCACCGTCTTGTCGCCGATGATGTCGTCGTGGTGACACAGAAGGGCGAGGGTATCCTCATGGGGTCGGGAACGGATCTCGTGAAGCATTTCATGGAAATCCGCGGTCTGGGCCTGATCGACATCCGCGCCATCTTCGGCATCCGATCGATCCGTTTCCAGAAGCGACTGGAGATTGTCGTGCAGTTGCAGGAGTGGGACGATGCGAAGGAATACGAGCGCACCGGTCTCGACACCGAGGACGTCACCATCCTCGGCGTGTCGGTGCCGCATGTACAGCTCCCGATTTTTCCGGGAAAGAATGTCACGGTCATCACCGAAGTGATCGCGCTCAATTACCTGCTCAAGCATTACGGCTACGACGCGGCCGTGGAATTCTCGAACAAGCTCAAGCAGCGTCTCGAGGAGAAAGCACGCGCCGAGTCGGGAGAACGCGCCATCGACTGGTTCGAACATGATTTCGAATAGGTTGATTTTGATGGTGCTTTTCCGTTTTTTCCATGAATAGCGGTCCCGCTGCGTACCGCTGCTCGCGCCAGCCTTTTCCATTCCATCTCTGACGGAGGTTTTATGTCTCCTCGCTATCTGTTCGTTGCCTTGCTCTGCTGCGGACTCGTGGTCTCCTGCGGAAAGAAATCCGGAGAAAAAGACCCGATGAGCGAAACTGCCGTGGTGGCGTTGTCCGGCGACGCGGATAACCTCAATCCAGTCGTGGCGAATTCCGCGACGTCCGGCGACATCCAGGGAAACATCTATCCGACGATGTTCGACGTGTCGTTCAATACCCGTGAAGGCAAGCTCGAATTCGAGCCGAGCCTGGTCACGCGCTGGGAATTCACCAACGGCGGAAAGGATGTCGTCCTCCACCTCCGCCCGGATGTCCGATGGGAGGACGGCATCCTCGTCACTCCCCAGGATATCAAATTCAGTTATGAACTGTACGGGGATCCGGAGGTCGCCAGTCCGCGACGCAGTTATCTCGAAAGCATGATCCAGACCGACGGGAAATTCGATGTGGACAGGAGCATCGAGATCATCGATGACACGACAATGGTGTTCCATTTCACGCGGCAGTATCCGCTGCAGCTGTTTCATCTGAATCTCTCACCGATTCCCCGGCATATCTATCGCAATGCCGACCGGAAAACCATGCGCTCGAATCCGGCCAACGAGCATCCGGTTGGCGCGGGGCCGTTCAAGCTCGAGGAATGGACGCGGCAGCAGCAGATCGTGGTGTCGCGCAACGTCAACTCCAAACTGCCGTATCCCGCGAAGCTCGAACGCGTGATCTTCCGTGTGATCTCCGAGCCGACAACCCGATTGACCGAGCTGAAGAAGGGCGCGGTCGACGTCATGCGTCCGGTGTACCCGGAAGATGTGGCCGACATCCAGGAGAGTAGTCCCGACATCAAGCTGGTGACGCTCCCCCCGCGCAGTTACGAGTACATTGGATGGATGAATATCGACGCGAAGGAGTATCATGCGAGCGGAAAGAAAACCATCCGTCCCCATCCGCTGTTCGGCGACCGCCGCGTACGGCAGGCGCTGACGTATGCGATCAACCGCAAGGCGATTCTCGATGACCAGCTCGGGCCGTATGGTGAACTGGCGGTCACCGACTTCTCCCCGATATTCCGCTGGGCGATCCAGCATGACCTGATTCCGTATCCATACGACCCCGATCGCGCCAAGCAGTTGCTTCGCTCCGCCGGTTGGTCCGATTCAAACGGTGACGGCGTGCTCGACAAGGGCGGCAAGAATTTTGAATTCACGCTCTATTATAACGTCGGGAACAAGCGGCGCGAATACGTCGCCACGATCGTACAGGAGAATCTCAAGCAGGTCGGCATCAAGGTCAACCTGCAGTCGGTCGAACCCGTGGTGCTTTACCAGAACATCGAGGAAAAGAAATACGACGCCTTTGTCGCCGGTTTCTCGGTGGGACTCGCCATCGATCCGTCCGACCGCTGGGGCGATATCAACAGCCCGTTCAACAACGTCGCCTTTTCCCATCGCCGGGTGAGCGAGCTGCTCAAGCTCGGTCTGCATGTCCCGACCGAACGCGACGCCGGACCGTTCTGGAAAGAGATCCAGTCGATCCTGCACCAGGAGCAGCCGTGTACCTTCCTGTACTGGATCAAGGATATTGTCGGACAGAATCGCCGGCTCAAGCGCGTCAACATCAACGTTCTCGGGGTGACGGATCACATGTGGGAGTGGACGATCGGGGATCCGAAGTCGTCGGTCACCTACTGAGCCCCTCCATGCCTGAAAACCGGATGAGGTGACTCCGTGATCAGGTTCATTGTTCGCCGTGTGTTGTCAGCAGTCCCGATGCTCTTCGGGCTGCTGACGATCACCTTCTTCATCATCCGCCTCGCACCGGGTGATCCGGTGTCGATGTATATCCAATCCGATGTGGATCCGGAGTACGCCGACAACCTCCGCGAAGTGCTCGGACTGTCGGATCCGCTGCCCGTGCAATACGTCAAGTGGTTGAAGGGAACGCTCACGGGTGAACTCGGCATGTCGTTCAGCAAGCACGCCGCGGTCGGGGACATCTTGCTCGAGACGATCCCCAACACGGTGTTGCTCACCGCGGTGGCGCTGGTGTTCAATTTCCTGGTCGGCATCATCATCGGCATCATCACCGCGCTCAAACGCGGCAGTACCCTCGATCATTCGGTGAACATCACCGCGCTGTTTGTCTACTCGATGCCGGAGTTCTGGCTGGGACTGATGCTCATTCTCGGCGTTTCCCTGCATCTCGGTATTCTCCCGGCGTCGGGCATGCATTCACCGATGGCGAAGTATCTGAGCCTGCCCGCGTATGTGTGGGATGTGGTCGAGCACATGATCTTGCCGGTCTTTGTGCTCGGTGTCGCTTCCGCCGCGGCCACCGGGCGCTACATGCGGGGAAGTCTTCTCGAGGTCATCAACCAGGACTACATCCGCACCGCGCGGGCGAAAGGCCTCAGCGAGGTGCTGGTGATCGGCAAGCACGCGTTGCGCAATGCACTGATCCCCATCATCACGCTGCTCGGTCTTTCCCTGCCATTCCTGCTCGGCGGCGCGGTGATCGTCGAGACGGTCTTCGCCTGGCCGGGGATGGGGAAACTGACCATCGATGCCATTTTCTCGCGCGACTACCCGCTGATCATTGCCTGCACGATGGTGTCGGGTGTGATGGTGATTCTGGGGAATCTTGTCGCCGACCTGTTGTACGCGCTCATCGATCCGAGAATCCGTTATGAGTAGCGCCACGCGGACGCCACGGTACGACGTACCGCGCGCGCCGCTCGCGCGTGCGTTCCATTTTCATCTGCCCGGCGTGGCCTTCATCCGCCGCGGACAGCGGGTGTTCGGCGGCATGCTGCTGCTGTACACGCTCGCGTTTCCCCTGATCCTCGTGCTGGCATGGGAAGATTTCACCCGCGCGGTCGTCTCGATGGGATTGAGCCTGTATCTGCTCGCCGTCGACACCGATCATCTCGTCATCTTCTGGCGGGGCGAGGTCATCGAACATTGGATTGCGGCGGTGGTCTGTGTCGGGATGCCGATCCTGCTGTGGTGGGGCAATCGGCGGGCCCTTCGTCGGGAGCTGGAGGATCGCGATGAGCACGAACGGAGTCAATGGGCCCTGGCGTGGCGCGAGTTCAAGAAAAGCCGCGTGGCGGCCGGAGGATTGAGCGTCATCATCATCCTCTACACCATCGTGCTCCTCTGTCCCTTTCTCGCGCCCTTCAATCCCAATGCCTTCCAGGACGGTATCGTCACGAAATTCCGTCCCCCGCTCTCGACCGTCACCGTCCTGCATCTGAAGGAAGCACGCATCACACCGATGCCGACGTCAGTGCACGCCGCGCGCTCGGGACATCGCGAGGCCATCCGTCGGCTCATCGAGGTCAACCGCGCACTGACCGATGAGAACCTCGCATTCCAGCAGGCGGTGCATGCCTTTCATATCGAAGGGCCGGATGTCATCGCCACGGTCGGCAACGAGGCTGTGCCCATCCCGATCGCACGGCTTGACGGCAGCGAACCGGAGGAATTCGCGAGCGAACGACTGCACCTGCTCGGTACCGACAGCTACGGTCGCGACCTGCTCAGCCGCATCATCTACGGTTCGCGGGTTTCGCTCACGCTCGGCTTCATCGCCGTGCTGCTCTCCGTCACGCTCGGAACCTTTGTCGGACTGATGGCCGGATATTTCGGGCGTGTCACCGACAATCTCCTGATGCGCATCGTCGATATTCTCCTCGCGTTTCCCGCGCTGTTCCTCATCCTGATCATCATCGCCGCGTTCGAATCCGTCGCCGTGCCCCGTATCCTTCTGATCGTGGTGGTGCTCGGTCTGACATCGTGGATGGGGATTTCCCGTCTCGTGCGCGGCGAGGTGCTCAGCGTCAAGGAGCGCGAGTATGTGCTGGCCGCGCACGCACTGGGCTTCGGCCACGCCCGGATCATTTTCCGGCACATCCTTCCCAACGTCCTCACGCCGATCATCGTCAACGCCACGCTGCGCATCGGCGGCATCATTCTGGTCGAGGCCGCGCTCAGCTATCTCAACATCGGCGTGCAGCCCCCGACCGCGAGCTGGGGCAACATTATTTTCGAGGGGAAGGACGTTCTCTCCTACGCCTGGTGGGTCTCCACGCTGCCCGGCCTCGCCATCGTGCTCGTGGTGGTGTGCTTCAATCTCGTCGGTGACGGGCTGCGCGATGCCTTCGATCCGATGCTGAAAAACGAACGAATATAGGAACACAGGAGATGAAAATCCGATGACAAGTGTCGAGCAACATAAACTCGTGCGCGAACTTCGTGATTACACGTCGAGGATGACACGGGCGGAGGAGGAGATGTTCGATATGTTCCGCAAGCGGGACAAGGATGACGAGGATCTCGACACCCTGTCCAAAAAGAAGCTGCAGGAACTCTACGACAAGTACGTGGTCGCATCGCGGCCGAAAGGAAATCCGCTGGACGCGTTGTTTGGTGGAAAACCATGACCCGCTGCCGGATGCATGACGGCTCGGGACTCGCCCTCCGGCAATGCGTGACCAGAATCCCGGGGGCGAGGGATGCGGCGCTCGGGAATGCGGCCACCGGCAGCGAGGACGGAATTCGGTGCGCCTGCGCGTGCATTGAACCGGGTGGTCAATTGTCGTATGTTTCCGTGACGGGCGTATCGAAGGCCCGTCTTTCGTATTCATGATGTGCGTTCAATGTGGGTGTGGCCGTGAATGACCAGCAGAAAAATGAGATCAAGGTCGGTGTGACGGTTCTCGTCGGCATCGCGGTGCTGCTCTTTGGCTTCGCGACGTTCAAGAACTGGTCGGTCGGTACCGAGGAGTCCGTGCTGCGCATGCACTTCCCCGCATCGGCGGGACTCGAGGTCGGCGATCAGGTAACGGTCAACGGCGTCCGCGCGGGCAAGATCGAATCGGTGACGCTGCAGGATGGAGGGGTGGAAGTTCACGCGCGCATTTCCTCCGGCATCGTAATCAAACGCGAGGCGCATGCGGTGATCCAGATGCTCGAGCTGATGGGTGGCAAAAAGATCGAGATCCGTCAGGGCAGCGAGGGTCCCGATCTCGAAGCCGGGTCCCTGCTCGTCGGTACGGTGGACCCGGACATTGCCGGCGCATTGGGTCTGCTGGGCGACCTGCAGGGAAACGTGCGCGACATCGGTACGCAGGCCGATTCGCTGCTGCGCGGCATCAATGCCGTGGTGGGGGACAAGGAATTCATCACCGCGCTCACGCAAAGTGTCGCGAACCTGCATGCGGTCAGCGCGGACCTGCGCGGCTACGTCGCGCGCAATAACCACAACCTCGACAAGCTGACCGTCAACGCCGTCGCCCTTACCGAACGCGTCGACACGCTCCTCGCCGAACTGCAGCCCGCGCTGCGCGGCAGCCTCGCGGGCGCCGACCGCGTGCTTGGCGGCGCCGACTCGCTCATCGGCGAAGTGCGCGGCCTGGTCGACGAAATCCGGGACAGCCGCGGACTCCTCAACACGGTCTTGCACGACAGCAGTTTCGTGCGCCGTCTCGATGCCATGCTCGTCAA
>JAVFAS010000054.1:9568-24712 GCA_034002405.1 Bacteroidota bacterium | reverse complement strand
CCGGGATCATCGGATGAGCATGCACGGAAACTGCATCGCCCTCACGGATGAATTCCACCGTGGGCGTGGACTTCGTCGCCGGCGCAGGCGCGGGCGTGGACTTCGTCGCAGGCGCGGGCGCGGGCTTCGGCGCGGGCGCGGGCTTCGGCGCGGGCGTGGGTTTCGGTGCGGGCGTGGGTTTCGGTGCGGGCGTGGGTTTCGGTGCGGGCGTGGGTTTCGGTGCGGGCGTGGGTTTCGGCGCGGGCGTGGGCTTCGGCGCGGGCGTGGGTTTCGGTGCGGGCGTGGGTTTCGGTGCGGGCGTGGGTTTCGGTGCGGGCGTGGATGGCGGCACGGATGCGAGTGACTCCTCGGGTGGAGCTTCCTTCGTGAACGCGGAATCCCGGTTGTCCGCCTCGGACGCGGTCGTGGGTGATATCGCCGAAATATCCCCACGGTAGAGGATGCCGAGAAACGCGGTGGTGTCGATCGACCCGCTGCTATCCGTATCGGCAAGCAGGCGAAGGGCCAGCGAACGCTGGAGCACCGATGGCAACTCACTCTCCTGCATCTTCGCCTCGCTCCCATCGATCAGATAGTCATGCGCGAAAAGATTGCCGGCGTTGTTGAAATACATACGCGTTTTCACTTCGGTCTCACGGCGTGCGTCATGACCGGAAGTATCGCGAAGCCTGGCCTTGCCGAAAAAATGGAACAGCGAAGAATTCTCGAAATAGTAGCGATTGCGCGCGCTACCGGCGGCACCACCGTCAACACGTTCATCGATCACGCGCACCCCGTCGTGATCCTCGTACAACGTGACCGTCAGGGTGGTATCGCCCAGGCGAAACGGTTGCAGATCGCGCCGGGTCAACCGCTCGAGCGCGCTCTGGATGGTCGTCGCACGGTTGCGGACGTCGAGTACCTGTTTTTCGGCAATCGGAATGGTCTCCCCCGCGCCGGCATCGTGTTCCCAGAACGTGACGGCATCGCAACCGGCAAGCAGCAGCGGGAGCGCGAGACAAGAATACATGGTGAAACGGAGGACGATCGGACGCAT
Source organism: Bacteroidota bacterium (assembly GCA_034002405.1). Classification (GTDB taxonomy): domain Bacteria; phylum Bacteroidota; class Ignavibacteria; order SZUA-365; family SZUA-365; genus SZUA-365. Next base: position 23,676 of record JAVFAS010000054.1, on the reverse strand, counting down.
GACGTACCGCATTCTGATGGCAGGAACAGAAGAATCTACGAAAAAAAACCGGGCGGTGGGAAAGCACCCATCACCCGGATATTCACATCGAAAACTCTTGTACGCAGGACACTCCGATCCGCACGAACGATGCGCGCTCAGGAACAGCCGCTCGTGGTGCCACAGTCCTCGCAGACCGTACACGCGCCATTCCGTTTGACGCGTGACGAACCGCATGAGCCGCACATCTCGCCGGTGTACCCCTGCGCCCGGGCAACGAGCATGTTTTCGTTGTCCATACGGGAGACTTTCCGCTCCGACAGCACCGGCTCGGGTTTGGGGGCCGTCTCCCCGTTCTCGCGGCGCCGCAGCAGCGTCGGCGGCGTATTGAAACTGGCGAGCGGCTGTTCGCTCGTCTCGTCGACGGACTTGACGTGCACGAAGTCGGTCCGGCCAAGGTATTCGTAGCCAAGCACACGGAAGACATAATCGAGAATCGATGTCGCGTTCTTGATGGCCTCGTGTCCGATGACGACGCCCGCGGGTTCGAAGCGGGTGAAGGTGAAGGAGTCGACCAATTCCTCGAGTGGCACACCATACTGCAATGCCTTCGATGTCAACACGGCGAAACAATTGAGCAAGCCCTTGAACGAGGCGCCTTCCTTGTACATGTCGATGAAGATCTCACCAAGCCCGCCATCCTCATACTCGCCGGTACGCAGAAAGACCTTGTGTCCGCCCACCACAGCCTCGCGGACGAATCCGTGCCGCTTGGCCGGGAGCTTGCGGCGTTCGATCCGCGTCGCGATTTTCTCCTGCACTTCCTTCGGCCCGATCTGCTCGTCAAAATCGAATTCGTCACCCATCTCCGCCAGAGCGGCGGCTTCGGGATCACTGATCGTGTTGAGCGGCTGGGAGAGCTTGCTGCCATCGCGGTAAATCGCGTTGGCCTTGAGCATGAGTTTCCAGGACATCATGTAAGCACGGTTGACGTCCTCGATCGTGGCATCGGCAGGCATGTTGATGGTCTTGGAAATTGCTCCCGAGATGAACGGCTGCACCGCCGCCATCATGCGGATATGGCCTTCGAAGGCGATGAAGCGTTCGCCACGCTTGCCGCATTTATTGGCCGTATCGAAGACCGACAGATCCGATTTCTTCACATGCGGCGCGCCTTCGATCATCATGGTGCCGCAGACATATTCGTTGGCACGTTCGACCTGCTCGGCGGTAAAGCCCAGGGCGCGGAGCATATCGAAATTGGGATCGCCGAGTTGTTCCTCCGAAAATCCGAGACGCTTGCAGAAATGGTCGCCCAGAACCCACTTGTTGAAGGCCATGCGCAATTCGAAAACGGTGTCGAGCTGCTTTTCCAGCTTCTCGATGGCCTCGCCGGTGAAGCCCTTCTCCATCAACGCGTCACGGTTGATGTCGGGACATCCGGCCAGGGTCCCGTGCCCCTTGATGTATTTCTCGATGTCGTCGATCTGCTCACGGGTATAGCCGAGGAATTCGAGCGCCTTGGGCACGGACTGGTTGACGATCTTGAAGTACCCACCACCCGCGAGTTTCTTGAATTTCACGATGGCGAAATCGGGTTCGACACCGGTTGTGTCGCAGTCCATGACCAGACCAATGGTCCCGGTCGGCGCCAGCACCGACACCTGCGCGTTGCGATAGCCATGCTGCTCGCCGAGATGCAGTGCGGTATCCCAGCTTTCGCGTGCGGCACGGACGAGGTTGGCCGGACACTGCTGCTCGTCAATGCCGAGCGGTTTGATCGTCAATCCTTCATATTCGTTCTCCGGTGCCGCGTAGGCGGCACGGCGATGATTCCGGATCACACGCAGCATGTGGTCGCGATTCGCCTCGTAGCGGGGGAACGCACCCAGATCACGCGCCATCTCGGCCGAGGCGGCGTAAGATTCACCGGTCATCACCGCCGTAATGCCCGCGGCAAGCGCGCGTCCCTTCTCGCTGTCATAGGGCACGCCGGCGACCATCAGCAGCGAGCCGAGATTGGCATAGCCGAGGCCGAGGGTGCGGAACTGATAACTCTTGAGCGCCACTTGCTTGCTCGGGAACTGGGCCATCAGCACGGAAATCTCGAGCGTGATCGTCCAGAGCCGGACCGCATGACGAAAATCGTCGACGAGGAAGCTGTGTTTCGCCTCGTCCCAGAAATATTTGAGATTGAACGAGGCGAGGTTGCAGGCCGTGTCATCGAGAAACATGTATTCCGAGCAGGGATTCGACGCATTGATCCGGCCGTCGACGGGGCAGGTGTGCCACTCGTTGATGGTCGTGTCGAACTGTATCCCCGGATCGGCCGACGCCCAGGCCGCATAGCAGATGTCGTTCCAGAGATCCCGCGCACGCAGTGTCTTCGCCACGGCTCCGGTCGTACGATTGGTCAGCGACCAGTTCCCGTCATTCTCGACCGACTCGAGGTAGGCGTTCGTCACGCGCACCGTATTGTTGGAATTCTGCCCGCTCACGGTGTTGTAGGCCTCGGATTCGTAATGCGCGTCGAATTCCTCGAGGTCGAATTCCTTGATCCCCTGCTCGACCAGCTGCAGCGCGCGGTAGATGTAGTTTTCACGCACACCGGCACGGCGGGCCTGGACGATGGCCGCGGCAAGTTCCCGGTTCTTCTGGAAATCGACGTCCTCCGACTTCGCGGCGGTCTGCATGATGCGATTGAGATGCAGCTTGTTGATCGCACTGCCGGTCACCAGCGCGGCGACCTTTTCTTCTTCGCGCACCTTCCAGCGGACAAATTCCTCGATGTCGGGATGATCGACGTTGAGCACCACCATTTTCGCGGCCCGACGCGTGGTTCCGCCGGACTTGATCGCTCCGGCGGCGCGGTCGTTGATCTTGAGAAAAGACATCAGTCCGGAGGAAATTCCCCCACCGGAAAGCCGTTCGTTGCGGCCGCGCAGGCTGCTGAAATTGCTCCCCGTTCCCGATCCGTATTTAAAGATGCGCGCTTCCCTGGTCACCAGATCGAAGATGCCGCCCTCATTGACGAGATCATCTTCGACGGATTGAATGAAACAGGCATGAGGTTGCGGACGACTGTAGGCGTCCTCCGATGCAACCACGTCACCGGTCTCCGGCTCCGCGTAGAAATGTCCCTGGGAATTGCCCGTGATTCCGTACGCGAAATTCAGTCCGGTGTTGAACCATTGCGGCGAGTTCGGCGCCGCCATCTGGCGTAACAACGTGTACGCCATCTCGTCGTAGTACGCCTGTGCGTCCTCGACCGAGTCGAAATACCCGTGCCGCTCGCCCCAATCACGCCAGCACCCCACCATGCGATGCACAACCTGCCGGATGCTGCGCTCTCCGCCGAATATCGGGTTGCCCTGGGCGTCGCGCTTCGGCGATCCGTCCTCATCAAGCTGTGGCACCCCCGCTTTTCGGAAATATTTCTGCGCGAGAATGTCTGTCGCCATCTGCGACCAGTGCGCGGGCACCTCGATATCGTGCAGCTCGAACACGACACTGCCATCAGGATTGCGGAGAATGGACGAACGCTTCGTGTATTCGAAACAATCGAAAGCACTCTGTCCGGGCTGGGTAAATCGACGCGAAATCTTCATGCGGCCGGGATTTTATCTATGAACGGAAAAATGAGCGATCGGAGACGATAATCCCTTTCGCGGCGAACCACGAAAGGGTTACTCTAAATTCTTAAAAAACAAGAAAAAGACTTAAAGAATTGCCAAAAGAACAGCCTTCCCCGTGACCGAATGACGGGGCCCGAATCCGTGCCAGTGTGTACAGAAATCGGCGCGGAATGCGCTGGCGAAATGTGGGTTTGAATATACGCCACGCCTGGGTTCCTGTCAAGATCGGAGAAGGCAAACGCTTTAAGTGCCTAATTAAAGAAACGCCGCAACCGATTGCAATAGAATTGGTTATCTTTTGAAAAAATTAATGTAAAACTTGAAGCGGGGGGCGAGGGCGGGGTGGTGCGGGGTGGTAGCGTCGACCATTCACGTGATCTTATGCGAAAACAGGCTGATTATGCTGGAATTGCGAGCGCGCCAAGCAGTGCCGGACGCGATGCGCCCGTAACGGCGGGGATGTTCGCCGGATTTCCCATCAGCCATTCGTTGGCGAGAACGGCGAACGCAAGGGCTTCCTTCGCGGAAGGATCGATGCCGAGCACCGAGGTCCCCTCGACCACCGCCTCGGGAAACGCGTGCTGCAGGCCTTTCATGATGAAGCGGTTTTTCGTCCCGCCCCCGCTGACCAGCAAACGGAACGACGCCGTGCGCGGCAGGGACGCGCGCAGATGAAGCACGATCGCGCGCACGGTACATTCCGTCACGGTGGTGATCACGTCGGGGACGTCGAGAACGGACAGCGCACGCGCGACCTCGAGCAGTTCATTGAGATATTCCCCACCGAAACTCTCCCGCCCGGTCGATTTCGGCGTTGTCTGTTTGAAGAACGGGTGCGACAGCATCCACGCGAGCAGGTCCGCGTTCACCGCGCCCGCACTTGCCACATCGCCGTTCTCATCGAATTCCCTGCCGTAGAAGCGACGCATGAGCGCATCGATGATCATATTGCCCGGACCGGTATCCGTCGCCAGCACCTGAGTGTTATCGCCGCCGCGCGGGAGGAGGGTCACATTGGCGATCCCGCCGATATTGAGGAGCACGCGGTCTTCCGCGTCGGATCGGAAAAGCAGCGCGTCGACATATGGCACGAGGGGAGCGCCCTGTCCTCCCAGGGCCATGTCTCCGGCGCGGAAATCGTAGACCACCGGAACGCGAAGCAACGTGGCGAGGGTGCTGCCGCTCCCGATCTGCAGGGTCGATCGGATCGAGTATCCCGCGAAATCCATCGCGTCCGGAAGATGGCGTAATGTCTGCCCATGCATCCCGATCAGGTCGATGTCGCCGACATCGATGCCGTGTTCATGGCACAGCGCCCGCACTGCATCGGCATAGACCTCGGCCAACGCGGTATGAAGCAGGCAGATGTCATTGACATTGCTCGACGCCATTTCGCAATTGGCGAAAATGCGATGCTGCAGTTCCTCGGCATACAGGGTTTCGTGAAAATGCAGCGGCTCGAGCCGCAAGGACGTCCCCCCGCCATGCACCCGCGCGATCGCCACATCCACCGCGTCGACCGAAGTCCCCGACATGATGCCGCAGACCAACCGCGAGGGCTTGGTCACGGCACGCGTGAGAATGTCCAGGGGCGATCGAATCATGGCGCTTGCTTGCTGGAATTCGGAGAAATCAGGGTGGAATATACAACAGAAACGGAGGGAAGCGAAATCACAGCGCCCAGAGCAATCCGAGGCGGATGCGCCAGACGGACAATTCGCGCAACGACAACGTGGTCGTTTCAATGGTATTCGCGAGCGGCTGACTGTATCGAACGCCAAGTTGCAGGAAAAGCGCGTCGGACAGTGGCGCTTCGATCCCCGATTCCACCGCCATGGCGAAATGCACGCGCTCCTCGACGAACGCGCGTCGCGTGGTTGTCCATCCATCCCGTTCGACGAAGGAGGTATAGCTGACGGTGAACGCGGGATTCTCTCCGGTGAGAAACGAAATGACTGGACCCGCGGCGAGATACAGGGGAATCGGGAGAACCCCCGGGTGGTACATGAGCAGCACGGGAAATTCGACAAACGACCGGGATCCGCGATCGATCGCGACCTGCGGGTCACCGTCGTGCCGTGCCGCCCAGGTATGAGACCACCATCCCGCATCGACGTGCAGACGCAGATCGTCCGCGAGCGGAAGTCCGAGACTGATCCCCTTCACCGCACCGTGTTCCGCCATGGACTGGAACTCCCCGGAATAGGGAAACACCGAGTACCGGAGCACGCCGCTCTGCATCCCGCCGTGAAGACCGAGACGGATCCGCGAATCGCCAGGCTCCATTCCAGACTGCGAACACAACTCGCCGGGGAAAAATGAGAAGGCGGCAAGCAGACAGATGACAACGGTTCTCATTCGATTCCCTCTCCGAATGTATAGAGGACGGAGAGACGTATCCGCCAGTTCCGTGGAGTCTCCCAGGTGAGCATCGGATCCTCGAGCAACGGGGTCAACTCCCGGGTGTAGCGGACCCCGAGCAGCACGGACCAATCCTCGGCGGCACGTATATCGAAACCGCCTTCAAGAAGTCCCGCCCCGTAGAGTTGATTCAGGTTCCGGCGGAATGCCATCGTACTGTTCGTGAGACCCTCCCCCGAGTACCGGTATTCCTCGATCGACACGAACAACGACGTGAGATTGAGACCGAATTCCACTCCCGCGCCAATGTACGGCTGGATCAATCCGCGTCCGAAGGGCAGATACTTCGCGAGCATCGGGATCCCGATATAATCCACCGGACCCTGTTGGATGGTGAACTTCACTCCGCCACGACGCTGCATGGTCGCGATCGGAACATTGCGCTGACCATAGTGCGGAGCAAACTCGAGGAGCAACCCCGAACGCAACGGGAAATCGAGAATAAGACCGATAAATCCATTATAATTCGCATCAACCGCGAACCCGGACGTTCCGCCATCCCCCGACGGCCATGAATACCTGCTTCGCTCCGAAGCGAGTCCGAACTGCACGCCGCCACGAAATGCATGCGCATCCTGCGCCGCCGTCGGCGTGCCACCGGCGGCCGCAAGCATGGCGACAACGATCCCGGTCATGGTGAGAAACGTTCGTCCAAAATGTCGTACCTGCATGCGGATTTCGTCCATTGCCCAAAATACTACTTCAGGAGGACACTTTTTCATGCGTTGGGTTACCATCCACCCCGCCGGATCATCTCCACGACGCAACGGCATGCGAACGCATGGCGACGGAATACATCATCGTGCAACGAAATATTTTTTCTCGCACCACTTGACTTTCTCCCCGGATTAGTCTTTCTTGCAACTGTCCTCTCACTCTCCAATCTCACTTGGCACAGACCTGATGCCCAGGTATCAGTGTATGCTGTCCGCGTCGCATTCATCCCATCGGGAATCCGGATGTGTCTGTCTTTTCATCATGTCCCGCGACGGGACGAATTTCCAACGTCACCTATTTTTGCCACCTGTGAGATACGAGTGCCATCATGATACGCCGATCACTGTCCACCGCCACCCTCCTTTTCCTGCTTCTGACATATCCCGCGTTCACGGGGACATACGTTGTCCGGAGCACGGCCGACGCGGGAGCGCATTCGCTCCGCTGGGCGATACTCCAGGCCAACGCGTCCGCGGGACCGGACATCATCACATTTGAAATTCCGGGTCCGGGTCCTCACGTCATCGCTCCCACCTCGCCATTGCCGCCGCTCACCGACGCGACGGGCGTGGTGATCAACGGCCTGTCGCAGGAAGGCAGCACGCTCGGTGCGAAACCACCCGCGACACTTCAGCTGCAAATCGTCCTCGATGGCAGTCAGGCGGGAGAAACGCCGGGAATCTGGATCCTTTCGCCAAACAATCAGGTCACGGGACTGGCCATTCAGAATTTCCGCGAGGACGGCATTCGCATTCAGGGGATCAAGCGAGGAACGAGCAACAACACGATCCGCCACTGTGTGGTCGGCCTGGATCTTGACGGTGTGACCCCGCGTCCCAACGGCGTGGGTGCGCGATTGAACGGTTGGGCAGGCATCGATCATTGGGCGGGGATCAGTCTCGTGAGCATCCCGCATTCCGCCGGACTCGTGCATGACAATCTCATTCTCGGCAACGTCGTTTCGGCCAATGCCGGCGACGGCATCCTCCTCGCGGATTGCATGGGTGGCCGCGTCTTCTCGAACACGCTGTCGGGCAACTTCATCGGATCGACACGTGCGGGGGATGCGCCGGCCGGAAACACCCGCGACGGCATTCTTCTGTACGGTGGAAGTTACGGAAACACGATGCTCGCGAACACGATCGTGGGAAATGGAAGCGACGGCGTGCATATCGTGGGCGACCAGTCACGCAACGCCCAGGCGCATCACAATACCATCAAGAAGAACGTCATTGGGGTGAACACGACGCACCATCAGATGGGCAACGCCCGCAGCGGCATCAACGTGGGTGGCCGGGAATACGCGTATGCCGGTGGTTTCGCGTCGAACAATACGATCCAGGGCAACGCGATCGCCGCGAATGGTCATAACGGCATCACGATCTGGGAGTATCCGGACAAGATGGCCAACGCCGACGGCAATTTGATTTCGCAAAACGCCATCTACGCCAATGCCGCCGCCGCGGTCGACCTCGGCGATGATGGTGTGAACGGAAACCGCGCGGGCACGGAGGGCACGCCGAATGCCTCGCTCACGGCGCCGGTGATTCTGGAAGCGGAATACGGGCGCGGGGTCGCCACGGTGCACGGTGTCGTGGACCAGCGCGGCGCATCGAGACTTCTCACCGTCGAATTGTTCAAGTGCAATATCGCTCCTACCCAGCGCTGCAAGGGGCCGGTCTTCCTTGGCACCGCGACACCCGATGCCGATGGCGTCTGGCACTTTTCCACGAATGGTCTGCTCGAGGCGAATGACAGCATCGTGGCCGTGCTGATCGATGAGCAGGGCAATACGTCGGAATACGCCATGCACCATCCGGTCGGTCTGATGGAATTCGACGAACTCCCGCGAATGACGGATCACTATGTCGGAAAAAGCGCCGGCATGGCCAGTGCGCAGTTCGTCACACTCGAACCGCATCCGACCGAATCGCTCACCGACATCCGTTTCGAGGTCACCAATGACTGTTGGGGAATTCTGGAAGTGTACACCGACCGGGGAGAACTCGTGACAACGCTTCTGGACCGCTGGCTGCCGAAGGGACAATATTCCGTGCAGTGGGATCGTCTCAACTGGTGCGGCAACGCGGTCCCCCCCGGCGTGTATGTCTGCCGGCTCGAAGCGGACGGCCTTCGCCAGACAAGCACGATCGCCGTGCGTTGATCGTTCGCGCTTCCATCCTGGATCCCGTCACGCGCCGCTTCGGCGCGTGATTTTTTTCCGTGCCGGCGATGCGCGTTCAGTAGATTTCCACCTCGAGCTTGAGCACGCGGAATGCGAGGGTGATGTCGAGAAGGGCGAAGGCGACTCCGACGATCGCACTGAGCAGTCCGAGCATGAACACCCAGACGGCGGTCGATGCTGCTTCGAGGCCAAAAAACAGTCCGAAGCCCAGCATGATCGAGGACAGCAGATAAGCCACGACACCGATCCAGAGAAACATCAGCGCGCGACGAAGATGGTTGGCCCGCACCATCAGTGCGGGGATCTGTTGAAGTACGCTTTCGAAACGCAGGGCATCGACATAGTCACGGTCGATGGCATCGGGATCGGCGAGCTTCCGCCGCTTCTCGTCGTTGAGCAGCCGGATGCGGCTGATGACGACGGCGTACCGGTTGTTGAGTCCGAGCAGGAGCAAACCGCACGCCGAGATCATCAACGCGGGGGTGAGAATGGACTGGATGGTCTGCTGGGCAATCGTGGTGGTGAATTCAGTCATGGGGGTGTTTTGTTACATCATGGAATGGGGATCGACATCCACCGCGAGATGGACGGATTTATTTTTCGCCCGACGAAGATAGTACTGCTCGGCGCGTGCAAGGATATCACCAAGGCGGCGGCCGTCGCTGTCACGGCTTTTTTCGATACGCAGCATGAGCTGCCAGCGGTGGCGGCGGTTGATGCGGGCGAGCATCGCCGGTTGTGGTGCATACAGGGAGAAAAAGTGTTCTTCCTTCGAAAGAGAGTCGTGATAGGAATGCGCGGCGTCCCGTACCGCACGCTCATCCTCCCCACTGAAGGTCAGGAGCACCAGACGGCAGTACGGGGGATAGTAGAGTTTTTTCCTGCTCAGCAGTTCTTCCTGCATGAAGCCGGCGTAGTCATGCCGCAGGACATATTGCAACACGGGGTGTTCGGGCTGAGCGGTCTGGAGCAGGACCGTGCCCGGTGTCGCGCCGCGACCTGCACGGCCTGCAACCTGGGTCAGCAGCTGCATGGTTCGCTCCGCCGCCCGAAAATCCGGAAGAAGGAGTGATTGCTCCGCGGAAATGACACCAACGAGCGTGACACGTTCGAAATCGAGTCCCTTCGCGACCATCTGTGTCCCCAACAGCACATCCGCCTCGCCCTGCGCGAACGATGTTAATATCAGATCATGCGATCCTTTTCTCTTTGTGCTGTCGGCGTCCATGCGGATGATCCGCGCCTCCGGCAGCAGTTCCCGCAGGTCTTCCTCCACGCGCTGGGTGCCGACCCCGATATGGTCGAGGTCCGTCCCCCCGCATTGCGGACACACGACGGGAACCCGCCGAGTCGCGCCACAATAGTGACACCGCAGCAGGTCAGCATCCTTGTGAAAAGTCAATGAGATACTGCAATTGTCGCAATCCTCGGTGTGACCGCAATCGCGACACTCCACATGCGGGGCGAATCCGCGGCGGTTGTGCAGGACGATGCAGGCCTCGCCGCGATCCCGCCGGGCCTGGATTTCTTCGAGAAGTTGCGTGGAAAATGCGCCGCGCGACAGGCCCTGCTTCCGCGCTTCGATCATGTCGACGGTGCGGATCGCGGGCAGCAATGCCCCGTCGATGCGTTCGGGAAGCTCGAGCACGTCATACTTGCCGCTGTGCGCGTTCTGCCAGCTTTCCGCGGACGGCGTGGCGGATCCGAGCAAGACGGGGGCGTGCGCCAACCAGCCGCGCATGATCGCGACATCGCGACCGTTGTATCGCGGGACGGTGTCGGACTGCTTGTAGCTTCCATCCTGCTCCTCGTCAATGACGACAATGCCAAGATTCGACAACGGCGCGAACACGGAAGAACGCACGCCGACGACAACACGGTACTCGCCCGCCAGCGTCAGTCGCCATGCGTCGAATCGTTCCCCCATGGACATCCGGCTGTGCATGACCGCGACATCCTTGCCAAACGCCTCCCGGAAGCGGTAGACAAACTGTGGTGTGAGCGCGATTTCCGGGACGAGCACCAAGGCGGTTTTCCCCGTGGCCCGTGCATGCCGGATTGCCTCGATATACACTTGCGTTTTCCCGCTGCCGGTCACGCCGTGGAGCAGCATGGTCCGGTGATCCCCGCGATCGACCGCGTCGTGGATATGACCAAGTACGTCGCGCTGGGAATCGGTGAGCACGATTGTTTTCTTTTTTTCCGCGAAGCGTATTTCCCATTCGCGGGTCACTTCCTCGTCGAGCACCTCGACCACCCCTTTGTCCTCGAGCGCACGCACCTGCGCGGCCGAGGCATGCGCCTCGCGCACGAGTTCGGTCATCTGCATCGTGCGACGTCCTCGTCCGTGTTGCTTCCACAAGGTCGCAATGATATTGGCCTGCTTCGGCGCGCGGGATTCGATGATGGACATCAGCTCGGCGATCTTCTCGGCGCGCATCCACTCAGGAAGCAGACGGACCGCGAGCACGGTTTTCACACGCACCGCGGGACGTTCCAGCACCGATTCGATCTGCAGCACTCCTTCCATCATCAACTCGCGCAGCTGCGCGGAAATCGATCGCGTGCCGACAGCGGCAAGCAACTGTTCCTCGGTCATGATTTCACCCGTGCGCAGGATGTCGATCATGGAGGCCTTGGTCCGCGATTTCCCCACCACCCGGGCGATCAGCTCCTCGTCGTCGCTGCACAGCGAGACAAACCGCGCCGTGTCGACATCCATGCCCTGCGGCAGGGCGGCCCGGAGCGCCTCGCCGAGTCCGCACACATAGTATCGATGCACCCAGTCACAGATTTGCATGACCGGCGGTACGATGACCGGTGCGGGGTCCAGCACCTGCTGCACGGCCTTGAGCGCGAAGTCGGGCATGCGATCGTGGACGGCGATGACGAAGCCCATCATCAACCGGCGGCCGAGCGGCACCATCACGCGCACGCCCGGCTGCAGTTGCTCGTGCAGTCCCTCGGGCACGGCATACGTCAGCGTGTCCTTCGGCACCCCTGGTACGGCGATATCGGCATACAAACGCGTGGTCATTCCTCTAACTTATCTCCGTTGGAATGAAAAAACCACAAAGTCTCCAAGCACACGAAGAAAGGCACGAAGGCTTGTATCCTTCGTGGTTATTTCCTCTCTCGACGAAATTTGCCGGACGGTGCGACGAGTTTTGCCGATGTTGCGGAGAGGATTTATCCGCATTGACGAATCCATACCCGTTTCGTCGATTTTCGAGTTTGGCACGCTTATGGTAACTCCAGAGACAGAATCGAATTTCACCCATCCACCAAATACTGGAGTTCATCATGAAACGTCTTCTCTCTCTCCTCGCCCTCGCGGCATTCGCGCTCTCACTGACCGTTATCAGCACCGACAGCGCGCAGGCGCAGGGCAAGCCGGCGAACAAGGGCTTTGTCGACGCCAATGCCGACGGCATCAATGACAACGCCCTCGATGACGACGGCGACGGCATCCCCAACGGGAAGGACGCCGACTGGACCGGCACGCGGCAGAACACCAACGGTCGCGGCTTCGTCGACGCCGACGGTGACGGCATCAACGACAACGCCCCCGACGCCGACGGCGACGGCACTCCCAACGGGAAGGATCCTGACTTCCAGCAGGGCACCGGCACCGGCTCGCCCGCGGGCAAGGCCCTCCGTAGCGGCGGCAATGGCGGCACGGGAAACGGCACGGGCGATTGTGGCACCCCGGCTCCCGCCGGCGCCTCCTCCCGCGCCCGCCGCGGCAAGTAAGAAGAAACCGCGAAAGCGCGAAAACGCAAAAAAAGACGCGAAAAGTTATTATCATAAAGGAAAGGCCCCGCAAGTCTGCAGGGCCTTTCCTTTGTTGAAGATCTTTCGCGTTTCCTTATTCGCGCTTTGGCGCTTTGGCGGTTTTTTCTTCCTCTTCCTTGAGGCGGTGGTAGTAGGGCTTCTTGCTGCCTTCGTACAGGTCGATGCGCACGAGCACGCCTTCGAGTTTGCCGTTGACCAGCGGGATGCGCCGACTGGTTTTGAGTCCGATGGATTTTCTCAGCTCCGGGTCGCCCGTGTAAATCCAGGCACTCGATCCCTTGCAGCGCTGCTTGAGAAAATCGCCCATGTCGGTGTAGAGCTGCCGCACTTCGTCGAGCTTCCCCATGCGGATGCCGTAGGGTGGATTCGCGACGAGAATGCCATCCTCGAACTGCTTGACGCGTTGGAAAGCCTGACGGCGGAGCTCGACGTGCTCCGCGAAGGGGAGGCGGGAAAGATTTTCCTTCGTGACCGACACGGCGGCCGGAGAAATGTCACTGCCTGAGATAAGACCGCGGGGCAGGGGACGCATCCGCGCATCGGCCTCGGCACGCACGCGTTTCCACAGAGCGGCGTTGAAATCCGGCAGCCAGGTGAACCCGAAGTTTTTCCGGAGGATCTGCGCCGGAATCCTGCAATAGTGCATGAGCGCCTCGCACACGAGCGTTCCCGATCCGCACATGCAGTCCCAGAGCGGACGCTCCCCGTCCCATTCCGTCAACCGGATGATTGCCGCGGCCAGAGTTTCCTGCATCGGTGCCTCACCGGCGAGCAGTCGGTATCCGCGCTTGTGCAACGATTCGCCCGACGTGTCGAGGCTGACCACCGCCAGATCGCCGTCGATATGCAGATTGAGACGCACGTCGGGATTGACGGTTTCGACGGACGGACGCTGCCCGCGCGCGACGTCACGGAAATGATCGGCGATGCCATCCTTGAGGCATTGCGCGGCGTAGAGCGAATTGGTGAACACGCTTTTGGTCGTCGAGGCGGTGATCGCGAACGTGTGATCGATGGTAAAGAATTCCTCCCATGCCACCGACCGAGCGGTGGATGTCAGTGTTTCCGGTTCGCGGCAGCGGAAGGTGAGGAGCGGTGCCAGCACGCGCGACACCAGACGCGCCTCGTAATTGATACGGTACAGCGCGGCGTTGTCGGCCTCGAAATACACGCCACGATAGGCGGTCTCGGTGTTGACCGCACCGAGTTCGATCAGCTCCCGCTCGCAGAGCTCCTCCATCTTCCCCGGTGCCTGGGCGAAGAATCGCCGGTCGTTCTGATAATCGTACATACGGGTCCTTTGTTCGTAAATGAGGCAGGACGGGCCCGGGGAGTCCGTCCTGCGCACGCCGCGAGTCGTGGATCAGAGACGCCGC
>JAVFAS010000054.1:0-9468 GCA_034002405.1 Bacteroidota bacterium | reverse complement strand
ACGCCGCGAGTCGTGGATCAGAGACGCCGCCAGTCGATCTCTTCGTCGGGTTCGTTATCGAGAATCTCCTCGATCGCGAGCAGCACGTCGTCGTCGAGCTTGTCGGCGACATCGAGCGCCTTCATGTTCTCGGTCACCTGCGCCGGTCGTGACGCGCCGGTGATGACCGTGCTCACATCCGGGTTCATCAGACACCAGGCGATGGCGAGCTGCGCGAGCGAACAGCCGAGTTCGTCGGCGATGGTTTTGAGTCTGCGCGTCTTGTCGATTTTTTCTTCCCAGCCCTTTTTTGTCAGGCGCTTGCGCAACCATTCGTACTCGGGCAGGGCGAGACGGCTGTCATCGGGGATGCCATCATTGTATTTGCCGGTGAGTACACCGGAGGCGAGCGGACTCCAGATCGTCGTACCAAGTCCGATTTCGCTGTACAGACGCTCGTACTCGTGCTCGACACGCTCGCGTTTGAACATGTTGTATTCGGGCTGCTCCATCTGCGGGGGAATCAGATGTTCACGACGCGCGAAATCATGCGCTTCGCGGATGCGCTCGGCGCTCCACTCGCTGGTGCCCCAATACAGCGCCTTGCCCTGCTGGATGAGCAGATGCATCGACCAGACGACTTCCTCGATCGGTGTGTAGATGTCCGGTCGGTGGCAAAATACCAGGTCAACGTAATCGGTGCGAAGACGTGTAAGCGCGGCGTTGGTTCCTTCGATGAGATGCTTGCGCGAGAGTCCCGTGTCATTCGGACCATCGCCACCCCAGAAGATCTTGGTCGACAGCACGAGATCGCTGCGTTTCCAGCCCTTCTGCTCGATGATGCTTCCCATCATCGTCTCCGACACACCGCTCGAGTAGGCCTCGGCGTTGTCGAAGAAATTCACACCTGCATCATACGCCTCCTGCATGCAGGCAGCCGCCACGCCCTCGTCGATCTGATCGCCGAACGTGACCCACGAACCGAAGGAAAGCGACGATACACGCAGTCCTGAATTCCCCAGAAAACGATATTCCATTCCAACTCCTCGATTGAATGCAATGATGATCTCTCAATGTAATGATTTCCTGCGTGACGGACCCCGGCACTTCCGCGTTCCGAACGCGTGTCACGATCGACAGACGATCGCACGTTGGTCATTCCTCCTTATTTCGGCAGCTTTCCGAAAATCTTCCAGACCCAGCGGTGGAAGGAATGCACGTTCTGCACCGGTTCGGTGAACATCAGCAGGCATTCGCCGAACACGACGTCGATACTGTTGTCGCGACAGAAGGCGATGGCCTCGGCCGACTCCGCTCCCTGCTGCATCCACACACGAGTGATCCCGGCGGCATGCGCCTCGCGCACGAGTTTTTCGCTTTCCGCGGGCTTGACCACGAGCACGAGTCCGCCCACCGCCTCGGGCAACGCCGCGAGCGAGGGCGCGCAGGCCATGCCATCGATATCCTTCACCTCGGGATGCACCGGGTACACGGTGTAGCCCTTGTCGCGAAGTTCCTTCAACACCGCGTTTCCAAATTTCTTTCCCCCGCGCGAGGCGCCGGCGAGCGCCAGAGTTTTCTGCGCGACGAATTCCTCGACCGTCGATCGTGAGACTTTCAGCTGTTGCATGAGATTCCGCCTGTTCGTGACGACTGCTGTGATCACCGAAACGTACGAAATCCGGAGGGGAAAGTCAGCTATGTCGCACGCATGGTTCCCGATCCATCTACAGCTCGCGATCCATCGACAGCTCGCGGGCTATCCGCATGGCGTTGCCCCCCTCGCACGATGCTCAGAATTGCAGAGCGATGAGCGGGAGTTGGAAATCCGGACCCGGCGTGAGCGGATCGATCGGGGGTCGCGATGCAACGACGTCGCCGCGATGTCGCGCTCCGGTATGTTGGCGCAACGTGAGTCCCTCGAGACCGTCGCGCCTGGCCCGCTCTTCGGACGATGTGGCGCTGAGGTGGTAGCCGAGCAATGGGCCGACGAAGGACGCAACGATGTACATGGCATTCGCAGCGGGATAATCCCTCGCGGAGCTCAACGCGATGATGCCCGTCGCCGTCCCCAGCGCGCTGCCCGTGAACACTGCCGCGGTGCTGGCCTCTCCGCCCATGACTTCGCCGCCGAACAGCACCCCGATGGGAACACCGACCAGCGATCCGCCCAGATACATCACGACCATCCCCGCGCCGAGATTTTCAAAGCCACCACTGCGGATCGCACCATATCCGACGGCAGTGAATATGCCGGCCCCGATCGCTCCGAACAGCGTCTGCACACCGATGGTACGCAGGTCAAACGGATACCAGCTGCGTGTGTCGAGTCCAGGATCCGACCGCGGCACCGTGACAGTCCGGTGTCGTTCGGAGAAGGGAATATCACAGTCAGAGACCAGTGCGCCCTCGTCGTGTGCGCGGAGCGGTGCCGCTGCCGACAGGTGCGCCAGCGGTATCATCGGGACGAGCGGTGGGGAGCATTGGTGATGGGGCTGATCGCTCGGAATGCCTTCCTGGGCAACGCCACCCGCGGTGAGGGAAAGACAGAACACGACAACAAAACATGCGCGCATAATAGGACTCCCTTGTCTTGTATTACGACGATACCGGGAATCTGCGCAACTTCAGGGCCAAAAGCAAGAGAGAAATGGGTCCGGAGATATTTTTCGCGAATCGGCGTTCCCGATGTTCGCTCATGCCGGTGTCAGTCCGGCAAATTTCAGGATCAACGTTTTCTTTCCCACCGAATCGAAAAGCACGACGCCACGCGCCGCATCGCCCGCTCCTTGCACCGCCAGCAAGGTACCGCGGCCGAACGTCGCATGCATGACGGTCGATCCGATGGCAATCTCTCCATCGACCTGCGAGTACGAATCACCCGAATGGCCGAGCTGGCTGTATTCCGAACGCTGCGGCTTTTTCGCTCCGGGACGCTGCGCCCCGCCGTGGCCCGCGGCCGTGCCACCCCGCTGGGCCGTGCGATGTCCCGAACGCTGCGAATATCCGTTCGCACCGACGGGTCCACTGTAGGCACCGCTCACCGCCGGACGCCGCCGCGTACTGTCGCGCTGCACCACCGCGGTATCGATCTCGTCAAGGAAACGCGAGGCAACCTGCTCGAGCCGCTCACCCCAGCGCAGTCGCGACCGGGCGTGGGTCATGTACAATTTCTGCTTGGCGCGCGTCATGCCGACGTAGCAGAGCCGTCGCTCCTCTTCCACTTCGTCGCGCTCGATCGCCATCGACGAGGGGAACAGGCCTTCTTCCATGCCGACCAGGAACACGACGGGGAATTCAAGCCCCTTCGCCGCGTGCAGGGTCATCAGCGTGACCGCGTTGCGCTCCTCGTCATACCGGTCGACATCGGCGACAAGCGAGGCTTGTTCGAGAAAGGCCTCGAGTGTGTTCGCACCCTCTTCGGTCACGAAGTCGGCGATGGCGGAAAGCAATTCCTGCAGGTTATCGAGACGCGTGCGCGCCTCGACCGTGCCTTCGTTCTTGAATGCCGCCACCAGCGCAAGTTCGTCGACGAGCGACCCCGCCAGTTCACCGGCGGAAATCTCCCGACGCAGCGACGCATATTTCTGGATGAGGCGGACGAACTCCTCGACACGCCGGACGGCGGCACCCGTCATGCCGGGCGCGCGCGCGACATTGATCGCGGCCTCAAAAAACGAAACGCCCTCAGCCGCCGCGAACGCGCGAAGATGTCCGATCGACGTCTGTCCGATTCCGCGCGTCGGATAGTTGATCACGCGCAGCGCGGCCTCGTCGTCGTCGGGATTGACGATGAGGCGCAGGTACGCGAGGACGTCCTTGATTTCCTTGCGGCGGTAGAATTCCACGCCGCCCACGATGGTGTAGGGAATGCCGCTCCGGCGCATGGCGTCCTCGATCGCCCGGCTCTGCGCGTTGGTGCGATAGAGAATGGCGAAGTCGTTGAGCTGCAGCTTTCGGCGCCGCGCTTCGTCCTGCATGAGGAACACGATTTTGTGCGCCTCCTCCCCTTCGTCTGCTGTTTCGAGCACCGTGATCGGTTCGCCCGCGTCGTTGTCGGTCCAGAGTGTTTTCGGGATCTGCTTCGTGTTGTGCTTGATCACCGAATCCGCACCGGCGAGAATGTTCTTGGTCGAGCGGTAATTCTGTTCGAGACGGAACACGCGCACGTCGCGGAAATCCCGCTCGAACTCGAGGATATTGCGGATGTCGGCACCGCGGAAGGCGTAAATGCTCTGTGCGTCGTCACCCACCACGCAGATATTCTGATGTCCGTCGGCCAGCCGCCGGACGATCTGGTATTGCGCCTGGTTGGTGTCCTGGTACTCGTCGATGAGGATGTACCGGAACTGCTGCCGGTACTTCTCGAGCACGTCGGGATGGCCGTCGAACAGCGCGATGGGGTGCAGGATCAGATCGTCGAAATCCATCGCGTTCGACGCGCGCAGACGTTTAACATATTCGGCGAAAATATCCGAAACCTTCTGCTCGAAGACATCGAAGGCGCTGTTGGCGAGGTCGGCCGGCGACATCATACGGTTTTTCGCGCTGCTGATCGCATGCCGGACCGCGGCGGGCGCCACCTGCTGGCTGTTGATGCCGAGGTCACCCATGATCGCCTTGATGACGCCCTGCGAATCCTCGGTGTCGTAGATGGAAAAATTGCGGTGGAAGCCGATGCGCTCGGCATCGCGCCGCATCAAACGCGCGAAGGTCGCATGGAACGTGCCCATCCAGATGCGCTGCGCGGCCTCGCCGGGGACGACGGTCTCGATGCGCTCGCGCATTTCGCGCGCGGCCTTGTTGGTGAAGGTGAGCGCGAGAATGTTGTGCGCGGGCACGCCCTGCTGCAGCAGCCAGGCAATGCGATAGGTGAGCACGCGCGTCTTGCCGCTGCCGGCGCCGGCAACGATCATCACCGGTCCCTCGACGGTTCGTACCGCGTCGCGCTGGACCTGATTGAGTTTCTGCAAAAAAGACATAATACTCGCTTATTTCTCCGGACGCATGGTCGGGAAGAGAATCACATCACGGATCGATTCCGCACCGGTCAGCAGCATCGTCAGGCGGTCGATGCCGATACCGAGTCCCGCCGTGGGGGGCATGCCATACTCCAACGTTTCGATGTAATCCTCGTCGAAGGTCATGGCCTCGTCGTCACCGCGCGCACGCAGCGTCGCCTGTTCCATGAAGCGTTCCTTCTGATCGATCGGATCGTTGAGCTCGGAAAAGGCGTTGGCGATTTCCTGTCCGTTGATGTACAGTTCGAAGCGCTCGACCAATCCCTCCTCCGTGCGATGCTTCTTCGCCAGTGGAGAAAGCTCGAGTGGATAATCGGTGATGAACGTCGGCTGGATAAGACGGTCCTCCACCCGCTCGGAGAAGATTTCATCGATGATCCTGCCCGGTCCGGCGCTGTCCTCGAGTTCCACTCCCAGGCGCCGCGCCGCGGCACGAAGGCCGTGCTCGTCGAGGCCGCGCAACTGTTCACCCGTCTGTTCCGCGATGGCGTCGAACATGCTCAGGCGGCGGAATGGCGGGGTGAAATCAATCGCGTGGCCGCCCACCGTCGCGGTATTCGTCCCGTTGACCGCATGGTTGACGGTGGAAAGCATTTCCTCGACCAGTTCCATCATCCAGCGATAGTCCTTGTACGCGACATACAGTTCCATCATCGTGAATTCAGGATTGTGGTTGCGGTCCATCCCTTCGTTACGGAAATCCTTGCTGATTTCATACACACCGTGGAAGCCACCCACGATCAGACGCTTGAGATAGAGTTCGTCGGCGATGCGCAGATACAGCGTCATGTCAAGCGCGTTGTGATGCGTGACAAAGGGCCGTGCCGCTGCTCCGCCGTACAGTGGCTGCAGCACCGGTGTTTCGACCTCGAGGTAGCCGCGCGCGTCGAGGAACTGCCGCATCGCGCGGATGAGCGTCGAGCGCTTGATGAACGTCTCCTTCACCGCGGGATTGAGGATGAGGTCGAGTGGCCGCTTGCGATAGCGGAGTTCTTTATCCGCGAACTGGTCGAAGACCACCGTGTTGCCCTGTTCGTCGGTTTTCTGCTTCGGCACGGGCAGCGGACGCAGGGATTTGGCCAGCAGCACGAGCGATTGCGCGTGCACCGACACCTCACCGGTCCGCGTGCGAAACACGAAACCCTCGACGCCGACGATGTCGCCGATGTCCAGCAGTTTCACCGCGTCGTAGGCCTGCTCGCCCACGTCGTCGCGCTTGACATAGATCTGGATTCTCCCGCTGTGGTCCATGAGATGCGCGAACGTCGCCTTGCCCATGCGGCGGAAGGTCATGATGCGTCCGGCGATCGCCACCGTGCGCGGTGGTGCGTCGTCGGTGAAGCTCTCGAGAATCTCCGCCGCCTCGGCGTTCACCGGATATTCGTATCCGTACGGCTGAAATCCCCGCTCCAGAAGTTCGCTGTATTCCTCCCGCCGCCGGCGCATGAGGTCGTTGAGATCTTCGGTCTGGCCCTGGTCCATATTCTGGCCTGCTTCCATGGTCTGCGTCATCGTTTTTGTTTCGATTCTGTCGGATTGAAAAGGTACGGCGGGACGTGGTGAAATACAAAGCGGGGAGAAGCTCGCGGACAAACACTTGCTTTTCCCACACCCCCCTTCGTATATTGCCATTCTGAAATAGACGCGCCCGTAGCTTAATTGGATAGAGCACCTGACTACGGATCAGGAGGTTCGGGGTTCGAATCCCTGCGGGCGCGCGGAAGGCAAATCCCTCGGCGCGAGGGATTTGCTGTTTCCAATGGATCACCGCCCCCACAGCCCGAGGAGAAACGCGATGCAGGCAATTGCACAAACGAACTTTGACGGACTGACCCTCTTCCGCCGCGGAAAGGTGCGCGATGTCTACGATCTGGGCGAGTCCCTTCTGATCGTGGCCACCGACCGGCTGTCGGCCTTCGACGTCGTCCTCCCCGATCCCATCCCGATGAAAGGCACGGTGCTGACCCAGATCTCGAAATTCTGGTTCGACCGCACGGGGCACATCGTGCGCAACCATCTCGTTTCCACGAACGTCGACGAGTATCCCACCGCCTGCGCGCCCCATGCGGATCAGCTGCGCGGCCGCAGCATGCTCGTGCGCAAGACACAGCCGCTGGCCATTGAATGCGTGGTGCGCGGATACCTGACCGGTTCCGGCCTGAAGGAGTACCGCAAGACACAGTCGGTGTGCGGCATCGCCCTGCCCGAAGGACTCGTCGATGGCTCGATGCTGCCCGAACCGCTGTTCACCCCCTCGACCAAGGCGGAAGTCGGGCATGACGAGAATATCGACTTCGAGGCGGCCGCGGGCATCGTCGGACGCGAACTCGCGCAAAAGGCAGGCGACCTGAGCATCGCGCTCTATCGCTTCGCGCGCGACTACGCGAAGGAGCACGGCATTATTATCGCCGATACGAAATTCGAATTCGGCGTCGACGCGAATGGCGAACTCATCCTCATCGACGAGGCGCTTACCCCGGATTCCTCCCGCTTCTGGCCGATGGACGGCTACGCGCCTGGTCAGGCGCAGCCGAGCTTCGACAAGCAGTATGTGCGCGACTATCTCGAAGCCGTGCAGTGGGACAAAACGCCACCCGCACCCACGCTCCCCGCGGAGGTCATCGCGAAAACCACGCAGAAATATCTCGAGGCATACCACCTCGTCACCGGGACGGAGCTGTCCGCGTGATGGACGAACATCCCGGTTCCGATCAGACCGAAAACCAGCCTTCTTCCGCCCGCCCGAAAAAGCGACGCTCCCCGGTGGATCCGGAGAGAACACGTCCCGACACCGACGCGGGACGGGGCGCACGCAGCGCCACGGGCGATCCGGGAGTGCCGAAACTCCCCTTCAACGACTTCAAACATCCCCCGACCCGACCCGAGATCGATTTGCTGCTCGGGGTGGTTCCGTCATCGGAACTTCGACGCTTTGAACATCAGCTCGAATTGATGGAACCCCGGACGAACTGGGCGATGCACTGGTACGAAAACGAGACAGGCTGGGGGTATCGCGCCTCCTACAAGGCACGGGTCCTTTGTGTCCTGCATTTCTATCGAGGCTTTTTCACCGTGACTTTCTCGATTCCCGTCGAACAGGAAGCGGACTATCTCGCGGTGAAGGAACTCACACCCGGCCTGCGCAAGGCCTTCGACCATTACACCCTCTCGACAAAAATGAAGTGGTTTACCTTCCACGTCAGCACGTCGCAGGATGCGGAAGCACTCCTTGCGATGCTTCGGCTCAAATACGCGGATCTCAAGAAAAGGACCGGCCGGTCTGGTAACTGACAATCTCTTCCTCACGGGGCAGCAACGGCCGACCACACGGATTATTCCCTTGATCCTCCATCCAGGATTGTGAACCTTGAGTGCATGCCGGTCATGGGAGTCCGGCATGCATCGTTCGCAGAACTTTTTCATCGGACACATTTCAGGGAGAAACCATGTCCACACCGCAATGGCGGCCGATCCGCCATACCCCGGAGCCGGGGAAACTCCGTTCCCTCACATCATTCCTGACCTGCCGCATCGCGTCCACGCGCACAACAACACCCGAATGCTCGCATGTCGCGTCCTCGCGTGAAATCTCCGCGCACACCGCGAATGAACGTGCTTCGATCTACCATCCGCGCAGCGTATCCACAGCCACACGCGGCGGATCCATGTGCGTCAAGGCCGGCCTTTCAGAATTCCGCACCCGATTATCGGCGACGCTGGCTCCGGACCGCTTTCCCGCCGGAATCGACGCCGAGCTGTTTTCCTTCCATGACGTCGCGACCGGTCATGGCATTCCGCCGGCCCTGCTTCGACACCCCCGCGTCGCGGACGAAGCCCAGCGCTGCCTGCACGCGCTCGATGGCGTGCTCTGCACACTCGACGCGTTCGTGATCCTGCCCACGCAAGTGCATCTGCTCTTCACCCAACAGTTCAGCCTGCTCGAGGGACCGACACCCGATCAAGTCTCCGCCGTCTTCAAAATCACGGTCGAGCGGCATGCCAACCAGCACCTCAATCGCATCGGGACATTCTGGGACGCGGAGGATTTTCACCGATACCTCCGCACCGACGGCGAGCGTCGGGCCGCGCGCGACTTCATCTTTCATGCCCCTGTCCGCGGTGGACTCGTCGAAAAGCCCGGGGAATGGGAGTGGCTGTATCTCCGGGAAGATGCCGCACGCACGCCCTGAGTCCAGCACGCAGGTGAACGCAACCCTGCCGCAGCCAGGAAGCAGGGTTTCATGAACTCACGCCTTTGGCCCGAGCTGGGAGGTGCGGTTTCATGAACTCACGCCCTTAGCCCGAGCTGGGAGGTGCGGTTTTTTATGAACTCACGCCTTTAGCCCGAGCTGGGAGGTGCGGTTTCATGAACTCACCCCCCCGGGCCGAGCCTCTCTGTGCGTCCCGGGATTGCGGGGTTTCATGAACTCACGCCCTTGGCCCGAGCTGGGAGGTGCGGTTTCATGAA
>JAVFAS010000053.1:12677-26325 GCA_034002405.1 Bacteroidota bacterium | reverse complement strand
GGTCCATCCCGAGGGCGAATTTTCTTCAATACATGCGAACGGTGACCTCCACCCTTCACCCTTCACCCTTCACCTTTCACCCTTAACCCTTAACCCTTCACCTTTCACCTTTCACCTTTCACCCTTACCTCTTCCCCTCCACACCCACCTCCACGACCAACGTCCGGTCCATACGCAGATTCTTCTCTGCCCCGAGTGCATCCTCGGCGATGAAAATCTTCGAGACCTCGGTGTGTTTGCGTTCGGTGAAGAAGGACAGCGCGGCGTTGAACAGCGCCGTGCCACGGGCCTCGGCGGTGAGCGGTCCGTCGGCCACGCGACGTTCGGCTTCGGAGGCGGAGAAATCGATGGTGTACTCGACGTCGACAAAGTCCGTCGCGCCGGGACGCGCGACCGTGTTACCGATCACCGTACGATTCTTGTTCGCTTGCTTGAGTCCGTAGGCGGTGTGGAACAGCACGGGCTCGAGCATGCGGCTGACCATGGCATACGCGAATTCGTCGTCCATCTGTTCGGCCGAGGAAACAACCCGCGCATCACCGATCGCACCGTCATCCATGGCGGTAAAGGAGAAGCGCCAATCGATGGCATCCGATTGCTCCTCGCCGCGCTGCTGCGTGCGGAAAATGGTCAAATCCACCGGGATGCCGCCATTCGCGGCGGCGCCGGTCTCGATGCGCATCCGCTGCGTGCTCGTCGAGGGTGGAATGTCCTGGAAACCGTCGTTCCCCGCGAGGGTTTTCTTGATCGTGACCGTGTACACCTTGTCCGGCAGAAAGCGTGACCGCACATCCTGCGCGGAGAGCGTTGCCACGCACAGGACGAAGGCCAGCAGCGTGAAGACTGAACGGGAGCCAAAGTAGTTCATGACGCATCTGTCTCGTGATGGGAAAGAGTCGAATCAATGTAGAATACGAAACCGCGCCGTCATCTGAAAGTCATTGCGACGGACCGGATGAAGGGCGGGTACCATGATTGAGAAAACACCCCAGAACGGTGTTTGTTACCGTGCGGTCATCAACGCGAGCGCCCGGTCGAGGTCATCCATCGCCAGATTCCGGCTGTAGCGCCGCATTTCGCGTCCGTCCATGAACAGCGCGATGGTCGGGGCGGCGAACACCAGATGCTGACCGCTCACTTCCGGATGCGCGGTGGCATCGACATACAGGAATTCCACCTCTGGATAGTCGGCCAACAACGCCTCCACCTTCGGGCGCAGCACCGTGCATACGGTGCACCGCGGTGTCGAAAAGTACGCCAGCATTGCGGGCGCGGTCCGTATTCTCTCGAGAAGTGGGTCGGGGCGGGATTCGTTGCTTTCCATGTGATCGGACTCCGGTGAGAAAACCATATCACGATATGATTCCCGACCGGCGAAAATGATTCCGGGGGGAAGCGCGCGCCGTGCACATGTGCTTGTATTTCCGATGAGGCAGGGGCATATTTTCCTTCAACCCGACAGAATGCTCCGCAACAAGAAATTCAGGTGCCCCATGTCCACATTCATCGAAATCGACGACCGCGCTGCCGTCCGCACCATCGCGCTCAACCGGCCGGACAAACGGAATGCGCTCAATGCGGAGGTGGTGGCGGAATTGCGGGAGGCGTTTGCCGCGGCGGAGGCGGATCCGGCCGTGCGGGTGATCGTGCTGACGGGACGCGGCGGGGTGTTCTGCGCCGGCGCGGATCTTGCCTATCTGCGCGACATCAGCGAGAATGCGGTCCTGGAGAACGTCGAGGATTCCCGCGCGCTCATGCGCCTGATGCATGCGATCCGCATGAGCACGAAGCCAACCATCGCGCGGGTGAACGGGCACGCGATCGCCGGGGGCTGCGGACTCGCGCTGACCTGCGATATCGTGGTCGCGGTCGAGGATGCGAAACTCGGGTTCACCGAAGTCCGCATCGGCTTCGTCCCCGCCATCGTGATGAAGCTGCTGATGGAGCGCTGCGGCATGGGCGCGGCGCGCGAACTGCTCATCCGCGGTCATCTCGTCGACGCCGCGCGCGCGAAGGAACTCGGCATGGTGAATCATGTCGTGAGCGCCGAACGCCTCGACGATACTGTTTCGCATATCGCGCATGAGATCGCCACGGAAACGTCTCCCCAAGCCGTGGCCATGACCAAGCAGCTCATGAATTCGGTGGCGGATCGCACTCTCACCGACGCCATGTCCCTCGCCGCCTGGCAAAATGCCATCAGCCGCGCCACCCCCGACTTCCGCACGGGAATCGAGAGCTTCCTGAACAAATCAGAACTCAACTGGGACTAACGGTCACCCGCGCTCCATCATTTCGTTTTCGTGAGGCGGCGGGTGATCTGTCCGCCGGAATGCGCGAGGCGGAGGATGTAGATGCCCGGCGGCGCGCCGTGGAAGTCCATCACCGCGCGGAGCACACCTTCCGCCCTCCACTCGTACCGCGTGATGCGGCGGCCCAACAGATCATGCAGTTCGGCCTGCACGGGTCCCGACGCGCCGCGCACGTCCAGATGGATCCTACCGTCGCTCGGATCGGGATAGACGTCGAGACGGAACAGCTCGGGACGGGATGCGATGCCCAGCGTGGTGATATTGATTTCATCGGACAGCAGCACCGCACCGCAACTGTCGACCACCTGCACCGCGTAGCGGCCGATATCCGTCACCTCGTAAATCGGACCTGCCGCTCCGCTGATCGGCTGTCCGTCGCGCAGCCACTGATGCGAGACGAAGAACAGCCCGGTCGAAAGCGTCAGGCCGTCACGGGTGATTCGCGGCCGTTGCTGCGTGCGCATGCCGACGTGCACGAGCTCGGAAACGCCCTCGCAACCGCCGGGGGACAGCACGGACACGGCATACGCCCCCGCCGCATGCACGGCAAGCGTGCGCGTGCGGGCCCCGGTGTTCCAGCGGTAGTTGGCATACCCCTCCGGTGCTTCCAGGAGCAGCGTGCCACCGGGACAGAGCATCGGCGATCCGGCGTAGGTCACCGGAACGAATGCCACATCCTCCCTTCTCAGGAGCAGCGTGTCCGATATTCCCACGCAGCCGCCATGCGCGGTGACGGCGACGACATACCCGCCCTCCGTGTCGACCTCGATGAAGCGCGTCGTGTCGCCGGTGGACCAGCGGTAGGATTCGTATCCTTCGCCGGCGTCGAGACGCACACGGTCTTCGGGACACAGCGCGGTGAGCGTGCCGGGAGTGATGCGCGGAGCGGGTCGTGTCACGGTTTCCACCACCAACGGCGCGGAACGCGTCACGCATCCTTCGGCGGCGATCCCCTCGACCCATAGGGTATCCGTTCCCGCCACGGTAGTGCCACGCACGGGAATCGTGCGCGTCGTGTCCCCGGTGGACCAGCGCCAGGCGGCGAAATCCCCGGTGCCGGACACCCGCGCTTCCGCGTCCGGACAGAGCACGATACGTTGTCCGCGATCGATCGCGATCGTCCGCCGCGGATATTCCTTCACCGTGACGGAATGCCAACTGCCGCGGCAGCCGCTGCTGTCGCGCACATAATAGGAATAGCGCCCATCCCCATGCCACCCACCATCGGCGCGGGCAAAGATGCCGCGCACGCTGTCTCCCTTCAGGTAACCGGCATCCCAGAAATAAAACGGATAGTCCTCCATCACCCGCAATGCGACGCTATCGCCGGGACAAACGTACACGACATCCCCGGCTACGTTGAGGGTCACGGGGGGATCGTAGGCATTCGTCCATATCGTATCGGTGGCGAAGACGCAGCCGAACTCGTCGACGACCCGCGCCCAGATCTTGTCCGGCACCTTGCTCGGGTAGAGCGACCGTGGCGCACTCTCCCACTTCCAGAAGATGCGCGCCCCCGCCGTATCACCCGCGACGCGAAAATCCACATTGCTCTCGCGACAGGCGGTCAGTGCTCCCTGCGGCTCGAGCCAGACCCGTCGCCGGGGATGGAAGCGCACAACCGTGGCGGCCGAGCGGAGCGTGTCCCCCGCGCCATCGACGACGTCCACGAAATACGCGGCGTCCGCATCGGCGAGAATCGACCGCGTGGTGTCGCCCGTCGACCAGCGATAGGAAACAAAACCCTCGTTCGCGGTGAGTTCGACGGTGCCGCCCGGACACACCCACAGCTCCCCCTCCGGAGTGAGACGCGGCAGGAGCCGCGGCACGATGCGATACCCGCCACTGCTCACGACGGTCCCCGCACAGGGGACATGAACATCCTGTACTCTCGCACCGAGCGGGAACCAGCTGCTGTCCAGGATCCCCTGCGTATGGAAGCGCAGTTCCAGCAGCGTCCCGGGCACGGCGATCGGGACATCCTCATCCAGGCGAATGCGCACGCTATCGGCGGAACGGTCGATCCGCAGCGCGACGCTGTCGAGCGGACTCCCGGCCGGCACGGATACTTCGATCAAAGGCCGGGCCGGCGTACCAGAGGCAATCGTGATGTCGAACGGACGCAGTGTCGCGTCCCCGGGGATCACGTCGAGCAGCAGCGGCACGGTGACCTCCTCGCGCGGAACCGAGGTAACCGTTTCGATGCGCAGTCGCTGCAAGGAATATGTCGTCGAATCAAGTGGAGCGATATACGTTTTTGATTTGGCATCCTCCCCGTCGCAGTAATCCCGCAACTGCAAATCCACTGTACGATTCGTCCCGTCGGCGCAGTCACGATCATAGGTGATGATACATTCCCAGATCGGATAAAAAACGGACGCGGTGATTTCCTCGTAGATCATCGCGAGCTGCCCGGCATTGGGCGACTGATAATGCCGCCCGCCCGTGAGCTGGGCGAGCAGTTCGAGTTCCGTCGCGTTGATGACGTTGCCATATCCGAGCGTGAAGATGCGGATGCGGTTCCGGTTCGCCCGCGTGATCAGTTCCCCCAAGGTGGTCGCGGAAAGGTTGTCCATCCCGTCGGCGCAGAGAATCAGCGCCCGGCACTGGTTCTCTCCCGTATTGATCAGATGCTCGAGTCCCATCATCGCACCATCCCAGATCGCCGATCCGCCCGAGGCCCGCAGGCTGTCGATGGCGGTCCGGAGTGCCGGTTTGTCCA
Source organism: Bacteroidota bacterium (assembly GCA_034002405.1). Lineage (GTDB taxonomy): Bacteria > Bacteroidota > Ignavibacteria > SZUA-365 > SZUA-365 > SZUA-365. The sequence goes on along the minus strand of JAVFAS010000053.1, from coordinate 21,291 downwards.
CGGTCATCTCCCGCCGGATCACGGGCGGATTCCCCGCTGTGATGAGCGCGGCCTCGTCCACCACCCCATCCATCATCTGGGCGAAGGCCGTCAGGCCCGCGCGCACCCCCTCGATCCCGCCGCCCTTCATGCTTGCGCTCGCGTCGGCGACCAGCGCGACCGAGGCCGCGCAGCGAATGGCAGGATCCGGGCACCACAACGTAAATTCCGGAATTTCAACTCCGTTTTCATGTATCCGGAGATGTTCCTTCCGCATATCCCATGCCGGTGATCCATCACAGCCCACCGTGAAATACAATTCCATCGTCGGCCAGTTGACCGTCACCCGCTTGAAATTCAGAACGGGTTGCGAAAGCGCGGCGTCGGGGAGGAGCAGCAGAACCGTGATCAGGATGACGGGAACGGCGGAGCACACGCGCGCGGTCTGCCCGCGAAACGGCAAGACCGGGAGGTGCGGCGCGCGCGCGGGTGTCGCGGCGGTGGGAGTGATCATGGAAATATCCGGAGAAAAACAGAGGAATCGGTACCGGGGGAATAACACGCGGGGAGAGGGGAAGTTACCCGGCGCACGCGTCACCCGGGCCGGAAGGCCCGGGCTCTCCTGCTCCGGCCGTTCGGGCCGCGGTCCCGCGGAGGCGCCTGCCTTCTTACAACATGCCCGCCTGTTTCCGCAGATACCACTCGATGGCGAAGAGCAGCACGGCGAGGGCGAGCAGCCAGACGAGATTCCAGAGCTGGATATCGGATTTGATGATGCGGTCGGTGGGGGTGAACGAGGACGCGCCGGCGACGGCGGCGGGCAGGCCGTCGGCGTCGTCGATCGGGAAGTACCGACCGCCGGTGGCGGCGGCGATCTGACGGAGCAGGATGTTGTTCATCCGTGTGTCCTGGAACTCGATAGTGAGCTCGCCCACGGCGAAGCGCCCGCGGTCGGTGCCCAGCGACTGCCCGTCGAGCTCGGCCTTGCCCGTGAAGGTGTAATCCCCTTCCTCGGTCACGTCCAGCGTGCCGGCATAGCGTCCCGCGCCCAGCGGTGAAAGCACCAGTTCGCGCGTTTCCCCGCCGCGGGTGACCGCGACCGTCACGGCGGCGTTTTCCACTGCTTCGTAACTGGCGTTGTAGACCTGGGCGAAGAATTCCACGTCCTCCCCGCTGTCGAAGAACTCCTTCGCCGGGGTAATCCGGACCATTTTATCTTCTTCGCGCGTCGTCAGCCAACGCACGGCGTTGGAGAGCAGGCGGCCCGGGACCTCCCCGTTCTGTACGTCGTAGGCGAGCTCCCAGCGCCAGAGGCCGTAGGCGGTCCAGGCGAGCACCTTGCGCGAACCGAGGCGGCGCGTGAGCAGCAGCGGTTCGTTGAAACTGATACCGTTGAGTTTCATCGTGCCGAGAATATCCGCGCCCGCGCGGGTCCGGAAGCTCGATTCGGTTTTGAACAGCGGCGGCAGCGCGCTCCAGGACTCCGCCGCGATGCCCGTGGCGACGATCGGATTGAGCCGCGCGGTCTCGCTGCGTTCGAAGAACACCTCGGTTTCGTTCGGTCGCCACTGCACGAGTTCGAACGGCAGCGCCTGGTCGAGTCCCGCCTTGAGCGTGGCGAAATCCGTGGTGCGCGAGGGCAGGATCATCAGCGGCACGGATTTCTTTTCCACCGCCTCGGCAAGCTGCCGCAGCACGCCCAGGTCATTGCGCGTGCCGGGGAAACCCGCGAGGACGACGACATCGGCATCAAGAAAGCTCCTGGTTGTCGGTGCGGCGTCGTACCACGCACCGCTGCCACGCTGCGCGTGCAACACGGTGGTGATATTGCGGTCCTTGGCCAGCTCGCGCTGCAGCAACGAGACGTCCGGACTCGGGGCCGCGGTGAGAATCGTGACCTTCATGCGGCTCTTCAGCACCTTGACAAAAACGGCGCGGCTGTTGTTTTTCGTGGTCAACTCTCCCGCGACGGGATCGACGCGTACGGTGAGCTTGCGCACGCCCTCTTCCTTCGGTTCGTAGGAAAAGGCGAGCGGATATTCATTCACCCCCGGACGCAAGTCCAACAGCTCGCTCCCGATCACGCGGCCGCCGTCAAGCAGGGTCACACGCGTACGGCCGCCGTCGAAGCCCGCGCTGCGCACGGTCACATCCACCGGCAGCGTGCTTTCGAGATAGGCGATGCTGTTGGCCAGTACTCTTCCGACAAGGATATCCTTTTTCTCGGTGGAATCACCGACGGCGACGACATGCACCGGCATGCCGAGGGCCTGCGCGGCGTAGAGCGGATTCTTTCCCGCGGTGAACACCCCGTCGGTGACGAGGACCACGGCGCGGAGGTTCTGCTCCCTCTCGGCGTCGGCGACCTGCTGCAGCGCGCGGCTGATATCGGTCTCCACGCTCGTGAACGTCAGCGAGTCCGCCGTCACCTCCTGCATCGGGAAGGCCTTGCCGCCGAACAGCCAGGCGGTTTTCTCCCCGCCGCCCTCGATGTCGCGGAAGGTGGCGCGTGACACGAACTCCTTCATGCGCGTGGCGCGCGCGACCCCGGCGTCCTCGACCGTCATGCTCTTCGAGTTGTCGAGCAGCACCGCGACCCGTGGCGCGAGTTCCTCGCTGCGCTGCAGGTTCAACACGGGCTCGAACAGCAGGAAGAGCAGCACCGCCAGGGCGCCGGCACGCAGCGCGATCAAGGTGCTGCGCCGTCCGCGGGAAATCTCCGGTACGGTGCGACGGTACACCCAGATGCTGAACAGCACCGCCACGGCGACGAGCGCGACGAGCAACACGACGCTGTGGGCGAAGGAGAGCGCGAAGGTGGAGAGGGCCAAAATAAAGGACATGTATCTCTTTTCTTATTTCACGACGACGAGCCGACGCATGATCTGCCGGTCGCCGGATTCGAGACTGTAATAATACACGCCGGTGGCGAGCCCGTCGGGACCCAGCTCGATGCGGAACATTCCCGCGCCGTGCCAGCCATCGGCGAGCGTGCGCAACACGCGTCCGCGTGTGTCATGCAGGCGCAGACGGACATTCGCACCGGGAAGGGGCACGGCGTAGTTGATCACGGCCGTACCGCCGTCAATGGTCGTGAACGGATTCGGCGCGCTTTCCTCCAAGGCGAAATCCGCGGGCATGAGATGCTCCGCGCCGAGCGTGCGGCTTTCGCCCGCGATGAAGTGGTGCATGCGGTCGAGCATCGCGTGCGGGGACGTGCGGGACTCCCGGCTATCGGCCGCATGGATGATGAACCGCACCTCCTTGCCTTCCGGGACACCGGAAATCGACGCGGTATACAGACCCGAACCGACGGAAAGACCGTCGTAGTCCCGGACTTTTGTCATGGGAAGCTCTCGCGGGGTGCCGTCGACCTGATAGACCAGCCGGACGCTCCCCGCGTCGACGGTGTTTTTCGACACCACCCAGGCCATGATCGTGCTCGCGTTGCCGGACCAGAAAATCTTTGGATTCGTCGAAATCACCATGCCGTGGGCGAGTACCGCTTCGAAGGCGTTGATCAGTCCCCACCCGCGATGATTGTCCGGCGCCGCGGCATTGTCGGCGGTCGCACGCAGGGCGTCACGCACCTGCACGGGGGTGAGTTCGGGACGCGCGGAACGCACGAGCGCGGCCACGCCCGCGGCCAGCGGTGTCGCCAGGGACGTGCCGTTGGCGGCTTCGTAAGTATCGGTTCCGAAACGATTCGCGCAATAAATGGAGACGCCGGGCGCGCTGATATCGGGCTTGATGCGCTGGTCGCTGGTGGGACCCCGCGAACTGAAGCCCGCGATGCTGCCATTCGTATTCACCGCGCCCACGGCGATGATGCTGTCGGCGTCCGCCGGCGCGATCAACGTGCCCGGCGCACTGCCCTCATTGCCCATCGCGGTGACCACGACGATACCGCGGCGCATGGCTTCCACCGCCGCACGCGTGGTGACCGCCGTGCGTCCGTCGAAATCGCCGTTCGACCAGGAATAGCCGGTGCCGTCGTCCCAATCCGAATACCCGAGCGAGGCGCTGACGATCGAGGCGCCGCGCGCCTCGAGCCATTCGATCCCGGCCACCCAGTAATCCTCTTCAATCTGTGTTTCGGATCCGTTTTTCTCCGTCTTCCCGAGATAGAATTCGGCATTGAAGGCCGGCCCGATCAACTTCCCCGGCATGAAGCCACCGAGAGTGGAAAACGTCACCGTGCCGTGTCCGTCCTGTCCGGCGGGATCGCCGTCTTCGTTTTCGGTCAGGGTGTCGAGATTGATGAAGTCGTATTCGCCGCGCACCTTCCGCGTGGACATCGCTTCGTGAATCCGCCAGCGATACCCGTTGTCGAGCATGCCGATGACGATGTCCGTCCCGTCGATCCAGAGGTCGTGCACTTTCGGAACGTCGATCATTTCCATCTGCGGCAGGGAGTTGCCGTAGTTAAGTCCATGGGACGAAAGTCCCGCCTGTGCCTTGGCCATGTCCTCGCCCGCGGATGCCTCGCGATGAAAACGCCGTACGGGAGCGATATGCGCGACGAAGGGGAGCGCGGTGATGCGCGCGAGCGTCGCGCGATCGGCCTCGACGCTCACGGCGTTGAGCCAGCGCGAGGAGACGACCACGCGCGCGCCGAGCTGTTCGAGCGCACGCAGGTATGCCGGCGCGGGCGGCAGGTCCGCCACGCCGATCCCACGCACGGCATCGGCGGTGCCCGACGCGGCGCGGCGGGCGAGTGCGCGGGCGTTCGGACCGATCGCGTCATCGGTGACCGCGGACAGCCGCTGCCGTGCGTCCCCGCCGCGGTCGGTGAAATGGACCCAGTGCCGTTGCTGCGCGGGGAGCCCGGTGGCGATCAGCGCGACGAGCAGGAAGGAAAGGACGGGAGTTCGCATGACAGTGCCCTCGCGAGTGAAGGTGGGCGGACGTTATTCAGCCAGCAATCGATCGACGATCTGCACGGTGCTCACACCGTCGGCCTCCGCGCTGAAGTTGGTGACCAGACGGTGGCGGAGGACGGGACGCGCCACGGCGCGCACGTCGTCGATGTCGGGCATCGGCCGTCCGCTCAGAATGGCCCGCGTCTTCGCGCCGAGAATCAGGTACTGCGAGGCGCGGGGTCCGGCGCCCCAGCGCAGCCAGTCCTTGATGAACTGCGGCGACGCGGCCTCGGTCGGACGCGTGCGCGTGACGAGTTCGACCGCGAAGGAAATCACGTTGTCGGCCACGGGCACGCGCCGTACCAGATCCTGATAAAAACGGATATCCGCACCGGAAAGGACTTTTTGCAGCGTCGCGCTCAACGGACTCGTGGTGTTCTTGACGATCAATTCCTCTTCCGCGCGCGTGGGATAGTCCAGCCAGAGGTTGAACATGAAGCGGTCGAGCTGCGCCTCGGGAAGCGGATAGGTTCCTTCCTGCTCGATCGGATTCTGCGTGGCAAGCACGAAGAACGGTTCCTCGAGCGGATATTTCACGCCGGCGGCGGTGACGCTGTGTTCCTGCATGGCCTCGAGCAGCGCGGCCTGCGTCTTCGGCGGCGTACGGTTGATCTCGTCGGCAAGCACGATGTTGGCGAAGACCGGGCCCTTGATGAAGCGGAACGCCTTCTGGCCGGTGGAGTGGTCCTCCTCGATGATCTCCGTGCCGGTGATATCGCTCGGCATGAGGTCGGGGGTGAACTGCACGCGGCTGAATTTCAGGTCGATCACCTCGGCCAGCGTCTTCACGAGGAGCGTTTTCGCCAGGCCGGGCACGCCGACCAGCAGGCAGTGTCCCTGCGCGAGCAGCGCGGTGAACAGCTGTTCGATGATGTCATGCTGGCCGATGATGACCTTGCTGACTTCCTTCCGCAGCGCCTCGTAACTGGTATGGAGTGCGGCGACCGCCTGCACGTCGTCGGTGGGATGGGATGCGTTACTCATGGATGCTGTGCCTGACTTGTGTCCTGTGCCTGGTGTTCGGAATCGGGGATGCGCGCGCCGTCGGCGTCGAACAGCTCCACCGCGCCGAAACGCTCGAGCGTGTGCCGGAGGAGATGCGCGCGTCCCGCGGCCACGATGACCGCGTGCGAGGGATGCAGCCAGCGCTCCGCCGTGCGACGGATGTCCTCGGGCGTCAGCGCCATGATGCTGCTGTTGAAGGTGTTGTAATAGGACTTTCCGAGTCCGTGGATCTCGATATTGATCATGCGCTGCGCGACCTGGTTCGGCGTTTCGATCTGCAGGGGGAAACTGCCGACGACGTAGTTCTTCACGCGCGCGAGTTCCTCCTCCCCGACGGCTTCGACGCGGAGTCGCTCCATTTCGAAAAGGATTTCCTCCACCGCGCGATCGGTGACCTCGTTGCGGACTTCCGCGCCGGCGGAAAACGGACCGGCCTGTCGCCGCGCGTCGAAGCGTGCGTGCGCGCCATAGGTGAATCCCTTGTCCTCGCGCAGATTCAGATTGAGCCGTGATCCGAAATATCCGCCGAACAGCATGTTGAGCAGATAGACGGCGATGTAGTCGTCGTGGCCGCGCGGAATGCCCACATGACCGACGATGATCGACGATTGCACGGCGGAGGGACGATCGACCACCTGGACGCGGCGCGTGCCGGCGGCGGCGGGTTCGGCCGCGCGGGACCGGGGCTGTCCCGATGACCGCGAATCACCGAAATGCGTCTCGCATAAACGGACAAACTCGTCCGGATTCACGTCACCCACGGCGATGGCGAACATGCCGTCGGGAACGAACAGCCGTGCGTGCAGCGCACGCATGTCCGCGCCCTGCATCGCCGTCACGCTCTCCTCGGTGCCATCGAGGGGCTGCGCGTAGGGATGCTGGTCGTACACCGCCGCGCAGAAGCGATCATATGCGAGCGACGTCGGATTGGCCTTGCTCTGGAGAATGTCGGCCAGACGCTGCTCGCGCACGCGTTCGATTTCCTCGTCGGGAAAGGACGGCACGCGCACGGTCTCGGCCAGGACGTCAAACGCCGCGGGGAGATGTCGCGACAGAATGCTCAGGCCGACGCTGCTCGTATCCCATCCCGCTCCGCTTCCGATGCTGCCGCCCAGACGCTCGATCTGTTCGGCAATGTCGTTCGCGCTGCGCGTGGCCGTGCCCTTGATGAGCAGTTCCGCCATCATCGACGCCAGTCCCGGCCGCGCACCATCGTCCGCGCCGCCACCATGCGCCACCACGCTGACGGACACCAGCGGCAAGGCACGGTCTTCGTACACGATGACTTTCATCCCGTTCGGCAACGTGTGCGCGAAATAATCCGGAAAGGTCAGATCCTTCGGCACGCCGGGCACCGGTACCCTGCCGCGGTCAAGTGCTGCCGCGCCGCTCATATCGACTCCTTCGCCGTCTTGGGGTACGGCAGATAGTACAGGCAGGTCGTGTTGCTTTCGATCAAGTATTTGGACGCGACGCGCTGCACGTCCTCCGCCGTCGCGGCGTGGATTTTCGCGAGATGCGTGTGCACGGCCTCCGTGCCGCCGCCGAGCACGTGAAAGGAATTGAGCATGTCCGCGCGGGACTGCAGCGAACTCATCGCCCGCACGAATGTCGTCTCGATGCGATTCGTCGCCTTGTGCAGTTCGGCGGTCGTGATCCCGTTGCGCCGGATGTCGTCGAGTTCCTCCCACACCATGGTCTCGAGCATCGCGGGCGTCTTGCCCTGCTGCGCGATGGCGCGGAACAGAAACAGCCCGGGCAGCTCGAGATCGTACGCATACGACGCCACCGCCTGCGCGATGCGCGCGTCGTATACCATCCGGCGGTGGAGACGCGAACTGTCGCCCGATGTCAGAATGGAAGCGAGGATGTCGAGCGGAACGTAATCCGGATCGTTCATATCCGGGATATGCATGCCCATGATCAGTCCGGGTAGGGGAATGCTGTCGTACACATAATCGCGCACCATCGTGGTCTGCGGCGGCTCGTGCATGAAGGGCCGGTAGATTTCCCCGTCGCCATTCTTGATACCGCCGAAATATGTTTCGATCAGCGTCCGGGCGGTCTCCGTGTCGAAATCCCCGGCGAGACAGAGGGTGGCATTCCCCGGCCGGTAGTACATCGCATGAAACGCACGCACGCGCTCGAGCGTCGCGGCCTGAATATCCGCCATGCTCCCGATGGTCGGCCAGCGGTAGGGCTGCAGCTTGTAGGCGCGGGCGAACAGCTCCATCATCATCGTCCCGTAGGGCTGATTGTCGTAGCGCGAGCGCCGCTCCTCCATCACCACGTTGCGCTGCGTCTCGAGATTCTGCTCGGTGACGCCAAGCGCGTTCATGCGGTCGGACTCGAGCCACAATCCCAGTTCGAGTTGATGCGCCGGCAGCGTGTCGTAATAGTTTGTCCGGTCGAAGCTCGTCGAGGCGTTCAACGTCCCCCCCGCGCTCTGCACATGCTGGAAATGCATGTTCGCCGGCACGTTTTCCGATCCCTGGAACATCATGTGTTCGAACAGATGGGCAAAGCCGGTCTCCCCCTCGTTCTCGTTCTTCGATCCCACATGATACCAGAGATTCACCGCCACGATCGGCAGCGTTCCGTCCCGATGCAGGATCACGTGCAGGCCGTTCGCGAGCTTGTATTCTTCAAATGCGAGATTGATGTCTGTATCTCCTATATAAACGGGTTCGCGTTCAACGACGTTGGCT
>JAVFAS010000053.1:0-12577 GCA_034002405.1 Bacteroidota bacterium | reverse complement strand
ACGTGGAGCGGGGCGATGAAGTGCGCCCGTTTCGTTGCCACTGTCGCCTCGCCGGCTTACCCCTCCATCCGCCAGTACACATTCTCCTTGATTTTCGCGATCCACTCCGCGTACACGCGATTCTGCTTGAAGATTTTCGCGACGTTGGCGATCCGCGTGTAGTCGCCGTCGAGCGAGGCGCGATGCTGGGGGATGCGGCGCTGGAGCTGCACGATCGCGTAGGCATAGTCACGATTCATCGTCAGCTTCGTCGGCGCACTGATGTCGCCGTCGGACAGCTCCTGTTGCACGTGCTTCATTTCGTCACTCAACTCCCCGACCTCGATCACACCGAGACTGCCGCCGAATTTCTTCGTCTGCTCATCCTCGGTATACTCCGTCGCGAGGGTGGCGAAATCCTCTCCCGCGAGAATGCGGCGGCGCAGGGCATGCAACGTGTCGATGGCGGCTTGATCGCTCTCGCCGGTTTTCTGCACCTTGATGAGGATGTGCAGGGGACGCACGGCCTCGCCTTTCTTCTCCACCAGCTTGATGATGTGGAATCCGAACTGCGTCTCGACCAGATCCGACACCTGTCCGGGTTCGAGCGCGAAAGCCGCTTCCTCGAATTGGCGGACGAAGACGCCGCGACGCGCGAGTCCGAGACTGCCGCCGTTGCGGGCGGAACCGGGATCGTCGCTGTGCCGTCGCGCCAGTTCCTCGAACGGCACACCCGCGCGGACGGAATCGAGCAGCTGCATGGCCCGGGTGCGCGCGGCCTCGCGGAAGGATTCGGTCACGCGCGGAAAGCGCACGATCTGTCGCAATTCGACCTGTTCGGGCACGGGCTGCAGACTGTCGCCGTAGGTCTGGTAAAACTCGGTGACCTCGCGATGCGTGATGTCGATTTCGCCAAGTTCGCGCTGCTGGATCATCTCGATCATGATGCGCTTGCGAATGTCGTCGCGGTATTCACGCTTCATCTGCGCGATGGTCATGCCGGCGGACTGCTCGAACTTCTCCTCCGACCCGTAATACCGGATCAGACGGTTGACCTGCTCGTCGAGTCGACGGGTGATTTCCTCGGGCGCGACGGTGATCGAATCAATCTCCGCCTGCGCGAGGATCAGCTTGTCGTTCATCATCGCATCGAGCACACGGTCGCGCAACGACGGATCTTCCGTTCCCGGATTGCTGCGCGTGGCCTGCAATATCTGCAGTTGTAACTCGCTCTCGGTGATGATTTCGTCACCGATTACCGCGACCACGCGGTCGAGAACGCGCGCGCTCTGGGCCGTTGCCTCCGAGAGCGGGGCGAGCAAAATGGGAAGCAGAAGAAAGAGATAGCGTTTCATACGTCCGATCCCGATGGGAAATATCCGTTAACAATACGAGGTCCTTCGACGCGCGGCAAGGGAAAAATCCGGCCGTGACGACACCTCCCCACCGCGCGCGGCATGAGGCGAACCGTCCGGCGACCGCTCACTGCTCCGACACGAAGGCGTTGTCCAGATGCCCGCGCCAGACTTCCACACCGAATTTCTCCCGGAGACCGGCGAGCCACGCGCGGCGCAACTCGTCGACACGCGCCTCCTTATAAATGCTCACGACCTCGGCTCGCGCTTCCTCCCAGGTTTTCCGCCGTGGCGGCTGGCGGTCGAGCAGCTTGATGAGACTGAAACCATTCTCGAAACTGATCGGACCGTCCACCCCGCCGATCGGCAAGGCCACCGCGCGCTGGGAGAGCGTGTTTTTGTCCAAAGGAACATAATCCCACACGCCCTTGCGCTCGAAGTACCCCGGCCGCTGCGTCCGCCGCGAGGCGATGTCGGTGAAATCCGCGCCCGCCGCGAGCGAGTCCAGCAGTTCGTCGACGACCGGCTTGGCATAGCTGAAGATCTCGGCGAATTGCACACGCGCGGGCCAGGTGAATGCGTCGCGGTTGCGGTCGAACCACTCCTTCATCTCGGCATCGGAGGACTGCGCCTTGCTCCAGATCTCCCGGTCCTCGAGCGTGGTGATGAGCGTGCTTTCCTCATACTCGCGCAGGAGGCGGCGGAAGGCGGGGATGTCGCGTTCGAAGTCCTCCGTCTCTTTCAACGAGACCAACCGGTCGGCCGCCCGTTCGCAGAGGGTGTCGAGCAATCCGGCGGTGATCGGCCGCATCTGCACGGAGGCGTCGGGCTTGGAGAATTCGATCACCTCGCGCACGGTCACATTGCCGAAGGAAAGCCGGAACAGATACGCGTCGAGATCCTTCGGCTGCAGGCGACGTTCCCACGCGGGGGTGGATGTGGTCACCGTGGAATCGAGTCGCGAGAGAATCAGCCGGACCACATTGGTGTTGACGGCGTAATCGTATTTCGCGCGCAGACGCGCGAGATGGTTGCGCAGGTCGGTCTGGAAGCGTTCGTTCTGATACACCCCGCGGAGATGATCCTTCTGTTCCGCCAGCGGCAACGGGGGTTCCTCATCCAGCACCTTGACGATGTGCAGACCGAACGCCGTGCGCACGATGCGCGAGGTCTCGCCTTTCCCGAGGTTGAACAGCGCCTCCTCGAAATTCGGTTCGAGGTTGGTGCCGCGGTTGACCCAGCCGAGATCGCCGCCGGCGGCACCGGACAGCGAATCTTCGGAGTTTCGCATCGCGAGCTCCTCGAACGTCGCCAGTCCGCGATCAAGCGAATCGAGCACCGGCGCCAGTCGCGCATGCGCCGCGACCGTGTCGTTGGGATTCTCGAGGTCGAGCCGCGCGAGGATGTGCGCGGGACGCAACCGCTGCCGCGAGGGCTTGCGGTCGAGAACGCGGAAAATGTGATAGCCGAACACCGTGCGCAAGGGTTGGGGCAGCACGTCGCCCGTTTTCGTGGCGTACATCATGTCGTCGAGTTCGGGATAGGACGTCCCGGCGATGAACCACCCCAGTCGCCCGTTGGTGCGCTCACGGCTGCCGTCCTCGCTGTAGCGCCGCAATAGCGTGTCGAACGGGATCTCTCCGGCCATCGCGAGTGCATGCACTTCGCGCGCCGTTTCGTACGCGACGGAGGTGTCACCCTGACTGGTCCCTACCTTCGACGGCTTGATCAGAATGTGCTGCAGTTCGATTTCCTCGAGGCGACGGTTGTACAGCGTCTCCACCCCCGGTTCGATGAGGTCACGCTGGTAGAGGAAGGTCAACGCGAGCTGATCGCGATAGCGCTGCATTTCGTCACGAAACGCCTCCGTCTGGTCGATCCCCTGCGCGCGGGCTTCCTGTAGCTTCACGCGGTAGTCGATGTAGGTCTCGAGGAAGGCCTCCCGGTCGGCTTGGTCATGTGGCGGTTGCTGCCGCGTGCGGAGGAACATTTCCTCGTATTCCGACACGCGCACCGTATCGCCGCCGACGCGTGCGAGCACGGAGCCGGGAACGGAGGAACATGATGTGACAAATTGCGCCGCGACGAGAATCGCGGCGCCAAGGAAAACGAGTTTTTTCACGATGCCTGTGCTGTCTGTTGCGGAGAGTCCTTGCATCAGGGAGAAAATGAATCGCGGTGCGGTTGCGACGACCTACCGGCGGCTCGATCCACCGGGCTGCACGGTGGCGAAGGCCTTGTTCAGAATGTCGTCGTGGATGGTGACGCCGAATTTGTCCTTGAGCGACTGGATCCATTCGCGCTCGAGACGCTTGCTCTCGGATTCCTGGTACTTGCTCGACACTTCCGAACGCGCCTCTTCGAAGGTCTTTTCACGCGCCTTGTCCTTATCCGTGACCTTGATGATCGAATAGCCGTACTGGAATTTCATCGGACCCTCGACCCAGCCCGCCGCGCCCTTAGCGGCGGCGGCGGCGAGTTCGTTCGCGTCATGGGCCTGGAATCCCCAGTCGCCCTGCTTTTTCTTGTAACCGGCACGCTGCGTGTGGCGCTCGGCCAGTGCGGCGAAATCCACGCCGGTGTTCACACTGTCCCGCAACGCATGGGCCAGACTGTCGCTGGTCACGAAAATCTCGCTGAAGCGCACGCGGTTCGGCCAGGTGTACTCGGCGCGATGCGCTTCCCAGTACTCCCGCAGTCCGTCATCTTCCACTTTCACGGCATTCCACACCGACTCCTGCTCGGCGCGGAACAGCAGCACGCCCTCGCGATACTCCTGCATGAGCGTGCCGAATTCGGGGTATCGGGTCTCGAGATCCGCGGTCTCCAGACGCAGGGCCTCCTTGTCGGCGATCGCGTCGGCCACCGACAGCAACGACGCGCGATTGAGCGCCTTCGACTGCAGATCCTGGCTGCGCTCGATGAGCTTGATCGCGTCGCCCACGGTGACCGAGGCACCGTTCAATGTAATCCACGTGCGGCCCTTCAGATCCTCCCCGATGCGGTTGTACCAGCCGGGCGCCGAGGTCGTCGCCGTCGTGTCCACGCTGCCGATGATCGCGGCGGTGACGCTCGCGTCGGTGCGGACATTGTACTTGGCGACGATATTTTCGAGGAATTGTTGATTGTCCTCTTCGTAGGCATATCGCTTGTACAGATCCTTGAGTTCCTGCCGGACTTCCTCGAAGGCCTTCAGCGGACGCTCGTCCTCGACGCGGATGAGGTGATACCCGAAGGGCGTGCGCACAATGCGGCTCAATTCTCCGGGCTGCAGTTCGAAGGCCACGGCATCGAATTCGGGTACGAACTTGTGGCGGCCGACCCACCCGAGATCACCGCCATTGGCGCCGCTCGAAGGATCCTCGGAATTCCACAGCGCGAGCGTCGCGAAATCCGCCCCGCCGCGGAGCGAATCGCGAATGGCGCCGATCTTCGCGAAGGCCGCCGTGGTGTCGGAGGGATTCTCCATCGGGATCCGGACGAGAATGTGTCCCACCTTGATCTCGCCACGCGCGGGCTTGCGGTCGTGCAGCAACACCACGTGATACCCGAACATCGTCCGCACCGGACGCTGCCGCAGTTGTCCCGGCTTGAGTTCGTACACGGCGTCGTCGAACGCGGGCACGGTCATGCCGGCCATGAACCACCCGAGCAACCCGCCGCGCTCCCGTGTCTGTCGATCCTCGGAATACTGCCGCGCCAGCGAGTCGAATGAAACGCCGTCGTTGGCCTGACGAATGATGTCCATCGCCTTGATGTAGGCCGAAAGCGTGTCCCTCACCCCGACACTGTCCACCGGAATGGGTAGGAGAATGTGCGCGACCAGCACTTCTTCCTGCCGGAGCCGGTGCAGCCGCTCGATCTTCGGATCGATCAACGCGCGCTCGGTCAGATACGGCACGGCGAGGGAATTGCGGTATTCGGTCAGCTCGCGCTGGATTTCCGGATCCTTGTCATACCCCTTGTCGCGTGCCTCGAGGACCTTGAGCCGGTATTTGACGAGCAGATCGAGAAATTCGGTTCGTGTCTCCATCGTGGAACGAAGGGCCGCGGCCTCGCCGCCGTTGTTCCGGATGAATTGCCGCTCGTATTCGCCAAGCGTCAGTGTGTACCCGCCGATTTTCGCGACGACGTCCTTCTTTTCCTGCGCCGTGAGCGGTGATGCCGCCAGCAGCGTGGCTGCCACGATCAGTGCGGGAAGGATAATCCGGTTCGAACGCGTGATGAACTTCATGATTCCATGCTGATTGGTGCGAGATAATTCTGAACAAGCCCAATATTAGCGATATCCGGCCATACCGCGCAAGGTAATAGCGCGGGAGCGGAAATGCCTGCGAGGATGGGGATTCGTCTATTTCACGCAGAACGGGTCGGGCTGCGCGATATCCATCGCGGTGACTTCCTGACGGACGCGGGCATAACTGCGATCGAGCGGAATGTCGCCGCGCAGAAGGCGGAAAATGGCGGCGGATCCCTCGGCAAGCACGAGTCCCTGGGGACGGGTGAAGTAGAAGTCCGCGGTCTCGTTGAGACGAACGGGATTGAGAAAGTCGGTGGGATTCTGGGGATTCGGGAACTGCGCCTCGACGATCAACTGCACGCGGGCGCACTGGCGGAAGGTGCGAAGGTCGGTCCGCGCGTCGGCAATTCCGAGATTTCTCCCTTTTACACGGAAATAAATCGAGAGCAGGGGAATCTGGTTGAATTCGATGCTGAGAATGTCCCAGGTGCCGAGAAAGCTCGTATACGGCACCACGAGAAAATCGCGCGGGATTTCACCAATCTGCAATCCGGGCAGGTTGGGCAGATTGCTGAAGGTCTGCAGACCCGGACTCGACAGCCGCACGCCTTCCTCCGCCTTTCGCGCGTACAGCGTGTCGTATTCCACCGCCGTGCCGCGGATGATTTCATTCACCTGGATGCGATATTCCACCGAATCGTTGGCGAACACCCCGATCGTCCGGGCCCGGACGATCGCCGCGCCGGTCTGCGTCACGCCCCCGCGCGTGCTGTCGATGCGGTATTCCCAGCGACTGTCGGGCAGGGTGGGATAGTAGCCCGCGTCGGCCAGGAGCGCGGCGCCCGTGGTCCGTACCGTCGGCGCGTCCTCGGCGCAGGCGGCGAACAGCACGACGGCGATGGCGGTGAGCACAAGAATGGAATGGCGCATGGAATCCTCGCTCGTCGAAGTAGGGGGAGATCAGTCCGTGAGAAAGTTCCGCAGTGCCTCGATCGCGCGGCCGCGATGGCTGATCGCGTTTTTCCGTGCGGTGTCGAGTTCGGCATAGCTCTCGGTGAAACCAACGGGACGGAAGATCGGATCATAGCCGAAGCCGTTGCTCCCGCGCGGCGCGAGAAGGATGTCCCCGTCGACCTTTCCTTCAAACATTTCTTCGACACCCTGCGCCACCAGCGCGATCACGCAGCGGAAGCGCGCTTGCCGCCGCCGCGCCGGAACTTGCGTCAGGACGCGAATGAGCTTCCGGTTGTTGTCGTCATAACTCGCATGCTCGCCCGCGTAGCGGGCGGAGCGCACGCCCGGCGCACCGAGAAGATAGTGGACTTCGAGTCCGGTATCGTCGGCGATCACCGGCAATCCGGTGCAGCGCGACGCGGCGACCGCCTTTTTCCAGGCATTGTCCTCCAGCGTCTCGCCATCCTCTTCCACGTCGGGACAATCGGGAAACTCCCGCAGATCCCGGATCGTGATGGGAAGTCCCGCCAGCAGGGCGCGGATCTCCTCGGCCTTGTGGGGATTGCGTGTCGCGACGACCAGGGTATCGAATTTCATGGCAGTGGTGTCGTTGGTTGCGAAAACCGTGTCAGGGCATGAATGGAAAAGTACGGTTAATCCGTCCCGACGTCAAGCACGTCGGCGGTGATCATTTCGATGCCCGCACCCGCGGCGTTGATGATTTCACGCGAGACGCGACGTCCCTCCGCGGACGCGAAGCTCTCGTTCATGCGTGCGTCGTCGTCGAAATACACATCGATGATAATCCGGGCCGCGAGTTGCGCCGTTGCCGCGGCAAGCACGCGCGCCGCCTCGAGGCGGCGGACATCCGCGAGCGCGCGAAGCAGGGGGAGGAAGGTCCGGGTGGCGTAGGATTCGCTGTCCTCGCCACGGTCGATCAGAAACGTGACGCGTGTCATGGTGTTCATGCCGATGGCTGGGAGAAATGGGACGAAAGAAAAGATGGCGTTTTGCACCTTCATTTCCAACGCGTCTTTTGTATATTTGTCTGCTATACCGTTTCGGGCAGTTAGCTCAGCCGGTTCAGAGCGTCTGGTTTACACCCAGAAGGTCGGGGGTTCGAATCCCTCACTGCCCACTTCCCCACAGCCACCGAATCATTGCAAGGATCCCTATGCCCACGCGTTTCGCTCTCTCCCTTCTCGTCACGGCCGTGGTCGTGCTCTCCGCCTGCTCGTCCGAGGGCAGTGGCGACCTCGATATGACCCCGCCGAACATCAAAATCTACAACGTGGAGAACGCCCGCATCGTGTATGAGTACGGCGGCGCGGCATCCGGAAGCAAAACCCATATCATCGCCAATTACGGCCGCTATCAGAGCCAGCTCGACAAGATGAGTTTCGAAATGAGCGGGATGAAGCAGGACGTGCATCAGCTCGATCTGATCAGCGATACCACGCAGTACACCATCAATCTCGACACGAAGGAAGGCACGCGCGCGCATTACGACCTCTCCCGTATCGAGGCGATGGCCGCCGACTTCACCGAGGAAGAAAAGAAGAACTTCCAGGAAGCGTTCCTGCTCCGCAGTCAGGCCGTGAAAATCGGCAAGGACACCGTGCTCGACAAGGAATGCGATCTGTACGAACTCCCGATGATGGGCATGCGCATCTCGCTGTGGAACGGTCTCACGCTGCGTTCGAGCATCACCATGGGCGAGCAGGAACTGACCATGACCGCGGTCGAGCTCGATGACAGCTTTTCGCCGAAGGCCGACATGTTTGCCCCGCCGAAGGATGTGAAGCTCAGCGAACCGAAGATGATGAACGGCATGCCCGAAGGTCATCCCCCCGTCGGCGGTGGTGATGACCCCCACGGCGGCATGGACGGCGAGGAAGTCAGTCCGGGCAATCCGCATGCAAGTCCGGGCAATCCGCACGCCGGTGACGGCAGCCAGGCCCATCCGCCCATGCAGGGCTCGGGAAACTGACCGTCATCCCGCGGTGTTCTTTCCTCAGTGAATCCTGAACATCGAGGAGGTATGCTCTCATGAATTCCGGAAATCCCCTGCTCGGCGAACGGCGCTTCCAGTCCATCGTGGCCGCAGGCACCGGCTCCGAACCGATGACCTTCACCGGGGCGCTCAACAAGACCGCCATGCTCTTCGCCATCCTCCTGATCGGCGCGGCATGGACCTGGGCCGACATGAGTGTCGGCGTGTCACCGGGTTTCTCGGGCAAGATGATGATCGGCCTCGTGGGCGGACTCGTGCTCGCGCTGGTCACGGTGTTCAAGATGGAATGGGCACGCTATACCGCCCCGGCCTATGCCTTTCTCGAAGGCATGTTTCTCGGCGGACTGTCAGCCATCTTCGAAGCGATGTACCCCGGCGTGGTCATTCCCGCCATCGTGCTCACCTTCGGGATCATGATCGGCATGCTCGTGACCTACCGGGCGGGACTCATCCCCGTCACGCAGAAGTTCCGCATCGGAGTGATGGCCGCCACGGGCGGCATCGCGGTGTTCTATCTCATCGCGATGGTCCTCGGCTTCTTCGGCGTGCACATCCCCTTTCTCTTTGAAGGCGGCCTGCTCGGTATCGGCTTCAGTCTCTTCGTGATCGTCATCGCCACGCTCAACCTCGTGCTCGATTTCGACATGATCGACCAGATGGCCGCCGCCGGCATGCCCCGCTTCATGGAATGGTACGGCGCCTTCGCGCTGATGGTCACGCTCATCTGGCTGTATATCGAGATCCTCCGCCTCCTCGCGAAAACCCGCGAGTGACGCACGCACGGCTCTCCCGACATTCATCACCGATATCACCGTTCCCGCCTGCCCGGCGGGAACGTTTTTTATTGTATATTCCGACGATTCCGACCGATTTCCCATTCCCAGTCATTCCGACCTCATGCGCACGCGATCCATCACCTCCCGCCCCGAGCATGTGCACGCCCTTGCGATCATCCTCGTGCTCGTGCTCGTCCACGCATCCCCCGCCCAACAGGGCTGGCTCACCGACTACGAACGTTCCGGCGGCCTTGCCACGCCGGATTACGCACGCACTCTCTCCTATCTCGCGCGACTCGACAGCGCGTCGGAATGGATCGCGCTGCGCGATTTCGGCACCACGCCGCAGGGACGCCGCCTGCCGCTGGTGGTGCTGTCGCGGGACGGTCACTTCACCCCCGCGGCCGCGCGGGAAAGCGGACAGGAGGTGGTGCTGATCCAGAGCGGGATTCATGCGGGAGAGATCGACGGAAAGGACGCCTCGCTGATGTTGCTGCGCGACATCGCCATCACCCGCACGCTCGAGGATCTCGCGGACGAGGTGATCATTCTCTTCATGCCCATCTTCAACGTCGACGGCCACGAACGCAGCGGCCCGCATCATCG
Organism: Bacteroidota bacterium; assembly: GCA_034002405.1. Classification (GTDB taxonomy): domain Bacteria; phylum Bacteroidota; class Ignavibacteria; order SZUA-365; family SZUA-365; genus SZUA-365. The sequence goes on along the minus strand of JAVFAS010000053.1, from coordinate 2,653 downwards.
CATCAACCAGAACGGTCCGGAAGAAATGGGCTGGCGCACCACGGCACGAAACCTCAACCTCAACCGCGATTTCATGAAGGCCGACGCGCCGGAAATGCGCGATTGGCTGCGGGTGTTCCACGACTGGAAGGTGGACATGCTCGTCGACTGTCACGTCACCGACGGCATCGATTTCCAGTACAACGCCTCCTTCGCCATGGAGGTGCATGGCAACATCGCGCCACCGCTGCGCGAATGGCAGAATAAGCTGCGGAATTCTTTTTTGCGGGGAATGGAGCGCGCCGGGGACCCGCTGGTGCCGTATGTCTTTCCCCGCGAGGACAAGGATCTCAGCAAGGGTTTTGTCGATTGGGCCTCCTCCCCGCGACTGAGCACCGGCTACGCCGCCGTGTGCAACCGCGGCAATCTGCTCATCGAAACGCATTCGCTCAAGCCGTATAAAACACGCGTCACCGCGACGTACCGCCTGCTCGTCGAAGTACTGCGCTTCATGAATGAACAGGCGGGGGAACTGCGCGAGGCCATCGCGCAGGCGGAGGAGGACGATGTCCGCGCCGTGCTCGACGGCGACACCACATCCTTTCCCCTGCAATTCCGCAGTGTCGGACAGAACCGGACCATTTCCTTCCGCGGCTATGAAATGGAACGCCGCGCGAGCGCGATTTCCGGTGCGGAGTATCCTGTCTGGCATCACGACCGGCCCATCACCGTCGAGGTGCCGTTTCACGGGGACGTGCAGCCCGTGCTGCACGTCCGCCTGCCGCGATACTATCTGATTCCGCGGGAATGGGACGACATTGCCGCCCTCCTGCAACGGCACGGCGTGCGTCTCGACCGTCTCGCGGAAGCCACGACGATCCCGGTCGAGACCGTGGTCTTCACCGAGGTGAAATGGCGCGAGCGGCCGTTCGAAGGACGCTTTCCCGTGACGCAACAGAACACCATTCGCCACGATACCATCACCTATCCCGCCGGTACCTGGGTGGTGGATCTGGCACAGCCCGCGAAGCGCGTGGCGGTGAATCTGCTCGAACCCGACGCGCCGGACTCGTTTGTCTTCTGGGGCTTCTTCACCACCATCTTCGAGCCGAAGGAATATTTCGAAAGTGCCGTGATGGAGCCCATCGCGGCGGACATGCTGCGCCGTGATCCTGCCCTCAAGGCGGCATTCGACGCGAAGCTCGCGACCGACAGCACCTTCGCCGCCAATCCCCGCGCGCGCCTGCATTTTTTCTACGAACGCTCGCCCTGGTATGACCGCGCATTGAATGTGTATCCGGTCGGACGATGCATGACCCCGCGGCAACTCCATCTTCGAGGTGACCGCCGTGACCCCTGACATGCTGATTGTGCTCGCGGTGCTGCTCCTGGCACTCGTCCTCTTCGTCACCGAGCGCATCGGCGTCGATGTCACGGCCGTGCTGGTCATGGCCGTGCTGCTGGTGACCGGCGTCCTGACACCGGGAGAAGGCATCTCCGGTTTCAGCAATCCGGCGACCGTCACCGTCGCCGCGATGTTCGTGATCAGCGCGGCGCTGCGCAACACCGGCGCGGTGACCATGCTCGCGGATCTCACCTCGCGGATGTATCAACGGCGCTTCCTGGTCGGCCTCACGGTCACCATGCTCGTCGTGGGTGTGCTCTCGGCGGTGATGAACAACACCCCCGTTGTCGCGGTGTTCATTCCCGTCATGCTGGGAGTGTCACGGGATCGCGACATCAACCCCTCGAAACTGCTGATGCCGATGTCCTTCGCCGCGATGCTGGGAGGGATCTCCACACTGATCGGGTCATCGACCAATCTTCTCATCAGCGCCGTCGCGGAAGAACACGGCCTTCCCGCATTCGGCATGTTCGAATTCACCGGCGCCGGCGCGATCCTCTTCGGCGTGGGCGTGGGGTACATGCTCTTGATCGGGGTACGTCTCATCCCGGAGCGCGCGCGAACGGGAGAACTGACCAACCGGTATGCCATGGCCGAATACCTCACCGACATCGTGCTGCTGCCAGACTCCCCGTCGATCGGCGATACCGTCGCCGAGTCCACCCTCGCACGGGAAATGGATATTGATATCCTCGAAGTCATCCGGAATGGCCGCCGCGTCGCCGGACGCGTCGACGGCGTGCGGCTGGAAGCGCATGACGTGCTGCGTGTGCGTGGGGACCTCCGGCAGATCCAGAATCTCAAGCAGCGCAATGGGTGTGCCTTGCACGCGAATGCCGCGCTGCGTGACGAGGATTTCGCGATGGACGATCTCGTCCTGCACGAAGTGATCATCGCACCCAGTTCCGCGCTTATCGGGGACACCGTTCGCAGTGCCCGCTTCCGGAACGTGTTCCGCGCCAATGTCCTCGCCATTCGTCATCGCGGACGGCTTCGTCGCGGGGGCTTCCGGGAGCTCCGTCTGCGCGCCGGCGACGCGTTGCTCGTCGAGGTGGCGCGTGATGATGCCGATATGGTGAAGACGAATCAGAACTTCGTCGTGGTTTCGGAAATTCCCGTCGTGACCGTGAGAAAAAGTCATCTCATCCCCGCATTGCTCATCGGCCTGGGTGTCATCGCCGTCAGTGCGCTCGAGCTGCTTTCCATCACCGTCGCCGCGGTGCTTGGCAGTGTGCTCCTGATCCTCACCCGCAGCCTCACCATCGAGGA
>JAVFAS010000052.1:5888-26442 GCA_034002405.1 Bacteroidota bacterium | reverse complement strand
GCTGTTGCGGGCATAATAGTCGGAGATGGTCGGACGCAACTGCACCGTCGACGCCAGCAGGGCGAGCACGGTGACCGCGGAACCGGCGGCGAGCGCGATCACACCGTCACGCAAGCGCACCGGCAGCGACGACCGTTTTTTCAATTGCGGCAGACGGGCGACGACCAGGACGAAAATCACGACGGTCAGGGTTTCGACGAGGATCTGCGTGATCGCAAGGTCGGGAGCACTGTACAGCACGTAGAGCACGGCCACGCCGTAGCCCACCACCCCGAGTCCCGCGACCGCGGCCAGACGCGTGCGCGCGAAGAGCGTGCCCACCGTCGCGGCGAGCATCAGACCGATGAGGACATATTCGTGCGCGGCCACGCCGGAAAATGGAGGCAATGCGATGGGGCCGGCATAACGCAGGATGGCCTGCAGGAGCAGCGCCAACACCGCGACGAGAACGACGAGCAGGTAGCTGCGCAGATTCCCGTTCTGAAAAATCCGGGTAAGACGCTCCGCCACTCCGGGCAGCCTATCCACCACGGATCGGAACACCCCCTGCGGCGTGGCCAGGTCCGGCCAGCGCCACCGCGCCGCGAGTTCCCGGGCACGGTGTCGGATGGCAAAGAAGCCAATCCCCAGAAGCACCGTGACGACGCTGAGCAGAAACACCGGATTGATGCCGTGCCAGAGCTTGAGCTCGACCTCCAGTTGTTCCGCGCGCACCGCCCGCACCGCGGGTTCGATCAACGCGGTTCCCACGATGTCGGGAAACAGGCCGAAGAGCAGACCCGCGGCCGCCATCAGCAACGGACCCGCCCACAGGGCCACGCCGCCGTCATGGACGTGGACAGGACGCTTTTTCCGTTCCGCGAGAAAAGGCTGGATTCCCACGACCAGGGCCACGGCGATGGTGGCCGCGTTGGCGATGACACCGGCGAGCAGGAGAATCAGGGACGCCGACGGTGCCTGCATTTTCGCTTCGTAGATGAGTTCCTTCCCGATGAATCCGAGCAGCGGAGGGAAACCGGTCATCGACAGTGCCGCGAGGATCGCCGCCGTGCCGGTCAACGGCAACACCCGGAGAAGTCCGCCCAGCTCGCGGACGTCCCGCGTTCCCACCTCGTGATCCACGGTCCCGGCGACCATGAACAGCGCACCCTTGTACAGCGAATGCACCAGCAAAAACACGAGCATGGCCTTCGCCGCCACATCGGTCGAGATGCCAAGCAGCAGCACGAGCATCCCCAGCGCGCTCACGGTGGAGTACGCCAGCAGCCGCTTCAGATCGGTCTGATAGAACGCCAGCCCCGCGCCGGCAACCAGCGTCGCGGCGCCGGCAAGCGTCAGCAGATAATGCCAGGCCTCCGTGCCTCCCAGCAGGGGTGTGAGCCGCGCCAGCAGGTAAATCCCTGCCTTGACCATGGTCGCCGAATGGAGGTAGGCACTGACCGGGGCGGGCGCGGCCATCGCCCCCGGAAGCCAGAAATGGAATGGCGCCTGGGCCGACTTGGTGAAGGCGCCGAGCAGTACCAATACAAGGATGGGAAGATACGCGGCACTCGCACGGATCTCGGTATTGCGGACGTTTAGTTCCTGTATTTCGTAACTTCCGCCCACGGTACCCAGCAGCACGAAGCCGGCCAGCAGCGCCAGCCCCCCCGCCCCCGTCACCAGCAATGCCTGCAGGGCGGATCGGCGCGCCTCGGCATTTTCATGGTCATGCGCGATCAGGAAGTAGGAGGAGATCGACGTGAGTTCCCAGAAGACGAACAGCGCGACGAGATTGTCCGACAGCACGAGGCCGAGCATGCCGGCCATGAACACGAACAGGAAGAAATAAAACCGTCCCACTCCCCTGCCGCCGGAAAGGTATCCACCCCCGTAGATCGCGATGAAGGTCCCGATCCCCGTGATCAGCAGCACGAAAAGCATGCTCAACCCGTCCAGCCGCAGCGAGAGGGAGAGGCCGAGGGCGGGTACCCAGTCGAGACGCTCGGTCAGGGGCGTGCCGTCGGAACCCGAAAGCAGCAGCAGCGCCCAGATGAACATCCCGAAGGGCATCATGGCCAGGACCCAGCCGCTCGCGCCGCGCAACAGGCGCACGACAAGCGGGGCCGCGGTGGCGGTGAGGAACGTCAGGACGAGAACGGTGGTCAATGGCATCGGAACCGTCGCATGTTCGGCTGCGGTGATGGATTCGGCTGCGGCAATGTCCCTTTCAGATACAGCGCGAGAAGGGATCTTGGTACAACAGCAAAATCATCGGATTCGTTCGATGTGGTCAGTCCGAAAGCAGCGCGTCAAACGCCGTATCCCGTCGGGCGAAGGGAAAACGCACCAGCTCGGCCGCGAGCGCGGCGCGAATGCGGTCGTTGGAGAGATTTCCGATGCTGCCAACATGCACCGCGGATGGGGGATGGGATTCCTCGAGCCGGCCCGCCGCGATGTCCGCCGCCACCGCCCGGTAGGCGTCGCGGAAGGGGACGCCCGTCCGCATGCGCTGCTGGATCGCATCGACACTGTGGATGGCACGGTATCGCGCATCCGCCACAATTCCCTCCTGAATGTCCACGAATTCGAGCGAATGACGCGTGATCCGGAGGCATGCGAGCAGCGTCGTGATCGCGGGAAACAGGAGTTCCTTGAGCACCTGGAAATCGCGATGATAGCCCGACGGAAGATTGAGCATGCACATGCTGATGTCATTCGGGAGGGACTGAATGCGGTTGCAGCGCGCACGGACAAGTTCGAAGACGTCGGGATTGTGCTTGTGCGGCATGATGCTTGATCCGGTGGTGATTTCCTCACGCAAGCGGACGAACGCGTAATTGTCCGACGCGAACTGGCAGAGATCGACGGCGAAGCGGGACAGCGTCGCCGCGACGGAGGCGAACGCAATCGCGGCGAAGCGTTCGGTTTTCCCGCGGGCGAGTTGCGCGTCGACGGCGTTGACATGAAGGGTTTCAAAGCCAAGCAGTTCCGTCGTGCGGTCACGGTCGATGGGAAAGGATGTCCCGTATCCCGCGGCGGACCCGAGGGGGTTGCGATCCGCCATCCGATAGGCGGCATGGAGGAGGAGAAGATCCTCAACGAAACCTTCCGCATGCGCGGCGAACCACTGGCCGAACGAAGACGGCATCGCTGCCTGTCCGTGGGTAAACCCCGGGATCATCACGTCCGCGTGCTGGTCGCTGCGCGAAAGAAGATCCGTCACCAGCAGTGCGCATGACTCGACGACATCACGGATGCGATCACGCAGAAACAGTTTGATGTCCACCAGCACCTGATCATTCCGTGACCGCGCGGTGTGAATGCGCTTCCCCGCGTCTCCTGTTTCTCGCGTGAGAATGCGCTCGACCTGCGTATGCACGTCCTCGACTCCCTCCTCGATGACGAAGCGCCCGCGCACGGCGGATGCGTGGATCTCGCGCAGCACCGCCCGCACCGCGTCCCACTCGTCGGCCGGCAGCAGACCACACTCACAGAGCATTTGCGCATGCGCGAGTGATCCGAGGACGTCGTACCGCGCGAGGGCACGGTCGTGCTCCGGATCCGAGCCAATCGTGAAGGCATGCACGGATGCATCGATGGTTCCACCCTTGTCCCAGAGATTCATTGCAGGTACTCCGCGTATCGTTCAAGAAGCAGTGGATAAAGTCGCAGGCCGCGGTCAAGTTCCTCGATCAAGAGGAATTCCCCCGCCGTGTGGGAGCGCTCCGACCGCCCGGGTCCGATTTTCACCGAGGGCACGCGCAACAGTGCCTGGTCGGACATGGTCGGTGAACCGAACGCGCGCAGACCCAACGCACGGCCCGCCATCACGATGAGATGCCGCTCGTCGATCGCGGAGGGACGCAGTCGCATCGACCGCGGCTGGAGTTCGGACCGCATGCCCCGGCGAAGGGTCTCGAGAATTTCCTGGTGTTCGTAGGTCTCGGGAACTCGAATGTCCACCACGAAATCGCAACGGTCGGGAATGACGTTGTGTTGCGTACCGGCATTGATCTGCGTGACGGTCATGGTCACCGGTCCGAGCAAGGCGGAGTGCCGCGGAAATTCATAGCGAGCGAGCCAGGCGATGTCACGCATCGCGATGCCGATTGCGTTGATTCCCGTCGCGCGGGCCGCGTGACCCGCCACCCCGTGTGCGCGGCAGTCGAGCACCATCAGGCCCTTTTCCGCCACCGCCAGTTGCATGTCCGTCGGTTCCCCGACCAGCACGAGATCGACCGGACCGATCGCGTCCATCACCGCCGTGATCCCTCCCTCGCCTGCGATTTCTTCCTCCGCGCTCAGCGCGAGCATGAGATTGAACGGCAGGTCCCGCCGCGTGTGCAGCGCGAGATAGGTCATGGTCATCGCCGCCACGCAACCGCCCGCGTCATTGCTGCCGAGGCCGATGATGCGGTCGTTGTCGACCAGCGGATCGTACGGATCACGTTCCCAGGAAGAAACCGGACGCACGGTGTCGTGATGGGCGTCGAGCAGTACGGTCGGCTTCGATGCGTCCCGGTCACCGGCACCGGCCACGATATTGTTGCCAATGCGCTCCGCCGCGACACCGCGGTCACCCAGCCAGCGAGCGAGAAATTCAGCCGACACGTGTTCTTCCCTGCTCGGCGAAGGAATGCGAATGAGTTGCGTCAGCAGCGCGATCGCCTCATCGCGTGCATGTGCCGTGTCGCCCACGCCGGACACGTCGCGCGCGCTCACGGCAGCACCTCGGTCCATGCGCCCTTGCCGCCGCGCCACGCCGCATGCAGCGTGGTGAGTCCGCACAGCGCGACACGCAACGCGCCGTCACTGCCGGCATCCGCGTGCAGCGCCGCGAAGGCCGTCGCCAGCTTCGGCACCATTCCGGCGCGCACGATGCCGCGTGCCGTGAGTGCCGCCGCGTCCGCCGGGGTGATCGTCCGAAGCACCGCCCCCGTGTCGTCACGGACACCGTCCTGATCGAGGCAATACAGCAGCGTAACGGAGCCGAATTTCCTCATTGCCGCGGCCACGGCGGACGCGATACCATCGGCGTTGGTGTTGAGCAGGTTGCCGGCGCCATCATGGGTCAGCGGGGCGAGTACCGGCGTGACGCCAGCCGTAAGCAACGCGTGCAGCCGCGCGGCATCGACGCGACGGATGTCACCCACCCACCCGTAGTCAACCGCGCCCGCCGCGCGACGATCGGCACGGATGAGATCGAAGTCCGCGCCGGTGAGTCCGCAGGCGTTGATGCCGCGCGCCTGGAGCCCGGCGACGAGCGTCCTGTTCACCCGACCACCATAGACCATCGTCACGACGTCGAGCATGTCGCGATCGGTCACGCGGCGTCCCTCGATCATTCGTGTTTCAATCCCGAGCCGCCGGGCGAGTGCCGTGGCGTCGGCACCACCGCCATGGACAAGAATCCCCGGGACACCGAGCCGCGCGAAGGTGTCGAGCGCACGCGCGCGCGCGGCATCGTCATCGAGCAGGGAACCGCCGAACTTGACCACGGTGCAGTGCATGTCCTACAAGGCCTCCAGCATGCGCGCCAGCACGGCCTGCGCGGACCAGATGCGGTTGCCCGCCTGCTGGATCACGACCGACGCGGGACTGTCGAGCACCGCATCCTCGACAACGACATTGCGGCGCACGGGAAGACAATGCATGAATCGCGCGTTGTCGGTGCGCGCCATTTTTCCCGCGGTCACCATCCATTCGGTGTCCCGGCGGAGGATTGTCCCATACTGGGCGTAGCTCGACCAGTTTTTCGCGTAGATGAAATGCGCCCCGTCGAACGCGGCGGCCTGGTCGTATTCGACGATCGTGTCCTGCATGAATTCCGGTGCGAGTTCGTAGCCCGCGGGATGTGTCACCACGAGATCGACATCGAACGCACGCATCCATTCGACGAAGGAGTTCGGCACGGCATGCGGCAACGCGCGAGGATGCGGCGCCCACGTGAGTACGACTTTCGGCCGCGACACGGGACGCAGTTCATCAATGGTCACACAGTCGGCGAGCGACTGCAGCGGATGCCGCGTGGCGGATTCGAGACTCAGTAGCGGCCGTCCGCTGTATCGCCGTATGCTGTCAAGAACCTCCTCGCGGGAGTCGACATCCCGGTCGGTCAGCGTGGGAAACGCCCGGACGCCGATGATGTCGCAGTATTCCCCGAGCACCGCCGCGGCTTCGCGGATATGCTCGGCGGTGCCGCCGTCCATCACCGTACCGTCGGCGAATTCCAGCTGCCAGGCATCACGCCCCGCATCGAGCACGATCACCTGCATGCCCAGATTCTGCGCCGCTCGCTGCGTGCTCAACCGGGTGCGTAGACTGGGATTGAAGAACACGAGTCCAAGCGTGCGCCGACGTCCCCTTTCTTCCTGGTGAAAGGGTGCGGACTTGTGCCGCCGCGCGTCGGCGACCAGCGCGGTGACGTCGTCGGCATCGTGAACGGAAAGAAATTGCTTCATGCGTGTCTCCCGATGCTGTGCGTGTGATCATGGATTTCGGATATCGCCGTCCGTAATGCCGCGGCGAGTGTATCGGCATGCGCCGTCGAGAACGTGAGTGGCGGAAGGATACGCACGGTTGCCGGACCCGCGCCGCCGGTGATCACACCATGGTCCTCGAGCAACGCGGCGCGCAGTTGCCGCGCCGGGACGTCGGTGTCGATGCCGAGCATCAGCCCCCGGCCGCGTACGGCCGTGACGCCGGGGATGTCCGCCAGCGCCGTACGAAGAACCGTGCCGACCCTCGCGGCATTCTCCGCGAGCGACCGCGACGCGATCACTTCTCCCACCGCGATCGCCGCGGTACAGGCAAGCTGTCCGCCGCCGAAGGTTGTTCCCAGCATCCCAGCGATCGCGGTGATGCGCGGAGTGATCAACACCCCCCCGACGGGAATGCCGTTGCCCATGCCCTTGCCCATCGTGACCAGATCGGCGGCGATACCGGCACGGTGATGCGCGAAGAAATCACCGCTGCGCGCGCAGCCGGACTGCACTTCATCCACGATCAGCATGGTGCCGGTATGATCGCACAACGCTCGGAGCTCGGTTAGAAAGTCCACCTCCGGTTCGCGGATGCCCGCCACGCCCTGAATGCCCTCGATGATCGCGGCGGCGAAACGGTGCGTGGCGAAGGCTGCCCGCAGCGTATCGACGTCATTGAGCGGAACGAACACCACCGCGTGGCCGGTGTTGTATGGCGCCTGGATGGCAGGATTATCGGTCACCGCGATCGCGCCGGAACTCCGTCCGTGAAATGCCCCCCGCACCGCGAGCACTGCGTGCCGTCCGGTATGAAACGACGCCAGCTTGAGGGCGTTTTCATTGGCCTCGGCGCCGGTATTGCATAAAAAGAGCCGATGCTCCGGATATCCGCTGGCCGCGGCGAGCACGGCGGCGTACTCTTCCTGCAGGCTGTTCGCGAACGCATTGCTGTAGAACGGAACGCGTGCGAGCTGCGCGGTGACGCGTTGCGTGAACGACGGTTCCGCGTGTCCGATGGATATCACGGCGTGACCGCCGTAACAATCGAGGTAGCGGCGGCCGGCGGCATCCCATACCCAGACATCCTCCGCGCGGACAAATTCGATATCGTGTCGCGGATACACGTCAAACATCCTCATTGTATTGCCTCCGATCGCATGGCGGTGCTCTTGTCGTCGTGATTGGTGGAAGGAATGGGCTGCATCGTTCAGTACACGCTCGCCTTCAAACGAAGGCCCGCGCGCTCGTCGAGACCAAACAGCAAGTTCATGTTCTGCACCGCTTGTCCCGCGGCACCCTTGAGCAGATTGTCGATGACCGTGACCACGACACACATCCCGTCGATCGCACGCACACCGATCATGCATTGATTGGTGTTGATGACCTGCTTGAGGGCGGGCTCTCCGTCGACGACCGTGACGAACGGATGGGACGCGTACGTCTCGCGGTACAGCGCACGCAGCGCGTCGGTCGTGAGGTCGCATGCCGCATAGCTCGTGGCGATGATGCCGCGCGTGAAGGATCCGCGATACGGAATGAAAAAATGTCGCCCATCGAACACCGGGAGCACACGACGCATCGTCGCGCGGATTTCCTCGAGATGGGGATGGGTGAACGCCTGATACACTTGCGCGTTGTCGTGCCGCCAGGCGTGCTGCAGCGTCGGCAGTGCCGCGCGTCCGGCGCCGGTCGATCCGGTGATGGCGCTCGTGTGCACGTCTCCGGTCAGCGCACCCGACCGCAGCAACGGGAGCAGACCGAGCTGGATCGCGGTGGCGAAGCAACCGGGATTCGCGATGTGCCTGCCGTCCTCGTGCGCGCGCCGGATTTCCGCGCGCGCGAGTTCGGGCAGGCCATAGATCCATTCGCCAGCACGCACACGATGATCGCGGCTGAGGTCGATCACGCGGCAATGACCGGGAAGTTCACGGGATTGCAGAAACCCGGCCGCCGCGCCATGCGGAAGACACAGGAACACGAGCTCCGTCTCCTCCGCGATCCGCGATGTGAAACGGAGCGACGCCAGTGTGTCGAGGCCATCGTGCACCTGCCCGAGTGTTTGGCCCTCCTGCGTCTCGCTGAGCACGGAGACCACCGTTGCGCCGGGATGTGACTCCAACAAACGCAGCAGCTCTCCCGCGACGAAGCCGCTTCCACCGGCGATGGAGACGTTACCGCGCATCATGTTCCTCCCCGCCGTTGCGGCGCGGGTTGACGGCATGGTACATCATGAGCGGATTCGCGAGGATGCGGGAGAATCCGCGCACGTCGTCCCCCGTCCATAATGTGTGGGACTCACCATAGGCGCCGAAGTCCGCGTTCATCAGGTCATGATCGGAACGCACTCCGAGCAGATCGAAGCGGTAGGGTGCGAGCAACAGGCGAACGCTTCCGCTCACGGAACGCTGGGAATGGGCGAACAGCCGCTCGATGTCGCGCGCGGCGGGTTCGAGAAACTGCGCCTCGTGCACGAGCGAGCCGTACGTGATCGCGAGCTGATCCTTGATCAGCTGCTGTTGACGCGTCAGCGTGTGTTTCTCGAGCAACCGATGCGCGGCGATGATGAGCTGTGGCGCGGCGGCCTCGAAACCCACACGCCCCTTCAACCCGATGATGGTGTCCCCGACATGCATGCCTCTCCCGATCGCGTAGCGCGATGCGATCCGTTCGACCGCGCGGATGGCCGCGACGGGCGTGTCCTCCATGCGGTCGTTCACACCGTATGGTTCACCACCGCGGAAATGCAGTTCGATCTCCTCGCTTCCATCGCTCGTCGCCTGCGTCGGCCAGGCGTCCTCGGGCAGCGCCAGATCGCTGCGCAGCGTTTCGCGTCCCCCCACCGATGTTCCCCACAGTCCCCGGTTGATCGAATACGCGGCAGTGTGCTCGTCGATTTCCACCCCGTGACCGCGCAGCCATGCGATCTCCTCCTCACGTGAGAGCCGGTGATCACGGATGGGTGTGATCACCGGGACACCGGGAAGAAGGATGTGGAACACCGTGTCGAAGCGCACCTGGTCGTTGCCCGCACCGGTGGATCCGTGGGCGATGGCGGACGCCCCGTGTGCGCGGGCGTATTCCGCGATGGCTTCCGCCTGGAAGACCCGCTCGGCGCTGACGGAAAGCGGGTAGACCGTGCCGCGCAGTACATTGCCGAAAATGAGATAGCGGACACAGCGGTCGTAAAATTCCTGCGTCCGGTCGAGCGTGACATGCCGCGCGCTGCCGAGCCGCAGGGCGTGCGCCTCGATCTCCCGCAATGCCGCCGCGTCGAAGCCGCCGGTATTGACCGTGACGGTGTGCACCGCGTAGCCGCATTCCTTCGAGAGATACAGGGCGCAGTAGCTGGTGTCGAGTCCGCCACTGAACGCAAGCACCGCGACACCCGCGGGGGATGTCGGTGTGCTCGCATCGTTCGCGTCGGTCACGGTATCGCCCGCCCGGGGCGTGAGGTGTTCAGACATCATAGACCTCGAATTCCATGGTGAGTGAAGAATGGTCAACGCGCGGCGCGCGCGGGTTCCCCGCATCCGAGTCCGGCGGCGGCACCGTCATCGACCGGTGATGGAGGGCATCGCGCAAGCGGGTCCGCGCATCGCCGGCGTCGTACAGCATGCCCGTGCACAGACACATGCGGCGCCGCGTCCGTTCGAGAATGTCGTGATTTGGACAGCTACGGCAGCCGCTCCAGAACTCGTCGTCGTCGGTCAGTTCGCTGAACGGCACCGGCACGTATCCAAGGTCGGTATTGATTTTCATCACCGCATGACTTGTCGTGATCCCGAAGAGCTTGGCCTCGGGAAAGCGCGTCCGCGAGAGTTCGAACGCCCGGCGCTTGATCTCGCGTGCGAGTCCGCTGTGACGGTACTCGGGTCGCACAACCAAACCGGAGTTCGCGACATACTTTTTCCCACCCCAGGTCTCGATATAACAGAAGCCGGCGAACACCTGACCGGCATCCGTCGCACTGCGCCGATTTCCCGCATCCACCTCGCGCATCGTCCCGCTCAGGTTTTCCATCGCCGTCCCGCGCATCGCACTGGGTCCGTTCTCCGCTGGATCCTCGACCAGCGCAAAGGCAATGATGGCCTTTCCTTCCGTGAGCTTGTCGACGATGTAGGCGGGTGTCCGTCGGGCGATACCCGTGCCGCGCGCGTGCGCGGCCTCCGCGATCGCCGCGCAAATGGTTTCCGCGTGGGCTGCGTGTCCCGCGTGTCCTGTTTCGATGAGAAAGCGAACCGACATGTCATATCCTTCCTGACGAGTCACGGATGGTGAGGAGGAACGCGTCCCGCGATCGCGTGTCGCACGCGGCGGGGACGGAGAGAACCGTTGTGGGAAATCAGACGGAAGGACTCATCGTCGCATGCCGGGGCGGGCGGCGGGGACGGTTCGTCGCAGGCGGGCAATGCCGCGGAAGGAGGTGAGAACGCAGTGACCTGCGTACATGCGGGCGTGTTTCATGGCGACCGGGTGAGTGAGAATGTGGGTCAAATATACGTGCCTTTGTCCGGTTTTCGCAAGATAAAAATACGTTTTCGCTTTTTTTCTGTGACTTTTTCCCGTTTTGATTGTTATACAGAGAGAGGACGCCGCCACTGCCGCCTGATTCCCCATGACACGAGAATGATGGAGGGGGCACGCGGCGTCGGAACACCCACCCACGTACCTTTGGTCATCACATAGATGGAGGTGACATGTTGACATCACGCAAACCATTCCTCATCCTTCTCCTCATCACGGCGATGCTCCCGGCCTGCGGCGAGAACAACGGCGGAACCGAGCCGGAGAACAGCACGGGCGTCGATGCCCGGATTGCCTCGATCACGCCCGCGACGGTCGTGGATCATGACGACAACGGCATCGCCTACGCCGCGACGGAGAGCGGGATCTCCTGGGACTACGACGAGGCGACCACCTCCCTCGTGGTCCGGCATACGAACGCTGCGCTCCGCGGAAGCGGTGCCGACCTCGCCCTGCGTGTCCGCATCGAGGAAAACATCATCACCATCATCGAACGGCAAGCGGCGACCGCACAGGGGCCGCTCGGACTCTTCGATCTCGAATACCGCATCAGCAACCTTCCCCCGCGCGCGTATCGCCTGGTCGTCATCGAACCGTGGGTCGCGCGCGATCAGCGCCCTCTCTCATTCCGCCTCGACCTGGTCGAATCACTGACCGGCGTGGAGACGGTCGAACGCAGCCAGCATCCCTGGGGTGACATCGCCGCGCTGTGAGCAGGGCACGGTGAGCCATGCGCGGCGCGGATTCCGCCACCTCTCGGCGCATCCTACCCGTTCGCGGCCTTGCTCCACCATTCGAACATGCAGACCATCTGAAATAAAAGCACGGCGCCCGGTGAACCCGGGCGCCGTGTGTTTTCGTGAGCGATGGGGAATTACCAGCGATTGCCGCGGTAGCCACCATTGTCCGACCGCGGTTCGCGGGGACGGGCTTCGTTGACGGTAATGCTGCGTTCCTGCAGTTCAACGCCATGCAGCTGTTCAATCGCCACGCGGGCTTCGCTGTCATTCGGCATCTCGACAAAGCCGAAACCCTTCGAGCGGCCCGTGTCGCGATCCATGATGATCTTGACGGAATCGACTGCTCCGTGGTTTTCGAAGACCGAACGCAGTTCTTCTTCGCGGATGCCGTACGCAAGGTTGCCGACGTAGATGTTCATTGAGAACTCCTGATACTGAGTGCCAAGTCAAAGAAAAAAATCATCAAATTCCAGATAGTGGCACCGTATCAAGAATCGATGGGGGCCGCTCGTGCGGCCGCCGGGAGAAATGAGGCGCATGCAAGAAATCATGGCATGGCTGAATATCTAATGTAATCAATGACAATGCGCGAGTCAATGGTTTTTCCATTTTCCATGGAGTGACGAACCACGACGATCCGTCATCGTCGCCCTCACCGGGAAGCGCGCGGCCGGCGCGATTCCTCGGGAACGGGTATCTCAGAAATCCTCGTCCTCCTCGTCATCCGGCTCCTCGTCCAGGGTGTTGTTCACCTTGAATTCAGGATTGATGAACGCGAGAATGTCTCCGACCCGTGCCGCCTCCTCCTCGTCACCCTGTTGTTGATACGCCAGGTAGAGGTTGCGCCACATGCGTTCGATGACATCGCGCACGGTGACGGGGGTGAGCATTTCGGGTGTGAGACGCACGCCACTCGAAGCGAGCATCAGGCGGCACTGGTCGCGCGTGATGATGATGCCGCTGTTGAAGGCGTCGACGAAAAACATGCGCGAGCCGTCGTCATACTGGACGAGGAAATGCATCGGCATGCCGATGCCATGCAACTTGACGCCGAGGCGATGGCCGAGCACCAGCATCAGCACCGACAGCGTGATCGGAATACCCTTGCGGTAATCGATGACTTTGTTGAGATAGCTGTTGTTCGGGTTGTAGTAATCTTCCCTGTTTCCGATGAACCCGAGATCGCTGAAGAGGTAGCTGCGCAACTTCATGAACATATCGAGCGGCGCGGCGCGTCCCCCGGCAAGCACGCGGATATCCGCCGCCATGTCGTCAAGCCGACGCTGGTAGACCGCGGTGTTGATTTCGGGGAATCCGAACTTGGAGATGATGAAGGCCCCTTCCTCGAGGTCGATGGGCTCTTCCGGACCGTCGAACTCCCTGCCGAGCCGACGTAGCGCGGCTGCACGGCGGATCTCGTTCACCAGTTCCCGGACGATGTCCTGGTGAAGATTCCCGTGTACACTTGTCAACTCTCTCAGGCCGTGAACCGCATCCTCACCGAGCGCCAGTATTCTGTCGCGCACCGCCTTCTGCACGGTCGCCTGAGGATCGTCGAGCAACGAGTACAGCGCAAAGAGTTCGCGGGCCGTGCTCATTCCGTCAGATACCTGTCGGTAAGATTTTTCCTGAGATAATTAAAGGCTTCTTTTGGAGTATTGCAAGTCTTGAAGAGCCCCAGGTCGCCGGGACTGATCACGCCACGCCGCTGCAATTCCTCGAAATTGATGATGCTGTTCCAGAATTCCCCGCCGTAGAGGACGATGAACACCTGCTTGCGGAGTTTTTCCGTCTGGACGAGGGTCAGCACTTCCATCAATTCATCCATCGTCCCGAATCCTCCCGGGAAGACCACCAGCGCCTTCGCGGGATAGACGAACCAGAATTTCCGCATGAAGAAGTAGTGGAATTCGAAATTCAGTTCGGGGGGAATATAGGGATTCGAATGCTGCTCGAACGGGAGGCTGATGTTGAGGCCGATCGACTTGGCACCGGCCAGATGCGCGCCACGGTTGGCGGCTTCCATGATGCCCGGACCGCCCCCCGAACAGATGACGAAGCGATGTTTGTCGAGCGCCAGGGACCATTCGGACAGCAGTCGCGCGAGCTCGACGGCGTCTTCGAAATACCGCGACATCTCGAGCATCGTCTCCGCATGCTGGAGCTGGTCGAGCAGGGATTTCGGGGTCTTCACCTTCCCTGACCGCTGAATGGCGTCGATCACGGCCTGCTTCTCGGTCACCGCCTCTTCGCGGGATTTCAGACGTGCCGATCCGAAAAAGACGATGGTATCCTTGACCCGTGCGCGACGCAGGCCCCGTTGCGGCTGCATGTATTCGGCGAGCAGACGAATGGTGCGGGCGTCGGGACTGTTGAGGAATTCAAGATCCTTGTAGGCTTTTTCCGGCGTTGACGGCATGGTGCTCTCGTGTTCGTGGGAGAATGGGGGGAGTCAGACGGCGGTGGCACCACCGGTGACCGGGAGGATGTGTCCGGTAATATAGGTCGTGCCCGCGGCGAGAAACAACACCGCCGCCGCGAGATCGTCGGGGGTGCCGTAGCGCTGCATGGGGAATCTGCTCGCGGGGATGTGGTCGATGGACTCCTCCCCGTCGACGATGATCACCCCCGGGGCGACGGCATTGACGCGGATCTCCGGGGCGAGGGCCTTGGCCATGCCACGCGTGAGCATCATCACGCCCGCCTTGGAGACGTTGTAGGGAATGTGGCTGTTCCATGGCTCGTACCCTCCGGCGCTGGCGATGTTGATCACGCAGCCACGCGCGGCACGCAACAGCGGCACGAGGGCCTGGGTCAGGAAGAAGGGGCTTTTGGTGTTGACAGCGAGGGTCTCGTCCCACATCGCTTCGGTCACCGCATCGAAACCAGCCGTCGGGAAAACGCCGGCGTTGTTGACCAACACATCCAGCATGTCGATCCGCGCGCGAATGTCCGCCGCCATGCGCTGGATGTCCGCGACACGCCGCAGATCACCCGTGACGGAAAAGACATCCGCGCCGCGATCGCGGATCCCCTCCTCCGCCTCGCGCAGGCCGTCGACACTCTCGTGGGCGTGCAGGATGAGATCGTAGTCATGCTCGGCGAAGGCATAGGCAAGCTGTCGGCCGAGGCGTCGTCCCGATCCGGTGATGAAGGCACGCATGCGTCCGGCCATGTTCCCTCCGTGAACCGTTGGATTCAGATATCAGGATGTTCTACTCTTGGTTATCGTCCGCCCCGTCGCGCACTTCCACCAGGGCGCCACCGCAGGAGAGCATCGTGCCCGACCGGGCGAAGGCATTGCGGACGAGACCGATCCCGACGACGTTCCGCGTCTCGGGATCGACCGCGACGGTGGTCACGAAGCCGGCGTCCGCGCCATCCTTGACCAGATCGCTCCCCAACGCGGGGGCTTCGGTGCCGGCGGCGAAGCGCAGGCGCCGCGGATGGCGCTGCACCTTGTCATAGCTGTCGAGCCGGGCGATGACTTCCTGCCCGATGAAACAACCCTTGCGAAAATCGACCGCACGCGCCGCGCCGGCTTCGAGCGGATTCGTCCGTTCGCCGAGTTCATACCCCACGGCGGGCAGCAGCCGCGCGACGCGCCAGAGTGCGAACGCCTCGTCATCGAGCAGCGGCAACTTCATCGTGCCGAGCAACACGGCGCGCAGCACCGCCGCGTCGGGTGTGGCGCAGACCAGACGCAGGCCCGGACCCGTCACGCTCTCATGGCGCAGGATCTCGACCTCCACGTCACCCACGCTCGTGGTGGTGACGCTGCCGGAGGCCGGCAGCGCGAGACCGGGGAGCGGATTTCCCGCATCCGGAATGTTGTGGATGGAAAACTGCGCATTGACATCGCTTGCATCCTCGTAGGTGCAGTCTTCCATGATCGTGAATTTCTCCAGCCACGTCCGCACGTCCGCCGCGCGGCCGGGAGAGGTGTAGAGGCGAAGCAGATCGTTGTCGCGCGCGACCAGGATCGCGTCGATCACGCGGCCCTTTTCCGTGGTCAACAAGGTTTCGCGCACTTCTCCATCGTGAAGATTGTCGAGACGCGTGGTGGAGAGGCGATGCAGCAGATCGCGCGCATCGCGGCCGCGCATCAGCACGACGCCCCGCGCGGGTTCCTCGCGGACGAACGGTCCGGCCATCGCGGCATGGAAATCAGAGGATAAATCGATCCGTTGTTCTTGCATGGTCTCCGTCATCGTCCTTTCACGAATCCCGGCGCGGTGACACCCTCGGGGATGACGAGGCCTCCGACCAGTTCCTGAATATCGTCAATACCTTCGTGCACGCACCAATCCTCCATCCCCGCGGCGACATTCGCGGCGCTGTTCGGGTCACGGAAGCTCGCGGTGCCGACCTGCACGGCCGAGGCGCCGACGAGAAGGAACTCGATCGCATCCTCCCAGGTCGTGATGCCGCCGATGCCGATGATGGGGATGGATACGGCCTTGGAGACCTCGAACACCTTCGCGAGGGCGACGGGCTTGACCGCCGGGCCGCTGAGTCCGCCCGTGATCATCGACAGCACCGGGCGCCGGGTGCGATGGTTCACCGCCATGCCGACCAGCGTGTTGATCAGGGAGACGGCGTCGGCGCCCTCGGCCTCGCAGGCCTTCGCGAAATCACCGATATGCGTCACGTTGGGGGTGAGCTTGATGATCAGCGTGCGTGTGGTGCGCGGACGCAATTCCCGCGTGATGGCCTCGGTCATGTCACAGCGCGTGCCGAAGTTGAGTCCCCCCTCCTTCACATTCGGACAGCTCACGTTGATTTCGTACCCCGCGATGCCGTCCTCCTCCTCGAGTCGTTCGAGCACGTCGACGTATTCATCCACGCTGCTCGCGGCGATGTTGACGATGATCGCGGTATCGAGGTGGCGGAGGTACGGCAGCTTGTCGCGGACGAACGCGTCGAGTCCGACGTTGGCAAGGCCGATGGAATTGAGCATGCCGGCGGGTGTCTCGGCGATACGCGGGGGCGGATTCCCCTGCCGCGGCAGCCGGCTCACCGATTTGGTGACGATGCCGCCGATGCGGGAGACATCGGTGTATGCCTCGGCTTCGTTTCCATAGCCGAAGGTGCCGGACGCCACGAGTACGCGGTTTTTCAGATGCAGGCCGCCGATGTCGAGCGAGGTATTCATGCGTGCGGATGTTCGTGGAAAATGATGTCCTGTGAATCGAAACAGGGTCCCTCGGTACACACGAGCGCATATTTCCGTTCTCCCTCGTGTCGTTCGACCGGACAGCCCTGGCAGATCCCGATGCCACAGGCCATTTCCGACTCGAGCGAGAGTTCGCAGGGTATGCCGCGTGCGTGGGCGAAGCGCTGCGTGGCCTCGAGCATCGGGTTGGGACCGCACGCGAATATGCGCGGGCGGTCGACCGCATGACTGTCGAGATGCGCACCGAGCAGATCGATCACCGTGCCCTGCCGTCCCGCGCTCCCGTCGTCGGTGGCGATGTGTTGGTTCTCGAGTCCGCGGGACACCACCCGGCCCGCGTTGCGCGCGCCGAGGAAGGTCATGAGCGGAATTTCCCGGCGGCGGAGTTCCTTTGTCAGAAACGGAAACGGCGCGATGCCGATGCCGCCGGCGACGATGATGGCGGTGCCGAAGTCCTTGTCATACCCGAACGTATTGCCCAGCGGACCCAGTACGCCGATCGTGTCACCCGGCACTTTCCGCGCCAAGGCATGCGTGCCCTTGCCGAGCAGGGCGTACATGATCTCGCATTCCTCCCCCACCACGTCGGAGATGCTGTACGGCCGCCGCAGCAGCGGATCGATCTGTTCGCTGGTGAGGATGTTAAGAAACTGTCCGGGACGCAGTGATGCCGCGAGTTCCGGACTGTGGAAGCGCAGCGCGTACGTGTCGTCGGCGATGCGGACATTCGCGGTCACGCGCAGGTCGGCGTTGATGGTTGCCATGGTCTCAGTTCTTCTCGATGAGCGGTGTGGGAGTGAGCCGACGCAGGGTGTCGCCGGGAAGTGCCGGCGTGGGCGGCGCATCACCCGGACGGCGCGGGGGAAGCGCGGGCACGGCCGGAGCGGCGGTCGTATCGGCGGGCGGTTCCTCGCCCGGCAGGCGCAGGGGGAAGTCGTCATCGCGCGAGGGATCGATCTTCGGTTCCTTCGTGCGGGCGGAATCGCGGAGGACTTTCAACTCCTCGTCGAGCAACGGATTGCGGAAGCGCTGCTCCTTGCGCAGGCGTTCCTCCTCGGCCTTGCGTTCCGCCTCGGCGCGGGCCTCGGCCTCCTGTTGCCGGCGCACGGCGTCTTTCTCGTAATTCTCGATCGCGGCGAGGATGTCCTTCCCCCGCTGACTATAGGGCGAGGTCGGATGATTCTCCACCATTTCGCGATACATCGCGAGGGCTTCATCCCCCCGATGCTCCTCGTAGGCCATCGCGATGGCGAGTTTCGCGCGCACGGCCTGTGGCGATGCCGGATAGCGTGCGATCACATCCTGCATCATCTCCACCCCTTGCGCCAGGTTGCCCTGTTCGAGCACGCGCGCGGCGAGGTCGTAGGCCTCCTGCGCGAGCGCGGTCGAGTCCTTCGGCAGCGGGATGCCGCGTTGTGCCATGATGCCATGGGCGTAGCGGCTGTGCGGATAGTCGCGGATGAGCCGGTCCTCGAGCGCGATCGCATCCGTTTCACTCCCCGCCCGCCGCTCGATGGCGGCCAGCGTGTAGACCGCCTGGGGACGCAACGAATCCGCCAGATGATTGTCGAGTGCCTTCTGGTAATAATGTCGGGCCGAATCGATATTCACGATCTGGTCATACATCTGCCAGCCCATTTCCATGTAGAGTTCGGCCAGCACGGCGCGGAGTGAATCCGGATCAGTGGCGCGGAGATCGATGCGGCGATATTCGGGTCCCGACGAGGCAATGGCCTGCGCGGTGGCCTGCAGGCCCATGGACATGGCCGCCTTCTGCGTCTCCATCTCGCGCAACCAGGGATTGATGCGGCCGGTATTGCGTCCGTGCGGCCGGCGGCGGCGGAAGCGCTCGGCCATGATTTCGACTTCCGACTTCTCCGCATCCTCGACACCCTCCTCCCGGCGACGCTCGCGGTCGAGCGAATCGGCGATCACGCGCAGGGAGTCGCGCACGCGCAGCGTGTCGGGATTGAGGACATAGAAGAGCGTTGTATCCTTTTGACTCATCTGATTGCGCAGTTTTCGGTATTCACCGAAGATCTTGGACTTCTTCGCCGCGATACGCGCGGACACGGCACCCGGGAAGGAGAGCTTGGACTTGTTGTAGAATTCGAAGGCATTGTCATAATCCAGGACATCTTCTTCGTAAATGCGCCCTTTTGCATAGGAGGCATCCGCCGACTCCTCGGTGCTCTTGAACGTCGTGTCCACCAGCGTGTACTGGTCCATGGCCGCGAGAAAGGCGTCGCCCGCCAGGGTGTCACCCGTGGTCAGATACCGTTGGTGATAGGCATAGTAGAGATGCCCGATTTCCAGCTGGATCTTCCCGTCATAATCGAGATACAGGGGATTCTCCAGCATGTTGATCATCGTATTGCTTGCTTCGTCGAGGTCACCGACCTCGCGTTTGAGCTTCGCGTAATTCAGTTCGGCGATGAAGGCGAGCTTCGTGTCGGGTTCGAGTTTGAAAATGTCGCGATACGCCTGCGCGGCTTTCTCCTTCTCCTCCAGCCGTTCGTACTCGCGCGCGAGGGAAAGCTGGATCTGGATGCGCTGTTCGCGGTCACTGGAGAAATCCGACGCCTGTTCGTACATCTTCACCGCCTCGGGACGGTTGTTCGCGAGCAGGAACATCTTACCGAGTTCGTAATACGCCGCCGCCGCGATATCGGGCTCGGACTCGTCGACGGCCTTCTCGATCGCGCGGTTGAGCATGGTTTCGGCGACATCGAATTTCTCGAGGCGGACGTAGGTCTTGCCCAGCCACAAAATCGCCTCCGCCACCAGGTCGCTCTCGGGATAGCGGTCGAGCAGTTCCTGGAACTTCCGTTCCGCGCGCAGGGCTTCGAACTTGTGGTAGTAACTTTTGCCGATAAGCAGCAGGGCGTTATCAACCCATTTGCTCTTGGGATAATTGACCAGGATGCGCGAACATTTCTCGATCACCTTGTCAAGCTTCATCACGGCAGTCGAGGGCGTGCCCGATTCGAGCATGCTGATTTCGCGTTTGATCTTGCCACGTTCATCATCAGTGGCACCATCGGCGGCACCGTCAAACAGTTCGATGCCTTTCGCCGCGGCTGACTGTTGGGGGTCAATCACCTTGCTGAGCAGGTTTTCGGCGATTTCCTCTTCCGCCTCGGCGTAGAGTTTCGACGCATTATAGTAGGTGTTGAAGTACCCCGTCGCATTCTGCCAGCGCGTGTCGACAAAGTCCCACACCGCGCATCCCTGGAGCAGGAACGCGGCGCCGGTCATCAGGAACGCTGCGATGGGAAAACGTGATTTCACGCGGATTTCAATGCTGCGACGATATTCTGCCATTATGAAAGTTAGACGCCGGACGGCGAATAAAGCAAGTCACGGCAAAATACCGTATTCCGTGCGCCCTTCCAATGATAGCTGATAGCTGATAGCTGATAGCTGATAGCTCATGGCTCATGGCTCATGGCTGATGGCTCATGGCTCATGGAAGCCCGGCAACCCACCGTCATCCCGAGTAGCCGGACCGCGAAGCGGGACGGCGTAACGAGGGATGGCCGATTCGTAGCAACCGCCCCTCGATACGCTCGTCCCGTCCGCCTCCGGCGGCCGGTCCGAGCTACTCGGGGTGACGATTTATTGCCAACGGCCAACGGCCAACGGCCAAC
>JAVFAS010000052.1:4034-5788 GCA_034002405.1 Bacteroidota bacterium | reverse complement strand
CCGATTTCGGCAATGTAGCCGGTTTCGGCGTGGAGGTTCACTTCCGGGATGCCGCCGATGCTGGTGGAAATCACCGGGACTCCGCAGCTCATGGCCTCGAGCGCGGAGAGGCCGAAGCTTTCGGACTGGCTGGGCAGCATGAACAGGTCCGAGGCCGCGAGGATATCGACGAGGGCGTCCTGCTTGCCGAGGAAGCGCACATCGTCCTGCACCCCGAGTTCGCGGCAGAGCGCCTCGCAATCCGTTCGTTCGGGACCATCGCCGATCAGCAGCAATTTCGCGGGGAGCTGTTTTTTCACCTTTTCGAAGGTACGAATGACATCCTGCACGCGTTTGACGGGACGGAAATTCGAGGTATGCACGATCACCTTCTCGCCATTGGGCGAAAACAGTTCGCGGTACTTGCAGGAGGGACGCGGGGCATAGACCTCGGTGTCGATGAAATTGGGGATGGCCTCGATGTCCATGTCCAGCTGATACGTGCTCAGCGTCTTGTCGCGCAGGAAGCGCGAGACGGCCGTCACGCCGTCGCTGTGCTGCAGGGCGAAGCGCATCAGGGGGAGGAAGGACGGTTCGAGTCCCACCAGCGTCGAATCCGTGCCATGCAGCGTGGTGACGGTCTTGATATTGTCCTGTCCGAGGATCTGCCGCGCGAGATAGGCGCTCACCGCGTGGGGGATGGCGTAATGCATGTGCAGGATGTCGAGCTTCTGGTATTCCACCACCTCCACCAGCTTGCTGGTCAGCGCCAGCGTGTACATGTCGAATTCGAACAACGGGTAATTGCTCGTCTCCACGCCGTGAAAATAGACGCGGTCGTGAAAATGGTCCAGGCGGAACGGCCGGTCATACGTGATGAAATGCACTTCATGACCGCGATCCGCCAGCGCCAGACCAAGTTCGGTGGCCACGACGCCGCTGCCGCCGTAGGTGGGATAACAGGTAATGCCGATGTTCATCGTTGGAAGACCTCCCGGGGATTCAGTACCTTGTTCCAGATGCCGTGCCAGTAACCAGCAGCAGCATGCCGCACATCGAACAGCAACAAGACGCCGACGCGAATGATTCCTACCGCACCATCGCGGCGCGCGAGGAGAGCGAAATCAAGATAGTCGGTTCGCGATTCTTATCCTACGCGATCCCCTGCGCCGACGCCGCGACCTTCACCACCGCGCTCGAGTCCCTGCGGAAAGAGCATTACAACGCCACCCACCACTGTTTCGCCTGGCGTTTCGGATATGAGGGTACGGAATTCCGCTACAGCGACGACGGCGAGCCGAGCGGCACGGCCGGCAAGCGCATTCTCGGATCCATCGACCGTCTCGGCCTGACCGATCTGGGCATCGTGGTCGTGCGCTATTTCGGTGGCACGAAACTCGGGGTCGGCGGACTCGCCCGCGCCTACACCGACGCCGCCGACGCCGTGCTCGCCCGCTGCGCCATCGAACGCCGCTACCTGACCGACACCCTCATCCTCGACTTCCCCTACGACGTCACCAGCCAGGTGCATCACGTCCTCGAGTCCCACGGGGTCGCCATCCTCGACCGCATCTACCTCGACGCCACCCGCTACACCGTCTCCGTGCGGCAGTCCGTGCGGGTTCGGTTGCTCGAGGATCTCGATACGTACACCGAGCGGAGGGTCACCACACTTCGTCATCCCGAGTAGCCGATACCAACCCGTCATCCCGAGTAGCCGATACCAACCCGTCATCCCGAGTAGCCGATACCAACCCGTCATCCCGAGTAGCCGA
>JAVFAS010000052.1:0-3934 GCA_034002405.1 Bacteroidota bacterium | reverse complement strand
TACACCGAGCGGAGGGTCACCACACTTCGTCATCCCGAGTAGCCGATACCAACCCGTCATCCCGAGTAGCCGATACCAACCCGTCATCCCGAGTAGCCGATACCAACCCGTCATCCCGAGTAGCCGACGCGAAGCGTCGGCGTAACGAGGGACGGCAGTTAAAAAGTTTTCTTCGCATGTCTGCGAAGCGCATCGATATCCCCACGAATCAACGCAGCCTTCTTCTTCCGACTCCACTTCTTCAGTCTCCTTTCCGCGGAAATAGCATCCCTGATATCCGAGAAATGCGCTGTCCAGACGAGCTTCACGGGCAGACGTTTCGAGGTGTACCCATCGCAGACGCCAGCTTCGTGCTGCGCCAAACGCTGCTCAATATTTGTCGTACAACCCGTATAGTAAGACCCGTCGCGACACTCGAGGATGTACACCCATGATTCCTTCATTGCTGCTCCCTGCAATAGGACATTGGAAGCATGGAAGGAATGTCGATAAGGGATAACAATCAAGAGAATTAGCGGTCCCTCGTTACGACGTACGCCTCCGGCGTACGTCTACTCGGGATGACGAGAGTTATTCACGACCAGACATTCCCCCCATCTTGCAGAGTAGTCGGACCGCGAAGCGGGACGACGTATCGAGGCACGGTCCCTCGTTACGACGTACGCCTCCGGCGTACGTCTACTCGGGATGACGAGAGTTATTCACGACTAGACATCTCCCCCCGTCATGCAGAGTAGTCGGACCGCGAAGCGGGACGACGTATCGAGGCACGGTCCCTCGTTACGACGTACGCCTCCGGCGTACGTCTACTCGGGATGACGAGAGTTATTCACGACCAGACATCCACCCCCCGTCAAGCGAATAGTCAGTCAACGCTGCCCGAATACCACAGCGCGAGACGCAGCATGTCGAAGAGCTGTATGCCGTCCTCGAAGATGGGCTCGGGGTAGTTGTTGACGAAGAAGTCATGGTCGATGCGCGTTACCCGGAAACCATGGCGCTGGTAGAAGGCGAGCTGATAGCCGAACGTGCCGGTGCCGACTTCGAGGCACCGCGCGCCGGCGTTGCGGTAGCATTCGATCACCCATTTCAACAGCGCCGTGCCGTATCCGGACTTCTGGTGGGCGGGATCCACCGCGATGCTCATGAGTTCGTACACGTCCGCCCCGCGTGGCAGCACGACGCAAGCGCCACGCACCACCGCCTCGCTCGAGACAACGAAGCACCGCGACGCCGGAAGATAGGAGCGGATGTTGTCTTCCGAGGGATCGGCGATGAGCAGCAGCTCCATCGGAGCATCTGAGGTGGGTATTTCCTGGATCAATTTCGACCTATAATTTCATAACGAATCGAGTGGCGGTCGCAATGGCAATGGCAAGCGAAAAACTCAGAAGTGTGCCGATAAGCACATATTCCGCCAGTTTCTGCTTCTTGGCTTCCTCAAAACGCAAGATGGACTTGGCGGCAACCAGGAAACCGATTCCCGCGGGCTGGCCGATGAAAATCAACAGAAAAATCAGCGCACGTTCCATCTCGCCGATCATGGCGCCACCATTTTCGAGCCCGTCGATTTCCAGGCTGTTCTTTTTCTTGATCCATTCCGCGACTCTTCCGATGAAATATCCGCTTCCTCGTACAGTCGCGATGAACCCGGCAAACCCGATCAGCCACACATAGCCAAACCCACGAAATGGTGGTTGCCAGCCCATGTTCAGGAATAGCCACCCAACTCCGATCAGGCCGAGAATATGTGCGGCCTGATCCCACGCAAAGGATGCCGCGGTATCCGAGGTCCAAGCCTGTTTCACCTTGTCAATCGTCATGTGAAGGAACAGGATCGCCACCGGAAGCTGCCAGTTCGCCCATTCTTGATACATGACGTACACGAGCACTGCATGAATCAAGCAATGAACGAACATGAAAGGCAGCCGTTTCTTGCGGTCAACCAGCCAGTCGGTTTGAAACAGGAAATCCCCAAGAAAATGGGCTGCGATAAGGACAGCAACTGCTTTTTCCATATTCATTTTTCCTGATCAGTCACGGCAGAAACTTGCAACTCGAGAACGCAAACTCCAGGGCTTGCGCTCGATCACTGCAAGCCCCAGAGCTTGCTCTCGTTTTCGATGAAGTTCAGTACGTCCTCAACCGTGCCCCAGTACGCGCGCTCCAACGAGTCCGATACAGCCTGCCGGGTCACAGCCCTGCCGGTACGTGGATTCGGCGGAAGAAGCTGAGCGATTTCTTCTTGCGTGCGCCCTTCAATTGCTCCATGGACAGCATGCGCTTCCGTGGGTGTCCAATCCAGCACCAAACAATCAAGCAGAGGCACGGCGGTACGGCTGAACAAGGAGAAGCCGATCGACTCCTCATCCTGTGCCTGGCATACCAGCCGGTTTCGGGCCATGGCATCGAGGTTCTTTCCGGAAATGGTGAACGCCTTTCCACGCGAATCGGATATTCTGGATTCCGCAATCGACTCCACCTCACCAAGACCGATGGATATGCGGGTGTCATACCTGGTTTTCTTGTCTGAATGAAGTTTGATTGCCGTTCGCAAGTATAAGGCAAGACGCAAGCACAATGAAGGTCGTGCAAGCAAGACCTGCCAACTATCATGGCGAAACGTGTCCATTCCTCCCTCAATGCTTCCGGGATACAGGATCGCGAATCTCATTGCGGCTTCTCTCAGCCAACGCATGGCCATTTGGCTCTCTCCAGTGGTGAGCATGGATGAATTCACCAAATCGCCTGTCAACGCTGCAAACATCTTGTTCTTCATGCGTTCTTCCTGAGATCCTGTCGGTCATTGATTCCCCTGCCACCTTGGCGCCGGGCAACGTATTGAATACTTCCCGCGAATGCAACTCCCCTCGCGGTGTTCCGTTGAACGACCCATTGTCTCCGCTCTCCCATGGACTGCCTGACCCGGCAATCATGCTTCGAACGTCCAGCCACGCCAGCCGGTCAATCCTCCTCCCTCTCCACCACATACCCCTCGATGAGCTGGTCGGGGATACCGTCGAGGAAGCGGGAGGGCTTGCTGAGGACGGTACCGGTGGCGCGGTCGAAGATGTTGGTGGGATAGGTGAGGTAGAGGCGCTGCTTGGCGCGGGTGCAGGCGACGTAGAAGAGCCGGCGTTCTTCTTCCATAGATTCGAAGCTGTCGGCGGCGGCGGTGACGGGGAAACGGCCGTCGACGAGGTACATGACGAAGACGGTGTTCCACTCGAGTCCCTTGGCGGAATGGATGGTCGAGAGCGTGAGGAATTCGTCCTCGTGTCCCTCGGGGAGAATGTCCTCGACGCTCTCGTTCGGCGGCTCGAGGGCCATGTCGGTGAGCATGATGGAAAGCTGGCCGTAACGCTCGGCGATGGTCTGGAACATCTCGAGGTCCTTGAGCCGCTTGGGATGGTCGTCGTAGCGCGCTTTCAGAATTGGTGTATAATATCGGAGCAGCCGCTCGGTTTTATCGCCCGGGGCGATGCGCTCGGGCGCCACTTCCCGCAGCACGTCGAGCAGCACCGGTAGCTCCGCCCCGCGCACGAGCTGCGCGAGACGTTCGGTGGCGGATTCGGCGAGGGGATTCACGCCACGGGTGATTTCGTCGGTGAGACGCTCGGCGCTGACGGGACCCACGCCGTCGAGCAGCAGCAGGATGCGCGTCCAGGAGACGACGTCCTTCGGATTCTCGATCACGCGCAAGTATGCGAGCATGTCCTTGATATGCGCGGTCTCCATCAGCTTGAGTCCGCCGTATTTCACGTAGGGAATGTTATACCGCGCGAGTTCGATCTCGAGGTCGAAACTATGATAGCCCGCGCGGAAGAGCACGGAGATTTCCTTGAGCGGCACACCTTCCTCCCGCAGCTCGAGCACCTGCTGCGCGATATAACGCGACTGGGTGTTTTCCCCTTCCATTGCGATTAGCGACGGC
>JAVFAS010000051.1:2693-26989 GCA_034002405.1 Bacteroidota bacterium | reverse complement strand
TGCGCGTCACGGTCGTCGTTATTGGTGAAAATCGATGCGGGATCGATGTCCATCGTGACCGAGGCCGTCCCGAAATCATCGCCGTCGGTGACCACCTGGGCGTCGAACGCACGGAATTCTCCCTTCACGTTCGTGATCATCAGATGCTTCACCTTGAAAAGCAGTTCGCTGTGCGAGGGATCGAGCTTCCACGTTGTCTGTGCCATACTATCCGCCTGTCTGTTGAATGTTTGATGGATTGCATATATTGCTTCAAACTTAAAACAAATATGGCGCGACGAAAAGTTCCCGGCTCGATCAGCGGTCCACGCCCACCGTCGCGCCGAGCGCGGGGTCGTAGAGATTCATCGTCGAGGAATCCCCGCGGCGGGCGCGGGCGCGGACGAAGCCGATGAAGCGTCCCCCGTCGGCGTCGAGCACTTCCGCGTCGGAGGGGAAGATGCTTTTTCCCGCCACCGCGAGCGCGCGTTCGAAATCGCGCCAGTGCCGCCAGCCATCAGGGAGCGTGTCGGTGCGGACGTCATGCACCATGCCGCAACGCTTCCACAGGCGCTCGTACCATGCGGCGGTTTTGAAGCTCCAGCATCCGTCTTCCCAGAACACCTTGCCGTTGGACTGCGGCGTCAGGAGATGCGGAGGCACCTCGGTGACCTCCTGCGTGAATCCCACGGCGACGACGCCGATTTCTCCACCCGGCCGTACGAAGCGGCCGAGGTAGCCGAGGTAGAGTTCGTCGGTGCCGAAATACTGATAGGCATCGACCGACACCACCGCGTCGAAGAAGCCCTCCGCGAACGGCAGGGCATGCGCCTCGGTCTTGAGCGGAAACACGAGGTGGTCGACGCCGGCCTCCGTCGCACGCCGGAAATTGTGATCGGGCGACATCCATAAATCCGCCGCCCACACCTGCACCCCGTACTCTTTCGCGAGGAAGATGCTGGTCAGCGCCTTGCCGCACCCGAGATCGAGCACGCGCATGCCCGGTGCGAGCCGCATGCCCTCCGTCAGCCACTCCATCAGCCAGAGCGCGTTCGGTCCCATCTGATGGGTCATCACCCATTCCGGATCATAGGAGTTGGATCGCGGAAATTCGGGTCGATACAGGGGTCGGGTGCTGTCGATCATGATCATTGCCTGATTTCATGAATGGATGCGGAATATTCCCGAGTGCCGGCGTGGCTCACTCTCCCAGCGCCGCCTCGATTTCGCGGCGCCAGTCGGAGAGCGAATCCTCCTCGGAATACCCTTCATGGGTGGAGCGGATGACGCCGTCCCGGCCGAGGATTATCAGCGTGGGGAAACCGCTGACCTTGTAATCGAAGAGGATTTCCTGCGGAGGAAACGTCACTGCATACGACACGCCCCGCTTTTCGATGAGCCGCTGCAGCGTCTTGGTTTCCGGGGTTTCGAATGGATCGACACCGAGAATCACCACATTGCGATCGGCGAATTCTTCGTGCAATGCGACGAGCTTCGGGATCGCGCTCATGCAGGGACCACAGGTCGAGTAAAAAAAATCAAGCAGCACGACGTTTCCCCGTAAATCCGAAAGACGCATCGTATCGCCACGAACGGTGGCCGCGGTGAAATCGGGGGCAGTGACACCTGGCTGTAACGGGGGTGGTGTTTCCGGTTTCACGGGAGGTGGATAGAACATGACGTCCTCCGGGAGCGTGGCGCCAGTGAACAAACCTTGCTCCACTTCCGCATCGACAGCGGCATGGCTGATTGTGACGTCGCTGTATTGCTGGCCGAGAATCTCGATGTCGAGTCTCGAAACGCAACGGATTGGCAGCAAGTCGAATGTGCGCAGATGGCATTCGAGATGGGAGCCCGTGACCTGACCTCGACCGTACCTGTCCACGGCGAGGATGATCACGGAGTCTTCCCCGCTCACGTCGTAACGAACTGCTTTCTTTTTGATCGTCCAGTCCTCGGTCATGGTCGTCAGGACATGGTCGCTGGCGGGACGCGGGAGCAGATCCCACTGCGCGAGATCACGCAAGAGTTCCTGCCTCGGGATGCTCCCCTTCCGATACTCGGTCATCCTCCCTGTCTCGGGATATCCTTTCAGCAAACGCACACCGTCATAGAGTGTGTAGAGCCCGCCCGTGGTGAAGCTGTAGAGCTGAAATCCGATCCCGAGATCAGGGGCCCGCTGCATGACGATATAATAATTCGAGACTGCTGTATCCGTTGATCCGGCAAGACACATCCGCGTCGCGACCGAGAGCTTCATGGTCCGCGTACGGTCGTTTCGCTCGATTGCTGCCTTGAGGATGCGGTTGAATTCCGCGTCCCCGGACTGGGCCCGGCAGCATGCCGGACCCAGCAGGAGGATACACAAAGCCAGAAACGTCTTCACGAGGATTTCTCCTGCGATGGAACGGCGCGGGGCCGCGGGAACGGGGCGGGGCCGCGGGATCACATCTGCTGTTCGCCTTCGAGACTGACCATCCAGTTGACCCCGAATTTGTCGGTGAGCATGCCGAAATACGGGCTCCAGAAGGTGGGACCGGCGGGCATGACCACGGTGCCGCCTTTGGCGAGTCCGTCGAAGAGACGCGCGGCCTCGGCCTGATCCTTGGTGTTGACCGAGATCGAGAAGTTGTTGCCCTGCACGTAGGCCGGCGCCCACTCGCCGCCGGTATCGCTTCCCATCAACGTCGTCTCCGCGCTGATGGGAAGGGAGACGTGCATGATCCAGTTCTCCATTTCCTTGGGCAGGGGCGGCATTCCCTCCTGCGGCGGCATGTCCTTGAACCGGCCGATATAGGGGAATTCACCGCCAAAGACGCTTTTATAGAATAGAAACGCTTCTTCGCAGTTTCCGGGGAAGTTCAGATACACGTTCACGGTTGCCATGCGATGTCTCCTGTGCAAACGATGAAATAAATGGTGATGAACATCGCAATATAAAACCCGGTACTCGCCATTGCCACCATTCCCCGACAGGGGAAGAATATTTACCTCAGGGGTCGACGATGCCCCCGCTTCGCCGGCGCGGTGCGGCGGATGGAATGGACGATCCGGGGTCAGACGACGCGACCGTCCGCATCCAGCAGCGGAATAATCTCGCGCTCGGCGCGCCGGAAATCCTCGACCGTGTCGAGTTCCATGCAGGGCCATGCGCTGATGTCCACGGCGTGCAGCGGTCGCCCCGCGGCGATCACGCGCTCGAAGGCCGCTTCGTAAAACACATCCGACCGCCCTTCCCGCCGTACCATCTCCTCGATCACCATGAACAACCGCGCGGTGAAGGTCGGCGAAAAGCGTTCGATCCCGATCGATTCTCCCGCCGCTTCCGCGACGGGGACGGTCTTGCTGATGGCGAGAATGCGGCCTCCGTCTCCGTCGAGCCGCACCTTGATTTCCTCCTCGCCCACCGGGTGCGCGGTGTTGAGAGCGATGCAGTCCGCATGCGGCGCGTCGAGCAGCGCGGCGATGATACCGGGATGAAACAGGATGTCGCTGTCAAGCAGGAGCATTTCATCCGTCCCCACCGCATCGCGCGCGAGCCAGAGTGAGTGAATGTTGTTCGTGGATGCGTAGTCGGGATTGTGGACGAAGATGACCTCGAGGGTGGACCAGTGACGGCGGACGAACTCCTCCACCAGCGTGTGGAGATAGCCGGTCACGATGACAACCCGCATGATGCCGTTCGCGTGTAGCGACGCGATCGTGCGGTGGAGGATGCGCTTGCCTCCCGGGGCGAGCAGGCATTTCGGCGTGTGGTCGGTGAGGGGACGCAACCGTGAGGCAATGCCCGCGGCGAGAATCACCGCCGTGCGCGACGAACGGCCCGTCCCCAACTTCTCGGATTCACGCATGCGTTTCTCCGAAATACTCATTCGACAATCTCCACGGCATGCCGCGTCTTCAGCTGACGGTCGATGCGGCGCTGGAAGGGCAACAGCACGAGCGCCCAGAGATTCCCCACGATGACGAGACCAAACACATAGACGTCAAACCGTCCGATCAGTGCGCAGATCACGAGAACGGTGATCTGCGTGGTCGGACCGAGCAGCAACCAGAAACGGAGCACGACACGGTTGCGATGATAGTACGTGGTCGGATCCGCCGTGGCGAGATGCCCGTGCGGCCTGTCTCCGGACGTCATCCGCCGCTGCACGCGCGAATAGACGAGATAGACGGCGATGAGAAGACGCTCGACCATGTGGCCACCCTCCCGCTGCATCCGCGCGTAGTCTTGCTCGAACGCGGCGATGTCGGCGTCGAAGGTGCTGCGCCGCTGGAGCACGACGTCCAGGAAGCGATTGCGATAGTAATCCACCAGCACGGCGTGCACGGCGTAGCTCGCGCCGGCGGCGACGAGCATCACCCACCAGAACAGCGGTTGATCCGACGCGCTCGCGAAGCCAATCCCGATGCCCACGTACGCGGCGACGGAGACGATGTAATCGATGAAGCCGTCGAGGATGCGTCCGATACGCGTGCCGTTGTTCTTCAACCTCGCCAGCTGACCATCGGCGCAATCGAGCACGTCGTACACGACCAGCAGCAGCGCGGCCGCGATCCATGCCCCGGGTGTCCCCACGGCGAAGCATACGCCCGCGACAATGCCCACCACCATCGCGATGAGCGTCACCTGGTTGGGCGTGAGGGAGGTCCGGGCGATGGTCTTGACAACGAGAAATGCCAAGGGACGGTAGAAAATCAGATCGAAGAATTCCTCGACCTCGATCATCTTCAGCGAGGCACGGTACTCCGCACGCCAGCTCATGCCACCGCCTTCTGGCCGACGAATCCGACGATCGACGTGGCCAGCTGACGATTCTGCTCCTGCGTCCCGAGCGTGATCCGCATGTGCGAATGCAGACGCGGCTCGTTCATGAATTTCACGATCAGCCCCCGACGCGTGAGCTCCTCCTTCAACGGGGCATACAGATCTTCCGGGATTTTCACCAGAATGAAATTCGCCTCCGAGCGATACACCGTGAATCCCGGAAGTGCACCGAGCACGCGGGCGAACATCTCCCGATCAGCTGCCATGTGCCGGGCGATGTCGCGATAATACCCGGGGGAATCAAGCGCGGCGAGCGCGACGATTTCCGAAAGACGGTGGTATCCCAGGTAGCGGGCACCGAAACGGGAGAGCGTTCCCAGCCGCTCGCCCAGCACGGCAAAACCGATGCGCACACCCGCGAGGGCGTAGTATTTCGAGAAGGTACGGATCATCATCAGGGAAGGAAATTCGCGATGCAGTGACGCAATCACGGCATCGTCGGCCATGGCGTTTGACCAGTACGCCTGGTCGAGGACGACCACGGTATCCTTCATCCGCCGCAGAACATGGAGAAGATCATCATGCGCGAGGGCATTGCCTGTCGGATTGTTGGGCGAACTGAGGAGGACAACCGACGGTCGCTCGGCGTCATGCACGCGCAACAAGGCATCGATGTCGTAGGCGAAGGTGTCGCCGTGCTCGAGAATTGGATATTCGACCGTGACGCCATCGACCTCGCCCGCGAGACGTTGATAATACCACCACGAATGCGACGGGATGAGGATGCGCGCCCCCGCGCCGAGAAAACAATGGACGGTTTGTTTGAGAATGTCCTCGGCGCCGTAGCCGAGAAGGATCGAGGATTCCGCGACGCCAAAATCCCGTGCCAGCCGCTCACTGAGCGGCGAGGACACCCCCCGTTCGAAATCGCGGGAATACATGCTCAGGCGCGAGGTCTCCACGTCCCGCAGCGCGGAAAAACATGCGGGTGCGGGACCGTATGCGTTCTCGTTTCGATCGAAAAACAGCTGTTCGCTTGCCACGGCACACTCCTTCATCCTCCCACTTCCTCCCGGGATGGGTGGTGCACGGTATAGGCTCACCGCCACAATGCTATGAAATCTCGGGCTGGGATTCAAGCCCCTGGAATACCGGGAATCCCCCCACTCCCCTCCACGCTCTCCGCCAGGCGGGAAGAATATCTCGGGATATCGGATCGAGACATACAGCAATCCCTGCCGGAATAGGACCAAAAACATGATCCGCTCCGACAGGGACTGCTCCCCCGCTCCATCAGGCAAACCCCTCCTTCCCGCTCCGTTTCCCTCGCTCCTCCAGTGTCCCTCGCTCCAACTCCACCGGCTCTCTCTCATTCGCGCACGCCAACGTCGGCGGCTCTACCTGCGCGGGACCCATGGGTCACTGATCGTCACCGTGGTCGACACGCGTCCGAGGCCCCCCGGCACCCGATGACCCAGAAACGGATCACTCGCGTCATCTTGCGGCATGCAGTTCCTCTCTGCACGATCAGCACTGCAAATATGGCGATTTCGGGTGGGTGAGTTCTTTCAGAATCCGGTCGTATTGTTTCAAAATTTGATCAATCCGACGCGTTTTGGCTACGTTGGCTGTCGGCGGGTGGCGACATTCCTTACCCCACCCCCTCTCCCTTCCTAAATCCAGAGATCATTCAACGCCGTCATCGCGCCACCCGCGTCGCCGGTGTTGATCACACCCCGTGGCTCGATCAGCATGATGTGACACTCGGCGCGTGCAACGGGGCGATGTTCGACCCCGCGCGGCACGACCATCATCTCCCCCGGCCCGAGTGTCACGCTTCGATCACGAAATTCAATGACGAGTTCGCCGGCGACGATGAAAAAAAGTTCGTCGGTGTCGTCATGCCGGTGCCAGACAAATTCCCCCTCGATCTTCGCCAGCTTGACCTGGTAATCATTCAGCTCCGCCACCACCCGCAGCTGCCAGTGATCGGAAAATCGCGAGAGTTTGTCAGCGAGATTGATGGGAACGTGCATGGTGGCCCCATGGATGTCAGGTTGATTGCGAATCACCGTTGTTGGCTTCCTGCGCGCCACGCAGCGGCGCATGGCGCGCGAGACGCCCGAAGGCCGCGAGCGCATCGGCGCGAGCGCATCGGCGCGAGCGCCTACCGGTTGCGAAGGAATTCGCCGGGCGTACAGCCGAATTCCTCGCGGAAGCAGGTCGTGAAATAGGCCTGGCTGCCGAAACCCACTCCGAACGTGATTTCCGCGATGCTCCCGGCGCCCTGCTCGAGCATCTCCTTGGCGCGGCGCAAACGAACACCGCGGATGAAACGGGCGGGAGACATATCGGTGAGTGCCTTGAGCTTGCGCTCGAAACGACTGCGGCTCATGCCGATTTCCTCGAAGAGCAGGGTGGGACTCAGATTCTCGGAGGTGAGATGGGCATCCACCAGCGCGATCACGCGGTCGAGGAATTCCTGGTCACGCGAGACGTATTGCTTCGGATCGAGGCGGAACCCGTCCGCCACGCCAAATTGCGCGGCCTGGGCCTGGCGCAAGGCAATGAGATTCCGCACGCGCAACAGCAGTTCGTCCGGATCGAAGGGCTTCGTGAGATATTCGTTCGCGCCTTCCTCGAGACCGAGCATCCGGCTGCGTTCGTCTCCGCGGGCGGTGAGCAGGATCACCGGAATATGGCTGGTTTCCGACGCGCCACGAATCGCCCGGCACAGTCCGTAGCCATCCATCACCGGCATCATCACGTCGCTGATGATCAGATCCGGTTGCGCGGCGGCGGCGCGCGCCGCGCCATCGGACCCGTCGGCGGCCTCGAGCACGCGATAGCGTGGGACGAGAATGTCGCGCATGTACGCACGCAGGTCGGCATGATCGTCGACGAGCAGCACCAACGGCGCCGAGGCATCGACCGTCATATCGGAGTATATACTCTCATGTTCTGATTCCACGGCGGCGGACACTCCCGTGGCCAGGAGTTCTTCCGTC
This sequence comes from Bacteroidota bacterium, assembly GCA_034002405.1. Taxonomy (GTDB): domain Bacteria; phylum Bacteroidota; class Ignavibacteria; order SZUA-365; family SZUA-365; genus SZUA-365. Next base: position 19,234 of record JAVFAS010000051.1, on the reverse strand, counting down.
CGGCCCGCGGGAGTGGCCGACTGGACCACGGCGTCGATACCGGTGGGCGCGGCTTCGACCGCGGGCAAGGGAAGCGCGATGCGAAAGGTGGTGCCTGATCCTTCTCGGCTGCGGACATCGATCGTACCGCCATGCAGTGCCACCAATTCACGGACCAGCGCGAGCCCGATGCCCGTGCCGCTGCCCGAATGCTCGTGCGCGCGATAAAAGCGGTCGAAGACATACGGGAGCCGCTCGGCGGGGATACCGCATCCGCTGTCGCTGATCGTCACACTGACCCGAAATGCGGGGGGAGACTCGCTCGTGGCACGGTATTCCTCCCGCGCCACGACGACGGCGATTTCCCCACCCGCTTCGGTGAAGCGGAAGGCGTTTGACAGCAGATTGACCAGGATGCGCTCGATCGCGTCGCGGTCGAGCGGCAGGAGGACGGCGTCCGTGGGCGCGGAAAAGCGGAATTGGATGCCGCGTTCCTCCGCATGCGAGGCGAAGGAGGCGGACACGCCGCGGAGGAGGGGAACGATATCCTCATGTCGGAGTTGCAACTCCATTTTTCCGGCATCGATGCGCGAGAGATCGAGAATCTGGTTCACCAACTGCAACAGGCGGCGGGCATGCACGGAGATCACGCCGGCTTTTTTCCTCGTCCATCCGTCCTCCGCCCGCTCGGCGATCTGTCCCGCGGGTCCGAGAATCAGCGTCAGCGGCGTGCGGAATTCATGCGAGATGTTCGAGAAAAAACGGGATTTGAGCTGATCGACTTCCTGCAGCTGCTCGGCCTGGAGTCGCTCGCGCTCGAGTTGCTCCTGCAGACGCACGCGATGGACGCGGATGCGCACGAGCAGCCCGATCAGTCCGACGCCGACCACGAGGTACAGAAGATAGGCCCAGACGCTCCGCCACAGCGGTGGTTCGACGACGATGACCAACGTCGCACCCTCCTCGTTCCAGATCCCGGCGGGATTCGCGGCGACGACATGAAACACATATTCGCCCGGACTGATGTTCGTGAACGTCGCGGTCCGCGAATTCCCCGCATCGATCCACTGCTCCTGTTGTCCTTCGAGGTAGTACCGGTAGCGGTTGCGCGCGGGCGCGGTGAAATCGAGCGCGGCGAAGGAGATCGTGATCATGTTCTGATCGTGCGGCAACGTGATGCGACGGGTCATGGCGAGTGGTTGCGTGAGAACGCCGTCCCCCCCGCCGACAACGACGGGAGTATTCCAGATGCGAAGTTCCGTGAGCACCACCGGCGGAGGAAGTCGTTGTCCATCGGGTGGCGAGGCGGAACGGACGGTGAAGCCGTTCGTGCCACCGAAATACAGTGTGCCATCCGACGAACGCAGGGCCGCACCGGGATTGAATTGGATGTTGATCAGCCCGTCGCGCGTGTCATAACGACGGATCTCGCCGCTGCGCAGGTCGATCGCGCTCAGACCGCCATGCGTGGTGATCCACAGTTGCCGGCGCCGGTCGATGAACATCGCGGTGACCGCGTCGCTGGATAGACCGTGTCGGATGGTGTAGCGCTTCCACTCCCCGCGTTTCGTGTCGAGTTCGTACAATCCCGCCCCGAGCGTGCCAATCCACAACGTTCCGTCACCGCTGCCGATGATCGACGAAATGTGCTGTCGGAAGGGTCCGCCCGGTGCATCGGATGACGGACTGCCGCGCACGACGGCGCCGCTGCGATCGATGCGGTACAGTCCGCCCACGCTCCCCACCCACAGCGTCCGGCCGTCGTGATGCAGCGCGCGCACCTGATGCTGCAACAGGCTGAGTGAATCACTCAGGAACGGCGTGAACCTCCCGGTGGCGGGATCGAGACGATTGACGCCGGAATTGGTCCCGATCCAGATCCGTCCACCGCGGTCCTGCAACAGGGTGTGAATGTCATTGTGGGTGAGTCCTGTCGAGTCGTTCGGACTGGCACGAAACACGGTCCATGTTCCGTTCGACGGGTCATAGCGGTTCAATCCGCCGCCGTAGGTTCCCGCCCAGAGCACCCCTGTGCGATCCTCCAGCAGTGAATACACGCGTCGCTCGCTGAGTTCTGACTGGGGCGGCACGGTGAAAATCCCGCCGCGGGGATTGAAGCGGCAGATCCCGCCGCCGAAGGTACCGATCCAAATCGAACCGTCCCTGCTCTCGGCGAGCGCGGTGACGTCGTCATGGACGAGGCTTCCGGACGCGAGCGTGTGCCGGTAATGCTCGAATTCGAGATTGCGCGAGGTCATCACGCTGATGCCGCGCTGTGTCCCCACCCAGACGTTGCCGGCACGATCCTCACGGATGACGTAGACGACATTGTCGGCCAGGGAATACGGATCGAGCGGGTCGTGATAGTAATGCGTGAAGCGATCCCGCACGGGATCATACAAATCAAGCCCGGCTCCGGTCCCGATCCAGATCAGCCCGCGGCTGTCTTCGAAAATATCGTAGATATCGCGGTCGCTGGTGCCGATCGTGCCGCCGGGAACGATGGGGTAATGAACAAAACTGGACGACTCCGGGAGCAAGCGGACAAGTCCCTCCGATGTCGCGAACCAGAAGCCGCCGCGGGAGTCGCGCAGGACATCGAGGATGTTGGGACAGCCGATGCGGTCGATATTCGTGCCGAGGAAATTGCGTGTCGCGCAAGATGTCAGCGGATCGAGGACGGCGGCGCCCGCGCCCACGCTGGTCAGGAGAAAGCGACCATCATCGAGCGGAAGAACGGTGCGCTGGTAGATTCCCCACCCACAGGGATAGGGTTGACGATCGCCGTAGAGATGCGAGAATGTGCCGGTGTTGGGATGGAATCGATCGAGACCGCCCCCGCTGGTCGCGACCCACAGATTCCGGTCCAGATCCTCGAAGATGCAGCTGACGCGATCCTGGGAGAGCGACGAGGAATCCCGCGGATCGTGCATGTAGCGGGTGAAGTGGTCGCGGCGTGCGTCGTACCGGTTCAACCCGCCTCCCTCCGTGCCTACCCAGATCGTTCCGGCATGGTCCTCGTACAGTGCCCAGATATTCGGGTTGGAGAGCGCCGTGCTGTCGTCGGGACTCGAGCGGAACACGGTCATCGAGTACCCATCCCAGCGGCCGAGACCCGCGCGCGTACCTACCCACATATACCCCTGGCGGTCTTGCAACAGGCAGATCACGCGACTGTAGGGCAATCCCTGCTCGAGGCCAATGCGGTCGAAGCGCGCCTGCGCGTACAGCGGTTCGCCGGTCAGCCCTGCCCAGGCACCCAGCATCCCGAGAATGATCGCTATCGTGACGATGCGTTGCACGACCTCCGAACCCGTTGCGAGAGAAACACGGAAATTACCGCTTCGTGCGCCGGGACGCAATCGTCCCGACACCGGAGACGTCCACCTGCATCCCTTCGATGCGGTATTGCGGTACGTCGGCACCGAACACGAGTTCGGTCACGAGCAATTGTGGCAGGTCGGACTCTCCTTCGAACACAAGGCTCTCACGCGGTTGCTTTTCTCCAAAGGCCGGATAGTACTCCGACGCGAAGCGCCGCGCCGCGCCCTCGCCACGATATCGGATCCGCAACTCCGTTTCTCCCCTGCGTGCGGTGAAGGCGCACGGATCGGCTTCCGCCCGCGGCGACACCTCCGGATGAAGATGCAGGAAGCCGCGCCAGCGATGCGTCCCGCGGCCATGCAGCCAGTCGAGAATGAGCAGCCAGTCCGGTGCGAGCAGCATCGCCCGCTCGTGCAAGAGACCGGCCCGCAGGCGCGTGTAGCCGTCATGCGTGCCGCGAAGGATGTGGACACCCGCGCGTGTTTCCTGTCCGATGTCATCGGTGCGTGCCCGCCGACCGACGCGAAAGCTTTTCCAGACCTCCGACTGCTCGACGCCATCGATCTCGATGGTGTTGTGCGCCGCCGTCGATCGCGAGTACGCGCGTTCGTGGGATTCGCGGTAGTGATACACCCCGGTGTCGGTGAGAACGCGCGTCCCGTCTATCGACATCTCGAACGCGAGCGTGTCGCAATGCGCATGCCCGGGTTGATAATCCGGACCGACGAGTCCGGCATCCATCACCAGCCACGCCCGCGGCGTCTCCGCGACAAGCAGTCCGGAGCTGCGCGCGGGATCCACCGCCCCGGTGGGACGCGCACCGTCACCCGGAGGATGGTCGCCCGGGCGGGCGGACCGTGACGAGGGACCGCGTGACGACGCGTCCGCCGCCGGTGGATACGTCCGCACGGCGTTGGGGGAGATCTCCGCTCCGAGATTCACGCCCCGCTCCAGCACTTCCTGCGTTCGCAGGAAAAACGATCCGGTGGAATCGTTGAAGAACGGGATTTCCCCATCGGGATGGCGCATGCGATCGAGGAAAGTCGTCATGCGCGCGGCGGCGGTAGCGAGACGCGCGGGAATGGACGTCCCGCACAGCAGCATCGCCTCGGCCATGTCCAGCACATCGTTCATCACCGAGACATGGTACATCGGCGAACGCTCGAAGTGCGCCCCGTCGTCCAGCACCTGCTCGGCGAGTTCGCGGTCCAGCAGCCGCAATCCGATGTGCCGCGCCCGTGCGCCCGTCCGGCGATCGAGGTAGAGACCGGCGAACACCAGCGCTTTCACATTCCGCAGCAAGTGATTGGCCATGGTCCCCTTTTCGAGATTGCGGAGCAACACGCGCGTCATGCGCTCGACGCCGTCCCGAAGCAAACGCAACCGCGGATCGACTTCCGTGACGCCCCGCGCGGTCAGCATCGCATCGAGCCGCACCCAGCTTTCGATGCGGATCGAGAGCACGTACGGATGCCAGGCGCTCGTGCGCGCGCCCGTGGCGTGCAGGGGAAAGGCCGTCGACCAATCTTGGAGAAATTCGAGTACGTCGGTGGCGGTCGTCGCGTTGTCACGGGATTCGAGAATTGCGAGAAGATAATCGTGATATCCGAAATGAAACTGCCAGAGCAATGGCTTGCGCGCCACCGCGGCGCGCATCGCGGCGGGATCCACCGGGATGGTTTCCACATCCCGCAGAAAGCTGAAACGCCGCGCCGTCAGATCGATGTCCTCGCAGTGATAGCGCCCCGTCAAACGCGGGACGGGAGAGACCGAGACCGCGGGCAATGGACGTCCAAACACCGCGCGCGCGAATCCGGCCCGCTCGAGCAACCGTATTCCCGCTCCCTTCACCGTCCGATGCACCCGCCAGTACACCATCGACGGCCGTAAATACCGCAGTGAGTGAAACACCACCACCATATGCTCCATCCATCCTGTCATCATTCCATTATTCCATCTTTCCATCTTTCCACCCCGACACTCACCAGCAATGCCGCGCCCCCCACCACCGCGCCATCGAAGCAGATATTCGCGAGATAGAGATGCTTGATCAGATCGCGCTGGCCGTCGCCGAAGATCTGCATCCACATTTCCACCAGCGCGGCGAGAGCGAGCAACGATACCGTGCGCGCGAGAATGCGTGGAAGGCGGCGATGGTGCTTCCAGGCGAAGGACGGGAGGAGCGCGAAAAGGAACAGGATCACCACGAGCGGTACACCGGTGGGAAAAACCGCGCGCTTGAGTCGCGACCAGGCATTGAGCGGCGACGACGACGCAGCCGCGGCGGGAAGCCAGGCGGGCCAGGGTCGCGGTGTATGCGGCTCATTGTACAGGACTCGCTTCGAGAGATGCGTCAGCTCGCTGCGCTGCATGCTATCGGCCGGGAAGACCAGCATGTCCCATGCGACCGACGGTTCGTGGAGGATGATGTCGAGCACGGCCCGATGCGTCAGTTTCGGACGGTAGCGCCGCATGGCCTCCTCCCCCGCGTCGCAGAAGCCATGGACACCGATGTACCGAGCGCCATCGGACATCCCCAACCGGTCGAGGTGTTCCTGCGGCCGTTCGCTGAAGACAAGCGATCCGCAGTATATGCTCTGATAGGCGTTGACCGTGCGCGTGTGATAGAGACTGGCTTGCAGCAGGGAAAATCCAGCCGGGGCCACGACGATCAGAAGAAGGTACATCGCGCGACGGCGCGGACCGATGGTGCCCGGGGTCCACGGTACGAGCAACAGACCGCCCAACAGCGCCCAGTGAATATTGCTGAGTTTCGCGGTGGTCATGAAGAACACGGCGGCGGCTGAAAGCCACGGCCGCGCGCGACTGTCGTCGCGGTTGTCATACCACGCCGCGGCGAGGATGATCAGCAGCAGACCGGTCAGCGACGCGGGTTCCTGAAAGAGGCTGCTGAAATAGGCGACGTAATGCGTGTCAAATCCGATGAACACCACCGGGACGCCGAGCACGATGTACAACATCGGCGCGGCGCGGCCACCCTCGCGGTCGATCCATCGCAGCAACAGCCAAAGGAACAGGAGCACCACGAGCCGCGGGACGAAGGAAATGAACGGCAGATACAACGTGTGCGGAGAATAGAGCAGGACGTTGAGCAGCACACCCGGAAACCACAGCAGGAGGATCGACCCGAACCAGCGGGCCGTCAGCGGAAAGTCAAGTTTCCAGAAGGCCGGCAGATGCCGGAAAAAACGCTCGTGGTTCTCGACCGTCCCGTCGGGTGGCCAATTTTCGGCGAAGCCGCTCGGCCCCGAGGTCATCCACACCATCAGCCGCGTGTAGTCGCCATTGTCGGCGAGTCCGACGTGCAGCTGTGCCACGCTCCCCACGAGCGCGAAACCAATCAGCAGCATCTTCAGGATGGTGCGTCCCGGTGGAGCGGTTGGTCGGAGCGTCATACCGGAATCCTCCCGGAGGGAACACGCGGGAGGGCGGCCGGATCATGCGCCGGACGCCAGTCCCGCCGATCGACGTATTCGCGCATCCATGTCTCGAAGACCAGAAGGGACCAGAGCCGTAGCGCATGATCGGCGCGGCCGCGGTCGTTTTCCTCGAACAGCGTTTCGATGGCGGATCGGGTGAAGACGCCGCGCTGCGCCGCCCGGTCGGAGAGCAGGATGTCGCGGATGTACGCGCGATGTGTCTCGCGAATCCAGCCGCGCACGGGGGGACTGTATCCCGTCTTTGCCCGGTGGAGAATATCTTCCGGGACGCGACCGGTCCAGGCCGCGCGCAAAAGCACCTTGCGCACATCGCCACGGCCCAGTTTGTCCGCATCCGGCAGCCGCATCGCGAATTCGACAAGCCGGTGATCGAGGAAGGGAACGCGTAGCTCGACGCCGTTGGCCATGCCGGTCTTGTCGGTGTTCTCCAGATTGAGCCGCGGCAGGAAGGTAACGAGATCCGTCGCGAGCAGACGCGCCAGCGGAGAAAGGTTCTCTGTCCGCCGCAGGACATCCCGGTGCCACGCGAACATCGTGTGATCAGTCGCGGTGTCGCGCAGGTCGCCGGCAAGCAGGGAGTGCAGTTCCGCGGTGGAGGCGTACGAGGAATATCCGAGATATCGCTCCGAAAAGGGTTTATGCAGATGCGTGAGCAACTGGAGTGGCCGCCGTGCCCGCGCGATGGGCACGAGTCCGCCGCGCAGCGCGGCACCGAGCAGGCCGTGGGCCATTCTCGGAAAAAGCGCAGGGACGGCGCGCAGCGACTCGCCGAGCATCGTGGCCGGATAGCGCGGATACCCCGCGAAGATCTCGTCCGCGCCCATCCCGGTCAGCAGCACGGTCAGGGACTGCCCGGCACGGCGCGTGAGCGCGAGATTCGTGACGATGGTCGGATCGGCGAGCGGTTCGTCGCAGTGCCACACCGCCGCGGGCAACAGCGTCGGAAGATCGTCCTCGAGGGTTTCGACCGTGAGCGCGGCCGCGAAATGCCGGGCCGCGGCGCGGGCGAACGGCAGGTCGTCGTCGAACACGTCGCGCGCGCGGCTGATCGCGCCGTAGGTGGCGGTGAAGGCCCTCGGCGTGTGCGCAAGCGCGGCCATCTCCGCGAGGAGGATGGTCGAGTCGACCCCGCCACTGAGCAGTAGTCCGAGCGGCGCGTCGCTGACAAGCTGATCCCGCACCACCTCCCCGAGCAGCTCCCGCAGTTCCTCGCCCCGTTGCGACGCCGTACGGGTATCCGCGCCATCGCTGTCGTGCGCCAGTTCCTCCCAGCGTGCGACCGGATCCCACCACGTCTCGACACGCAGCCGTCCGTCCCGCCACCACGCACGCGTGCCGGGTGGCAGGCGATGGATACCGGAGAAAAATGTCTCGTTGCCCGGAATCCAGAGAAACGCGACAAACGGCGCGAGCATGTCGAGGCGTGGCACGCGCGACGCGGGGAGCACCGCGGCGATCGCCTTCGCCTCGGAGGCGAAATACAGCGTGCCATCGCGCTCGGCGTAATACAGCGGCTTGACGCCGAGATGATCGCGCACAAGCAGTGTCGCGCGTTGCGCGGTATCGTGGAAGGCGAAGGCGAATTGCCCGGTCAGATGGCGGACGACATCCTCGCCCCACTCCATGCAGGCGTGCAGCAGCACTTCACTGTCCGATGTCGTGCGGAAGCGGTGCCCGCGCGTGGCGAGCGTGGCGCGGAGCTCACGGTAATTGAAGATTTCCCCGTTGAAGACCAGGACGGCGCGGCCATCCTCCGAACACATCGGTTGCCGCGCGGCGTCGGTGAGGTCGATGATTTTCAGACGCCGGTGTCCGAATCCTGCATCGGTTCCGGTCCACACCGCGCCGTCATCGGGACCCCGATGCCACAGCATCTGTGTCATCGTGCGCACGGCGGTCTCGTCGCACGCGCCGAGCATGCCGGCGATGCCGCACATCAGCGGGCCTCCTGGAGACCGACCAGCACATGACGGACGCGCTCGGACGAGGCGTCCCAGGTTTCCCGGGCGACCAGCGCACGCCGGCGCCGGCGGCGTTCAGGACTGTCGGTCTCCATTGCTTCACGGAACCGCGCCGAGAACTCATCCACGGTGCGCGCGGTGAGCCCCTCTCCCGGATACGCGCGTTCGACCTCGATGATATGCGGCGCGACAACGGGGAGTCCGAGCGCCAGATACTCGCGAAATTTTATCGGACAGCCATACATGGTGTAATCGGTCTGCTTGAAGCTGATGAAGCCGACATCGAAGTGCCGTCCGTGCGCGGGAATCTCCTCGATCGGCAGGAACCCGGGGTAATGGACATTGGGGAGGGCTTCCAATTCGGACACATCGGTCATTTTTCTTCCGAAGAAGACAAAGGACCATTCGGGATGCTTTCTCGCCAGCGCGAGGATGGTGTCGCGATCATGCAACGATTCGAGCGAGCCCCAGTAGCCGATGATGGGACGCGGAATGCCGCGCAGTTTCTCCGGCACCTCGACGGATGCATCGAGATCGGCCTCGAGAAACACGGGATTGACGCCCTGCGGGATGTACTCGACCCGACGGGCGAACCGCACCTCGCGCTCGGCGAGTCCGATCGACGCACAGATCACCACATCCGCCGCGCGCAGCATGTCGTCATGATCGTCGTGAATGCGCATGAACATCTGATGATCGAAACTCGAGTAGGAGGGATAGTCGTCCTGCACGTAGTAGACCAGATGGCGATGCGGGATGTGACGGCGCAGCAGCCCCGCCGTGGGGAGCCCCGCCCAGAATATCCCCGGCGCCATCCCGGCGCGCTTCATCGCGTAGCGCACCTGCAGCGTAATGAGAAAGACATTCATCCGTCGCACCCAGCCCACCGACCACAGCGGCAGCAGAACGGGCGTGAGTACCCAGACCCCCTCGTCACGGCGCAACCAGTTGACGAACAGATTCCGCACCTTGCGATACAGGCGCTTGAACATAAAGGGGGAACCCGCGCCGGGAAAGCCCACGCCGATGCTATTGACGAAGAGGACGGTCCAGCCCTGCCGCGCGAGGTAACGCGTCCACTGCTTTTCCGTCAACGGGTTGTGCAGCCACCAATCATTGCCGGCGAAACAGACGAGGGAATCAGTGTGCATGATGCGCGTTCATGAGTTCTTGGTACACGGTCAGAAGCACGGCGGCCTGGTCGCTCCACCGCCAGGTGGCGCGGGCGCGCGCCGCGATGTCCGCACCGGGCGCGATCTCCGCGGCACGCAGGATGGCCCGGGCGATGTCGTCGGCCCGCGCCGGATCGGCGCAGGCGCCATAGCCGCCCCCTTCAATCGCATCCCGCAATCCGGGAAAGGCGCTCGACACCACGGGGAGGCCGGAGAAAAGATACTCATACAATTTGTTCGGTGCCGCATAATAGTTGTTCCGGCCCTGATTGCGGTAGAGTAACACCCCGATGTCGGCCGCGGCGGTGAACGCGCGCAATTCCTCCGGATGCATCCAGCCAAGAATGTGCAGACGGCCGGCCGTGTGCCGCGCGGCGTCCCGCAGGCGTGTCATGAACGCCTCCTCCCCCGCGCCGATCAAGACGAGATGAAAACGCTCCGGCAGCTGCGCCAATGCCGCGACAAGTTCCTCGATGCAGCGGGACTCCCCGAGCAGGCCCTGATACAGCACGATGATCGCGTCACCGGGCAGCGCGAGAGATTCGCGCGGCAGCATACCGCGTTCATATGGCGGCGGTGCCGGGGGAATGTTCATCACCACCGCCGGCATCAGCGGCGCACCGTACTCCTCGTGCACGATGCGTGCCCGGTTGGATTCGGGTACGATGACGCGGGCCGCGTGACGGACCGTGAAGCGCTCGAGCACACGCCAGACGGGACGCAGCGGCGCGAGATTCTCCGCCGCTTCGGTCCAAAGTTCATGGGCATGAAAGACCACCCGATCCGGCGAACCCAGCAGTCGCGGAAGCAGGGGCAACACCGCGGGCATGTCGTGGACCACAACAAGATCGCCGCGCGTCCGCCGGACGGCAGCCATCGCACGGAGCATGAATTCCTTGAAACGCAGCAGTTTGAGAAACGGGGTCTGTCGCGCGCTCCATTCCCGCGAACGCATGCGCAGATATAGGATTTCCACCTCCGGTATGTGCGTCGCGAGATAGTCCGGATCCTGGTCGTAGGCGGGTACGATCAGCGTTTGACGGAACTCATGCGCGAACGACCGCAACTCGGCCATGAGAGGAGAGAGCTTGCGCGCCTGTCCGAAAAACACATGCACGATATGCGGGTTTCGTGCCATCGTTCGGTTCATGCGTGCCCCCGCGACGGGATTCCGCGCCACCGGCCGGCGACATAGCCGACGAACAAGCTCCATTCCTTGAGCGCAACGAACAGGTATCCGCCCAGTCGCTCGGGAAACGGACGCGCGCGCCAACCGTAGAGCGGACACAGCCGTCGCGCGTTCGCCCACAGCGCCAGTGGAACTGCACACAGGAGCCAGGGGGAGAGCAGACCGAGGAACGGCAGCACGGCGAGCGCGCCCCACTTGATCGCGGTGCGTCGATAGCGCGACGCATTGCTGCGTGCCTCGCCATCGCCGCGGCCGTAGAGATAATGCTGACGGAGAAATCCCGCGAGGGTGGGACGCACGTCCCAGTACACGCGCGCATCCCAGCGGGTGACAAAACGCGCGCCCTGCGCTTTCATGCGCAGCACCAGCGCCGTATCCTCCCCCGCGAAACTCAGCTGTTCGGGATAGAGTCCCGCGCGCTCGATCGACGCACGACGCACCGCGAACGAGCGCGAGGACGGCAGGAACATCTCGGGGTCCTGCATCTCCACCGGAAGCGATGCGGCGCGCGTCCATCGCTGCACACGATTCTCCCCGGTCAGCACATATCCCCCGCCGACCGCATCGACCGCGGGCGAGTCCAGCAGCGGCGCGGTGATGCGTTCGAGCCAGTCCGGCGCGAGCGCGCAGCCGGCATCGGTGATCGCCAGTACCTCTTGCGCCGCGGCGCGAATGGCCTCGTTCCTCCCCCGGGCAATATTGGCGCCGGGGATCTCCATCACACGCAGAGGCAGATCCGCCCCGCGCTCCCGCATGCGCGCGGGCGTGCCGTCGCTCGAACCACCGTCACAGACGACGATCTCGGCCGGACGCACGGTCTGCGCGCGCACACCCTCGAGAAAGGTATCCACCTGCGCCACTTCGTTTCGCGTCGTCAGAATCAGCGACACGGGTATGCTCGGCCGTTCGGCCGGCGTCCGCTCCCCCACCCGTGTCCCATCCGTCTCCGTTCGTTTCGCCACCGTCATGCCGGCACCCTGTCGCGGTCGGGCGGGAGCTGCCCTCCTCCTATTTTCGGATCGAGAGATCCGGTTTTCACGGCCATCCGGGAGTGATCGGACGACCCGGGGTCCCCGGACGGTGTCGAGAGAAAGATCGCGACACCGGCGAGCGCGAAGCCCAGCAGATATTTCAGACGGATGAAATACAGATAGTTCGGGATGAAAATCAGCAGCATCAGCATGAGCGCCATCAGCGTCCACCGCTCCCACGGCGCGCGCTGCCCGCGGTAGAGCCCGAACGCCGCGGTGAAGAACCGAAGATACGACGCATAGATAATCAGCGTCCCGATCACCCCGACCTTCAGGAGAAAGGTGAGCGCATCGATATGTGTCGAGACATGGACGCCGGTGTACTGCTCCTCGACGGCGAACGCGCCGCCGTCGAACGGCAGGTGCGCGGCGATCTCGGTCCACGCCGCGCCCCAGCCGAGGCCCCACAACACGGCTCCCTCCCGTTGCAACACGGCCCACACATTGATGATCTCCAGCAGTCGTGTGCCAAAGGAAAGATCGCCGTAGAGCTTGAGTGCATCCACCCAGTTGAAGGCACTGGTGAGGGCGTAGACGATGGTCTCGCGTCCCTCGGAAGGCAACACGGTGAGGAACACCAGCAACGAGGACGCCACACCCGCGGCGATCACCATCAGTACGGTACGAAGACGGATTTCACGACGATGCAAGACGAAAACGAGGGCGAGCGAATAGGACGCTTGCAGATAGGTGAGCTTGCCGAGTCCCGCCACCAGCATCACGGTGAAATACGCGGCCAGCAGCAGGAGCACCCCGTGTCCCGTCCGCGCGCGCGACGGTGTCGCGACCGCTGTGTTCAGGGCCGACCGCGCCGCGGACTCCGGCCGACTCCATGCGTCACGATACACGAACAGCGCCGTGATCGTCAGGGCGAGGGCCAGCGCGGTGAGAGGGAGATCCGAGCCGAGCAGCACGCGATGGTACATCCCGGTCTGCAAGCCGCCTCCGGTCAGGTAGCGGAAGAAAAACAGACCGTGTTTGAGAAGAAACACGCTCCCGCCCACCAGCAGTGCCGCGAGGTAGTCACGCCGATCGATGAAACTGCGTGAGAAGATGAAATAGAACACGAGCACATGCGCGAGCATGCGCAGATCCCAGGTGAAGTCGCCACGCGTGTGCATGTTCAGCAGTCCCGGCACAATTCCATACGCCCAGACGGCGATGACCGGCAGGAGCAGGAGGTCGGCGCGCAGCCAGCGCCAGCGGCCGATGGTGACCGCATGCCGCCACTCGCGCAGCAGGACGGGAACAAGAAAGACCAGCGAAATGACGTCCATCAGCGCGAAGCCGAAAATCTGCACGGACATCACCGTCCCGGCGATGTTTTCTTCCACGAAGGCCTGTTCACTTGAGAGATTAAACTCCTCATATCCGAAGAGAAAGGCCACCAGCAGCAGCAGCGCCAGACGGAAGTCGATCAGCATGAGCGCGGCCGCCGCGGCCATCATCAATATCGACACCGCGAGAATCGGCCGTGCGACCATCTCCTCCCCCATCACGACAAGGAGCAGCACCATGCCCAGCACCAGCACCGCGCCCTGCGCGTACCGCCACAGGTTCGGGCTCTCATCCATCGACAGGACGTCGTTCGCACCCTCGTATCCGCGTTTCATTCGCCGCTCCTTCCCCGCAGCAGCGCGGTCACCTCCCGCACGTCCTCCATGCGAAGCGCGCGGGTGAGGAACAACGTCGCGATCGCGAGCACGAAGGAGAGCACGGCGAACAGGAGTCCGTCAGCGAGGCCCATGACATGCAACGCCAGCGGTGGCACGGCCATCGCCATCACGGCGAGGAGCAGCCGCCCCCAGGGCGGCGCGAGTCCGAGCGCGCGGCGCGCGAACAGGAGATACAGCACGGCGGCGATTCCTTCGGCGAGCAGCACCGCGACAGCGGCGCCGTGGATATCCCACGCGCGAATCAATGGCAGCATCAGTGCCGCGCCGATGGCAAGCGCCAGCGCGCTGCTGCCTGCCGCTTTCCAGATCCCGTGGCTCACCATGAGCACATTACTGGCGAGCAGTCCGATGCCGAACAGCGGAATGAACAGCGCGAGGACGCGCAGCACGCGGGCCGACTCCACGAACTCCACCCCGTAGAGCAGCACGACGATCGTGGGCGCGAGGGTGACGGCGAGTTGCGCCATCAAGCCGGAGAGCACGGCGAGATACAGCGTGCCGCGTGCATACAGGTTGCGGGCGTGCACGGGCTCGCGCGCGAGCAGGCGGCTGAATACCGGGTACAACAGCGCGCCGACCGCGGAGAGCAGAAACAGGGAAGCGAAGACCAGGCGCGATGCCGCGGCGTACATTCCGATGCGCGCGTCTTCGAGCGTCCAGGACAGCGCGAGCACGTCCATCCGCTGGATGGCGAAATGCGTGCCGTTGATCAGAAGGAAGGGGAGTCCCGCCACGAGCATGGTGCGCAGCGCGGTGGCATCGAAACCGCGCCGTACGCGCAGGCCGAAGCGCCGCGCCCAGAGCGCGCCGAGTCCGAGGCGCAGCAGCGAGACCAGCGCGGTCACCGCGACCAGCGCGACCAATCCACCGCCCGCGAGCACGACGCCAAGATTGCCCGCGAGGAACGCCAGCATGCAGGCGCATTCGATCATCGCGAAGGGATAGAACAGTTCGTGCGCGTTCATCAGCGCTTCATAGGCATTCGACAGGCCGCTGAACAGCGGTCCCGCGCTCCCCACCGCGAGTGCCACGAGCCAGAGCCGTTCGTAACCGGAAAGCACGCCCGTGGCGAGGATCAGGACGATGAGGAAAAGGCCCACGAGCAATTGCAGCGAGAAGAAATGGTCGAGGGTGGACGATGCGCGTGTGCGATCGCGGCTGACATCGCGGATCACGAGATTCGTCACGCCGAGATCGGCGAAGGCGAGATAGAGCGTGAGCACATTCATCACCGCGGCGTACGCACCGAGCACACCCGCGCCCAGCGCGCGCGCGAGATACATCGCCACGCCGATGCTCACCAGGCGGTAGAGGACTTTCGAGCTGGTGAGTGTCCAGAAATTGAGGGCGAATCGCTGCAGGGCGGGAGCGGTCATGCAGTGCCTGCGTGAGCGTCAGGGAGACGTCGGTGTCGATACGGTGATGGGAGTCCGGCCGCGAGACCGCACGTATGTCGAGACCATCACGAACAGCGCGGCGGCGATCGTACTGAAGAGCACGGTCATGAGCATCCACGCCGCGCGTCGTGGTGACGTGCGTTGGATGGCGGGCACGGCCGCGTCGAGCACCTGCACGGTCGGCGTGTCGCGCGCTTCCTGCACGCGGTCCTGGTAATATTGCTGGCTGAGATAGAGGATGACCTGCTCAAGCGTCTTGACATCGCGCAGGTGTCCTGCCATCGCGCGCGCCACTTCCGGAACGCGCTGGAAGGGCACCGCGAAGTCATCGTCCGAGGCACCCTGTCCGGTACTCAGCGCGGCATACTGCCGTGACAGCGCGTCAATCTCCCCCTCGAGCTGCTCGATCACGCGGCTGCGTTCGGAGAAATCCTTCCGCGCCAGTCCCAGTTCCACCCGCGCGGCGAGCAGTTTCTCCTTGAGCGCGGCGGCACCGGTCAGCGCTGCCTCCATCTGTTTCTCGAGATAGACGGATTTGTTCGAGCGTTGAAATTCCACCAGCCGCCGGTAGGCCGAATCGAGTTCCGCCTCGGTGCGGGCAATTTCCTGTTCGACGAAGATGCGGGAATTCCGCGCACTTGAGATAAGTTTTTCCCGATTAATGTGATCGAGCCAGCGCACGTAATCGTTGGTGACGGCCGCCGTGAAATTCTTCACCGAATCGATATCCTCGGCACCCGGGAAAAACCCGGTGCCCAGCGTGACCGAGACGCGGATCACCCCGTTTTTGTTGACCTCGATCTCGGTGGCCTCGTTGAGCGGCTTGATGGCGTGGCGGTAGGACAGGTCCGCGCTGACGCCAAACCAGCGTGCGAGGTCATGCGAGACGATGAGACTCTCGGCGACGGAATGACTTTTGAGGATTTCCGCGAAAATGTCGGATTGCCGTCCGCCGAAGCCGAGCGTCGACCCGATGTCGAACATCGGCAGCGCCGACGCTCCCTGCAACAGTGAACCGAGGCCCATCGAATGGTTCTCCTGCTGCGGGGGCAGCAGGGTCACCGTCGAGGTGAACGTCTGCGGCATGATCAACACGTACACGAGCATGATCGCCGTCACCGACGCGACGATCGCGGCAACGAATTTCCGCCGCTCCCAGATACCGCGGAACAGGAAGCGATACAGTTCGATGTCGCTATCACGGAACGGGGAACCGTGTGCTGCCGGGGAACCGTGTGCTGCCGGGGAACCGTGTGCTGCCGGGGAACCGTGTGCTGCCGGGGAACCGTGTGCTGCCGGGGAACCGTGTGCTGCCGGGGAACCGTGTGCTGCCGGGGAACCGTGTGCTGCC
>JAVFAS010000051.1:0-2683 GCA_034002405.1 Bacteroidota bacterium | reverse complement strand
CGGGGAACCGTGTGCTGCCGGGGAACCGTGTGCTGCCGGGGAACCGTGTGCTGCCGGGGAACCGTGTGCTGCCGGGGAACCGTGTGCTGCCGGGGAACCGTGTGCTGCCGGGGAACCGTGTGCTGCCGGGGAATCCTGTTCTGCCATGGGGGTCTACTCTGCTACCGCGGATCAGTTCAGCCGCGTGATGGCGATGATGATGCCGAGAATACCGGCGACCTGGGAGATCACGCCCAGCGCGGTGAGCGCGGTCTCCCAGAATTTCACCTCGGGCACCTCGGGCACCCAGATGGTATCGCCGGGTTCGAGTTCGTAATCGTCGGGATCGGAGGCGTCGACCAGTTCGCCCGTACGGGCCTTGACCACCCGCACATCGCCATCATCGGCACGCCAGCCGAATCCCCCCGTGGCCTGGATATACTGCAGGTAGTCCCAATCTCGATTAAAGATGACATTGCCCGGATTATTCACCCGGCCGATGATACGGATATAATTCTTCAGTTTGGGGATCTCGACCTGGTCGCCGGCACGCATCAGGATATCATGGCGCATGTCTCCGTGCAGAAACAGACGTTTGAAGTCGACCACCATCATTCCCACTTTTTCACGCGAGCGCGCCTTGAAGTATTCGTACTCATCCTCGCGCATGTCCGCGGCGGGGATTTTCTGCAGGCGTTCGAATTCGATATCCTTCTCCGTGTCCGGCGGTTTTCGGATCACCACCGCTTCCTCGAGCGAGGCGTTCTCGGTGAAGCCGCCCGCGCGCCGGATCAGGTCACCGAGCCGCGTGGTCCCTTCCTCGATGGCATAGCTGCCCTCATAGCGCACCTCGCCGGTAACGAGCACGAGACGATGTTCCTGGAAACGCGGGATGGATCGGATGAGGATGAGATCCCCCGCATGCATGGTGATGTTGTTGGCCCGATCCACCGGATAGCTGTGAAGGTCGAGGAAGAAACGTTCGGTGGTCACGTTGTCTTCGCGGAAGCGCACGATTTCCACACTGTCGAGAAAGGCCCCCGCTTTGAGGCCCTGGCTCACCTCGATGCAGTCGAACAAGGACTCGCCTGGAAGGAAATCGATGCGTCCCTCGATGCCCACGGCGCCATAGATTCCCACCACCTGATTGCGCGGTGGAAAGTACATCCGGTCGCCGCCGCTGACAAAGGGATTCGCGTCCAGATCCCCGATGCGGTAATAGCGGAGCAGGTCCGCGGTGATCTCGCGTCCGTCGCTGCGGCGCACGCGGATGTTGCGCAGGGCCGTGGTATCCTTCACCGCGCCTCCCGCCGCGGCGAGTGCCTCAGAGACCCGCGCGGTCGCGGGCAAGGTGACGATGCCCGGACGGCGAACAGCGCCGGCGACGGTGACCTTTACCTGTCGCGCCTGGGCGAGACTGACGATGATTTCGGCGGTACGAACCTCGCCACGCAGCAGAGCGCGAATTTTCTCGCGCACATCATGCAGGGTTGCGTGTCGGACCGAGATCGTGCCAAGTGAGGGAATCACCACCGAACCGTCGCTCGCGACGGGCACCGTGTAGGAATAAAATTGCGTGCCGAAAATGCTGATCGCCAGACGATCGCCCGGGCCCACGACATAATTCGTATCATTGACCGGAACCTCGACCACGGGCAACGCCGTCATTTCGGTGGACCGATTCTCCTTTTCTTCCTTCCGGTCACTGTCCCGGATCACACCGGGATCCTGCGCCACGAGCGGCACCGCGAACATCGCGGCAAGTGCCGCGACGAACAGCGAGGCGACGAGCGTGCGTTGCACTGTCCGCGCCCCGCACGGGAGGCGATCCCCGCGGACGGACGCGCGAAACGAAGTGGAAAACCGTACACCGGTTGAGGGCATCGCTGTCGATGGTGTGGTGATTGAAGTCATGCAACCTGTACCGAGGGCGGGACTCGAACCCGCACGGGTCTTTCGAACCCAAAGGATTTTAAGTCCTTCGCGTCTACCAATTCCGCCACCCCGGCAGGGGGGATAACGCTGTTTCTGGTCTGTTTTCGAGGGTTGTCTCTGTCCGTGCTTCGGAATCCCGAGCGCCTTTGGTAGCAATCGCGACGTGCTTTCGTAGCAATTTCGTATCAATCGGCATGCATCGGGCCCACTGCATACGAGTATCAAGGCAAGATACACCGCGTATGTTATTGACGCAACCGGCTGCTCACCACACCACGCTCACCATCCGCGACACCTGCGCGCCATCGCCCGCGACCGCGCGCAAGAGGTACACGCCGGCGGGTAGGCTCGCCGAGGCGAGATCGAGCGAGACGGAGCGGCCGGCCTCCACCTCGCGCGATATCCGTGCACGACCGAGCAGGTCGTGCAGCGTCACGCGGCAGCGTTCGCCCGGCCTCCCGCCGATGCGCACGTGCAGGTCCGTTCCGCCCGGGACCGGCTGCGGCCACGCCTCGAGTGTGAAGGATTCCGATGCGGGGGTCTGATTCACGCCCGTGCTTTTCCGTATCACGTATGTCACCGCGACACGGCGGCCGGTCGGCGTGGCGGCGAAGCGGAGTTCCGCCTCGTGCACGCCTTCGCCGAGCTGCGTGCTGGTCGGACGCACGCGGATGTGCGCGGACTGGCTGCCGCTCGCCGGCTGCGCGTCCAGCCACCATGCGGACGGCTGTCCGGTCCATGGCATGGCGAGTCCCCCGCCCGTCCGGAG
>JAVFAS010000050.1:0-27551 GCA_034002405.1 Bacteroidota bacterium | reverse complement strand
TGACCCGCATCGCGCTGGCTGCCGCGCAGCAGCGTGGCCACTTCGCGACCGAGCATGTCATGGACGCGCAGGGTCACGACCGAGGCCTCGGGCAGGCTGAAACGGAGTACGGTCGAGGGATTGAAGGGATTCGGATAATTCTGCTCCAATTGGTAGGTAGCGGGCAGCTGAGCGGTCGCGCCATCCTTGGCCAGACTGAACGGCACGGTAATGTCCGCGGATGCCGAAGTCTGGTTGCTCGCGCCGTCGGTGGCGGTGTAGGTCACGGTGTAGATACGGCCGCTGCCCAGTCCCGAACGCTCGGCACGCACGCGGAACTCGAGGTCCGGTGAGTTGTAGGCGGCAAACTGGATATCATTGGGCATGTCGCCGTCACCCAGTCCGTTGTCCGCTTCGTTGCTCGTGATCGACGTGAGGGCGTAGGTGACGCCCGGACAGTTGTCCGCCACCTGCACCGCCGCGGAGATGGCACGCATCGTGTGATTCGGCGGCCAGAGCTGCGTGGGGGAGACGCTCATCGTGATCGTGGGCGGCTCGGCGTCCACCACAATGACATTGAAGGTGCACGGCGTGTCGTTGCCATGCGCGTCCGTCGCGGTGGCCGTGACGGGGGTGGTCCCGACCGGGAAGAAACTGCCCGACGGGGGATTGAAGGCAATGGTGACGCCCGGACAATTATCCGATGCGGTCGCGGAATAGTCGACAATCGCACCGCAGTACCCGGGGGCGTTGTCCACGGTGATGTGGTCGGGACAGGTGATCGACGGATCCTGCGTGTCGTTGACCGTGACATCGAATGTGCAGCTCGAACCCGATGTGGTTGTGACCGTGACCGTGGTCGTGCCGACCGGGAAGAAGGAACCCGACGCGGGCGTGAAGGTCACGTCGCCGCAGGTGGGGCTGGTGGTGGGTGCGGGGAAGTTCACCACCGCGCCGCAGACATCCACATCGTTGCTGACCGTGATGTCCGCCGGACAGGCGAGATCACACGGATCGATCGACTGAATGGCCGCGCGAATGCTGGGTCGGGGACCGATGTGCTCGGAAACGGGATTTGCTCCGGCCTGCTGCGGCGAACCGGTGTTGATCAGCAGCGTGCGCATGTCGGCCGGTGTGATCGTGGTGCCGTGCAGTTCCTCCTGGATGCTTTCAATCAACGCCACCGCGCCGGTCACGATCGGCGAGGCGCTCGACGTGCCGCCAAACGTGCCGCGGTACCAGAGATTCACGCCTTCCGCATTGTAGAAGGTGCCATAACCCGTGGTCATCACGCCCTCGCCCCAGCCCTGGACGTTGACGCGGCTGCCATAGCAGGAGAAATCCAGTCGCGAGCGGTCGGTGGTCGATCCCGCGGGCCGCGCGCCGGCGCCCACAATGATCGCACCGGAATTATTCGTGCCATCAAACGGATAATGCCCTCCGTTTCCCTGCGTATAATCCGCATGGTCGAGATCCTGGCTGCCATTGCCCGCCGCCTCCACGACATGAATGCCATTGCCCACGGCGGTGACGATGGCGTCATACACGTCCTCCTGCCATTCCGATGGCACGAGTCCGAATTGCGAGGGCGCATTGTTCGGGTCATAGTTCGGTCCTGCTGTCTGCTGCTCGATCAGCAGGATGTCACCGGCGGAAAGCGAGGTGATCGCATTCATGATCGCACCGGCCAGGTTATACCCAATATTCTCGAAGCTCACGGGTGCGACGAATATCTCGGCGGCGTGCGCGATGCCTGTCGTCCCCCAGCCATTGTTGAGGCTGACGAGTTCGCCAAGCACCGCGGTGCCGTGGTCGTTGTCGTTGAATGGATCCGTGGGGGTCAACGTCGCCGGAATCAGTGTCGTGATGCCGGCGGGAAGATCCTGATGGTTCAGATTCCACGAATACTCGAGATCCACGATGCGCACATTCGCGCCCGTACCACCGGCGATACCCCACGCGTAGCTTTCCGCATCGATACCCGCGGCCGCCGCGTCGAGATATCCCTGGTTATCCTGGAAGTCGTTCGGCACGGGCATCGGCGCGGGTAGTGGTGCGAATCGTGCGATCTGCACCTCGGGCAGCGCGTTGAGCTGGTCGATCCATGCCGCCGCGTCGATGTCCTCGGGCGCGATGAGGATATAATAGCTATACATATCGGCCACTTCCTTCCGGAGCTTCCGCTGGGCGTTTCCGCGCAGGCGGTCCACGACCTCCTCGTCAACGGTCACCATGCGATGCCAGGCACCCCGCGCGCGCTCAAGTCGCTGTAACACCGCGCGTGATTGCGGACTCCAGAGTCCTTTTCCCGCACGCTCGATGAGCATGCCGCGGGGATTGACGTCGAAACGCAGGCCGTCAACAAACTTCACAATGATGCGGCGAGCGTCGTCATTGGCGGTGCGGAAGGTTTTCGGGGGCTTGATGGACTTCGGACGCGGTGTCAGCTCCCTCTCCCGCGGGGAGCTGTCAGCGTCTCCGATCTGTCCAGCGGAGAGAGCTGAACCGGACGAGGCATGCTTCCCGTTGACTTCGCCTTGCGCGAAGGCATCGGACCACAAGGCGGTACAGAGCGCGGCGATGACCGCGATCGTTCCGCCACGGAAGAATCGGACCAGTTGGTGTTTCATGGAAACTCCATCTATGTAAATGAATGGTGAAATGAGAATCGATGACCGCGGCTCAGGCGTTGCCGTGGTCAGGGATTTCCAGCAATCGGTGGCGACATGCGGCATCCTTGCGTGGCTGCCCGTTCGCGATGTGCGTTATCCTTGACGTAATTGACCGGAGAATGTACAACGCGAATCGGGCAATGTCAAGACCAAAAGACAATCGCGAACAGTCAACTTCCCATCGGGATCGCATTCCCGAGTCGAGCGCGGCGCGCGGAAAAATGGGTAGTATCACCCATATCATTTCGGTGCGGGGTGTCGTAGAATGCCGGCGTCATTCCCCTGTGTCAACGTTGTGGAACCCGTCCCTCGAACCTGCATGAAGAGGTGTCATCGTGTGCGCGGTGTCCGCGTTTCGAATCGTATTCCTGCCGATGTATATCACGCTGCGCTGCGCCGCGCGGCGGTTTCGCGCGGTGTTGCGGGGACGTCCCGATGAAGCGCGGAAGGACTGCCGGGCGCTTCGGGAAGCGCCGCGCCGCGGTGCTCCAACGCGGTGAACCCCACGCAGTTGATCCGTATGCGCAGATTGGATATTATGCCGCGCACGTCTATCAGCGGGTCATCCCTTTATGATCGAAAAAATCGTTCACTACCTGAATCTCGACAGCGATGTCGAGGAATATGACCGCATCCATGAGACCATCACGAAGGATGTGATCTTCAAGGGGACGAATCTCTGGATTCTCGTCTTCGCGATCATCGTGGCGTCGGTGGGACTTAACATGAATTCCACCGCGGTCATTATCGGTGCCATGCTCATTTCACCGCTGATGGGTCCCATCAATGGCATGGGCTACAGCATCGCCACCTACAACTTTCCGCTCTTCCGCATCGCGGTGAAAAACTTCAGCTTCGCCGTCGGCGCCAGCCTCATCGCCTCGACTGCGTACTTCGCCATCAGTCCCGTTTCCAGTGCGCAATCGGAACTCCTCGCGCGCACGAGTCCGACGATTTATGACGTTCTGATCGCGCTGTTCGGTGGCCTGGCGGGCATTGTCGCCATCAGCAGCCGGAACAAGGGCAATGTCATTCCGGGCGTGGCCATCGCCACCGCCCTGATGCCGCCGCTCTGTACCGCCGGCTATGGCCTGGCCACGGGGAAGTTCGATTTCTTTTTCGGAGCGATATATCTTTTTACCATCAACACCGTCTTCATCGCGCTCTCGTCGGTGGTGGTGTCCCAGCTGTTGAAATTCCCCATCCGCACCATCAGCGACGAGAAGCATCGGAAGCGTGTCAATCACTGGATCACGGCCGTCATCATCATCACCGTCACGCCCAGTATCTATTTCGGATACCTGCTTGTGCAGGAGGAGCGGTTCAGCGAACGTGCCGCGGCATTCATCGATCGGGTCAGTCTCTTCGAGGGCAACTATCTCTTGCGTTCGGAAGTGCGGCCGCGTCGCGGCGAGCTGACACTCATCTATGGCGGGAACAGCTTCGACTCCACCCATGCGCGGACCATCCGCCGGAGGGCCGCGGATTTCGGACTGGCGGATGCGACGATCGATATCCGGCAGGGATTCTCCTTCGCCACTTCACCGACACGACTCAATGAACGGGATAAACTGAAGGGAGAAATCAACCGTCTGACCGCGATGCTGCAGGAGAAGGAACGGGAGCGTGACAGTCTCGCGACACGCGCGAGCATGGGAGGCAAGCTGCTCGCGGAGATTCGACCGCTCGAGTCGCGCATCATCACCTGCGCGTTTTCGGAAACCGAGCTTCACATGCCGGAGGTCGAACCGCGCCGGGCGTCCGTGGTCGTGTTCGGCGTCCGTCGCGCGCTGCCCGCGCGCGACCGCAACCGGATCACCGCATGGCTCGCGTCGCGCATCGAGGCCGACACCCTCGTCACGGTGTTTGACGTGCTGCCGCGGTAGCATCCCGGTGCGGTCAGCCCCGGGCACTTGCATGCTGTGTGGTGCTTGCATAATATGCATGCATTATCACCTGAGCGTTCCATGAAAAGACTGCGTGTGTTCCTCGCCATGTCACTGCTCGCGCTTTCCACCGCCACTGTCATCGCCCAGGACGACGATCCGTACCGTTGGCTCGAGGATGTCACCGGCGCTCGGGCGCTCGAATGGGTGCGCGCGCGCACGGCCGCGACGGTGCACGAGCTGGAGCGTTGCCCGGAGTTTGCACGCATCAACCGTCGGCTGCTTGATATCCTGAATTCGAAGGATCGACTCGCCACGCCGTCGATCGCCGGGGAGTATATATATAATTTCTGGCAGGACGATGCGCATCCCCGCGGCATCTGGCGTCGCGTGCCGTGTGATGGGTATGCCGCCGATGTGCCGCCGTGGGAAACGGTGCTCGATCTCGATGCGTTGTCGGCGCGCGAGGGGGAACACTGGGCATTCGAGGATGTCGACTTCCTGCATCCCACATACGACCGCTGTCTGTTGCATCTCTCCCGCGGCGGGAGCGACGCGGTGGAGGTGCGGGAGTTCGATCTGTTGCGGAAGGACTTCGTCCCCGATGGTTTTTTCCTGCCTGAAGGGAAGATCCGGACTTGCTGGATCGATCGGAACACCATCGTGGTGGGTTCGAACCAGTGGGACGGGGAAGTGACGACCGCCGGCTATCCGCGCACGGCGCGGCTCTGGCGGCGAGGCACGGCGGTGGCGGACGCGCCGGTGATCTTCGAAGGTTCGCGCGAGGACGTGAGCGCCTTCGTCGGTGTGATCGAAACCGCCGATCGCCGCTATGTCTATGGCTATCGCGCGACATCGTTTTTTTCCAGCGAGATCTCACTGCGTGACGGGGAGGAATTCGTCCGCCTCGATTTTCCCGGCGACGCGCAGTTCCACGGCTTTTTCAAGAATCAGCTGATCCTGGAATTGCGGTCGGCATGGATGACCGGCGGCCGCACGTATCCCCAGGGTGCGTTGATCGCCATCGACATCGATCGTTTCCGCGATGGCGCGCGGGACTTTTCCATCCTCTCCGCGCCGGATCCGCGGTCGAGCATTGTCTCGCTGCACATGACACGCAATGCCCTGCTGCTCGTGCGCATGACGGATGTGCGGTGCCAATTGCTGCGCGGACGGTTCGTGGAAGGTCAATGGGAGTGGACCCGTGTTCCGCTCGCGGACAACGTGATGGTGGACATCACCGACACCGATCCCTCCTCGGATCGCCATTTCTTCACGGTCGAAAACTTCCTGCAGCCACGGACGCTGTACGCCGTGACTTCCCATGACGACGCGCCGGTCGAGGTTCGTCGCCTGCCGGCGTTTTTCAACAGCGAGGGATGCACCATCACGCAGCACCACGCCATCGCGACGGATGGCGAACGCATCCCTTATTTCCTGGTCGCCCGGGAGGGACTTGTCCGTGACGGCGGGAATCCGACCATGATCGAGGCGTATGGTGGATTCGAGGTCCCGATGGTTCCGTACTACGAGGCGACCGTCGGAGCGGCGTGGATCGAACAGGGTGGTGTGTATGTGCTCGCGAACATTCGTGGCGGTGGGGAATTCGGCCCGCGCTGGCATCAGGCCGCGTTGAAGGAAAAGCGGCAGACCGCGTTCAACGACCTCTATGCCGTGGCGGAGGATCTCATCCGTCGCGGTGTCACTTCTCCCCGGCGTCTCGGTATCCTCGGTGGCAGCAACGGCGGACTCCTGGCCGGTGTCGCCTTCACCCAGCGACCGGATCTCTTCAACGCCGTCGTCTGCCTGGTGCCGCTGCTCGACATGCGCCGCTACAGTACGTTGCTCGCCGGTGCGAGCTGGATCGCGGAATACGGTGATCCGGATGTTCCCGAGGAATGGGAGTATATAAAAAAATACTCGCCGTACCATAATCTCTCCCCGGAGAAAACCTATCCCCGTGTCCTGTTCGCCACGACCACGCACGACGACCGGGTGCATCCCGCGCATGCACGCAAGATGGCCGCGAAAATGCTCGACATGGGTCACGACTGCCTGTATTTCGAAAACACCGAGGGCGGCCACGGCGCGGGTGTCACGGCCGAACAGCAGGCGCTCTTTCAGAGCATTGCGATGACCTACCTGCACCTGATGTTGC
Source organism: Bacteroidota bacterium (assembly GCA_034002405.1). GTDB lineage: Bacteria > Bacteroidota > Ignavibacteria > SZUA-365 > SZUA-365 > SZUA-365. The sequence continues at coordinate 20,856 of JAVFAS010000050.1, read as the reverse complement.
GTTGACGGCGCGGGATGCCGTATTATTGGATAACGGAAATTCTTTCTGAAATCTTTTATTCAACAATCCGGAGCAGCACCCATGGCAGCCAAGCGAGAGCAGTATGTCGCATTGATGGATCCGAAGGCACGAATCGAGCGCGATCCCGTGATCTCGGCGCGCCAGAAGAAGGCATTGAAGCATGTGATGACCAGCGGGGAAATCAGCAGCAGGACCTACGCCGAACTCACCGGCCTTTCGGATGCCACCGCCCGGCGTGATCTGTTCGAGCTCGTGCTGGGGGGCTGGTTGCGGCATGACGGGGCGGGTCGGACATCGCTCTGGCTGCCTGGCGACCTGCTGTATCCCGGAGGCGGCGAGCAGCGCGTCCCCAGCGCCGATGGTTCGGGTGACGGTTGTTTCAACTGCGGGTAAGCGGTTACGGTGCCAAACCAGGCAGGCAGTGACCCATCCCCGGACATCTACGAGCGCTCTCGGAGACATCGCGGATCGGAAATAAAACCGATCTGCGATTTTTTTAATGGGGACCACTTGCATCTTAATTAGGGAACGTGTATACTGTCCGCGTCATTCAGACTTACGTATCGAAACTCCTGTTGTCAACGCAGAACCTGTTTTCTGGGCCCGTCCGCGTGGATGGGCCGTGAGGATCCGCCGATGAAACCGCGAAGAAATTTCGCGGATGCGTCATTCATTCCATACATCTAAGGAGTATGCCCATGGCTACCATACAGAACGTCCGTTTGCAGATCGGCGAGGCGAGCACGCCTGATCGAAAGACCGTGACGGTCAGTTACCGCGTCTGTTTCTCGAGCTGCGAGGCGCTGGCGGGAACGGTGTTCATCGAGAAAGTCGTGTTACGTGGGGACGATCCGATCTGGGATGACAATCTGATCACGTTGCGCAATACCTGCACACGCGCGCAAAGCGGCTGTGTCGATCGCACGTTGCGGACGACCGTGAGCCGCAGTCAGCTGGACGAGGATCCCGATACGATTATCTTCGGCTGGGTGATCGGCGATGTGGATGAGATCTATGCGAATATCTCGCTCACACCGTTCAATCCCTCCGGTGATGAGCGGAATTCGAATGTGGTGTCGGGCCATTTCGGACCCGCCGGCAACTGATCCTGATTTTCCGATATCGGGCGTCGCTTCCGCCGACCGCGACGGGAGCGACGGCCGACACATTGCATGGGCGATCCCTGCTGCTCGACTCGCGCGGGATGTCAGTCTTCCATCAGCTTGTGTGCCACGACATAGGCGCCATCCAGAGCCGGGAGTTTTTGTTTCTCGTAGTATTCATGCCACCACTTCGCGCTTTGCCAGATGGCTTCGGGACAGCTGGCGCGGCTCTCGAGTCCCGGTGTGAGATCGAAACCGGCCGCGCCCATGACGACGTCGAGCATCGCGGCGGTGGGAATGCCATAGCCCCCGAGCAGCGGGTTTCCCGTACCGGCGACACCCCAACAGAACGCCAGCCAGCGGACGACAAGATCGACCGCGTCGAGCACCGTGCGCTGCATCCGGAAGCGCGCGAGCGCGGCACGGAGTTCCTTCGGCGGAACCGGCACGCGCAGCACCGCGATGTTGGGATACCGCGCCGGATCCGCGTATGTCGCGAGCCTGCCCGTCTGCACGGCATTGGTCGGCGGCGGGTAGTCGGCGATATTCGGACCTTCAAGGCGAATTTCGTGAAGCCGTGTGGACGCGGGGCGACGTGCCCAGCCGTCGAGCAGCACCACATGTGACCATGAGCTGGGGTGGAGATCATGCCGCAGATGCGACTGCGCGACACGCAGTCGGAACGCGGTCGGGCTCGTGCCGCCCAGGAGCACGATCACGCTCCCGTCGCCTTCGGGTTTGTGTCGCGTGAGCCAGGTGAGATTGTCCTCGCCCTTCGCGCGTGTCGCTTTGCGCAGGCCGGTACTCGGACGGGAGGCGGAGGAACTGAGGATGTTCATCATAATGGGATTCCTTTTCTGCAATCGACGAGTGATGAATGTCGCGGAGGTCGGTCACTCCCACCGGAGAGTGAACGGCCCGAGGTCCACCGGCGCCGCGAGCGCCGCATCCCGCGTGATCGGCCAGTAGGTGACGGTGAATTCGAGTCCGTCGCCGCGCCGGGCGAAGCGCAACAACGCGACATGATTTCCGCGCTGTCCGTGATGTATCGTGTTGTGGAAGCGCGGGCCAAACACCTCGCGGGCGAGGAGGTCGGGAGGGGTCTCGGGATCCGAATGCCGGGGCCAGGATTTCGGGCGCCCGAACAGGCCACCGAGCCATGCGCCGACGGCCGAAACCTGATCGGCGCCCACCGTGGTCACCAGTGATGCCGGGGAGGAAATAATTTCATACATCGAGGTCCGATTCGACCGCGTGTCGCGTGTCTCGGTCACGCGGCCCCAGTGTACGTCGCCGGTCAGGAGCAGTGCCGGAACACCCGCGTCCGTCAGTCGCCCGAGTTCGCCGAGCACCGCGCCGTAGTCGCGGTAGTTCGGTAATTCATAATCCTTCACCGCGCCACTGAACGAACCGACGGGTGGACTGTACAGCGACTGACCGGATACGAACACGGGGAAATCCCGACGCGCGATCACCCCGTCTACCCACGCATGCATGCGCGTCAGCGCGTCGGGATGCATCGTGAATCCGCGGGCGGGGTCGCGTCCCGTACGCGTATCGGGGAAGAAAAACGAAAGTGGCGGGATGTTCAGGACCAGGGGATGCTCGACGGACGCGGGATACGGACGCTGGAACGCCTCCTCCATGGCGATCGCGGCACGCGCCCATCGACCGCGGCCACCCGCGGAGAGCGAGTTGCCGATCATCGGACTCGGATGCGGATAGTTGTTCCAGTACTCATGATCGTCCGGCAGGGACACGCTGGGCGCGGCATCGAGAATTTGGGCGTACCCCGGCGTTCCACTCCAATTCATGATGTAATCGCGTTCAAATTTTTCGGCAAGCCATGTTTCGTCGTCCCGGAAATCTCGGAGCGTGGGCAGATCGAGATAGACCTGATCGCCCATCAGCAGCGAAAGGTCGGGACGTCGCGCCGCCGGCAGCCGCGAGACGATCGTGCCGGCGAGTCCGGCCGGATCCTCGTCACGGTGAAAGCACGACACGAGCAGCACGGTGAACGCACCGTCGAAGACGCGTGGTACCTCGATCGGGAGCGTGCGCAAGGTCGCGGTGGCACCCACGGCACCCGCATGCACCGCGACGGTGTAGGAGCGGTTCGCATCGAGTCCCGTGAACTCGTAGACACCGGTGAAGCTGCGTGGCACCGATGCCGGATTGGCGCCGCGCGGAAGCATCGCGTCCGTCCGCGCGCTCGCGAGGGAACGCAGTGCGGTGGGGCTCGTGGGCACGCTGTCGAGGAACCACTGCAATGGGGGTGCGGTGCCCACGTCGAAGACGCCAACCCAGACGCGGAGGCGATCCGCCGGCGCGGCACGGGGATGGAGAACGACCGTCATGACAGCACCATTCCCGCCGCGTAATGCGCCATCGCCATCACGGTCGCCTGACAGTTGGCCTTGATATTCGTGGGAAACACACTGGCGTCGGCGACATACACATTCCGGAATCCGTGCACGCGGAAGCGGCTGTCGACCACACCGCGTCGCGGGTCGTCGCTCATGATGTTGCCTCCCTGTGGATGCGCCGAACCGAGCAGCAGGTCATCCGCCGCGTGCACGCGCTGGTCGAGCAACGCAAGATCCGCCTCGGTGCGGAATTCGAGTCCTTCATAGGTCGCCGGAATCACGCTGGTCGCCCCCGCCGCGAGAAAGATGCGCGCGAGCGTGGCGACGCCGTCCTTCAATCTACGGACATCACGATCCGAAAACACCAAATCAATCTCCACATGCCCCTTCGCGTTGATGCGGATGCGGCCGGTCGGATCGGTCGCCGTCATCACCCCGGCCTGCGCGAAGCGCGGATAGCGGCACATGCGCTGGAAGTGTTCCTCGAACCAGCCGCTGACGCTGAGCGAAAATACCGCCGGCGGCGTGAAATAGGATTCGATCAGATAATCAGGACTCGCGTGCGCGATGCAGGTCAGGCCGATGCGGTCGTAGCCGTTTACCTGCGCGGCCGTATCGGCGGAGACGAGCACGCCGCCGAGGGCGTGGAAATGCATTCCCGTGCGTCCGTTGGGATTGATGCCGCTGCGGAGCAGCACCTCGCTCGATCCGATGGCACCGGCGCACACGGCCACCGCGCCGGCCTTCAGCGTCGTGCGCGCGGTCGGCGAATGCGCGTCGCCCACGCCCGTGAATTCCACCGTCGTCGCCGCACCGTCGCGGTGGTGGATGCGCAGGTCCCGGCAGCCGTCAATGATGTCGACGCCGCGCCGCTCGGCCCAGGGAAGATAGGTGACCAGCATCGAGGTCTTGCGATCGTAGCGGCAGCCGAAATTGCACCAGCCGCAGCCGAGGCAGTCTTGGCGGTTGTGTCGGAGATATTCCGCGGGGATGCCCAGCGCCCGGCAGCCGCGGAGAAAGAATTCCGACCCGCCGTTGGCCATGCCGGGGGGGATCGGCTCGACATGCAGCGCAGACTCGATTTCCGCGTACGCGGCATCCAGCGCCACGCGGTCGACGACGGCGCCCTGCCGCTCCCATTCCGGAAGCACGCGGTCGAGATCGGCGCGGATCCAGATCGCATTGTTGATGACCGTCGATCCGCCGACAGCCTGCCCCTGTGCAAAAACGATATCGTTGTCCTTTGAAGTCTGCAACCCGCCGTTCTTGTACACCCGTGCCATCATGTCCAGTGTATCATGGGTGAAGTCGCGCGGGGATACCCGCTTCCCGCGTTCGAGTACGGCGATGCGGGCATTCGGATGGGTGCGGATGCATTGGTAAGCGAGCACGCTGCCGGCGGCGCCGGAACCGACAATGACCAGATCGTATTCCGCGCGCATCACGCACCTCCGCCGGGAACGGGATCGGAATGCGCGAACGGATCGGGGTGCGCGCGCGGGGTCTGGTCAAGTGCCTGGAAACGGGGACGCTCTTCCACGGGTTGGTATCCGGTGATCCGTATCCCGGCCTCGCTGCCGTAGTAGCCGATGCTTGCCAGCAGCTTGAGCGTTCGCGCGGCGTCCCGCGCACCGGCACGCACGGCGGCGATGGCCTTGAACAATCCCGAGGGATGAATGATGCGCTCGATTACCGCACGTCGCTGCGCGAGCGGGAGGTCGCGGAAACGTCCGAAACGGAAATTCAGCAGCAGCGGCATGTACCAGGAATCAATCGCGTCGATGGCCAGTCGGATCTGTTCGAGCGCGGGTGACTCGATGCGTGAAAGATACCGGTCGACATCCGCCGCCGCGCCGTGCGCATCCACCGCCGTGCCGTCGGTGGTGACAATCATGGTCTCGATGATGGCGACGAGGCCGTCGAAATCGTTTTGACTGAAAAACCGTGGGTGGTAGGTGGGCATCCGGAGCGCTCCTGGGGAGAATGGTCAAAGGGTCAAAGGGTCAAAGGGTCAAAGGGTCAAAAGGTCAAAAGGTCAAAGGGTCAAGGGGTCAAGAGGTCAAGGGGTCAAGAGGTCAAAGGGTCAAAGGGTCAAAAGGGTCAGAGGGCACTCTCACAGGCCGAGGCGGCGGGTGAAGTGGCTGGAGAAGGTACGGGACGGATCGAGGCGCTGCCGCGCGGTTTTCCAGCGGTCGAGATTGTCTCCGTAGAGCGCGCGGACGCGATCGGCGGTGAGATGATTGAACTGTCCCCAGTGGGGACGCATGGCATACGGCGCGAGCGCGTGTTCGATTTCGTGGAGAATCGATGCTGTCGCGCCCACCGTACGGAGTCCGATGACCTCGAGCATGCAGGTGTCGCGGCCGTGCATGGGCGAGAGCAGGGCGCGCGTGCCCTTGACGAAGCGCACCGCCACCGGGACGGTCAGATAGCGACGATGCTCGCGCGCGATACGCTCGGCCGTCTCGATCAGGGTATCGATCGCGTCGATCCAGGTATCGTTCGCGACCGGCACGGCATATTCCGCCGAGAGCACGCGGATCTCATTGGCCTCGCCGATATGAAAGACCTTGAAACTCTGATCGGTGAACTCGTCATCCTGCAGCGCCGCGATCGCGCTGTCGAGTGTGTTGCGGATTTTCGACGGCCAGACGCGGGCGAGCACACCCACCCACCAGGCGGAGACGTCGAGCAGGGCCTTGTACTTGAGATAGATGCTGCGTTCTCGGTTCCCCGGCGTCGTGGTTTCGACGCGTGTGGTGATCAGGCAACGATGCTCGCCATCGATGCGATAGGGATTGAGCAGCAGCTCGAAATGTTCGGCCGTGAGATATACTCGTCCCTCACGGAGAATGTGCTTCGCCTCCTTCCACGTCGTCAGCTCGCGCGTTTCCTTGAGCAGGAAGCGATCACGCACCTCGAGCACGACGGAGTACACGATGCCCAGGCTACCCATGCCCACCAGGGCCGCATGGAAGACGTCGTCATCCTGTACCAGTTCATGCGTGCCGCGATCGGGAAACGCCGCGGCATACGCAGCCGCATCGGTGAGTGCGCCGTCCGCGGGTTCGATGCGCCAGACCTTGCCGCCACCGCTGACCACTTCCATCGATCGAATGAAATCGCAGAGCGGGAGGAAGGTGATTCCCGATCCATGCGTGGACGTCGATGTCACGCCGCAGATCGTCTGGCCGTCATAGCCGCCGAGATTGATCAACGCGAGTCCGTGTCCGTCGAGCGCCGCGTTGAGCGTGCGGATCGTGATGCCCGATTCCACCCGTACGAGCAGCCGCCGCGGCACGGGCAGCGTCGCGGCGAGGTGATACCCGTCGAGATCGAGCATGCGCGTCAGTCCTTGCGGATACACCAGGCAGCCGTCCGTCACCGCGACGTCGGACCAGGAATGTCCCGACCCCACGGCGCGCACGGTCCAGCCCCGCTGCTCCGCCTCGCGCACGATCGTGACGATGTCGTCGAGGGACTCGGGCCAGAAACTCCGCTCCGGCGTGACGGACTGGTTTCCACCCCAGTTGTTCCATGTGGTACGGATTTCCGTGCGCATGCGGACGGCCTTTCGCGTGAGGAGGGAAGCGGTGGATACGATCAGGAAGCGACGGCGGGATAATAAACACAAAAGCGGTGAATGTCAATACTGTCCGATAACAATACAGCACCGGGATACGGTATCCGTGACCGTTCCGCATGTTGTATTCCACCGCGGCGGGAGGAATATTGCGGCGGTGCGCGGCACGCCACCCGCCGCCCATCCCCGTGCGGCGTGGCAGTCACACGAACGAAGGAACAGAGAATCACAGGAGAAAACATGACCACACGCAAGGATCTCATCCGCGAATACAAGGAGCGCCGCAAACCGGCGGGCATCTACCGCATCACCAACACGGCCAATGGCAAGGTGCTCCTCGGCAGTTCATTGAACCTCGAGGGCGTGCTCAACGGTCAGCGTTTCCGTCTCGACACAGGCTCGCATCGCAACGCCGTGTTGCAGCAGGAGTGGAAATCCTTCGGTGCGGATGCCTTTGTCCTGGACATCGTCGAGGAAGTGAAATTCGCCGACGACCCGCATTTCAACGTGGAAGATGAACTCGCCCTGCTCGAAGAGATCTGGCTCGAGAAGCTTGAGCCATACGGGGATCGCGGATACAACACGCCCGGAGGGAAGATCCGGTCGGCGTAGGGGGAAAGGGAATGAGGGGAATGAGGGGAATGAAGGGAATGAAGGGAATGAAGGGAATGAGGGGAATGGTGAACACGGTGATCAGAAATGCACGCCGAGGGTAAGGCCCAGTTCCCCGTGCACCGCGACCTTCGCCGCGTGATTCGCTCCTAACCGAACGCCGGGCGGCGCCTCCGCCGGTGGCCGTAGGGTCTCACCGGCGGATGACGCCGCGATGCTGTCGTTCTGGGCGTGAACCGTTGCGGCATACAACAGGAGGATCAGCAAGATTCAGCGGAATCGTTTATCCGGATCCATGCGCATGAGGATGCCTCCGCCGCGGGTTCTCGGTCGCGCGTGCTTATTTGCTCAACGTCATTCTGATGGTCTTCGAGAATGCGAGGCCGGATTCCGTGCCGGTCATCGTGATGGTCGCGATGTAGCTGCCCGACGCCGCCGTCGAGGCGTCGAATACCGCTCGATGCACACCGGTGTCGACCGCGCCATCGACAAGGGTGACGGTGTTGCGACCGAGCATGTCGGTGACGACAAGGCGGACCATGCTGCGCTCGGGCACGCTGTACCGCAGGGACGTGGTCGGATTGAACGGATTCGGGAAATTCTGGTCCATGTCGAAGGTTTGCGCGGAAAAATCCGAAATCTTCTTGTTTTCTGGAGATTCGTCATGCGTGTGCATCCAGTTGAGCTTGATGGCGATGTAATCAAAGTTGTTGATCACACCGTTCCCGTCCGCGTCCATGTAACACCCTTCGGGTGTCTGCCAGGGAATGCCGGGTTGCTGCTTCCACTCGAGATACGTGAGCGGATTGGTGTCCGCGTCATGCAGGAAGCGCGCGGGTCCCGTGAGCCATGAATCGCGCAGGTTGGCATCATGGATGTATGTATTGAGGTCCCGCCGGTCATTATAATTGACGAGACCATCATTGTTGACATCACCCGGCCAGACGCTGCAAAGGATGGCGCCATCCGGAATCACGAGCAGCAGTCCCTGCGGCAGCACGACATCCTCGTATTCATCGCAGGAATTTTTCGTGGTGATCGTGAAGTCCACGAGATAGTATCCCGGTGTGAGAGTCGGTGGCAACGCGATCATCTGTCGGTTCTGCAAGTTGATGCCGTCGACCTTGGTGTCATGGAGCGTCGCGGAATACGCCGGGCTGCTTTCTCCCATCAGCGTGAAATCCACGTCCACGCTGATGTTCGCTGCCCCAAACGGATAGCGCACATCATACGCGACCCAGACCGTACTGGGGACCGAGACAAAGCCGATCTCATTTCCGCCGCCATCGACGATCGAGGCAGAGAGCGTGCCGTCGGGAATCTCGCAGGGAGGACCGACGTACAGTTCGACCCGGCCGATCTGGCCCGTCGCCGAACCCAACAGACCGGGACGGATATTGAGGATATTATCCTGGTACAGCAGACGATTGAGACTCACCGGTTGCCCGAGAATGTCCGAGGTAAACGGCGTATTGCCATAGGAATTGATCGCGTTGAAATTCGTGGCCGGCAGGGTGCCCCGGTGTCCGATGACGCCAATATGGTCGCCCGCCTGGATCAGGATCTTGCAGGGGATGATGCCGGTGCCCGGCATGTTGTACCACTCACCAAGCACGTCGTACGCCGCGGTTCCGGGAAGTCCGGGAGGGGGGGCGTAAAATCGCACGATGAACAGATGTTGATCAGCGGTGGCACTGGCATCGGTGGGCACGCGCACACCTTCGAGGAAGAATGCCGTGGGGGCGGTGAACCAGAAACCGCGGGAATATCCCGTGTAATTGGATGCATGCGGCGGGATGGGCATCATCTGCGGCTGGGCTTGGATTTCCTGCATCGACAAAAGGCCGAGCAGCACGCATACTCCCGCGAACATGCGGAATCGTGACGGATACAACGCGTTCATGATACAACCTCCGAGGTTCGTGGACGGAATAAGGCAATTCATTCGTATAATACTAAACGTACGTTCATCGTTGACAAATGTCAACCAACAGCCAACAGCCAATGTCTCTTCATCTCTCCGCAACCAGTCCGAAAATTCTCCGTACAACTCCCCATCCATCATTCCACCGCTGAAGAAAGGGCTCCACTGTGTTTATCGGACATTTCGGTGCGGCGTTTGCCGCGAAGAAGATATCCCCGCGTCCCTCGCTGGGGACGCTGATCATGGCCTCGCAGTTCATTGATCTGCTCTGGCCGCTCTTTCTGTTGTTGGGCATCGAACATGTGGAGATCGATCCCGGCAATACGGCGTTCACACCGTTGCACTTCATCCACTATCCGTTCACGCACAGCGTCGTCGGGGTGCTGTTCTGGGCCGTGCTGTTCGGCGGAGTGTATTATGCCCGGCGCCGGGACGTGCGGTCGGCCGTGCTCCTCGGCGGATTGGTGCTCAGTCACTGGCTGCTCGATCTGATCGTGCATGCGCCGGATCTTCCTCTCCTGCCCGGCGGCGATGTCTTCGTCGGGTTGGGACTGTGGAACAGCATCGGTGCGACGCTCGTTGTCGAAGGAGTCATCTTCACGGCCGGACTGGTTGTATATATACGGACAATGTCCTCCGAAGGAGCGCGGCGCAACGGGAAACTCTGGAGCCTCGTCGCGTTTCTTCTGGTGGTCTATGTCATGAATGTCTTCGGGCCGCCGCCTCCCGCGGCCGACGCCATCGGCTATGTCGGACTCTCGATGTGGTTGCTCGTCGCCTGGGGCTACTGGGTGGAACGGGAGACAGGCGCGCGCATGCGTGCACGCGCCCTCTCTCCGTCATCATGGCATGGTGCGTCCACGTCGTCGTGACATGGTCTTATGGCGCGCCCCAGATCTCCGTTTGCCGTGTGTCGGGATTGACAAGCATGACCTCGGTCTTGCCGTCGCGATCGGTTTCGAACAGGCCGATGAGAATGGCGATGATGCCGAGAGGCTGGCGGGGCGAGGGGCCCACCGCGCTGTAGCTCGAAATCAGCACATCCTCGAGCCTGTAGGAATAGTACCGGTTCTGGGCGGGCACGCGTTTGGCGAAGACCATTTCCTTGGGATTCTGTTTCGTGACAATGCCGTCGATATTGTAGAATCCCACCAGCGTGTGCACGCCGATGATCATCGGACGGTCGGGGTCTCCCTCGAGTCGCACGATCCAGTCCCGCGAAGGATCGGTGCCGTCGACGATGCGGAGATAGTCACCGGCGGCGGGATCCTGCACGGTGAACACTCGCTCGGGCACGAGGTCGCCATTAAAATCGAGGCGTTCATCGCTGTCGAGGGAGGTGGCGAGCATGCCACGCGCATTCTGCGGCATGCCGTCGATCGTTTTTTCAATGGTGAGCGGCTGACCATACAGTCCGCGTGCGGCAAGGAGAACGGCAAGGAGAAGGAGAGAACCGATGAATTTCAACATGCCAGCCTCCTACCGAATGATGATGATGCCGTGCCGCTGCTGCGCGGTGGCGGAAGTGAGAATGATCGAATAGCCGCCGCTGGGAAGCGGCACACCCGTGGCGTCGGTTCCGTCAAAATCGAATCGATGGACTCCAGCGTCGCGGATGCCGTCTGTCAGGGTGCGGACGCGTCGCCCGTGCATGTCGTGAATGGCGAGACGAACGGACAGGGGCCGGTCGAGGGAAAAAGAAATAACACTGCCAGATATCATGGGATGAGGATGAGCGGGAAGCAGGTGCATTGCCTCTGCTGACGGGATGTTCTCGACGGCGGTCGCCGTCGTCGTACCCAGCGCGATGAGACGGCCGGTGGCGAGATCCCGGCCGATCACGTCCGGGAGTCCGTCACGGTCGACGTCCATCAAGTGCCGGGTGCGGAAGTTGTCTCGGATCTCCCGCACCGTGCCGTCCTGGAACACCACGAGATTGTCACCGCAGTAGAGTTCCTTCTTTCCGTCGCCATCGACATCGGCGAAACCGTGCATGCCCATCATCACGCGCTCGAGATACTGCGCGGGAATCTCCCACCGCCACCGTTCGTCGAGACTGTTGCCGTCGTGCACGGCGATGCCGACGGGGATGCCATTCGTGTCGGATATCAGGATGCCGAGGTCGTCGATGCCGTCACTGTCGAAATCCATTTCACCCGCCAGTGGATAGAGATCGGGATCATAGCCCAACCCCTCCTCGGCTTCGGCAATGAATTTTTCGGTCAGCGTGTACGCGGTGATCGTCGGACGTGCCTGCTTCTTCATCGGAGACACCGTGCCACGAACGCCCGCGACCGCACCGATCACCGCGATCCGATCGTTCGCCGCCACGATCGCGACGTCCACGCCGGATGCACGCTGACGCAAGCCGAGCGCATGGGGTCGCTGCGTGTTCGCGAACTCGAACTTTGTATTCTCGGGATGCTTGTTGTTGAGCATGACGAGATATAAGGCCTCCTGCTCGATGAACGCCGCATGTGTCGCCGGCCCCGATGTGGCGGTCAATCGAAGAAAGCCCAGGAATTGCGGATCGACCAGTCCCGCGGCCCCGGCATCGAACTCCCAGAGCTGTCCGTTGACGCCGGTGCAGGTGAACACGCCGGCGGAAGAGAGGATGACGATGTCCGGAATGTCATCCCGGTCGAAGTCCGAGAGTCCCGGCTGCGCGCGCATCGTGAACGCGAGCAACGGCGAACTCTTGTCCAGCCAACGGAGCACCTCGATCCGTGGCTGTGCCATTCCCCCGGCGTACGGGAGCAGAAAGAGGACCGCACAAGCAATGGCAGTGATTCTCATGGAACCTCCATGTGTATTCGCAGAGGAGCGGACAACCGTGCCCGGCTGCGATATTAAGGATAAACAGTGTCGCAATTAGACCGCGACAAATTAGCACGGAGGGGAGAATGTTGCAAGCATGCAGGACAGGCGGGGAGGTGGATCAACGGGATTCCGGTCGAAGGCGTCACGTTCCCGTGGCCACCGGCACATCGAGAACGATTCGCATGCCGTGACCCGGACGGGAAGTGATGTCGAGGCGAGCGCCGAGCAGTTCGGCGCGCCGCCGCATGCCGTGCAGGCCCATCCCCCCCAGGCCATTCGTGGCCTGTTGCTCGATCGTGGCAACATCGCAGCCATGGCCGTTGTCGGCGAGCGTGACGTGAATGCCGGTGGTGTCGCGACACACGGTGAGCGTGCCGCTGGAAGCCCGGGCGTGCCGCGTGGTGTTGTTCATCCCTTCCTGGACGATCCGATAGAGGTTGATCGCATCGTCGGGAGGGAGGGCATCGGTGAGATCGTCAATGTCGGCGTTCCATCGCACCTCCGAGGCTTCGCCGAATTCCTCGACGAGATTGCGCAGAGCGGAGGACAGCCCGAAGCGCTGCAGGAGTTGGGGATGGAGTGCATGGGAGATGGCGCGCACTTCGGCGATGGTCTCGACCGCGGTGTCGGCGATGCGGGTGAATTGCTGGAGCATGGCGGGATGTTCCGCGGCCTGGCGCTGGGCGAGCGTCGCGCGGTTCTGTATCACGACAAGCTTCTGCGCGAGGCTGTCGTGCAGATCGGAGGCGATGCGCTGCCGTTCATCCTCCTGCGCGTGCAGCAGGGCCCGTGTGAAGCGGAACTGGTTTTCCTTTTCTTTCTCCGCGGCTTCGGTCCGCACTCGAAGGGATTCGCCGTGCGCGGCGTCCGCGCGGAGTTCCGCGGCGGCGGCACGCGCCTCGCTGGCGCGGCGCCGCAGGTGCATGGCGAACAGGAACAGTCCCGAGGCCAGGATCACGAACGCGGTGGCGATGATCGCCGCGTTGCGCTGGAGGCGCTGCCGGTCGAGGACCTCCGCGCGCAGGATGCTGTCCTTCGTGGCCAGCAGCAGTCGCTGTTCTTTCTCCAGCGAGAGCGATCGCTGTTCACGCAATTCGGCATCGGTGAGTTCGAGCGTCAGACCCTGGATCCGGTTCTGGCGAGCCAGCAGTTCCATCGCCGCGGCATGCTCGTGCGCGAGGAGTTGGGACCGCTGCAATTCGGAATTTTTGAGTCGATTATCTTTTTCAAGGAGGAGAATCTGCTGCTCGCGCTGCTCGGCTTCATAGCGCGCGAGCAGCTCGTTCATCTGCGCGCGATTCTGGCGCGCGAGCAGCGTGTCGCGTTCGATGGTGTAGCGCCGTAAGGATTCCAGCGCACCGGTGGTGTTGTGCAGTCGTTCCTGCACGGTCGCGAGGTCCCGCAAGACCTCGACGCGCAGGTCTTGCGTCCCGGCTGATTCCGCGAATTTCAGTGCGGCCGCGAGTTCCTCGGCCGCGCGCGCATCGTTTCCGGCGGCCATGTGCACGAGCGCCAGGCCGTGATGCGCTCCGGCGCTGGCGATGGGCGCGTCTTCGAGGCTGGTGAAGACGAACACCTGCCGGAAATACTGCTCCGCGTCGGCGTACGCTCCCCGCGCAAGACCGAGATGTCCGAGCTGAACGCTACTGCGCGCCGCCCCCTCGTGGTCCTTGACCTCCCGTGCGATGCGGAGCGCACGTGCATACCACGTTACGGCCGAGTCGTTGCGGCCGGTTTTCTCATAGGTCCCGGCAAGCATGAAGTAGGCGCGTCCGAGCAGATACGACGTCCCCTGGGGTTCAAAGATCGCAATGGCGTTGCGATGATGGCGGACGGCCTGCTCATAGGCCGCGATCTTGAAATACAGATCGCCGATGGTGAGATGCAGCATGGCCGTCTCGCGTGGTCTCTGTCGGCGTTCCTGGTAGCGCAGGCATGCGAGCAGCAACGCGAGCGCATCCGCATGCATCCCCTCGGCCTGCGTGGCTGAGGCCACGTGCTGCATGAGACTGTACCGGAGCGCCTCGTCACCCATCCGTTCGGCGAGAGACATCCCGCGTTCGAACAGGGCGCGCCCCTCGCCGACGCGGTCGGCGCGGATCGCGATCGCGCCGAGCTGCCGGAGCGCGATGACGCGGACACTGTCGTTCGCATGCCGTTCCATGCCAAGGATCGTGTGGAAGCAGCGTGCGGCGGAATCCACCCGGTTCGCCATCTGCAGGGACATGCCAAGCCGCAGCAGCAGCGCGGGTATGCGACTGCTGTCTCCGCCGACCGCGCGGAGGGCGTGACGGAGACTGTCAGTGGATGGCAGGCGGCGACCCATTTGCGCGGGGACCTCGGCCGTGGGCAGGGCGGCGAGGAGGAGGAGCGGCAGCAGACTCGTGGCGAGACGTCGCGCGAGAGACATGAGCAAGACTCCTGCGGAATTATTCTCCGAGAAACTCCAGAATCAATGATCGATGCTCGAGTGCATACCGCAACAGGGCGTAGTTGCCGCGCAGTCCGAGCTTCGAGGAAATGTTTTCCCGATGATGGGTGACGGTCCGCGGACTGACGAACAGCTGTCGGGCAATGTCCTGGGTGCTCACACCGAGTGTAACCAGCCGCAGTACACCGCGTTCGGTGGGCGAGAGTGTTCGCAGTCCGGGAAGGAGTAATTCCGCGGGCGTGCGCGTGGCCGCGAACAATCCGTCCGTCAGCGAAGGACTCACGAAAAACTCACCGGCGTGCACGGTCCGGATGCCGTGCACGACATCATCGATCGCGCTTTCCTTGAGCACATATCCCTTCGCCCCGAGTTCCATCACGACGTGAAATACTTCGGCACTGCGGTGCACGGTGAGCATGATCGATCGTGGCGGATCCTTCGTTTCCCGCAGGCTGCGCAGGACATCGATGCCGCTCACGTCCGGCATTTCGATGTCGAGCACGGCCACGTCGGGACGGAACTCCGCGATGCGAGCGAGCGCGGCGGCGCCATCTCCCGCCTCGGCGACCACGGTGAGGCCGGACTCGGCCTCGATCGCCTCGCGCAGTCCGGACCGGACGAGCGGGTGGTCGTCGGCAATGACGATACGAATCGGGTTCATCGTGCGACAGCGTGATCAGTTGGGGCAGACTTGTGCGTCGATGTAGGATACGAGGTCGAGGATCTGCTGCTTGAGGAAGTACTGCTCGGCGCCCACACGCCGCGCCTCGCTGCGGTATTCCCGCGCGTCGAATTGCGAGACGATGAGAATGCGCGCGTGTGGATTGGATGCACGAATCTTTTCCGTCGCGGAGAGTCCGTCGCACACCGGCATCTGAATATCCATCAGCACGAGATCAGGTTGTAACGTGGCGTAGTCCGCGACCGCACCGGCACCATCCGTGCATTCGAACATTTCCACATCGAGCGGAGCGAGGGCTTCCCGAAGAAGCTCGCGACTCACCGCGGAATCGTCCACGATCAGAATGCGCATCATCGTTGTCCCGTGAATTGATGTCCCACGAATCTATGGTATTTCGCACACGACCGCAATGGGAGGGATCTCCCATTTTTCAAGCGAACGGGAATGCCATACCCGTGATGAATTGGGTAGTAGTACCTATTGACTCTGGGGCCGACGATGTGCTATTTGCCATTGTCAGATTCACCGAACTCGTGATCCCGGAGCTCACCATGCATGTCATGATCGTCGATGACAATCCCGACGCACGCGAACTGCTCAGTGAACAGCTTCGCGTCCTTGGCATCGAATCCTCCACCTGTCATGACGGATATGAAGCAGTCGAGCGTTACCCGAACGAACACCCGGACGCGGTGATGATGGATATCGCCATGCCGCGGCTGGACGGACTCGAGGCCACGCTGCGGATCCGTCGGATGGATCCCGGCGCCTGTATCTTTGTCGTGACCGCCTACAGCGAGGAAATGCTGCGGCGTGCATCGGTCGCCGCGGGTGCATCGGGTTATTATCTCAAGGATAATCTCGATCCGCTGTTTGCACAGCTTGTCCGGAGGTTGGGAGTGGCGGTGGGGAGGTGAATTGAGAGTATGATGTCCGCAGTACGCCGGCGGCAGTTGCCGCCTGTGATAGTCTTTCTGGTTGTGTTGTTCCTCCGCACTCCTGACGGTCTGTGGCCGCGTTTGTTGCTGCGTCAGTAATCCGACCCCGTTCTCGCGAATATTTTTCCTGTCGTTTCTGCACTTCCCGCGTGACGTCGGTATTCTTTGATTGAAGCCGCGGCAGCGATGCGCGTCGCACGACGCGGCGGCTGCCGGCAGCGATGGCTCAGACGAATCCCCATGTCAACGCAGGTTCTTTTGAGAGAGAGGAGCCGGTTATAGAGTCTGAAGCCGTAAACCGCGCTTGTGTAACGGATGAACGGAACGACGAGGCACAAGTGAGCGGAGTTTGAGAGGACAAAGGCGTCCGCCATGGCGGACGCCTTTTTTTATGCCTGCCGACAGACGGGCGACACGCGCGTTCGCGTCGTGTCCTGCGTTCGCGTCGTGTCCTGCAACGGACGGGGAGGGACCTGACGTCCGGCATGGATCCACAGATCCACTTCCATTATGGATTTCTCGCCTCCCACTCGATTTCTCGCACGAAATTCACCAGCCGCAAATTCCGGCGGCAATATGCAGTATCGGCCATCGCGTTGATCCCGCGCGGCCGTGCCTCGGTACGAAACGTTTTCACAAGTGTGGTCATCGTCTGATTATCGGATACAACTGATCAATAACCGGAGGTTCTCATGACACAGTACGAGTACACCGGTCGTCCCGCCGTCCACACCGCCGCCGATTCCGTAATGAGGGCCGATCACGCAGGGTGTGAATCGAAGAACATCGATCAAACAGGAGAATCGTAAAATGAAATACCATTATTCGGATGGCAGCCAGGATTACGGCGAACTGACACGTGAAGAAATCCAGGCACGGGTGTCGTCACGCCCCGGCGGCAAGCATCTCGTGTGGCAGGCGGGGTGGGATTCGTGGAAACCCGCGCAGGAGGTATTGCCGATCGTCCCCGTGGCCGACCGGGAAGGGCTGTACCATTACTCCGACGGTTCGAACAGGTTCGGTGCGATGACCGCGGAGGAGATCAACGCACGAATCGCCCGGGATCCCGACGGGAAACATTTCGTGTGGCGCGATGGCTGGCCGGAGTGGCGTCCCGCGCACGATGTTTTTCCGACAATCCCGCGTCCGGCGCCGGCACCTACTCCGACGGCCGGACCTCCATCGACGCCAACACGAGACGCGACCGATGCTCCCGCAGGCACTCCCCCATCGACGCCGGAACGACATGCGACCCCCGCGCAACCTGCGCAAGCACCGGCTGGAAACAAGGGGAAAAAGGGACTTTGGATCGGTATCGGTGTGGCCGCCGCGGTCGTCCTACTGCTTGTCATCATCGCAGCCATTTCTTCGAACAATGATCCGGCGAACGGCGAAACCGCAGCAGCCGACGACCGGGCCGGAAGCCAGGAGCAATCGAATACCGGCGCGAATGATTCGTATTCCGAGGAATCAAGCGACGGAGACAGCTCGCCCAGTGTCGAGGTCAGCATGTATGTCGACGGTGAGCCGTTCCTGCTGGCGGGTGACTGGGGGGCTTCGAGTATTCTCGAGGATGACATGCAAAAATATGGAACGCAGAATCTCGACGACAATGATGCGAAAACGGTCTGGGCCGAGGGTGAATTCGGCGATGGAAGAAAGGCACGGCTGGAATTCACCCCGTTTGAGTCCGAGGTTGGCGGGATTTACGGCTTCCGCATGCTCAACGGACATTGCCGGACGCGGAAACTGTGGGAGGCCAATGCGCGCGTGCGGCGCATGCGCGTGCATTCGGGCGAGGAGGAGCGGATCGTCGAACTCATCGACACGCCCGACTGGCAATACGTCTCGCTGGGCGGATTCGCCGTGCGCGGCTCGATCGAATTCGAGATCCTCGATGTGTATCCGGGCAGCAAGTATGAGGACCTTACCATCTCCGAACTCAACATCATCTGGGAATTGCAATCCGGTGGATTCTGATTCCGATGCCGGACGACGGACATGCACGTAGTACGCTCTCACGAACCCATGAACAATCGGGTGGTCACCATGCAAGGTAACTTCCTCGAAATATCACTCTTTGGAAAATGCATTCTTGTCGCGCTGGCCGTACACGCCTGCTCGGGATCGGGGCTGGCGCAAGGCTCGTCCAATCAGGGATTCAAGAAGTTCGATGGTGCCTGGTTCAATATAATGTATCCGCGGGACTTCAAGGTCCGTATATCCCTTTTCTCGAACTCCTCCGGAGAGAAAAAAGCTGAAAGTGCATTTTTCACATCCCCGGACGGGTCGGTGGAGTTCTTATGTATTCTCCCCGCAGTGGTCGGGCGATCCCCGGGACATCGCGTTGAATCCTGCGACCGAGGTGATGGGGGATCGGTCGAAATCGACGAAGGATGGCGAGACGACGACGATGTACACCATCAAGGCCAAGGATGGGTCGTACATGCGCTCCTATCGTGACGTCACGACGGAGAGTACGCGATATGTCATCGGGATCAAGTACAAAGGCAAGGCGGCTTACAACACGCACAAGGCGCGATACATCAAGTTCCGGGATTCGCTCGTGCAGTACGCCGATGGTTGGGACGGAGAGGAATAGTGTCCCGCGATCCACGGCAATGATCGGAACCTACGCGGGAATCCCGCACCATCGAATGAACTCGCGCACTGTTCCACTCCTCGCCGCAACGATTCTGGTCTATTTCCTCTCCACTCAATGCAGCCAGGCCCAGCAGCCCGATACCGTGCGTGTGGGCATGTACATCACAAACATGTACGATCTCAACATGGCGGAGAACAGCTACCATGTCGATTTCTGGCTGTGGTACCTATACCGGAATCCCGAACTGACACCGCTCGAGACCAGCGAGATCTGCAATGCGATTGAATATGAATTCATGCTCCCCGACATTGAGGAGGTTGATGGCATCCAGTGGGCGACTCAGAAATGCCGGGCCGGGATGATACACACATGGGATATCGTGGATTTCCCGTTTGATTGCCAGGTCCTGGAGATTCGGATGGAAGATGCCAACCTCGATACGGAATCTCTTACGATGATCGCCGATACAGCCAACACGGCACTCGATCCAGACATCGTGCTCGACGGCTGGGACATCGTAGGGCTGCAACTCGTGAGAACGGAAAAAACGTACCGAACGACATACGGGAATCCGGAGCTGAGCGGCGTGAGCGTCTACCCCGGAGTCACGCTCAAACTCACCATTCGTCGGCAGGGCTGGGGAACATTCTTCAAGGTCTTCACGGGACTGTACGTCGGCTTCATGATCGCGCTGCTGGTCTTTTTCATCAGTGCCGAGGACGGCGACCGCTTCGGTCTCTCGGTCGCGGGACTTTTCGCCGCTGTCGGCAACAAGTATATCGTCGATTCGTTTCTCCCCTCCACCGTCATGGCGACGTTGACCGACAAGATCCACAACATGACCTTCCTCCTCCTGCTCCTGTCCATCCTCCTCTCCGTCGTGACGCTGAGGATCAGACGGAAGGGAAGAAGCGAACAGCTTGCGATGCGACTGGATGTTGCGTTTTTTGTGCTGCTCCTGCTGGGATACATCGTTCTGAATTACGTCATGGTGTCGAATGCGCTCGCACCATGAAATCAGAGAATGCGATGACCATATGCACCCTGACGAATCAAGCTCGCGTACACGCAAGCGGGTCACCCCACCCCTAGGTGACGGCGCACGATGATTTTCACCACTCATCACCTCTGTCGTCAATTTCCAGGTAATGAAACCAACGACGAACCGGACAGCATTAATGAACCGGATTGCATTGTCAATACGAATGGGATTTCATCGGTGAAGCTCGAGAGCAGAAGGAATCGGATTCCGAGAGCTTTTGTGCGATGGTACCACCAGTATTATCCGCACCCAGACTATCGCGTGTGTGGATTCAACCCCAGCTGTTCGGTATATGCGGAGCTCTGCCTGACACAGTTTCCTCTAAGGGTCGCCCTTCGAATGATCATAAAACGATTGCGTTCTTGCCGATCCTCTTACCCAGTTGTGGACGATTGGCCGGTAACACCTCATAAACAACGGAGTCTATGAAAATGAAAGAGTACCATATTGAAACGATCACGACAGGATGCTTCAGCGGCACCCTGAATCCGCTCAAACTGAAGCAGCTATTGAACGATCAAGCGTCAAACGGATGGCATCTGGGATGAGACTATACTATTCCGATGCTTCATTAAATCTGGGTGAACTGGAAATCGATGAAATTGAGGATATTCTAGCCCGACAGCCGTATGGAAAGCACTTTGTCTGGCGGCCGGGTTGGAGCGAGTGGCTTGACGCGCGTGCCGCACTTCAGGTTCTCCGCGCCACATCCGCCACCAGCATCGCTCA
>JAVFAS010000049.1:0-27942 GCA_034002405.1 Bacteroidota bacterium | reverse complement strand
GGCCTGGCGGACGAATCGATCAACGGCATCTGGCGCTCGACCGACGCCGGCGCGACCTGGCAGCACGTCCTCCCAGCGCGCACGACGGATGTCATTATCAACCCACAGGATCCGAATATCCTGTATACCGTTTCCAGCAAGGTCCTCGGTGGCTACACCGCCGCGCGCTACGGTGTGTTCAAAACCGTCGACGGCGGGGACACCTGGACGAAGCTCGATATCGGCGTGACCGACTCGCTGATCGGCCGGACCGGCATGGGACTCTGCGCCGCGCACCCCGATGTGCTCTATCTCGGCGTGTCCGAGGTCACCGGCGCCGACCGCACGCCGCTGCTCGGAGTGTTCAAAAGCACCGATGCCGGGGCGCAGTGGACGAAGCTCGCGGTGCCCTTCGATTACATGACCTCACAGGGCTGGTTCGACAACATCATCGGTGTCGATCCGGTCAATCCCGATATCGTATTCGCGGGCGGTGTCAAGCTCATCCGCTCGGACGATGGCGGCCGAAGCTGGACGCGGATCGCCGACCAGCTCGCGGGCGGCATCCTGCATGTCGACCAGCATGAAATCGAGTTCGACCCGGCGAATCCCGACCGCGTGTATGTCGGAAATGACGGCGGCCTGTATCTGATCACGGCGCAGGGCGCGGCGCTGGAAAAACGCGACATCGGCCTGTCCATCACCCAATTCATCGGCGGCGACATGTATCCCGGCAGCGACGCCTTCCTCTTCGGCGGGACGCAGGACAACGGCACGCTGATTTCCGATGCGGGCGGTCCGGGTTTCCAGCTCTCGCTCTACGGGGATGGCGGACACGGGTTCATCCACCCGACACACCCGAATGTCATCTACACGACGCAGGAACGGCTCAAGCTCTGGCGGTCGGAGGATTTCGGCCGGACGTGGACCTGGGCGCAGGGTGACCTTCCCAACGAGGGATCGCTGTTCTATATCGCCTACGCGATGGATAAAACGGATCCGAATGTCCTGTATCTTGGGACGTACCGGATGTACAAGAGCATCAACGGCGGCCGGAGCTGGGAACAGCTCAACACCTGCGCCTTCCCCGTCAGTGGTTCCTGCTACTACATCACGGCGGTCAGCATCGCTCCCTATGACAGTCGCATCATTCTCGCCGCGTCACCCGAACAAACCGGTGTCTCCTTCGATGCCGGACGCACCTGGCAGGTCACGGCCGGCCAGCTCCCGCGCGCGACCTGTACCGCGTTCCGCACCTGGGAACCCGGTGTCATGTATGCGACCTTCGGCGGGTCGGGAACACCCAAGGTGTGGATGTCCACGGACTACGGCCGCAACTGGACGAACATCACCGGGGACCTGCCCGATGTGCCGGTCAACGACATCGCCGTGCTCGATGGCACCCTCGTCATCGGCACGGATCTCGGAACGTTTGTCAGCGACAACGGTGGCACGAACTGGCAGCGTCTCGGGACCACGATGCCGACCGTGTCGGTGCAGCGCCTGATGTATCAGGAGGAAACGGGCGTCCTGCGCGCGATCACGCATGGCCGCGGCATCTACGATTTGCAGTGGACCGAACCGGCGCAGCGGCCTCCCACCTTTGTATCCCGGCCCGACACGGCCACTCTGCATATGGCGCAGCCGTTTGTCTACGCCCCTGTCGTGCATGCATGGCCGCGGCCGACCTTCCGGCTGGTCGAGGGTCCGGCGGGCGCCACCATCGACTCGGTACTCGGCATCGTGCGATGGACGGCGAGCGATCTGTTCGCGCGCGTCACCATCGAGGCGCGCAATACCGCGGGATCGGGCGCGCAGACCTTCACGCTGCGCACCGCCGATGTCGTCTCGACCGAATGGGAAATGGTGCAGCCGCACGAAATGGACGCCCATGTCAATCACGTCTTCGTCGCCGCCGACCGTTCGCTCTGGCTGGCGCGTGATACCGCGCGCGTCTCGCGTTCCACGGACGAGGGTCGTACCTGGACGCACATGACCTTGCCCGGGACGGACGTGTCGGTGCTGTCGGTGTTCGCCTTCGACAAGGATCGCGCGGTGGTCGGCACCGGTGGTCCGCAGAGCCTGATGAACACCGGCAGCGGCCACATCTGGATCACCTCCGACGCGGGTGCGACCTGGCGTCCGGTGCTGTACGGGATCGACTCGCGCTTCGGCAACCTGCATTTCTGGGACGCACGGCGCGGCATCGCCGTCGCGCAGGGCGTGGGCGACAGCAGCGATGTGTATCACACCAGCGATGGTGGTGAGAGCTGGACGCATGTGCCCGAGCGCCTCAACGCCCGCATCCCGCTGTACAATACCATCCATTTCTCGGATGAATCGTATGGCTGGTTCGCGTCCTCGAACTACTATGCCCAAAGCGACGCGAGCGTGTTCCGCACGGTGGATGGCGGAGTGACGTGGGAGGAGAAGTCCGCCGGCAGCGATGTCGATTTCGTCGCCGACATCGCCTTCGTCGATCCGTTGAAGGGCTGGCTCGTCGACGATGTCGGTTTGCGCATCCGCCGCACCGTGAGCGGCGGCGCGCGCTGGCTTTCGGCATTCTATCCCATGGCGGGCGAGCGCCTGGTCGGCCTCTCCGCCGACCCGTCCAGTCGCGCCGTCTGGGTACTCGGGGACGAACACGCCTGGGTGTCCAAGGATGATGGCGCGACATGGAAGCAAACCACGTTGATTCCGTCCGGACGCATGCTGGGCTGCGCCTTCGCCGACTCCCTCACGGGATGGGCGGTGACGCGCACGGGCATCGTGCAGAAGCAAATCGCGAATCCGCTGACCGCGGTCGAAACGCCACACAGCATGCCGGCCGCGCTGTCGCTGGGCGATGCCTGGCCCAACCCCGTCCGCGGCGCCGACGACGCGGTGATGATTCCCTTCACCACCGCGCGCGCGGGACATCTCGTCCTGACCCTGCACAACACGCAGGGGAAGGAGATCGCCACCATCCTCGACCGCGCGGTCGAGGGCGGGACGCAGGTCGCGGGATGGAATCCGCGCGGCCTGGCCAACGGTGTGTACTTCCTCACCCTGCGCGGAGGCGGACAGGCCGTCACCCGTCGCCTCGTCATCGCCCGCTGAGCGGGGGAGAACACGATTATGAGATATCTTATTCTTCTGTCGCTGGGCGTGCTGCTCGCGGCGACGTCCGCCATGGCCCAGCAGGATCCGATGATCGTTCCCCGCGGCGCGGACGCAGTGTCGCGCGACGCGTCCGGGGATGTCATCTCCAAGCCCGACGGCCGGGCACGGTACTTTCACGACCGCGTCACCTATCCCGGCGGGACCGTGCCCGAAGGCGCACGCGTGCGTGCATGGAAGGACGCGCGAGAGCGGATGCCGCTGTTCGCGCCATCCGGCAAGGACGGCGTGCAGGCCGTGATGGAGTGGAAGAACGTCGGACCGGCCAACGTCGGTGGGCGCATCATCGCCGTGGCGGTGAATCCGAAAAACGCGAACACCATCCTTGTCGGCGCGGCCGGTGGCGGTATCTGGCGCACGCATGACGCGGGGAGAAGCTGGGAGTCGGTTTCCGATGAACTGCCGACGCAGGCCATGGGCGCCCTGGTCATCGATCCAATCGACACCAGCGTCGTCTATGCCGGAACCGGCGAGGCGAGTTACGCGCAACGGACCTTCGACGGCGGCGGGATGTTCAAGTCCACCGACGGCGGCACGACGTGGTTCGAAATCGGCCGCGGCACGCTGCCGCCCTACGGTCGCGCGAGCGACATGGTGATCAATCCCCTCGACACGCGGGAGCTCTTCGCGGCCATTCCCGACGGCGTGCGCAATCCCGACAGCATCGGCGTCTATCGCAGCCGCGACGCCGGGGCGACCTGGTCGCTGGTGCTCACCGGACGCATGTCCGACATCGTCATCGATCCGGTGAATCCCGCCGTGCTCTACACGCATTCCAGCGCGGTGTTCGGCGGGGGAACGGCCGCGCGCTACGGCATGCACAAAACAACCGATGGCGGAGAGACCTGGTTCGCGCTCGATGTCGGCGTGGTGGATTCGCTCATGGGACGCACGAGCATCGGCATCTGCGACGCGCGGCCGGACGTGCTGTACATCGGCGTGTCGCAGATCACCGGCGGCGTCACGACGCCGCTGCTCGGCGTGTTCAAGTCCACCGACGCCGGGGCGACCTGGACGAAGCTCACCGTGCCCTTCGATTACATGACCTCGCAGGGGTGGTACGACAACATCATGGGTGTCCATCCGGAGAATCCGGACATCGTCTACGCCGGCGGAGTCAAGCTGATATTCAGTACCGACGGGGGCGCGAGCTGGACGCGGGTGCCCGATCAGGGCTACGGCGGCATCGTGCATGTCGACCAGCACGCGATCGAATTCAACCGGCAGGATCCCTCCATCGTGTATCTCGGAAACGACGGTGGATTTTTCGTCGGCACGAATGACGGGAAGGATTGGGAGAAACGGGATTACGGACTCTCGATCACGCAATTCATCGGCGGCGACATGCATCCCGCGAGCAACGCGTTGCTGTTCGGCGGGACACAGGATAACGGGACCCTGATGTCCTTTGATGCGCCCGATTTCTCGCTGATGCTCTACGGCGACGGCGGCAACGGGGCGATCAACCCGGTCCGTCCCGAGACGATGTATACCACGCGCGAGACGCTGAAATTCTTCCGTTCCGACGACTTCGGGCGGACCTGGACCAAGGCCCAACGGGGCATGGGACTCGACCCATCGCTGTTCTACATCGTGTACGCGATGGATCCGGGTGATCCGGACGTGTTGTATCTCGGCACTTCGCGGCTGTACAAGTCCACCAATGGCGGTCTCGACTGGATGCTGAAAAGCAGTTGCGTCGTCCCCGCCGCGGGAGGATGTTACTACGTCTCGGCGTTGAGCATCGCGGAGTGGGACAGCAAGACCGTCCTTGTCGGCGGCGCGGGCGGCAGCGTTGCCATTTCGCGCGACGCGGGCGAGAGCTGGGACGTGGTCGAGACCGGACAGCTTCCGTCCGGCTATTGCAGCGCCGTGCGCAGCTTCCAGCCCGGCGTGCTCTACGCCACCTACAGCCGCTACGGGATCGACAAGGTCTGGCGCAGCGACGACACGGGACGGACCTGGCACAGCATCAACGCCAATCTTCCCGACATCCCCGTCAACGACATTCTCGAACGCGACGGCCGTCTCATCCTGGGCACCGACCTCGGCACCTTCATCTCCGATGACGCGGGCGCGAGTTGGCAACGCTTCGGGACCGGCATGCCGCCGGTTTCCGTGCAGCGGTTGGTCTACAACCTCCGTACCGCGACGCTGCGCGCCATCACCCACGGACGCGGCATGTATGACCTGCGGTGGATCGACCCGGGCGCCCGTCCCCCGGTGTTTAAGAACGAATGGACCGTGCGCGACACCGTCGACACCGGGGAGCATTTCCTGTATGCTCCCGTGGTGCACGCCTATCCCGAAGCCCGCTTCCGTCTGCTGCAGGCCCCGCCGGGCGCGACCATCGACTCGGTGCTGGGCGTCGTGCGCTGGGTGGCGGAAGGCGGTTCCGCGCAGTTCGAAATCGAGGCATGGAATTCGGAGGGGCGCGCGGGCACCTGGTTCACCGTTATTGTCCGCGGCGCGGACGCGCAGGACTGGGAGATCGTCCAGCCCCGACCCCTCGACACGCCGGTCAACGCCGCGGCCTGCGCCGCGCCGGCCGCGCTGTGGCTGGCGCGGGACAGTGCGATCGTGTCGCGTTCCGTCGACGGCGGCGTCACCTGGTCGCATCATCAGCTCCCGGGCACGAAGGCGCAGGTGCTCGACGTCCACGCCTTCGACGCCGACCGCGCCATCGTCGGCACGCGCAGCGGCGCGATCATGAAAACGACCGACGGCGGCGCAACCTGGACGACGCTGCATGCGGCCGTGAACGAGCGTTTCGGCAATCTGTTTTTTCACGACGGGCAGCGCGGCATCGCCATCACGCCGGATCCGGACAACCTCCGGAGCGCGGCGGTCTCCCGCACCACCGATGGTGGCGTGACATGGACGCGTAACGCGGCGCTGCTGCCGGCGCGCTTCCCGGTCGACAACACGCTGACCTTCTTCGACGAGAACAACGGGTGGTTCGCTTCGTCGAACAGCGGCGGATCGAATCCCTCCGCTGCCACCATCTTCCGCACCACCGACGGCGGCTTGCGCTGGGAGGAAATCGGAGTATCGGCGCAGAATATCTCTTCCATTTCCTTCACCGCGGACGGACGCGGCTTCAGTGTCGACGATGTCTCCGGCGTCGTGCGCCGTTCGGTCAACGGCGGCGCAAGCTGGCGTGCGGCCTTCGTGCCCATGAGCGGGAGCCGGACCTTCGACGTACAGGCGTTTCCGACGTCCCCCGTCGTGTGGATCTTCAATGACGACGCGGCCTGGATCAGCGGCGACGTCGGGGCGACTTGGAAGAGGACCCGGCTTTCACCGGCCGGCGCCCTGCAGGATGCCGTCTTCCTCGACAGTCTCACGGGGTGGGTCGTTTCCAAGGCCGGCATCGTCCAGCGCCTGCGTGGCAATCCCCTGCTCTCCGCGGGCGGCGCCGATGCCGCTCCCTCGGCGATGCGCCTCGACCCCGCCTGGCCGAATCCCGTCACGGACAACGTGGTGATGCTACCGTTTGTCCTTTCCCGCGCCGCGGTGGCGACGCTGCGGGTGTTCAACAGCGCGGGACGGGACATCGCCGTGCCGCTGCGGGGCGACGTCGCGGCGGGCGAGCATGTCCTGCCGTATGACACCACGCTTCTTCCCGACGGGGTGTATTTTTATTCGCTTGAAACCGAAACATCCACGATGATGGGGCGTTTCATTGTGCTGCGCTGATTTTTTCATACTATACGAGATCCGATTTCAACTTCGAACACTTTTCCTTGTGGAGGCATACATGACGACTTTCCGTTTCCTGCTTTTCCTGCTGCCGCTCGCCCTGCTCGCGGCCTGCAGCGATGACGACAATGGGACGAATCCCCCGGCGGGCGACACCGAGAAGCCGTTCGTATCCTTCATCACGCCGACCAGCAATCAGGTCGTGACTGGAGACGTGCTGGATGTGGAGCTCAATGCCACCGACAATGTCAAGGTCACACGGATCGAACTGAAGCTGAACATGGATCTTTCGCCGGTGCAGACACTGACCCAGGCGCCGTGGACCACCACCATCGACATTTCCGCCCTGCCGCCGGGAGTGAATTCCATCACCGCGAAGGCCTATGACAGCGCGGGCAACGCCAGCAATCTCGCGACGGTTGCCTTCGAGCGCACGGTGGAAGGCGCCTTCCGCTTCCAGTTCGTCAACGGGGCGGAATTCACCTACGATCGGTGGGATCTGCTCGATGGAAATCTGAAGGATGAAAGTTCTCGCCGGACCTACACATCGCGTTTCGAAAAGGGCGTCGGCCTGATCGGCGACAAGGCGGAGTGGTACCGCATGATGTCGACCGATGCGATGAGCGGTCGCACCGACACGATGATCGCGCATGTCGACGGGCACTACAACATCCAGGTGTACGGACTGGCGAACGAACTCGTCCGTCGTTTCACACGTCCGTTGATCGAACAGGGCTTTCTCACCGGACCGCCGGAATTGCCGGAACCCGTCTGGTCATATCTCGTGAAGGTCAATGACGAGAACGGCAACGGCGTCGATCCGGGTGAGGAATGGGATCTGACGCCCGCGGGCGGCATCGCCCTGCCGTTGGGGTTGATCAACGCGACCGTGACGATGAAGGCACAATACGTCGCGAAGGGCGAGGTGATCACCGTCAACGGGAAGGAAATCACGACCTGGGAAATGCTCATCACCGTGACGATCGACATTCTCGGAAACACGAGCGACATTCCGGTGCATCTCTGGTTTTCCGACGATCCTTCGGGACAGATCCAGTTGCAGCAGGACGCGACGCTCGTCACCGTTCCCATCATCGGCACCGTGCCCGTGCCGGGCGACCGGCAGGAATTGCTTTCCTGGAAATAAAAGACAGAGTAGGATGAATATGCGACGGCCGTGTGGCCGACGCACCCCACCCCGGCAGCGCGCCGGGGTTTTTTTTGTATATTTCGCCCGACGCTTCCAGCGCTGATTTCGCGGCGAATCTCGCGCGCCGCGTTCTCCCCACCCTATTCGGAGCATCGATGACACCCCGTTTTCTCTCCATTCTCGCCGCCGTGCTCGTTACCGTGTCGGCGGCCTTCGCCGGGCGTCCCCCGGCAACACATGGCGGCCAGCAGCACACGCCGCCGCCGCGTGCCGCAAGCCTGCTCGACCAGATCCCCGCGGATGTGGAATTCGTGCCCGGAACTATCATCGTCAAATTCACCCGCGAACACGAGGCCCGGCTCGGCAGCCATCAGGTGGCCATCGCGGCGGTGCAGCCGTTGCTCGCGGGGTATGGCGTCGTCCGGATCACGCGGATGTTTCCGTCGCACGCGACACGCCTCGCCGCCGACGGCGGGGAAATCGCATTGCAACGATTGTACCGCGTCGAATTCGAGGCGGCGGTGAGTCCCCTCGAGGTTGCCCGCGCCTTCGCCGCGCTGCCCGAGGTCGAATACGCCGAGCCGGAGATCGTCCATGAATTGTTCTACACCCCCAATGATCCCCGCTACAAGGATCAGTACCATCACGGCCGCATCGAGGCCGACACGGCGTGGGACATCACCCGGGGCGACAGCTCCGTGGTGATCGCCATCGTCGACAGCGGAGTGCTCTGGAATCACGAGGATCTGTACGAGAACATGTGGGTCAACGCGGGGGAGGACATCGATCACGACGGGCGCTACACGACGGCGGACAATGACGGCGTGGACAATGACGGGAACGGCTACATTGACGATGTGGTTGGCGTCGATCTGGTGGGAAACAGCGCACTCAACGGCGGGTCGTATCACGACGGGGATCCTTCACCGACGACGCGCGGCCATCCGCACGGGACGCATGTGGCCGGCATCGCCGCGGCGCGCGGCGACAACGGGAAGGGCATTACCGGCGTCGCGATGTCGTGCCGCATCATGGCGATCAAATGTGCCCCGGATACGTATTCCCCATCGATCACGCGGGGATATGACGGCATCGTCTACGCGGCCGACAACGGCGCCGATGTGATCAACTGCAGTTGGGGCGGCGGCGGGTACCTGCAGAGCCAGAAGGAAATGATCGACTACGCGATCGCGAAGGGCGCGATCGTCGTGGCCGCCGCCGGCAACGCCGGGGCCGAACGCGTCAGCACCCCCGGCGCCTATCCGAACGTGCTCTGCGTGGCCAACACCGATCCCAACGACAGGGCCAACGCCAGTTCAACCTTCGGTCCGTGGGTGGATGTCTCCGCTCCCGGCACCGACATCCTCAGCAGCGTCATCGCGACGACCTCGACATACCAGAAATTCACGGGCACGTCGATGGCCTCGCCGGTGGTCGCGGGGCTGGCGGCCCTGGTAAAAAGTGTTTTCCCATCCTATACTCCTGAACAGGTTTTCGAGCAGATCCGCGTCACCTCCGACACCATCGATCATCTGCAGTATTCCCGCTTTCGCAAGAAAATCGGCCGCGGCCGCGTCAATGCCTTCCGCGCGCTGACCGTGCGCTCGCCCGCCGTCGCGCTGACCGACTGGTCGTATTCCGACGCGGAATACGGGAACGGCGACGGTGTTCCCAACCAGGGCGAAACGTTGGTGATCCGCATGCACTGGAAGAACATGCTCGAGCCAACCACCAATGCGGTGATCACGCTGTCGACCGGCAACGGTGGACACACAGTCACGCAGGGCAGCTTCACCGCCGGGGCGATTCCGACGCTGGGCGAGGTGAACAACGAACACGAACCCTTCGTGATCACCCTCGCCGACACGTATGCGCCCAATGCGCAGGTGGATCTGCTGTACACGATCGAGGACGGGGAATATCACGATCTCGGTGGCGTGTTTTTCATCCAGCAGCCGAGCTATCGCGATCACGACATCAACGACATTGTCATGACACTGACCAACGACGGCAACCTCGGTTTCGACGACATGGATGGCATTCTCGGTTCGGGATTCTCGTACCGGGACAGCAAGAGCATCATGTTCGAGGGGGCGTTTCTCCTCGGCGCCGTGGTCAATCAGCAACCGCTGGTTGTCGACGTTGCACGCTCGGGCTCCGATGCGCAGAACAGGGACTTCGAGGGTGAGCAGCTCTACTCGATCGTCACACCGGGGGGCGTGGCGGCCCAGCAGGGCTTCGGCCATTTCACCGATGCCGCGGCACCGCTGTCCTACCGCCTCATGACCGATGTGACCCAGCGGAGCTATGCGTTCACCGAGGAAGACCGGCGCAACATCATATTCCTGCGCTACGACATTGCGAACACTTCCTCGAGCATCCAGGAATCGCTGCATGCCGGACTCTTTTTCGACTGGGATATCAGCGGGAATTCTCAAGCCGACATCGCGATGTATGTCGATTCGCTCCAGCTTGCCGTGGCGATGGACACGATCGGTTCGCCGCGCGTTCCCGTGGTGGTCGGCGTGTTGCCGCTCAGTTCCGAGTATGCGGTGAAATACTGGGGCATCAACAACCGCGATATCGATGACTCCCTCACCATCGGAATCTACAACGGTTTCACGAAAGCCGAGAAATGGAAGGCGCTGTCGCTGGGGATCGTCAAACCGAAATCCGACATCACCGACGTGGCGCATGTCGTCGCCAGTGGTCCGGTCGACCTGCCACCGGGCGACACGCTGGTGGCCGGGTTCGCGATCATCGCGGGGAGTACTGTCCGTGAGGTCACCGATGCGGTGCCCGTGGCGCGCGATATCTGGACCCGGGTGCTGCGTCCCATCACGACCACGGGCGGTACCACCCTTCCGTCCATGCCCGTGCAGGCGGAAATCCGCTCCGTGTTCCCACGGCCGTTCACCGCGGGACAAACACTCCACATCGAAACCGCGACCGGGCGGACGGAGGCCGCGGTCATCGATCTCTATGATGCGGGTGGTCGCTTTGTGCTGCGTCTCGCCGACACCATGCTGCGCGCGGGCAGGCAGCAGCAGCATTTCGCGCTCCCGCGGCTCGCGCCGGGCATGTATTACCTTCGGTTGCGCACCGCGGCGCGGCACCACCATGTGATGCCGTTGCCAATCGTCCGTTAGCAACGCCTTCGCGTCAGTCCCCGCGCCACGGATCCCGCCGGTGGCGTCGGGACATACTCCGAATTATCGTTTGAAATCAGCCCTCCCATGGAAGCGCGAGTGAATGCTCGCGCTTTTTTTTCATTTCGCGAAAAAAAGTGCCCGAAATTTTGGCCGCGCATACCAAACTCGCTGTATTACAAGGGTGAACATTTCCAGGGGAACCGGAGTGCGGATTCCCTGCAGGTATGAGAGAGAGGACCGCACTCCGGTATTGATACCGAGGCGAATACCATGACAGTTGATGAACTCGCGAAAAAAGAACAAAAGCTTTCGAGACTGCTGCACATCTTTGTCGGATTGCTGGTGCTGCTGGGCCTTTTGCTGGTCGTGTTCCTGATCACGGCGATCAGCGGAGAATTGCCTCCCGTGCCGATCTCCGCGATAGTATCCGCCTGCACGTACGGAAGTGTCGTTCCGGTTTGAATGTCCGGTCGGTCTTTTCGAGGGGTGATGGAAGGAGGGGTGGGTGTGTGGGATTGGGTATGAAGCGCTTCCATTTCTTCGGTGCGATGCGAGGTTGAAGCGCTTCCAAGGGGGGCGAGGGTGGGAAACCTCAAATTACGGATGATTGGGGGAATGCTGTAACACCTTGCATGACAAAGGGATGCAGCTCTTTTGACAAAAGCAAGCGAAAAATCGTGAAAAAATTACCGATTTTCCTTGACCCGCGTCGCGGCTGTTGGGTATATTTGTACGCGAGCGATCGAGAATTAATTCTCGATGCCATGTAGGTTCAACAAGAGAAGCATCATGCAGAGTCAGGACAATGCGCAGCAGATCTTCGAGAAGTTTCCCCTGGGGGATCCTTCCTGTCTGATCGACATGCTGCAGGAAGTTCAGGAGCATTTCGGGTATCTCCCCGATGCCGAGATGCAGCGAGTGGCGCGTCACGTGGACATTCCCGTTTCCCGGGTCTATGGCGTGGCGACATTCTACAATCAATTCCGTTTCCAGCCGCTCGGAAAATATGTCATCAAGGTCTGCCGCGGCACGGCCTGCCATGTGAAGGGGTCGTTGGACATCCTCACCACGCTCGAGAACGAATTGGGCATCAAGGCCGGACAGACGACGAAGGATCTGATGTTCACGATCGAGACCGTGGCGTGCATCGGTGCGTGCAGCATCGCGCCGGTCATCGCCGTGAACGAGACCTTCCACGGTGGACTCACTACGAAATCCCTGCAGAAAGTACTCAAGACGTACCAGCGGCAGGGCAAGGAAAGCGAGGTCGTCGATGAACACGTTTAGCACGGACTGCTTCACGCAATGCTGGCATTGCGCCGAAAACCCCTGTCCCCGCTTCGTCGATTGCGTACACACGGGCCAGCAATGCGACTGCGTCGATGCCGATACCGCACAACTCGAACGCTACAAGCGCGGACTGCTCCTCATCGAGCATGACATTCCCGTGGTGCTCGTCGGACTCGGTACCTGCGGCCTGGCCAATGGCGGCCAGCAGATTCATGACGCTCTCGCGGCCGAGTGCGCGGCGCGCGGACTGCACGTGTCGATCATCCCCGTCGGGTGCGTCGGCTACTGCGCGCGCGAGGTCATCGTCGACGTCAAGCTGCCCGGTCGGTCGCGGATCAGCTATTGCGAAGTCCGTCCGCAGGACGTTCCGCGCATCGTCGACGAAACCATCGTCGGCGGACGCGTGCTCGAGGACAAGCTGCTCGGACTGTACGCCCCCGATGAGACGCCGGCATGGCAAGGACTCCCGTTGATTTCGGACGTCCCGTTTTTCCGCAAACAGATGAAAATCAATCTGGAAAATTGCGGCGTCATCGATCCGGAAAGTATCGACCAGTATCTCGCCCGTGGCGGGTACGCGGGACTCTCCCGGGTGCTCCTGCGCGGAGAGCCGCAACTGGCGATCGATGACGTGCTCACGGCAGGATTGCGCGGTCGTGGTGGCGGTGGATTCCCCACCGGGAAAAAATGGCAGTTCGCCCATGATCAGAATTCCGACAAGAAATATCTCATCTGCAACGCCGACGAGGGGGATCCCGGTGCGTTCATGGACCGCGCCCTGCTCGAGGGCGACCCGCACCGCGTGGTCGAGGGCATGATCATCGCCGCGTATGCGATCGGGGCGAGCTACGGCTATATCTACTGTCGTGCCGAATACCCGCTGGCCATCCGCCGTCTGGAAAAGACGCTGCGCGATGCGCGGGAGTACGGGCTCCTCGGAACGAATATTCTCGGCTCGGGATTTTCCTTCGACATGCGCATCAAGAAAGGCGCCGGTGCCTTCGTCTGCGGTGAGGAAACCGCGCTCATTCACTCGATCGAAGGACGCCGCGGCATGCCACGACCCCGCCCGCCGTTTCCCGCGGTTTCAGGGCTGTTCGGCAAGCCGACGGTGATCAACAACGTCGAGACGTTCGCCAACGTGACGACCATTTTCAAACGCGGACCCGAAGCCTATGCACGGATCGGCACCCAGACCTCGAAGGGCACCAAGATCTTCGCGCTCTCGGGAAATGTGTGCAATGTCGGTTTGGTCGAGGTCCCGATGGGCGTGTCGTTGCGCGAGATCATCTTCGATATCGGTGGAGGCATCCCCAACGGCAAGAAGTTCAAGGCCGTGCAGATCGGCGGACCCTCGGGCGGCGCGCTGCCGGATCGGGTGATCGATACCCCGATCGACTACGAGAGTCTCAAACAGGTGGGCGCGATGATGGGCTCGGGTGGTATGGTCGTGATGGACGAGAGCACCTGCATGGTCGATCTCGCGAAATATTTCATGACCTTCATCCAGTCGGAATCGTGCGGCAAATGCATCCCCTGCCGTGAAGGAACGCTGCGACTCCTCGAAATCCTCGAACGCCTCACGCGCAGTCACCGCGACGAACACTCGCAAGAGGATGCCATGCTGCGCTTCCAGGGAATGGTGTATCTCGAGCGGCTCGCCTCGGTGATCAAGGATACGTCGCTCTGCGGTCTCGGACAGACCGCGGCGAATCCGGTGATGAGCACGCTGCACTATTTCCGCGAGGAATACGAGGCGCATCTGTACGAGCGCCACTGTCCGGCCGGCGCCTGCCGCCAACTGCTCACCTATCACATCGACACCGAGAAATGCAACGGCTGCGGTGTCTGTGCGCGGAAATGTCCCGAACAGGCGATTCTCGGCGAGAAGAAAAAGGCGCACTACATCATCGAGGACAAGTGCATCCGCTGCGATCAGTGCCGGGCGAACTGCAACTTCGAAGCGATTTACGTGAATTAGAGAATTCGAGGAAGAAATGAATATCACGTTGAACGGACATACCTGCTGGGCCAAGCCCGGGGAAACCATCCTCGATGTGGCGCGGCGCGAGGGTGTGAACATTCCGACGCTCTGTCATCTGAGCGAATACTCGCCGACGGGTTCCTGCCGTATCTGCACGGTGGAAGTGGAAGGCAGCGGCAATCTCGTCCCTGCCTGCGCGTTTCCCGTCGCCGAAGGCATGGAAGTGCGCACGAACTCTCCGCGCGTGCGTCGTGCGCGGAAGACCATCATCGAATTGCTGGTGGCGAACCATCCGCCGGACTGCCTGTTCTGCGTCCGGTCCGGGAATTGTGAACTGCAGAAGCTCACGCAGGAATACGGCGTGCGCACGCATCGCTACCAGGGTGAACGCCGGCGCGCGCGTATCGACATCGCGAGTCCGGCCATCGAACGCGATCCGGAGAAATGCATTCTCTGCGGCCGCTGTGTGCGGGTGTGCCACGAAACACAGCATGTGGGGGCGATTGATTTCGTCCACCGCGGATTCCGCACCGGTGTCGCACCGGCGCTCGAACGCAGTCTCAACACCGTGCCCTGCGTCGATTGCGGCCAGTGCGTGGTGAATTGTCCCGTCGGAGCGCTGACGGAAAAAAGCCACCAGAAACCCGTGTGGGAAGCGCTGAATAACCCCGACCTCCACGTCGTGGCTCAGGTGGCGCCCGCCGTCCGTGTCGCGCTGGCCGAGGAGTTCGGAGCCGAAGCCGGCACGGTCGCCACGGGAAAAACCGTCGCGGCCCTCCGCCGTATCGGCTTCAAACGGGTATTCGACACCAACTTCGGTGCGGACCTTACGATTATCGAGGAAGCGACCGAGCTTCTTCACCGCCTGCAACACGGCGGATCGATCCCGATGCTCACGTCCTGCAGTCCGGGCTGGGTGAAGTTCCTCGAACATTACTATCCCGACCTGCTGGGTAACCTCTCGTCGTGCAAGTCTCCGCACGAGATGCAGGGTGCTCTGTTGAAAACCTACTATGCGAAAACAATCGGGGTCGATCCGTCGCGTGTCTTCGTGGTCTCGGTCATGCCGTGTACCGCGAAAAAGTATGAAGCCCAGCGTCCGGAACTGGGGGGCGAATATCCCGACGTCGACGCGGTCATCACCACGCGCGAACTCGCACGCATGATCCGTGTCGCCGGCATCGATTTTCACAAGCTGACCAATGTGGGCTTCGACGATCCCATGGGTGAGTCGACCGGCGCGGGGGCCATCTTCGGCGCCGCGGGTGGCGTGATGGAAGCCGCGCTGCGCACCGCGCATTTCTACTTGACGGGATCGGACATGAAATCCCCGAGTTTCGCGCCGATCCGCGGACTCGAAGGTGTCAAGCAGGCGGAAGTGCGCCTGGGTGACGTGACGCTGAAAGTCGCCGCGGTGAGCGGACTGAAGAATATCAAACCCTTGTTGGATAATATTCGGGCCGGAACATCGCCATTCCACTTCATCGAAGTGATGGCGTGTCCGGGTGGCTGCGTCAACGGAGGCGGTCAACCTCTCCCGGCGACACCAGAAAAATTGCTCAAGCGCACCGAGAGCATCTATCAAATCGACCGTGAATCTCCGCGCCGCAACAGCCATCGCAACGAATCGGTGCAGAAGCTGTATGCCGAGTTTCTCGGCGAAGCCGGCGGACATCTCGCGCATGAACTGCTGCACACGCATTATGTCGAGCGCGATGAGTTCTGACCACCCGGTGCGCGTGGCGAAGGTCGCCCACGGAAGCACGCATGGCCGCCCGGACAACGACAGTGTTGACATCCTCCCCACTCCTCATCCTTCCGTCGTCCCGTCGATCCGACGGGACGACGGTGGGGGGATACACCGGAATGTGCGGGGGATGGCGATGCAAGGATTTTACTTACTTAAGCCTGAAGGTGTGAATCATGCAGAAGATATTGCTCGTCGATGACGACGTGGATATCATCGAAACCTACCGTGCCGTGCTCGAAGCGGCCGGATACGACGTCCGCTTTGCGCATGATGGCGAGGCGGGGTTCGTGCTGTTCAAGGAATTTCTTCCCGACGTTGCCGTGGTCGACCTGTCGATGGAACACTTCGACTCCGGCTTCACGCTGTGTCGCCGGATCAAGGGAACCGAAGAGGGACGCGACACGCCCGTGATCATTCTCACGTCCGCCGGTCATGACACCGGCTTCCGTTTCTCGACACAGAGCGAGGAGGAGAAGCAGTGGATCAAGGCCGATCATTTTCTCGACAAACCCGTCCCGCCGCAGGACCTGCTGCAATTTCTCCACGACCGCGTGCTCAAATAACGCGGCCGCGGATTTGACGATACACATCACTTTTCATCCCGAGTAGGTCGTGCGTCAGCTCGCCTGAGGCGTGCTGTCGCACGACCGTATCGAAGGGGAGCCATAAAAAAAGAGATCCCCCCGTTCCGCACGGGGGGATCTCTGCGATTCGTCCTGAGGGCAGGATGGATTACTTCTCGATTCCGAGCAATTCGACAGTGAAGATGAGCGTAGAGTTGGAACCAATGTCCTCGCTCGGCCCGCGCTCCCCGTAGGCGAGCTCCGACGGAATGTACACTTCCCATTTCGAGCCGACGGGCATGAGCTGCAGCACTTCGGTCCACCCCGCGATCACGCCCGTGACCGGAAATACCGCCGGTTCGCCGCGGTCGTAGGAGGAGTCGAATTGCTTTCCGTCGATCAAGGTGCCGCGATAATGCACCTTCACCTTGTCGCTGGAGGTCGGCTTCGGACCGTCACCCATGGTGACGACCTTATACTGCAGGCCGCTTGCGGTGGTGACGACGCCATCCTTCTTCTTGTTCTCCGCGAGGAACTTCTCTCCCGCTTCCTTGTTCACCGCACCCTGCTTCTGCTGCTCTTCCTGCATCTTGGCCATCAGTTCCTGCTGATATGACAACCACACCTGCTGGCCCTGCTCCTCGGTCATTTTCAGTTCCGCCCCGTTGAGGACGTCATTCATTGCCGCGGCGATCATGGCCGGGTCGGCCTCGATGTTTTGCGATTTGAAACTCTGACCGATGTTGAGTCCGATGGCATAGCTGACGCTGTCCTTGCGGGACGTGAGTTCGCGGCTCTGCTGTGCGTTGTTCTCGCACGACATGAGCAGCAACATGGCGACAAAGAGGGAAAGAAAACGCATGGGAGTAGTGCTCCTGTGAAAATGAGATGAGTGTGACCATTCGTTTCGTGTTCCGTCGGACAGCGGAATTGGATCGCGGGGATGCAATTCCTTGCGACAGAATGCCATAAGAGATGTAACTTAGAAAAAGAAAGGAACGCCGCGCAACCGCTTTTTCCGTGCACTCGTGATCGCGCCCGTTCGGGACGCACGCGCCGGCGGCAAAACCCCCAGGCCTTGGATGTTGAATCACGGCTATACGTATTGGAACAGAGTTGCCGCGGACGACGCAGGTCGGACGGTGCTGGACTTCTATGCCACGCGGTATCGGCACTCGACGATGGAGGAATGGCGCGGGCATATCGCCGCGGGGCGCATCCGCTGCAACGGCGAGATCGTCCACGACAGTCACCACCCTCTCCGTGCCGGTGACCGGCTTGCCTGGGAGCGTCCTCCGTGGGAGGAGGACGCGGTGCCGACCGAGGTGCCCATCCTCGCGGAATCCGCGGGATGGATGGTGCTGCACAAACCGTCAGGTTTGCCCGTGCTGCCCGGCGGTGGTTTCCTCCAGCATACCTTGCTTCATATCGCGCGCGAACGGCATGGAGCGATGCTGGCACCCGTGCACCGGCTCGGACGGGGGACAAGTGGGGCGATCCTCTTCTCCCGCGACGCCGCCGCGGCGCGTGAGCTCTCACGCGCCATGCGGGAAGGAGAAATTCGCAAGACCTACCTCGCCCTGGTCGCGGGAATGCCCGCGGTGGATGCGTTCACCATCGACGTCCCGATCGGACCCGTCTCCTATGCTCCCCTCGGCATGCTGTACGCGGCCTCGTCCACGGGGAAAGCATCACGGAGCATCTGCCGCGTGCTGCGTCGTGACCGTGTCAGCGGCACGGCCTTGCTCGCGGTGGAAATTCCCACCGGGCGGCCGCATCAGATCCGCATTCACTGCGCCGCCGCGGGGTATCCCCTGCACGGGGACCCGCTGTACCGCGTCGGCGGTCTTCCCCTTGAGGGGACAGCCGTGCCGGGTGACGGCGGCTACCTGCTTCATTCCTGGCGTCTGCGCTTCACCGATCCGGACACCGGCGAAATCCGCACGGTCGTCGCACCGCCACCCGACACACTCGACCCCAACGCGCTTGACCCGGACGCGCTCGACCCGGACGCGCTCGACCCGGACACCGACGGGATGGAAGCATGAGCGGGGCTGCTGTCAGGCAGGGAGTTTGCCGGTTCCGCCCCGGGCCTGTAAGTTGTGACCATCACGTGCCGGAGTCCGCCCATGAGTGAAGAGCTCGACGCGACCGCGTATTATCACATCGCCTACCGATCCCATCGCATCATGAATCCGCTGGGCGACGAGCGATTCCTGCTGCTCGCCGCGGAGTGCGGACTGGGTGCGCAATCCCGCGTGCTCGATGTCGGGAGCGGGAACGGCTGGAGCGCCCTGCTGCTCGCCCGACGCTGGGGCTGTTCGGTCACGATGGTCGACGTCTCGGCGCAATGGACCGCGCAGGCCCGCGCCCTGTTCGAGCGGGAAGGACTGGCCCACCTGGCCGAGATTCATATGATGGATGCGCAGGACTTCGACCCCGAGCCGGGGAGGTATGATCTCGTCCTGTGCCTGGGGACCGCGCCGCTGTATGGTGGATTTTCCGAGGCGCTGAAGACCTTCGCCCGTGTGCTCGCGCCGGGTTGCCACGTGATCATCGGAGAAGCGAGCGTCCGGCTCCCCCTGCCGAAGCGGTATGCGGAGTATCTGGATCGGATCCGCTGGGATGTGCCTGGCGAACGGCAGCTGCTGCGCACCATCGAGCAGTGCGGTTTCGCGTTGTTGTGGAACCTGCGCAGCACGCATGACGAGTGGGACCGCTACATGAGCATGCAGTGGAAGGCCATCAGTGACCATGCCCGCGTGATGCCCGACGACGAGCAGGCGCAGGGATTTCTGGACTGGGTGCGCGACGAGCAGGAAGTCTACCTGCGCTTCCAGCGGCATTGGATGGATTGGAATGTCATGCTGTTGCGGGTGGATTGAGAACGTTCATGCGCGGCATCCACGAGTATATACTCCTGATATCTTTTTTTCTCGCGTTCGGTGACGCGACCGCGCGGGCGCAGATCTTTCCCGACACGGTGTACCAGTGGACGAAGACCGCGGAGGCGCTGCTTCCGTCTCCCGCGCGGAGCAATCCGGCGGGCACCGCGCGGGAGGTGCTCGAGGCGTATGGCGTGACCGAATGGCGGATCGTCGAATACGTTCGTGCCGGACTCACCGCACGCATCGATTGCGGGCTGTTTCCTTCGCGCGCCCGCGCGTACGGATTTTTCCGATGGATGGCGGACGACGCGGAGCCGGAGGGGATCATCGGTGATGCCTTCGGTGCGCGCAGCGGTGTGGTGCACGTGAACACCGGGCCGTATTATTTCCGCATCGCCACGGCAGGTGCGCGCAACAGCGTGGCGGTTGACGATGCCCTGGTCGAGCGGTCGCGGCGGATCCTGCACGGACATGCCGACTGTTACGGCAGCGATTTTCCCATGCCGACCGACCATCGCGTGATCGGCTCGGAGCGGTATTACCCACCCGATCCGCGGATCTGGAAGGCCGCGCCGCCGCGGGGAAGCGAGGCTGTACTGTCGGTGATCGCCGCGCACGCCGCCTATGTCGCGGAGTATCACCTCGCGCGCCCCGTCCTGCGTCGTGTGCTCCTGACCTTTCCGTTTCGCGGGCGCGCGGCCGCGGCGGAATTCGCCGCCGAACTCGTCCAGCAATTGCAGGCACGTCCGGGTGCGCGGCGCGGGACCTGCGACCTGCCCTCCTTCACACAGGGCGGGATGACCCATCTGGTCGCCGCGACGCCGACACGGGTGCTGCTGGTGATCACCGATCCGGACGATCCCGGCTGCTGTGCGTGGCTGCACGAACTGCTGCGATAGCGTGCCCCGCCGCGTGGGTCGCGGTTGATCACGGTGCGCTGCCGCGGCCATCATTCTGTATGCAATGTCATGGAGTACCATGTCCTTGAATCATTGGCGCACGCGCGACGTGCAGGTACTGCATCGCAATCCCTGGTGGGTGTATAAACGCGATCGGGTCATCCTGCCTTCGGGAGAGGATGGCGAATATCATTATGTCCAGACACCCGGCTCGGTGATGGTGATCCCACACGATGACGACGGGAATTTCATTCTCGTGCGTCAGTATCGGTATCTCAACCGCCGCGAGAGTCTCGAGTTTCCGGCGGGCGGGGTGAAGCGCGGGCAATCGGTGCGCGATGCCGCACGCGCGGAGTTGCGGGAGGAGGCGGGATTCGTCGCCGACCGTCTCGAGGAGATCGGCGGGTTCAATCCCTTCAATGGCGTGACCGACGAGATTTGTCGCGTGTATCTCGCGCGCGGACTGCATGCGGTCGGCGCGCAGCCCGATGTCACGGAGGAATTCGAAATGGTGCGCCACACGCGGCCGGCGTTGCTGGCGGCGGTGCTGGACGGAAGCCTGTGGGATGGCATGACACTCGCCGCCCTGGCACTCTACGATGCCGTGCAGGCTTCCGCGGGGATGGACCAGCCACGCGCGGCGCCATGGGGAGGCTCACGCTGATGCGGCGGCGCAGCTGCATCCCGCGGCCGCGGGTGGAACCGCGGCATCGGTGCATGGCCCAAACCGCGGCATGGCGGCGCGCTGCTGCATCGATGCTGTTCCTCATCGGAATCGCGTCCGCGAGCACCATGCTGCACGCACAGGTTCGCGTTGGTGCGGACGTGCTGTTGGCCGACTCCATGCATCTGCTTGAAGGCCGGCGTATCGGACTTGTCGCGAATCACACCTCCCTGCTTTCCAGCGGCGTGCCCCTGTTCGACACGCTGCGCGCGCATCCCGCCCTGCGGCTCGTCGCCGTTTTCACTCCGGAACACGGATTCCGCGGCACGGCGGCGGATGGCGAAGCGGTCGGGTCGGACACGGTGGCCGGCATTCCGGTCATCTCCCTCTATGGTGCGGCGCGGCGGCCGCGACCCGCGATGTATGATGGCCTCGACGTCCTGGTGATGGATCTCCAGGATATCGGCGTCCGATATTATACATATATCAGCACCATGGCCATGTGTCTCGAAACCGCGGCGGAAACGAATCTCCCGGTGATCGTGTGCGACCGGCCCAACCCGCTCGGCGGCGTTGCGATCGAGGGTCCGATCCGGGACGACAGCATGCGGAGCTTCATCGGCTATCTGCCGGTGCCGGTGCGCCACGGGCTCACCGCGGGCGAACTGCTGCGCATGGCGGTGGGCGAGGGGTGGCTGCGCGATGCCGCGCAGCCCCGGCTGACGGTAATTCCCGCCGCGGGCTGGCGGCGGTCGATGTACCACGACGAGACCGGACTTCCCTGGATCGACCCGTCACCCAATATCCGTTCCGTCGATGCGGCGCTTGCCTATGTGGGAACCTGTCTGCTCGAGGGCACCAACGTCAATGAAGGACGGGGGACGGACGCTCCGTTTCTCGCCTTCGGCGCGCCCTTCATCGACGCACCCGCCGTCGCGACGGAACTGACCGGCCTGGGTTTGCCGGGCGTGCGTTTCCACGCGATGCGCTATGTACCGGAAGCGAGAATCGGCGCGCCGACTCCGAAATACCGCGGCACGGAGATTCCGGGACTGCGGTTGGAAATTCTCGATCGCGGTGCGTTCGAGCCGTTTCGTACCGGAATGGAGATCCTTGCCGTGCTGCGGGCGCGTCATGGTGCATTTCTTTCCGTCACATCGTATCTTTCACTTCTTGCCGGGATGTCCGGATTCTCCGCGCAATCGGTCGCCGCGGTGCTCTCGCGCACCGATGCGGATCGTCGTCATTTTCGCACCGTGCGCGCGGAGTATCTGCTCTACCCCTGAACATTCATCGGAGCCAGGTTCCATGAAACATCTCCTTCTTCTCCTCCTGTCCGTCGTCTCCTTCTCGGCCTGCCAGCAGGCAGGAAGTGGCGCGAAGGCCTCCGACGCGCGGGTGGATTCCGCCACGCAGGCCATCGACGATGCAATGCTGACCGCGGAGGACCGCGGTCCGTCGGTGACGCTCGACGCGCCGGTCATGCTGCTCTACCGCATGAAGCCGGGTGACTCGTTCGGATACTCGATCGAGAACATCGAAGACGTCACCATCATGCAGGACACGATTCCCACCATCAACCATCAGGTGATTCGCTGGTGGTACCGCTTCGAAGTGGTGGAGGCCGCGCCCGGTGGCGGCGCGCGGTTGCGCGCGCACTGCGACCGGGTCACGTTCGAGGGGAAGTACGACGGTCCCGGCGGCGCGCAAGCCATGCAGTACGACTCGCGCGAGAAAAATACCTACGACATCGAAAAGCGCTTCGCGCAATACAACGCACCGGTGCATACCCCCTTCATGATTTCCGTGGAGAAGGACGGGCGGATCAGCGACATCAGCAACCTGCGCGATGTGGTGCGGAACTATCTCAAGGATGATTACCGGACCACGAAGTCGGATCAACTCGCGGCAATCGAGCGCGATTATGCCGACAGCGGCATCAAGGCGGTGCTGCAGCTCGCGTTCCAGAAACTGGCGGATACGCCGGTCGGGAAGGACTCGACCTGGACGCTGGTGCGGCCCGACAAAATCGGCTACCTCGCCGTCCGCAGCATCGCCAGCTACGGCGTACGCGATGTCATCAACTCCCCGCGGGGGACGCTCGCGCACATCGACGCGGAAATCACCTCCGAGTATGTCGGTGCCAAAACCATGGACACCGGCCAGGGCATGGCGACCATGAACGAGTTTTCCGTGCAGGGGAAGGGAGGCACGGTGTTCAACCTCGATGCCGGACGCGTGCAGCGCCGGCGTCTGCGCACCGATGTTCACGTGAAAATGTGGATCGAACCGCCCGAGGATCTCAAGCGCATGATGCCGGACCAGATGCACGATTTCTGGTACTCGCAAAAGGCCAGCATCGTCAACGTGATCGAACCCTACGCCTCGGAACGTACAAAGACGGAGTAAAGGATCTCATGCTCGTTATTCCTGCCATGCATATCCGCGGCGGTTGTTGCACGCGGACCGCGGTCGGCGAGCCCGGGACGGAGGGGGAGTACCCCCTCACCCCGGTGGAACTCGCACGGCTGTGGCGTGGCGAGAATGCCAAGGCGTTGCATGTGGGATGTTTTGAATTCGACACATGGATGGAAGGCGTGCAGGCCCGGCAGCTGCGGGAGGTCGTCCAGGCCGTCGATATCGCGGTGCAGCT
This sequence comes from Bacteroidota bacterium, assembly GCA_034002405.1. Classification (GTDB taxonomy): domain Bacteria; phylum Bacteroidota; class Ignavibacteria; order SZUA-365; family SZUA-365; genus SZUA-365. The sequence goes on along the minus strand of JAVFAS010000049.1, from coordinate 4,109 downwards.
TGCCGCCCCGTTCGAGAACGCCGATGCCGTGCGCGTCGCGCTCGACGGGATCGGAGTGTACCGCGTGGTGCTCGATGCCGCACGGTTCTCTCCCGGCGGCGCGTTGGATGAACTGATCGGACGATACGGACCACGCAGAATCGTTGTCGGCATCGACGTTCCCGACCCCGACGATTCCGATGACGACCCCGTCCGCGCGACCGCCGCGAACGAACGCCACATCGATCTCGTGCGCAGGCTGGAAGGAGCGGGCGTGCATCGCGTGTTCGTCACCCGGCAGGGCCAGACAGAAAACCTGCGGCCCCCACCCGTGAAGTTCTTGCTTTGCCTTACAGAAACGACTAATTTGTCGATCACGCTGAACGGTTCCGTCCGCAACTACCGGGATCTGAAGCAGATCCAGAGCCTCTCTCCCAGAAAGCTTGATTCCGTTGTACTCGACGAAGTGCTCTACACCAACGTCTTTCCCTGCCAACGCATCTGGCGATTGGCGGAACAGCAGCTGATTCGGCAGCACCGCCTGCTGTGACGTCGCGCAGCCGACCCGGACGCACCGGCGACCCGGATGCACCGGCGATCCGGACGCACCGGAGGATCCGCGACACCGCGTTGACACGGATGAATTTTTCCACTGATCCGAAGGAATGATTTATTGACATTCGGCGCATTTTTTGTATATTCCGGTGTGAATTTTATTCACATAAACTGTTCATTTTCAAGTTCTTACGGGGATATTCCCCGGCTGTTTTGGGCAAATCGGACGCGAATGCCCCGCCTGCGGGGCCGGATTTTCATCGCCTCGTCCATTTAATCAACGAAATAGGTCTTTTTCTTGGTCATTGATATCAGGTGTGCTTATGAGATTACCGTTCCTGCGATCAAGCTTCGCGATCGCGAGCCTGCTGTTTGTCTCTTCCATCGCAACGGCTCAAACCGTCTACAGCCCTGACGTTTCCCGTGTTTTCGTCAGTGGTTATCTGGGACTGAACCAGAACCTCAACATGGGAGACTTTCGGACTGACTGTGACTGTCTGTTCGAGGGCGGGTTCAATCTCGGGAATATCGGTGCGCTGATAGGAGCGGACATCACGTACGCCTGGACACCTTCCTGGGCAGTGATGGCCAAGGTCTATTATGACAACAAGCACACCAACACGGAATACGAACGGCAAATCCCCACGCCGATCGCGACAGGCGAAAGCGTGATGATCGATGACAACGTGGTATACAATGAAATTGGCGACGTCAGCCTGTCGTATCTCACCGTGGGTCTGTACGCCCGTTGGCAGCCGCGCCTCGCGCGCTGGTACGTGTTCGCGGGTCCCGCGGTTGGCCTCCCCATGGCGTCCCAGGTGCGCCACAGCCAGGAAATCGTGACCGCGGAACTCTCGTATCGTGAACTACTGGATACGAAACGCGAGGTGTCCACCGCCGATTTCGACGGATTGCTTCGGCTCGAAGGCCAGGTCGGTGTTGGCTACGATTACATCGTGCGCCCCCGCTGGTATATTTCCCCCGAAATCCGAGTAGGATATCCGCTGACCAAAATCACCGAGACCATCAATGATCGTGGGAAGAGCATCCCGATCGAGGATTGGAAGGTCATGTCGGTGCAGCTTTCCATCGGTCTGAAATACGAAGCGTTCTGATCCACCCAACTCACGATTTCATCACACAACGCGGATTTGGTATACATGCAACGGTACGCGACTTTTTTCATAAGCCTGGTCATTGGCAGCGCAGTGCTCGCGGGTTGTTCGGGTGCGGACCCCGCGGATATCGCACTGGTCACCGGAGGGGTGGTGGAGAATCTTGGGGAAAACGTCAATTCCGCCTGGGATGATTACGCACCGGCGGTGTCGGCGAGCGGGACGCTGTTTTTCACGTCCCGGCGTCCGAATCCCAAGCGACAGGATTACTGGGATGACGTCTACAGCGTCAATCATATCGACCGCAACTGGGAAAAACCGACTTATTTGTCCGAAGTGATCAACACGCCGGAGTCCCAGGGGGCGATCTCCATCACGCCGGATCAGCGCACGTTGTACGTCGCGCTCTGCCAGCAGCCCGATGGATTCGGAAAATGCGATATCTATATCGCCGAGTGGAATGACAAGGGAACGGAGTGGACGAAGGCGCGCAATCTGGACAACCCCGAAGGAAAGGATCTGCGTCTCACCTCGATCGTCGATAATTTCGACCAGATCAACACCACCTACTGGGAATCCCAGCCGTCGATCTCGCCCGATGGACGGACGCTGTATTTCGCGTCGGATCGGCCGGGTGGATACGGCGGAACGGATCTGTGGATGTCGCGCAAGCAACTCGACGGTACATGGGGCCGTCCGGTGAACCTGGGTCCGGATGTCAATACCAAGGGTGAGGAACGCACACCCTCCATCGCCTTCGACGGGCGGACGCTCTATTACGCCTCCGATGGTTTCCCCGACGGGGAAAATTCCAAGGCCGCGGGCGGGATGGATCTGTACGTCACCCGAAACCAGGGCAGCCGCTGGTCGCGCCCGATGAACCTCGGGTACCCGATCAATTCCAAGAATGACGACACCTTTATTTCGTCCACGCTCTCCGGCGATACGCTGTATTTCGCGTCCAACCGTCCGGGCGGCTATGGCGAATTCGATCTGTATATGCTTCTCGACCCGCCCTTCCCGCCGGATGCGGTGGTGAATATCCACGGCGTGGTGACCGATATCGAAACCACGAATCCGCTGGCATCGACCCCGATCACCATCGAGGATTTCGGCACCGGCGAAATCATCAACAAATTCCAGAGCCTCGAAAGCGGTCAGTATCAGTTTATCGTTCCCGCCGGACGCGAGTATCGCATCAGCGCCGAACAGAAGGGCTATATCTTCAAATCGGAAGTCTTCGAGGTGCCGGAACTGACGACCTACCGCCGGCTCGAGAAAAATATCGCGCTCGAACCGATACCGCCGATCATCACCGTGCCGCCAAAAACGAATCTGACCGTGCTGTTCGATTTCGACAAGGCGACGTTGCGGCCGGAATCGCGTCCCGAACTCGAGCGCGCCATCCGCTTCATCCTGCAGAACCCTGGCCGTCGCTTCGAGATCGCGGCGCACACCGATGCGCTCGGTACCGAAGAGTACAATCTCGACCTGTCGGAACGCCGCGCGGCGGCTGTCCGCAGATACCTGGTCGAGCATGGCGTGCCCGAGGATATCATCATCTCGAAGGGGTACGGTGAAGCACAGCCGATCGATGCCAACGAGACGCCACAGGGGCGGCAGCGCAATCGCCGCGTCGAGCTGACCGTGATAGAATGACCACGTAACGATACCACGACGATTAGTTCAAGATTCTCTATCCCCGAAGTCTGGAGAGCCCATGAATACATTCATCACCGCATTCCGCAATCCGCGCATGTTCGGCATCCTCGCCGCTCTTGTCGCGGTGTTCGCGCTCGCACCGACGGTGCAGGCGCAGCCGGACCTGAACTTCAAGCGTGTGACGGTCAACTGGCCAACCATCGAGTTGTATTTCTCGGTGGGTTGCGACGGTTTGCCGGCATACAACATGGCGAAGCAGGATTTCCGCATTTATGAAAATGGAGTGGAAGTCAAGGAGTTCACCCTCTGGTGTCCGGATCCGACGATCCGCTGTGCCATTTCGGTGGCACTGGTGTTCGATGCCTCGGGCTCGATGATGGGTTCAGGCAATGCGGGCGCGAAAATGGCGGGTCACGCCTTCATCGACATGATGGACGGCGTGATCGATGAAGCGGCCATCCTCTGGTTCACGACACCGACGGGAGCGACCCTCGCGCAGCAGATGACCTACATCAAACCGATGCTGCACACGGCCGTGGATGCACTCCCCGCCAGTGGCGGAACACCGGCATGGGACGGCATCTACGCGGGTCTGATCGAGCTGATCAACAACGGTGTCAATCAGTGCCGCGCGGTGATCGCGATGACCGATGGCGGAGATAATGCCTCGGTACGCACGCCGTCGGAGATCATCGCCCTGGCGAACCGTCATCGCATCCGTGTGTTCACGATCGGACTGGGCAGCGGCATCAACGCCACCGAGCTGGAGCTGATCGCGGTGCTCACGGGCGGACGGTA
>JAVFAS010000048.1:0-28685 GCA_034002405.1 Bacteroidota bacterium | reverse complement strand
CTGGTTTCGTCCGCCAGCGGAAGATCCGTCCATCGCGTGATGCTCCAGATGGAATTGCGATCGGTGTGCAGGACGAACTGCAGCGATCCGCGCACGGTTTCGCTGATGTTGGACACACCGTGACGGATGGTCATCTCATACCGGCCTTCGTACACGGCGGAATCCGCGGCGATGACAACGAAGCTGCCGTCGAGATTGAGGTAGGACGGGGCATCCTCGGGGGCGATGGCCTTCACCGCGGCGAACCATCCACGCTCGGATTGCAACGACCATGAGGCGAACGTGCCGGCGTAGCGTCCCGCCGCCGTCGCCGTGGGGACGAACGCGAAGGAGCGCGAGGAATTGAGCGTGTCCACAAGACAACGGATATAACTCTCCGAATTTTTTTCCGCGATCGCATTCTCCAGGTTGTCGAGAACGATCGCCGGCGCGGTGGGAGGGACGAAGGTCGAACTGCCGCTGCTGGGTGCCTCGGGTTCACGGGTTTCGAACAGGCCGCATCCTGTCACGAGCACGAGACACAGGGAAAGTCCACCGAGGATACGGGCACGCATCATGCCATCCTCCGTGCGAACAGAATGCAGCGTGGGGAATCCGCCGCATACATCGCACCGGTGTAATCGCCGCGGATATCCTCCAACGACAGAGCCTGTCGGGCGAACATCGCGCGAAAATCGTCGGGCGTGAAGAGGCGCACCGACTCGACATATTCCCGCTGCTCGCCATGCTGCATGATGTGGATGCGTTTTTCCACCCGGCCGTTCACGATCCTGCGTTCCTGCGCGATGCGCGCATCCGTCGTGCGTGTCTCGCTGCGCGGGGTGAGCGTGGATGCGAGCGCGGTGGCGTTGAGGAAGTCGAGCATGTACCAGCCACCGGGACGCAGGATACGCGCGACCTCCGCGATGACGCGTTCATTTTCGCTGTCCTCGTGAAAATAGCCGAAGGCGGTGAACAGTTGCAGTACGGCGTGGAATCCCGTGCGAAAGGGAAGGTGGCGCATGTCGCAACGAAGCAGGCGGAGTCGCGGACCGAAGCGCTGGGTCTTGCGCGCGGCGGCGGCAAGCAGCGTGGGGGAGAGATCGGCGGCCGTCACGAGATATCCCCGGCGGGCGAGTTCGAACGCATGGCGTCCGGTGCCGCAGGCGAGATCGAGAACGGAATACGGGTGGCTGGAGAACGCCTCGTCGTGCCTGCGGTGGTCCGGGTCGTGCCTGCGGTGTTCCGGGTCGTGCATGCCGGTCACTTGCGCGAACAGGTCGACCGCCTGCCGTGCCTCCGCGGCGTCGCGGTGCGCGTACAGCTCCATGTAGAGCGCGTCGGCGAACCAATGCTGGTACCAGGACATGTGCGGACCGAAGTGTTACAGGGCGACGCGGCCTTCGAACGCGCGGGTGATCGTGGCCGCGTCGGTGAATTCGAGATCGCTTCCCACCGGAATGCCGCGCGCGATGCGGGTGATGCGCAGTCCCATGGGCTTGAGCAGTCGCGACAGATAAAGCGTCGTCGCCTCGCCCTCGACATTCGGATTCATCGCGAGAATGATCTCCTCGACGCCCGAACCCGCGCGATCGAGAAGTTCGCGCAGATGCAGGTCGTCGGGACCGATGCCTTCGAGGGGCGAGAGCCGGCCACCGAGCACGTGATAGAGGCCGCGGAATTCATTCGTGCGCTCGATGGCGAAGACGTCGTTGGACTCCTCCACCACGCAGATCACCGCGTGGCTGCGCTTGTCACTGCGACAGATCACACAGGGATCGTCCTCGGTAATGTTGCAGCAGATCGAACAGGTGCGGACGTTGTCCTTGACGCGCAGCAATGCCTCGGCCATCTGCTCGACCTCCGCGCGGGGACGTCGCAACACATGCAACGCAAGTCGTTGCGCGGTCTTGCGACCGATGCCCGGCAGACGGGAGAACTCTGAAATCAGGGCGTCGAGCGACGGTGAGGTGGACAGCATGCGGGCGTCAGAGTCCGAGATTCCCGAGATTCAGACCCGGAATATTCGGGATCATGCCCGAGGTCGCCTTGCCCATTTCCTCCTGCGCCAACTTCTTCGACTGATCGATGGCCTTGTTGACGGCGGAAAGAATCAGATCCTCGAGCAGCTCGACATCTTCGGGTGTCACGACACTGCGCTCGAGCTTGATCTTGCGGACTTCCTGCTTCCCGTTCATGGTGACCGACACCATGCCGCCACCCACCTCCACGGTGGTTTCGATCGCGCGGAGCTTCTCCTGGGCCTCGCCCATGCGGCTCTGCAGCTCCTGCACCTTTGCCATCATATCCTGCAAATTGAGACTCATCTGTTCCTCGATGTGAGAATGCGTTTTGATCAATCAATATAAAATGGGACGCGGCACCCTGTCATGCAAGTGCCGCGTCCGGTACCATTGGCCGTCGCGTCCCGTTCCGGGATCGCGCGGATGTTACGATCCGGCGATGGTGATGCGAATCTCGAGACCGCCCTCGTGAATCGTGCTGCCGGGAATGCGCGAACCGACGTCGGCATCCGGCCGGGTGCGCTGGTAGCGGTAGAACAGGGATGCCTGCACGCGCTGGCTCACGCTGTACTTGATCCGCGGCTCGATGCTGATGCGTGTGATGCCCTCGCGAGGCTGGCCGCCGCTGCCGAGATTGCTCACGCTGTAGATGCGGGAAGCGGTCTTGTTGAGCGTGAAGGCGAACGTGAACTGGATGTCGTTTTGCAGCGACAGGCCAAACATCGGCATTTCAAATCCGTTTTTCTTGAAATCGGCCGTGAGTGACACTTCGTTTGAATTGTCCTCGACAATGTTGCTCGACGAGGTGTTGAGGCTGTAGGTGCCTTTCTTGTCCCACCGCGTGTTGACGCTCAGGTCGCCGCCCCACACCTGCCGGAAGGCGAGCTGCAGTCCCACCAGCGGCTGGAAGCCATAGCTGACCTGTTCGGTCTCGGTGATGCGCTCGCCGGTGTCCTGGCTGTTGCGGAATCCCGTGGCGAAATTCGAGGTGTAGCGGTGTTCGAGCGAAATGCGATCGGCGAGGCCCTCGAGCAGCGCCCATTTCTCCAGGCCATCCCAGCGCAGACCGTAGTTGAGGCGCGGGAAGAAGGAACCGAGCACATCCTGCAGCCAGGGCACCGCTTCGAAGCCGTCTTCGAAGGCCTCGGCGAGCTTTTCGGCCTGCGTGCGCCCGTCACCCGCGTTGTTGAGCAACTCCTGATAGCGCGCGTTGACCGCCTCCATGTTCGTGTTGAAGAAGGAGAAGAACAGGAAGTCGGGGAAGGTCATGAACGAGCGTTCGAGCTTGCCGGTGGTGGTCACGCTGGCGATGGTCTGATTACCGGCCGCGTCGGTACGGATCTGGTAGTTCTTGTTGAGTGACCATTTCAGGTCCCAATTCAGATCGAGGCGCGCGCCATCCCAGAGCGGACGGTTGGTCTTGATCGAGAAGGTGTTGGCCTGGGTGTAATTGTCCACATACGTGCCGGTGGGATTCGGCGCGCGCAGACCGCGGCTGTAATCCTCGATGCCGATGAAGGGGAAGGCGCCGCGAAGGGCGATGCGTCCGGAACCGGGATTCGGATCGCTGATCAAACCGAGCTGGTAAAGACGGGAGGGACCCGCGTCCGCATTGGGGGGATTGCCGAAGGGCACGCTGGTCCAGAAGGTCGAGAAGCCTGTTTCGCCCCGCACACCCGCCACCTGGCTGCTGTTGTTCTGCGAATAGGTGAACGCGACGTTGTCGTAATCGAGCAAGGGAACCTTGATTGCGTAATAGGCGAGATCGGCGAGATACTTCCCGACATCGATGCCGCCCGCGGTGTCGGGCTCTTCCGGATCCCCTTCCATCCCGGCCTCGCCGCGGAGAATGCCGATCAATTCCCGACGGACGCGCTGAATTTCCGCGTTGAGCTCGACGACGCGCTCGAGATTTCCTTCGTCCTCTCCCTGTTGCTTGAGATCGGCGAGTTCATTCTCCTTTTCCATGTACGGCTGGTACTTCTCGATGATCTCCTGCGCACGGTCCGGGAGCCGTTGCTCGAGCAGGAGGAGAAGTTCATTCATCGGCGTGACATCGAGCTCCGCCAGTCCCTTCGCGTCGAGCTTCTCCGGCTCGGGTTTCTCCTCGACCGGTGGCACCGTCCCGCTGCGGCGACCGGGCGTGGGCTTGCGGTCCGGCACGGGACTGTCGGTGCCTTTGCGCTCGCCGAAAAGCGGATCAAACAGCGCCTTGAGCTTCAGCGTCATCTGTGCGTTGACGCTGGCATTGTAACTCGCCGTGCGGCCCTGCTCCTCCTGCTGGATGTTCTGCTGCCAGTTGTAGGAGACCTGATAGGAGAGATTGAGGTCGAGATGGCGGTCGAGATCGAAAATGCCCGGCACGATCGGACGGCTGGTCAGGGAGGATTGCTGCTGATAGGTGGTTGGAATGCCGAAATACAGTCCGCCGTTCCGGCCGAAGAAGACATCACTGAAAATCGCGGAACTCTGGCGCTGCGCGATCACCGGCAGGTTGTACGTCGGGTCCTTGAGGATATCGCCGTTTTCGTCATACAGAAAATCCGTCTCGAGTCCGAGCAACGACGAACGGAAGCTGGTGTTGTAGCTTCCGCTCAGGTTCAGCAAGCTCTGCTCCGACAGCGTGAAGGCGAAATTCGCCGAACGGTTGTGGAGGAAGGTCCGGGTGTAGGGGCGGTAGCGCAACGGCTCCCGCTCCACTTCCTCGATGCGCGAGCGCTCGAGACCGGCGTCGACCGCGATGCGCGTGGGGAGAAAATACCACTTCGCGTCCTTGTAGTAATCGAGCAGGAACACCCCGTCGAAGATGGCGAAAGGCTTGATGTAGGCGTCGCGACCAAAATCGTAACCGTAGCCCATGCGCGCCTGCCACTGCCAGTTGCGGCGGGAGCGGAATATCGGATCCCGATATCTGGTAACCGAGTAGTTGTAGCTGAGTTCGAGCCGGTTGACCACGTCCTTGATGAGCCAGCTTTCACCCGGGGCCTTGAGTCGGACGGTGGGAATCGCCCAGCTGTCGCGAATCGACAACGTCTGTGTTGCGATGCGCGCATTGCGTGTGGCTTCGTCGATCTCGCGCTGGGGCTTGCCTTCGGCGCGTAACTTGTCGGCCAGCGCGGCGACCGCGCCCTCGACCTCCACGTCGGGCTGACCGGGGACGAGCAGGGGCTTGGTCAGATTTTCGGCATGGGCGTAGGTGACACGCACCTGCGTTCCCTTCCAATCCTCCGGAAACGCCTTGTCGATATTGAGCGTGGTCGTCATGCTCCAGTTGGTTGTCCACGCGCGCGAGGCGCTGAAGCGCTCGGAGAGTCCGTGAAAAAACGGATCGGAGTGATTCACGTTCGCGCTGATATCGGCGATGTCGGCGAGGCGAAGGTTCATCGATGCGTTGTAGGCATAGCCGTTCTGCGAGTTCGGCTGAATGACGCGGAGTTCGTTGATCCACAGGCGACCGGTGAGCTCCGTGCTCTCCCGATTGCGCACGCCGACACTGATGAACTGCACGCGGACGATATCGGGATTGCCATACACCCAGAACCAGGCGTTGTCCTTGCCACGCACCGGGAACGCGTCGTAGGCGCTGGCGCTGTCGATGAGGCTTTTGATCGCCGTGAGCTGGCTGAAGTCGATGGCCACTTCGTTGTTCGTCGACCAGCCGGGTTCGACCAGCATGCGGTACTCATAGTAATTCGCCGTGTCGATGCCGAAACGCATGACCATTTCATAGTCGCGGCCCTGCAGGTTCTGGTCGCCATGCACGTACATCTTCAGCTGCCGGTAATTGAACAGATCGATGCCGTTGCCCGGGAAGATGCGATAGGCTTCGCGAAGCGTGTCGTTCGGGAGATTGGTGAAATCGAGCGACAGCGACTGTTCGTTGCCGTAGATTTCCTGGTCGGGACGGGTGCGGTCACGGGGACGGATGACGCCGGGCGGCACGGTGTACTCGTTGGGGTTGTCCTCGACGTTGACCACGGCCACCGAGAACATCTCGTCATTGCGCACACGCTCGTACCACTGATTGCCGACAAAATTGAACTCGGCGATACGCACCGTGGCCTTGGCGTTCGGATCGCCACCCTCGACGTCGGTGAGGATCACCCGCAGATATTCCACATTGTCCAGCGCGGGAGCACCTACTTCGGCATCGGGTTTGGCCAGGGGGATGCGGAATTGATACCAGCCGTTGGTGCCGCCGCCGACGACGTAGGGATTGCGGTCGGGTGCTTCGGGGGCGAAGCGGCTGGCGTCGAGATCGATCGCGTAACGGTAGTAATCATTGGCCAGATCGAGAATGGCGTTGTTGTTGAGATCCTCGGTGTCGGGAAATTGTCCGGCCGGATCGTCGAGATTGCCCTGCGTGCCGTTGAACTGCCGCCAGTTGTTGGGATCGTACGCGAAGTTGTCTCCGCTCGGATCGTCCGCCTCGATCAGGCCGGCGGCGATCTGCGCCGCGTACACCGCGCGTTCCTGGTCGTCGGTGAGCATGTCGAGACCGATATCTTCCTGCGGATCGAGAATGCCGTTGCGGATCGATCCGGCAAGCACGTCATCCTCGGTATTGAGTTTGCCGTCGGGGATCACATCCTCGGAGACCTTTCCGAGGTCGATGAACATTTTTCCACCCGCCGGCATGTTCTCGACCTTCATCCAGAGTTCGATGTAATTGAAGTTTCCGTCGACGAGGTTCGTCGCATTCACGGGCAGCAACCGTTGAATGCTCGCCCAGTTTCTTCTCTGGAGTCCGAGGTCCGGATTATAATTGAATTGCCCGCGCTGGCCGGGATAGTAATCGAGATCGAGCACCGTCACGCGCTGGTCTTCACGCGCCACGCTTTTCTCGGGCCAGATGTCATCGACGCGCACCGTCCGGTCCGACACCGCGGTGATGGGAAGGTTGTACCAGTCAAGCTTGGCGCGATTGGTCTGCATGACCGAATCGATGGTGGTGCTGTTGTTCGGCAGCGTGTTGGGCACCGATCCGAGACGCCACACCGAGTAGGCGGTCTGCAACGGAATGAAAATTCGCGAGCCTTCGAAATCATCGAGATAGGCGATGCCCTCGCCGCCGTCGCTCGGGATGGTACTGGTTTTGCTGCTTTCCTGCGGCATGACCATCGCCATTTCGCCCTGGACGGTCAGGGACGACTTCTCCTTCGTCGAGATGAACGGCAGCGTGTTGAGCGCATCGGTGAGCACGGGAAGGTCGATATCGGTTTTCGCATCGATGCCAAACATCGAGTTGCTGATGGGTTCCTCGCCGATCCGCACCTTGTCGCTGAGCGTCTTTTGATTGAGACTCATGTAGGTGAAGCCGAGGAAGGAGCGCTCGCCGAGATCCACTTCACCGCGCACGCCAACCAGTGTTTTCGATGCGAAGGTGAATAGGTCCTGCTTCTCGTAATCGATTTCGACCTTGGCCTCGGGTACCAGTGCCTCCTCGCGCGTGATACGCACCGTCCCGACCTGTTCGTCAACAGTGTAATCAACGCCCGGCGTGAGGGGCGAACCATTCATGGTCACCCGCACCGAGCCGGGGACGACGTTGAAGCCGAGGTTGTAGACCGCGGAAGACGAACCGCGCGTGGTGCCGCTGATGATGATTTTGTCGCGCGAACTCTGCCGCGCCTGCGTCTTGGTCTGCGTGTACACTTCGGGGTAGGTGAAGGCGTCGAGGTCCGTTGGATTGCCACCGAACAGCGCCACATACAATTCCTTCATCCCCGAATCCCACGGCTCGAGCGTGGGGAAGATGATCTCGCCGCGGACGGGGTTGATGGTGAGTCCCTGCAGGAAATCGATACGGCCGTCGGGAGGACCACCATTGTCGTCGGAATAGTCGAGACCGAACAGGCGCAGCAACTGCGCGTTGGTGTTGGGCAGGATTTCGTTGTCGGGCTGTCCGCCGGAACGGTAGACGATCTTGAAGTTCGCCAGATCCGCCGCGGTGAGATTGCGCGTGTTGAGCGAGTAAATGCTGCGCACTTTCAGCTTCCATGCCTTGTCGAAAGACGGCCCGAGATTTTTCGGCTTGACGAGCTTGAGCACCTGCCGCGAGGGCACGGTTTCGTTCTTCTCGTTCTGGTACGTCCGCAGCCGCGGATCGCCCGCGAAGGTTCCGTAGATCAGGTCATCGGTGCTCTCGACGGTCGGACCCTCGATGCGGTATGCCACGGCGAGGACCTGATCGTCCTGGATGCTGGAATTCAGCGTGATGATGCCGGTCACTTCGTTGAGGAAGTAATCGACATTCCGTTGCAGGCGCTTGAAGCGGCCGACCTCGATTTCTCCCGACTTGGGATCGACACGCTGGTTCGGATCGAGATAGGTATCGTAGGAAGTCGGGAAGCCGGCATCACCGGGAACGTACGGATCCGGATTCTCGATGAAGGCCACCGCGTCCCGTTCGTCCGGATCGGTAACCACGCCGCTCGAAGCCGGACGCGACAGCCAGACTTCGATTTCCTTGATATACAGGTCCGGCCGCACGACCACCGGAGACTTCGAATCCGGATACAGCGCGCGGTAATTGTAATACGCTTCGTACGGTGAATGGCCCGATGTGAGATCGATATCGCGATAGCCGGCATCGATGAAATAGTGGTTGTCGGAGTATTCGTAGGCGTGGCGCTCGAACTTCTGTTCCTGTGCGCCGCCGTTGATCGACAGGCGCGATGACTCGCCTTTCTTCTGCGAGGCGATGGTCTGCAGGCGCAGCGGACCAAGCTGGAACTCGGCCTTGAGACCGAACAGTGCGCCCGAACCCTGGATCAGGGTCGACGGAGTCTGCAGCGACACATTGCCCGCCTCGACACTCTGGACAATCTCATCCTCATATCCGGTATACTTGATCTTGAGCTGGTTTTCGTAATCGAACGTGCGTTCGGTGCTCCAGTCGGCGCGGATGCTCAACTTGTCGCCGACCAACCCATTCACGTTGATCTGGACCTGCTGCTTGAAGTTGGGAGAGAATTGCGTCGGGCGGAGGAAGACCGACTGCTGGTCGGAGCTTTCGATTTTGAATCCCGCATTGATGTCGATCGCGCCGTTGATACGCACGCTGATGCGGCTGCGGTCACCGAAGATGCTCATCAGCGGATTCGGCGCGATGGGGATGTCGATCTCGGTGATGTTCTTGAGCAGCTTCGCCAGGTCGTCGCCCTGTTCCAGCGAATACTCCGATGCCTTCCCCGCCGTGCGTCGGTTCCGTTCATAATTGTAGCGGCCGGTGATGTACTCGTCGAGCGTCATACGGTACGGAACGCGGACGTCACGTCCGTTGATGACTTCGCGGATCAACACTTCGTCCCTCGTCGAATCGACGGTCACGATGCGCTGAATGCCGCGGGTCGGCTGCCCGTACAGCGGTGAGAGACGCTCGGGATACGGACGTGCGATCGGGGATGGACGCGGCCGCGGCGGCAGGAAGCGCGCGCGCGTGGTACTGTCGGCGGGCGGGATGTCAAGACTGTCCATCCGTGCCGTCAGCGCGGCATCGAACGCCGTCACCGGGATGAGCGCATCGTCCGTATTCAGCGCGTTGTCCGCATACAGCGCGTTGTCCGTGTCGGCCGGCGTGGTTGCAGCCAGCAGTGGTGTTGTCGGCGCGGGGGTTGTGTGCGCGGATGCCGTGGCATCCTCCGCCTGCGCAGGTGCGGGCAGGGGGAGATGCTGTCCGGGAATCCCCATCAGCGACCCGAGTCCGGCATTCACGAAGGCGTTCCACTCGATCGCGCTTTCGATCGTGACAATCGGGACGGTGAACGCGGGTGGCACGGCGGCGCCGAGGAAGAACACGAGGGAAAACACGGAGATACCGGCGAGCACCGCGGCCGCGCGGACACGACCGGTTCGCCAAGAACCGGCATGCGGCGCGCGCGCGGGCACACTCCTGCCGTTCCCCGGTGTTGGGGGATTCATGATCATGCGTTTCGGGTTGGAATTCAAACGTCTGCTGCCGTGCACGTTACACGAGATGTTAGGATGTAACGATCAGTTCGATAGGAACCCTTGCGTTGTGAGACGTTCGTATGGAGATCTGCATGAGGGGGGTCCGGCGAACTGCCTGTCGCCCTTTCGATTCTCGAATGAACATCAAAATTAGAAAGACGTGAACTCCGGTGCAAGGAACACAATGGCAGAAATTCGGTATATTCCGCCCATCGGTTCGGCGTGTCCGCGCGTCGCGGCAGCAAGATTTCACCGCGGGGATGTGCCGCAAGCCGGTATGGTAGTCTCTTCCACCCACTGATGCAATGGAATTATCCGTGCGTGCACCGCACGGATGCCCGCGAATGATCCTCTGGCGGTACATACTGCGCGCGCACGTCGGTCCGTTCGTTTTCGCGAACGCGATCATCGTGTTTCTTTTCCTCCTGCAGTTCCTGATGAAGCAGGCGGGCAATCTTGTCGGCAAGGGTCTGAGCACGTGGGTGATCCTCGAGTTGATTTCCCTGAATCTTGCCTGGATGCTGGTGCTCTCGGTGCCGATGGCGGTGCTGGTGGCGACGCTGATGGCGTTTGGCAAGCTCTCGGCCGACAATGAAATCACCATCATGCGCGCGAGCGGCATGAGTCTGTATCGCATGATGGTGCCGGTGGTGGTGGCGGCGGTCGGCGTGACCGTGGGACTGATCTGGTTCAACAACGATGTTCTTCCCGATGCCAACGTCCGCTTGCAGACGCTGATGACCGACATCGTGCGGATCAAGCCGACGTTGTCGCTGCAAGCCGGTGTGTTCACCAGCGAGCAGGAACTTCCGAGCTACCGCATCCTCGTTCGCCGGACCTTCGAAAAAAGCAACGATCTCGAGGGCGTGACCATTTACGACCTGTCCGATCCCGAACGCGCCGTCGTGGTGACGGCCCGGCGCGGCACCGTGAGTTTCTCGACCGATTACAGCCGCATCATCATGGATCTGCGGGAAGGCGAGATCCATGAAGTGGACAACAAGACCTTCAACCAGTATCGGCGATTGCGGTACCACCGCCACCGCGTCTCGATTCCCGCCAGCGGCTTCGGCTTCCAGCGCAGCGATGCGTCGAACACACGGCGTGACGACCGGACGATGAGTGCGCGCATGATGCGGGAGATTGTCGATTCGGTCGAGCGGCAACGCGCGGTGAAAATCGAAGAGACGGGGGAGCGGATGGTCGCGCATCTTCGGGGGTATTTCGGCGGCACGATGCGCCTCTACAGCGCGATGCCGACGCGGATGCTGCGACAGCTGCCACCCGGAGCGACGTCCGCCGAGCGCGCCGCGGCCGACAGCGCGCTGGCCGACAGTCTCGCACGGCTGCCACTCGACACGCTTGGTGCCGCGACCCGCGCGCTGACCGACGCCCGGCAGTTACAGGCACAGATCATGGCCGATCACAGCGGCATCGATTTCGACGGAAAGCAGGCGGACCGTTTTCTTGTCGAGATCTATAAAAAGTATTCCATTCCGGTTGCGTGTCTGGTGTTCGTGCTCATCGGTGCGCCGATGGGGATGATGGCCCGACGCGGGGGATTCGGGATGGGTGCCGGACTCAGTCTCGGCTTTTTCCTCTTCTATTGGGCATGTTTGATCGGCGGGGAGAAACTGGCCGACCGGGGAGAACTCTCGCCGTTCTGGGGTATGTGGGTGGCGAATATCATCCTCGGGGTGATGGGTGTGCTGCTCGTCCTGCGCACGGCGAAGGAAACGCATGTCATCGATTGGAGCAGTATCGCCCGCTTCGTGCCGAAATTCCTGCGTGGCGAGCAACCGGCGCGCGATCATGTCAACCCTCACGAAGCCTGAGTACGGAGGAAGTGACCGCGATGACCCGGCTCGATCGCTACGTATCCCTGCAGTTTCTGAAAAGCATTGTCTTCGCCATTCTGGCTTTCAGCCTGATTTTCATTCTCGTCGACATGATTGAGAATCTCGATGATTTCATCGATCAGAATGTCCCGACGCCCATCATCCTTCTCTATTACGTGTATTTCCTTCCGCGCATCTTCAGTCTGATGGTGCCCGTGGCCGTGTTGCTCTCTGCCCTGTTCGTTGTCGGCCGTTTGAGCAGCAGCAACGAGATGACCATCATCAAATGCGCCGGCGTGTCGCTGTACCGCTTCATGGTTCCGTTGCTGGGCATCGGACTCCTGGTGAGTCTGGCCATGCTGGCGTTTGACGGCTGGCTGGTGCCGCATATCAACGCCGAGCGGTTGACACTCGAGCGCGAGCATCTGAAAAAACACCTCGAGATGCGCGGACGCTACAATCTCTTTTTCCAGGAACGCGACAATCGCATCGTCTCGCTCGATTATTATGACGAGTCCAGTGCCACCGCGCGCCGGGTGATGCTGCAGCAGTTCGACGCCGCGGATCCGACCATCCTGCTGCGCCGCATCGATGCCGAGCGCATGGCCTGGCGGGAGCAGCAGGGAGAGTGGGTGATGTTCCGGGGATTGCGCCGGGAGTTCGCGGTCGATTCCTCCCTTCCCGTGCAGCGGCAGGAAACCGTCACCAGCTTCGACAGTCTGCACATCGGCCGCTTGGTGCTCACGCCCGAGATCATCCTCCGCATGCAGCAGAAACCCGAGGAAATGGGCCTCGAGGATTTTCGCAGCTACATTGATCGCCAGCGTCGCGCGGGCAGCGACATCGCCCGCTTGCTGGTGGATTACCACGGGAAGATCGCCTTCCCGTTCGCCTCGTTGATCGTCGTCTTCTTCGGCGTTCCCTTCGCGTCGGTCAAGCGACGCAGCGGACTCGCCGTGCAATTCGGCATCAGTATTTTCCTGCTCTTCATTTACATGGTGAGTCAGAAGCTCAGCCAGATCTTCGGCTATAACGGAAACATCCCGCCCGTCCTTGCCGCATGGTTTCCCAATCTCCTGTTCTTTGTCGCGGGCATCGTCGCAATGGTGCGCGTCGAGAAGTGATCCGCCATCGGCAGCCGCGCGCGCGACATGACGCCGACTGGTGCCGGCGTTCCGCCTTGCTCCGCATGGGAGATTGTCGATACATTACAAGGCTGGAGCATTTCTTTCTTGACAAGGACGAAGCCGGATGACACGCACGCTGAAAATCGCACGGGAATTCCACTGGGAAATGGGACATCGTCTGCCCTTCCATACCAGCGGTTGCGCCAATATCCACGGGCATTCGTACCGGCTGTGGGTGGAGATCGAGGGACGCTGCGACGCGAATGGCATGATGATGGACTATGGAGATATGAAAAAGCTCGTCATGCCGGTGGTGGACGAATTCGATCACTGCTTTCTCTGCGATGCCAACGACGGCGTCATGCTGCCGTTCCTTCAGTCCGCGGGGATGAAATACAAGGTGGTCCCTTTCACGACCACCGCGGAGCATCTGGCATTCCATTTCCTCGACCGGCTCTGGGAGTTGTTCCAGGTTCATGACAACGTCATCGGACTTCGCGTCCGCCTGCAGGAAACCGACATTTCCTATGCCGAGGCGCATCGTCTTCGGGATGCGTAATTCGCGTCTCCACGGCGACTTACGGGAATTATTGGAAACCATTGCATATTGAATTCCTGTTTCATATTTTCCCATGTCTGGTTGGCAACTTCACTTAAAGTAACACCTGAGGTCGATCATGAAGTTTTTCATCGACAGCGCGAACATTGACGAGATCCGTGAAGCTGCCAGCCTGGGGATCCTCGACGGTGTGACGACGAATCCTTCACTGGTGGCGAAAGAGGGAAAGAACTTTCGTCAACTGCTCGACGAGATTCTCGCGATCGTCGACGGGCCGATCAGCGCGGAGGTGGTTTCCATCGATCGCGACGGCATACTCCGGGAGGCACGGGAGCTCGCGGCGATTCATGAGAACATCGTCGTGAAGGTGCCGTTGATACGTGAGGGACTCAAGGCCGTGCGGCAGCTCACCGACGAAGGAATCCGCACGAATGTCACGTTGTGTTTTTCTCCCACGCAAGCCCTGCTCGCCGCGAAGGCGGGCGCCACGTACATTTCTCCTTTCATCGGACGTCTCGATGACATCAGCATCGATGGCATGGAACTGATCGAACAGATCGTCACGATATACCAGAATTACAATTTCCCCACACAGGTGCTCGCGGCAAGCATCCGTCATCCGCTGCATGTCGTGCAGGCCGCGATGATGGGCGCCGACGTGGCGACGATTCCCTTCAAGATCATCGACATGATGTTCCTGCATCCCTTGACCGAAAGCGGATTGCAGAAGTTCCTTGACGATTGGAAGAAGAACGAGGCGAAACTCGTCTGATTCGGCTATTCCGTTTCCTCACATACTTAACGTACGGCAGTTTGAAATGAAGCTCACACCGTTTCATGACATTCATGTGCGGCTCGGCGCGAAAATGGTCGAGTTCGCAGGATTTTCCATGCCCATTCAATACAAGGGCATTATCGCGGAGCACAAACGGGTGCGGGAGACCGTCGGCGTCTTCGACGTCACCCACATGGGTGAGTTCGAGGTCCGCGGACGTGATGCATTCGCCTTCGTGCAGCGCATGACCACCAACGATGTCACCAAGCTCACGGAAGGCAACGTGCAGTATTCGGCGATGTGTTACGACGATGGCGGCATCGTGGATGATCTCCTGGTGTACCACTGCGGTGATTATCTGCAGCTGGTCGTCAACGCCTCCAATCTGGAGAAGGATTTCAACTGGCTGCGCGATCACATCACCGGTGACGTGCAGCTGATCGATCGCAGTGACGAGACCGCGTTACTCGCGGTGCAGGGGCCGAAGTCGTTGGACACCTTGCGCAAGCTCACCGACATCCCCCTCGAGGAGATGAAATACTACACGCATCGGAGCGGCACGGTCGCCGGTATCGATTGCCTGATCTCCCGCACCGGCTACACGGGCGAACTCGGTTTCGAAATCTACTTCAAAAACGATGTGGCCCTCGGTGCGCAAATGTGGAACGCGATTTTCGAAGCCGGCGCGGAATTCGATATCGAACCGATCGGCCTCGGCGCGCGCGACACCTTGCGCCTCGAAGTCGGTTTCTGCCTTTACGGCAATGACATCGATCAGACAACCCTGCCGCTCGAGGCGAAACTGGGTTGGATCACCAAGTTGCAGAAGGGTGATTTCATCGGCCGCGACGCCATGCTGGCCGCCAAGGAAGCAGGGTTGAAACGCACGCTGGTGGGATTGGTGCTCGAAGGGCGCGCACTGCCGCGGCACGGCTACGATGTTGCCGTCAACGGCACCGTCTGCGGCACGGTGACCAGCGGAACAATGTCGCCGATGCTCGAGAAGTCGATCGCCATGGCCTACGTCCCGGTCGAGCATGCGGCGGAGGGCGGCACGGTGGATGTGATGATTCGCAACCAGCCGGTACCGGCCACCATTGTCAAACCACCGTTCGTAACCAAGCAATAACCCAGGAATCAAAGCGGCGGCGCCGATGCGCGTCGTCCGCGGAGTGCATTGCGACGAAAAAGCAAACATACCGAAGCCGCGCAGGACTCCCCCAAGAGCCGGAACACGCTGGACGCCAAGCGCAAGCTTGACATCATCGGCCTGTTGATGATCGCGGCGGCGTTTCTGCTGACACTCGCGCTGCTGTCGCATGCGCATGCGGATGAGACCGTGGCGGACATCGGGTTTGGTGAATTTGTCCGCCTGTTCGGCGGCGATCCGGAAATCCAGGCGCGTGCGGACACGACATCCAACTGGCTTGGACTGTTCGGCGCGATCATCGCGAATTTCTTCATCAACCTCACCGTCGGGTATTTTTCCCTGGCATTTCCCGTGCTGCTGATGCTCTGGGGATGGTCCATTCTCCGACGCAAGGACCTGCGAGCGCTGGCCTATTACACGAATTACTCACTCGTTCTCGTGTTTCTCGCGTCGACCTTTCTCGGGCTGATTCGGCTGGTGACGTGGATGCCGGAGCTGTCGGCGTCGTGGTCGGGAAATATCGGCGACTTCGTGGCGGGGTTGATCTCGCGATTGATCGGGACCACGGGCGGTGTGATCGCCATCCTCACGACCATTGTGATCCTCGCCGTGATCGTGGTGGATTATGACATTCAGGCCACGCTCGATCGCGGGCGCCGTCTCGTCGATTGGCTCCGCGGAAAGATCAGCGGGAAGGCGTCCGAACTGAACCAGGCGTATCAGTCTCAGCGAGACGCCGTGCAGCCGGAGGCCCCGCCCGCGGTGCCCGAAGGAAAATCGCGGAAGAAGTCCGCCACGGAACCATCACCCCTGCGCGAACCCACCCCCGCGCCGCCGATGCAGGTGTCGATTTCTCGACAGCGCAGCGACGACGAGCCCTGGCTGTTCCCAGCCTCCACGGCGTCCGGGGACGCGGAAACCGGAGGGACGTCGACGCCCCGCTCGAACGGAACGATCCCGCGTGCCGCGATCGAAGGCCTCGGCTTCGCGATCGGAAGCGAGGGGGTCGGCGCCGGCAAGGGTGCCGCGGCGGGCAGCGCTGCATCGTCGCCCACGACCAGCGTCGCGGCGGCACAGCCGAAACCGGCCGTGGACGGGACCTCCGCATCCCCGGCTGGAAAAAAGCGCGGCACGGATGAGCGCGACGCCATCGTGCCGCCCGCTGTCGCGGGGACGTCTTCCTCGGAGCAGCCCAGGGAGGAAGAGATCGCATTATCCGATGTGCTTCCCAACGAGCATGAACGGAAGGCCGTGCAGGCGGCGGTGGCACGCAAGGTGCTGCAGTCATCCGACGCGACCGATGCGGATACGCTCAACAAGGAGTTGTCCGAAGTCGCGCTGCGCTACAGCGTGCCTCCGGCGGACCTGCTCGATCGGCAGGTACACACGAACACGGTGACGGACGATGAATTGCGGGTGAAAGCGGCGCAGGTGAAGGAGAAACTGGCGGTCTTCGGGATCGGGATCGAGAGCATTTCGGTGACGCCGGGTCCGGTCGTCACCCTGTTCGAGCTCGTTCCCGATTCCAGCGTGAAGATCAGCAAGATCACATCGCTGGCCGACGATCTCGCGCTCGCGCTCGCGGCCAAGGGAATCCGTATCATCGCGCCGATCCCCGGGAAGAGCGCTGTCGGCATCGAGATTCCGAATAATGCCCCCGAGCTGGTGAATTTCCGCAGTGTCGTGACCGCGCCCGAATTCAGCAAGTCGAAACACCGTCTCACGCTCGGGCTCGGCAAATCGATCACCGGTGACGTCGTCTGCGATGATCTGGCGCGCATGCCGCATTTGCTTATCGCCGGGGCGACCGGATCGGGAAAAAGCGTCGGGATCAATGTCATGATCACGAGTCTCCTCTACCGGATGAAGCCGCAGCAGGTGAAATTCGTGATGATCGATCCGAAGAAAATCGAACTTGCACAGTATCGCGGACTCAACAAGCATTTTCTCGCCGCGTGTCCCGACGTCGACGAGGACATCATCACCGATCCCGCGAACGCGGTGATCGTACTGAAGAGCCTCGAACTGGAAATGGACATGCGGTATACCAAGCTCGCGAAAGCCGGCGTCCGTCACGTCGACGACTACAATGCCAAGGTGCAGAGCGGGCAGTTGCGCGACAACGAACTCGTCAAGCACTATCAGCTTCCGTATATCGTGGTGATCATCGACGAACTCGCGGATCTGATGATCACGGCGGCCCGCGAGGTCGAGGAGCCGATCGCGCGTCTGGCGCAGCTCGCGCGCGCGGTGGGCATACATCTCGTCGTGGCGACGCAACGTCCCTCGGTCGATGTCATCACCGGCGTCATCAAGGCGAATTTTCCCGCCCGTATCGCATACCAGGTGGCCAGCCGCATCGACAGCCGCACGGTGCTTGACGGAACGGGCGCGGACATGCTGCTCGGAAACGGGGACATGCTCTATCTGCCAGGAGGGCAGCCCAAGCCCGTCCGCATCCAGAACGCCTATTTGTCCACGGCCGAAGTCGAGCGCGTGGTCGCGTATATTTCGGAACAGCGGGGATTTCAGCGGCCGTACGCGTTGCCGTCCGTCCGCACCCAACAAAAGGCCCGATCGCGGGAGGACGAGATCGGGACGGATGATCTTCTCTTCGAAGCCGCACGATTGATCGTGCGACATCAACAAGGTTCTGTTTCACTGTTACAGCGTCGGCTGAAAATCGGGTACTCGCGCGCGGCGCGCATCGTCGACCAGCTCGAGATGGCCGGAGTCGTTGGTCCCTACGATGGGAGCAAGGCCCGTCAGGTAATGGTAGAAGACGACGAGCAACTCGAAGAAATCCTGCAAACGCTGTAATAAGGAGAGATGATGAAAAAACACTGGATGCTCTTTGCCCTGATTGCCGTACTGCCGATGATGATCGCCTGGGCCATCGATGCGCGCGAAATCATCGAAAACGTGCAGGAGCGGTACGAAGACATGACCGACGCGCGTCTCGGTTTCACGCAGAGTGTGCGATTCAAGGTTTCGAAAGCGGAACAGCGCGTACAGGGAACGCTGCTGTTCAAGAAACCCAACAAGTACCGCATTGAAACGGAGGAGCGGACCGTGGTGACCGATGGAACGACATCGTGGTCATGGAGTCCGCGCAATCGTCAGGTCGTCATCGACAAATATAAAGAAGACACCCACGCCTTTTCACCGGAACAGCTGCTGCTCAGCTATCCGAAGAATTACTACTCCACGCTCGTCGGTGAGGAGAAAATCGGCGGTCAGAGCACGTATGTGCTCAAATTGACGCCGAAGGACGACAACGCGTTCGCCACGGCGATGAAAATCTGGGTGAGCAAGGACTGGCTGATTCGGAAGGTGGAAATAACCGACGTGAATGGCGCCGTGACAACATATCTCATTGAAAACATCAGCATCGATCAGAAGATCTCCGATGCGACGTTCAACTACCAGGTGCCGGAACGGGCGGAAGTGATCGATCTCCGGTAACCCGCACCGACCCGCACGGACGCATGCCGCGTCGCGGTATCCATGACACGGACCCGACGAGGCAGGCGAGACGAGCCGCGATAATCCGTCGACACCGACACGCCGTTGCTTGAGTCCCATTCCCATTCCTCCACGCCCCCGAATGCCGGCGCAAGGTCACGGGAATGTCAAAATATCCTCGTATGAGAAGAATCCGGGTGTCATATATTTGACGCCGCGGCCCCGGATGGCAGTAAGTTGCTGAAATACAACGCCTTCTCTTTTGGCCGAATATTTGCGCATTAGTTGCAGGTTATACGTGCGCCGTATGGATGGTCGAAGGAAGGCGCATAAAAAACGAATCTTGGCTTGGTTGATTGATACGGATACAAGAGCTATATTATGGACTTCGAATTTTCTAATGACGACACAAGATTTCTGAATACAACGCAGAACATTTCTCTCTTTCAAAAAAATAATCGGAGGTTCTCAGGCAAAGAAGGAATCAAGAAATCACCAGACCAAACCACCACCAGGTTCATCGCGTTAACCCGTCAACCCTGACCTTATTTTCAATTCATAGGAGAATTTTCGAATGAAGAAAACCCTAACTTTTCTGTCCGTCTGTGCACTCGTGCTGGTCTTCGGTTTCAGCGCGAACGCACAGATCCGTACAGTGACGGGCGACTTCTTCAACATCGTGCGCACGATCGAGCAGACGGCGGACTCCGTGACATTCATCGCGGATACGTTGACGTTTGCCGATAGCGGTGACGGTGTGGGCAACTTCAATAACAATGACTCCGTCGCTGTTATGTTTGTCCAGAACCGTTTCAAGGTGGTCAACAACATGCTCACGCAGACGTTGTTCGACTACATCCGCGTGCGCGTGGCGTCGACAAGCCAGAATCCGAGCGGTCCGCCGATGACCCTGGCCCATCAGGGCTACAATGGTGTCATCACGAACACCGCTCTGCCGCCTCAGAACGAGAACCCGGCATCTGGCCGTGACCTGGGCATTCGCCCGGTCCACCGCCCGGTTGGAGACATTGCATCGTCAAGTCCTTTCAATAGCGATCCGAGTGCGATCCGCCAGATCATGACCTTCCGGATTCAGAATCCGACGGCCGCTGGCGACGTCATTCAGATGCGCAACATCTTCTTCAAACCGAATATCAATAACCTGACTGGTCTGGCCGTTCCTCCGGACACGACCAAGGACACGCTTCGTGCGTACCTGCTGGACGGCAGCAGCGGTAATCCGCTTGCCTACGGCAACGTCATTCCGAGTGGACAGTTCTCTGGTGGTACTGACCTCGCGATCGTTCGACTGCTTCCGGGTACGACCCGCCTCCTCGTGTGGGTTGCTGACTCCGCGCAGGCAGTTGATGCTGGTGAATACATTGGTTCCTTTGGTGATTACTCCCGCGGTCGTTACTTCCTTGGTGACGATGGCCTCCCGTATGACGCATTGAACGTCGCTCACACGTCGTTCCGTCCGGGTGCCACTCGTACCCTCGGTGCGACCGTCGTGCAGAACCCCGATTTCGGCATGATGATCGACGGTTTGCCGCCCGAGCGCAATCCGCTGAATCTGTCGAACCTCTACCAGGCCCTCGCACCCGCCGCCTACACCGAGGCCGGCTGGTATGCAGGCGTCAATCCGAACCCCGTCAATGGTCTCATTCCGCCGTATCGCGCGCTTGTGGCCAACGTTTCCGCTAAGGACTACCAGCCCGGTCTGGTCTCCTCCGCGGTCGATACCCTGCGCTTCATGGATGCGTACGGCAACCGCACGTGGGATCGCATGACCCAGCCGGTGCTGAAGGCGCTTGCCTACACGATCAACGATATCGCACCGGAAGACCGCACGGTGTATCTGAAGGGCGTGAGCGCCGCGGATGATACCCTGCGTCAGTTCGGTCAGATCGTGTATCGTCGTCTCGCCTATACTCACGCCGACGTCGGTGTGAACGCCGGTGGTGTCGAGGATTCGGTGCGTATTTATGCGTACGCCGATATCCAGTACATCGACCCCGCCAACATTTCCCGTACCGTGGCCGCGATCGGTGACACCTCCGGTGGTTTCCCCCGCTCGTACGTCGCTGGTATGATGCCTGGTGCCTACCGTGCCGACGAAGCGATCGTCGACGGTGGTGCGCGTATCAATGGTCCCACCTGGTATCCCGATGGCGACGAAGTCAATCCGTTTGGCTATCGCTTCCCGGTTGACCCGGATGGTGTCGCATCCCTCCCGCACACTGGTGTCAAGATTGTCGTGCGCCCGAACATTCCGCGTGCCATCGACATCATGCCGACCGACCAGTGGAAGGGAACCGCGGACAACAACTACCTTCGTCTCGACATTCTGGTCGCTGACGGCTACGGCAACACCGTGGACGACAACGAGCGCTTCAAGTTCGAACTCTCGCCGTTTGGTCAGCTTTCGAACGGTCTGCAGTACCGTCTCAACGGTATCTTCGACTCGCTCATCAATCCGATCTCCCCGATCGTCGTCACCGGCGGCAACATTGATTCCGGTCGCGTCTTCGTTGGCACGTCCAACCTTGGCCGGAACAACCGCGTGTTCCGTTCGGCCTCCGGCAGCAATCCTGTCGGTCCGTACCGTATCCGCGTCCGTTCGTCGTACGCATTCAACGATCGCGGCAGCGATCTCAACGATCCCAACAAGCTTGATCTGACCCCGGGTGCGGGCTTCTCGCACGTGAACTTCATTCCGGACGGATCGCCGAACAACAACTTCGGTATCTGGTTCGGTCCGGGCACCGGCTACAACGCCAAGCTCGGAAAGAACATGGGTCAGACCACGGCGATGGACTCCACGGACGTGATTTGGGACGGTGTGAACTGGACCTACATTTCCGGCCGTCAGCCGCGTCTCGAGCTCGTGATCGGTCGTGACGAGTCCTTCGTCGTCGGCCGCGTTGGTAACTACCGCAATCCGATTTTCGAGAAGCTGTACATTCGCGTCACCGATATCTTCGGCAACCCGATGGATATCGCGCCGTTCTTCTACCCGAACGCCAACAAGGTGTTTGTGGAGCTTCCCGACAACAAGCTCTATTATCCCGCCACGTCGGATGCGAAGCGTTTCTACGCTTCCGTGTCGGCGAACGTCGCACTGAGCGGCGCGGGCGGCATTGACAACCCCGAGAACGTTATTGACCCGAACACCGGTCAGCTTCTCGAGGCCATTCTCGTCAACGTGCCCGCCGGCAGCGCGCTGCCCGGCATCGCTGGCGACATTCCGACCTACGTTCCCTATAACGCCGTGCGCTTCTTCATGCGCGCTCCGCAGAACGTGACCAAGCTGAGCCTCGCCGGTACGGACGTCGTCCGCCTGCGTGCCCATCTCCAGGTCGCGACCGTGCCGGGCGTTGGTGATTTCTCCATTCAGTCCGCCATCGGCGAAGTCAGCGTCATTCCTGACGTTGTTTCGACCGTCGAGATCTTCAAGTCCACCGGCAAGCCGCGTGGTACCGTGGTCCCGCTTGGCGACTGGGGTCCGGGCACCGTGGCCGATCGTACGGCTGCTCTGTTCCCGACCGGTACCCCGCAGAACGCTGCCGAGTCGCAGGAGTTCTACAAGGGTTACTTCTTCCGTTCGAGCAATGGTGATGTCCCGCCGACGACGGCTTCCGACTTCCCGACCGTGATGGAACCGATGGGTTATTCCGATCAGGGTATCGGTAGCTTCCAGGCGAGCGAGATCAGCGTCGATTATGATGCAACCGCTCCGATCCCGATGGATACCATCGTTGTTTCCGAGCACAACAAGCAGGTCCGTCTTGTCGCGCGTCTTCTTGACCGCTTCCAGAACCCTGTTGGTGGCCGCCTGGTCAAGTTCTTTGTCGAGAGCGAGACCGTGCCCATCACTCCGCCTCGTACCCAGCTCCAGAGCACGACCCAGCGCGGTGGCTTTGGTGAGTTCGGTCAGGTCTTCATTTCCGATGACACCCTGAAGCGCACCACCATTGGTGATACCGCGCAGGCAGGATGGGTCACCTCGTACTTCGTCTCCGGTCGCGTCGGCTGGCAGATTATCCGCGTCGCCATGACGCCGGATACCCTTGCCTTCGACGTGGTCCCGAACCTTGGTCGCAACCTTGGTGAAGGAACCGCGGTCGGTCCGAGCAAGCGTGGATTCGCTCCGCGCGTGATCATCCCGATCTATCAGAAGTCCGACACGACGGTTCGCGTGGAGATCTTCCCGTACGCAGCTGCGGCGACCTCCCCGATTCCGCTTCCTGTCGATCTCGTGAAGCTCCAGGTTCTCGAGCATCACTCGGTGTACATTGACGCCGGTGCCTCGATCGGCCAGATCGAAGGATACGCACCGAAGTTCTTTGCGTACTCGGCCAACCCGCTCGCGCAGGAAGACCGTGCCACGCACTTCAACAGCGTCGCCAACACCAACATTCGTCCGTACATCGTTGACACGCTCAACCTGACGTCGACAGATCCTTTGACCGCGGTGACCGCCGGTCGTACCGTGGCGCTTCTCGCCCGCGAGTATGATCGTTTTGGTAACCTTGTCGACAACTTCACCGAATTCGAAGACACCGCCCGCGTGCGCTTCCGCATGTGGGGTACCAACTTTGGCGCACCTCCCGCACCGTATGGTGGTGCTCCTGGTACGATCGCACCTTCCGGGAACTGGACTCGTGACGAGTACGGTCCCATGCGCAAGGCCCGCTATCGCCACACCAAGGTCGGTAACCTGGTTGCCGGTGTCCATATCAACCAGACTTCGTTCTTCACCGCACTTGAATATCCGACGCCGAAGCTCGCGAATGCGACCGTGTACTTCGAAGCCACCGCCACGGCAGTGCTTCCTGGACAGGGTCCGGTGAACATCCATCGCGACACGGTGAAGGTTGTTTCCGTTGTGAAGGATCCGACGCGCTTTGACATTCTGCGTGCCGGTCAGGACTTCGCCGCTCTCGGCCCGGGCGTTGGCCCTGTCGGTCAGTATGAGATGGACGGTCCGCCCGAGGCACGTGCCATCAAGACCAACCCGCTCACGCCGAACATCGGCCTGCCCCCGGGTGCTGATCAGAACCAGCATGGCCTCACCGATCAGGGTGTGGATAACATCCTCATCTCGCAGGTCTACAAGCGTAATGTCAGCCCGATCCCCGTCGGCAAGTACGAAGTCGTGAACGAAGACAACGTGCCCCTCGACAAGGACGGCGATCCGCTGTTCCTCGGCGATGGCAGTGTGAACCCTGATTTCGAGCGCGATCCGTTCTCGGGTCTCCCCGTCTACGTCAAGCTCGATGCGTTCAATAACCTCAACCCGCAGACCTCGCCGAACGATCGTTACAACGACCTGAACAACGGTGGCAACAAGTACACCGTGCCGTCAGGCGCACGTCGTGACGGAACCATCTTCGACATCACCATTGCTGGTGGTGGCGACGGTATCGGCACGAGCGGTGTTGGCCAGAATTGGGATCCCGCACTCGACGCCCGCGACGATCGTCGTCCGGTGCTCCTGCGCGTCACCCCGATCTGGGAGAACGATCCGCCGACGGGCGGCAACGAATACGTGGTTCCGGGTCAGACCCGCACGTATGGCCGTCTGTATGCTGACTCGGTCTATACCTATCAGGGTACCGTCTCCACACTGAAGGCAGCTGCTACCCGCGCTGAATTCATGGGTACGCGTACCGATCTCGGCAACCCTGGCTTCTACAAGCTCACGGGCGAAGGCGATCGCATCACCCGCATCGGTGTCGGTCCCTGGCAGCCGGGTGATTACGTCCGCGCCGGCTTGCCGCATCGCGGCAACCCGCTGCCCCCGCTCACCTCGTTCCGTACCCGTTTCGCGGTCGGTCTGATGGGCGGTATGGATGCTCAAGGCAACGTGTTCGGTGACTTCAATCGCCGTGTCGCGATCCTTGGCAACGCATTCGGTCGTGAAATCTTTGGAAACACTGGTCTCACGTTCGCGCCGGGTGCCTTCCTCCGCGTGGTTGACTCGACCGCCGAGCAGGTCATCGACATGCGCGTCATCGACCCGACGCTCTTGGATATGGCCGGCAACGTCGTCGACGATACGCTGAGCTACGACCAGGCGAAGGCGACGGTTGTCCGTCGCGTCAATCGCCTTGATCCGTTCAACCCGCTGTTCCACCTTGATGACACCTATTTCGACATCAACGTGACGGACATCCAGGGTCCGAACTTCAACACCAACCGTATCGGTGAACTTCCGATTCAGCGGACCAACCGTGCGTCCCATGGACTCATGGCTGCCGCGACCCGTCAGTTCTTCGGTACGGCCCGCATGAACCGCCTGCGTCACACCTTCGTGGTTGTGCCGTATCGCATTGCATTCACGTCGATCTTCCCGAGCAGCTACGATCACACTGCCAACACGTTTGACAGGTCGTCGCTGCCCGTCGGTATCCTGCCGGTCCAGGCAGACATCGATACGCTGCCTCGCGTCAGCCCGATGTTCTACCAGGATCCGTATGGCACGCCGATCAGCTCGTTCGAAATCTACTCCCGTATCTACGGTCAGATCCGCCATGGAGCGACCTCGGATCAGATTCCGAACAACGCCGGTACGCCGTACGCACGTCCCGACACCATCTTCCGCGACCAGTGGTACACCTATGCCGTCACTCCGTATGACCGCTATGGTAACCTCAACATGCGCGATTCGATGTATGTCAACCTGGGTACCCGTCACACGACGTGGGAATTCACCAACGTCAACGCCATGGGCGCTTCCGGCAACCTCGAGATCACTGGTGGTGGCCGTTACTTCCAGGCGAAGCCCGTTGGCTTCCCGCAGAATGACCAGCTTCGTCAGGATTCCCTTATCCTGTACAACCTGTCGCTCGTCGGCGCGGGCAACCGCAACGACTTCCTCGGCATGAAGCCGGATGACAAGCGTCTCCTCGATGCCGTTGGTGAGCGCGCTGGACAGCCGCTCCGCCACGGTATCATTCCGGCGAACGCAATCGCGATCCGTCCGGTCTCCGTCAAGATGCCGTACGCTCCTGCTCCGTTCACGCTGAGCACGCCGGCGTTGGGCAACACCTCGCTGTTCCGCATGGATCACACGGGGAATTGCACCGATACCGCTGGTGTCGCGTACGACGGTCTCACCAAGGACTTCCTGCGTCTGCAGTGGCAGCCCGCGGTGTGGACTGGCAACAACGGTGGCCAGAACAATCCGAATGACACCATCCGCTACGAGTGGTATGCGATCATCGACAGTGTCGGTGGTACGAGCCAGTCTCTGACCGTCAGCGTCCTCTCGGACAACGAAGGAAAGAGCCCGACTCTCACGCTCAGCGGTGACAAGGTCCGCGAGCTTCTGTTCCGTCCGAACATGCTCCCGCAGCCGAACCAGGATTCCCTGGTGATGCGCGTGAAGTGGTTCGTGCGTGCCTTCAGCAAGATCGCCGGTCTTGAGACCTACTCCGACACGGCCGGTGCCACCGTCCGTAACAATCCGCTGCCGACCGAGCCGCTGATCGTCTCCATCAACCGTCTCCCGGACAACCCGCCGACTGCTGTGCAGCCGCCGGATAACGGAACCGAGTTCATTGATGGTACGACTCCGCTTGACGTGCTCTGGAGCGCCGCCAGTGATATCAACAATCGCAAGGGCGTTCTGATCGGTGGTCCGTTCATGGTTTACAACCCTGCCATCCGTCAGTGGGAAGTGGATCCCAACCGCACGGTCGACACCCTGTCCTACATGTGGGTCGGTCGCGTGGTCTCCACCTACCCGGTTGACAAGGGTGCCCCGGTTGGTTCCGTGCTCGTTCTCGATGCCGGTTCCTCCACGGGTATTCAGATCCCGACGTCCGACCTCGATGCGCTCTTCGGTGGATTCTCCTCCGATCCGACGTCCACGAGTGCGGATTCCGTGAAGATCGAATGGTTCGTCTACACCAAGGACTTCAACGTCAACGATGATCTGCCGTTCGAGCAGGTTGAGTTCCCGTTTGTTCCGGGACTCTACACTGACCCGACGCTGGCCCTCAATGGCGACACGAGTCGTTGGAGCCCGACGAGCTGCCAGCCGCATTGGATCGTCAGCGGTCCGTTCCGTCTTGCGCTTACCAAGCTCAAGGGCGGCGGTGTTGAAATCGATCCGATGGCTGGTGATCCCGAGATCAACGCGCTCGTTGGCGAGGAAGTCTGCTTCACGCTGACCGCCCGCGACGAGAACGGAAACATCATCCGCGATTGGGACAGCCCGGTCAAGAACAATCCTGCCACCATTCTCAAGCTCAACGGCTCGACCGCGAATACGGACTCGAGTACGGCCAGCTGGAATGCTGATCCGGATGGTTACACCTGGGCGCTCATCACGCAGGATGGTACCGTGCTGACCGTCGTCAACCCGAACGAATGGTCGATCCCCGCATCCGCATTCAAGGATGGCGTGGCAATCGTTTGCCTCAAGCACACGAAGGCCGAGAAGGGTGTCACCATCGAAGTCACGCCGACCGTTGCGAATCTGAATCAGACCTCCGCGACGATGAACTTCGGCGCAGACGAGATCACCAACTACCTCGTCGATATTACCAGCGCAACTGGCAATCCCGACGAAGTGTATCTCCTCCGTCGTTACGAACTGGTTGTGTCGCCGCGCGACCGCTATCTGAACGTCGTTGACGACGTGACGATCCGCACGCGCTTCACGGCCCGCTTCCCGGGTGAATTCGATCAGAATCAGCCGGGTCTCTCCGACATCTTCGCCGGTGAGGTGTTTATCAAGGGCACGACGAATTACTTCCTCGCGTCCCGTATTCGCCGCATCGACACGGAGAATGAGGAGCGTCAGTGGGTCCAGGCGTACGCTTCCATCGATAACAGCATCCAAGGTCGTACGAATCCGTACCAGATCCTTGACCATGCACCGAATCCGTTCGCGCTGCAGACTCCGATGGACAACACCGAACTCAAACTGATGAGCTCGCTCGATCAGGAAGAGTTTACCTGGGTCAAGGCAACGCCGCAGGATCCGTACACCAATATCCAGATCTCGCGCTTTGATCCCGCGACCTTCACCGATGACGTTCGTTACAAGATTCGCTTCCTTGATTTCGTGAGCCTGACTCGCGCCGTTGAGTTCGATTCGGACAACAACGGAATTGAAGCGAAATTCACGAGCAATCACGGACAGCTCGCCGGTATCATTGATCAGATTTCTGGTCTGCCGACCACGAAGTCCCAGGAATGCATCTGGTACGTCGAGGCGACCGACGGTCTCTATGTGACCGAATCGACGCCGCCGAATGCCGACAATCGTCCTGGCTTCAAGCTGATCCTGACGAAGGATGGTATCCTTGGTGTCGACAACGCCGCTCCGGCTGCGTTCGCCCTCGGCCAGAACTATCCGAACCCCTTCAACCCGTCGACCATGATCAACTATTCGCTGCCGAAGTCCGCACAGGTTTCCGTGGTTGTCTATGACCTCCTCGGCAACAAGGTGAAGACGCTCGTCAACGAACATGTCGATGCTGGTTCGTACGAAGTTGTCTGGAACGCCACCAACGATCTCGGTGTGCAGGTGCCCTCGGGCAACTACATTCTGAAGATGGTTGCCGGCGACTTCACGCAGACTCGCAAGATGACCCTGCTGAAGTAATCGGATAGGAGAGGATACTCTCCGAACGACTGGAGCGTCCCGCCCGAAAGGGCGGGACGCTCTTTTATTACCGGGATTGTGCTATATTGGCCCTCATGGCGCTCATCGAGACATATCCGACTCCCGCGTCCCTCGCCGCGGCTCTGATCGACCTGCCTTCGGTCACCGGATCGGAGAAGCGTGTGCTCGCATT
>JAVFAS010000047.1:12968-30138 GCA_034002405.1 Bacteroidota bacterium | reverse complement strand
TGACCGAACTGGGAACGGACATTCCCCTGCATTTGACGGCTTTCCATCCCGACTATCGGATGCGCGACCATGCACCGACACCGGCCGCGACACTGCGGCGCGTGCGTGCCCGCGCGCGGGAGAACGGCCTCCGCTATGTCTACACGGGCAACATCCGAGACGTGGAGGGTCAGACCACGACCTGCGTGGAATGCGGCGCGGTACTGATCGGACGCGACGGCTACACGCTTACCGCCTGGGAACTCGATGCGCAGGGCTGCTGCGCGTCCTGCGGTGCGGCCTGTCCCGGCCGCTTCGATGCGAAACCGGGCCGCTGGGGTGCCCGTCGCCTGCAGATCACCATCTGAGCTCCGCGGTTGCCATGAGATTCAGAAAACCAGCTCTTCATATCCAGATATTGCTCGGTCTGCTGTGCGGCGCGCTGTTCGGCCTCCTGTTCGCCGTGGACCACCATCTCCTCCTGATCGACGTCGTGGAGAACGGCACGACGCGCGTCGTCACGGTGCGGGATTGGGACGAGGTGGTCCTCACCGGCGCGGGACGTGAACTCCGCTTCCATGCGCGTGAACAGGCCGAGATCATCCATGCCGTGGCATCGATGCGAAAGCGTGGCGAAACGGTGGGGTGCACGGTCCGCTCCGCGCAGGGGTCCCGTCGCTACGACGATGTACGGGCGGCGAGCCGGGAGCAGACCATCGCGACCGCGATCAAACCGATCGGCGATGTGTTCATCCGCCTGCTCATGATGATCGCCATCCCGCTGGTGTTCGCGTCTCTTCTGGTCGGCGTTTCGAGTCTGCACGATGTTTCGCGAATGGCGCGCATCGGTGGGAAGACCATCGCATTGTATTTCGCGACCACCGCGGTCGCGATCAGTATTGGACTGACACTGGCGAATCTGATTCAGCCCGGAACGCGCATGGGATCGGCCGCACGTGATCGCCTGCTCGCGTCGTACGAGGGCGACGCCGCCGCGAAAATCGAACAGAACGTATCGGTGGATTTTGTCGACTATCTCGTCAACCTCGTGCCGAAAAACATCGTGCAGTCGCTCGCCGCGGCGGAGATGCTGCAGATCATCTTCTTCGCACTGCTGCTGGGGATCACGCTGCTGTTCATCGACCGGGAGAAGGCGGGACGCGTGATCGGCTTCTTCGATGCGATCAGCGACGCGATGATCAAAATGGTCGATCTCGTGATGTACATCGCCCCGGTGGCCGTGTTTGCCCTGATCGCGGCCACCATCAGCGAGTTCGGCTTTGGCATCCTGCAGACGCTGTTCTGGTACGTGCTCGCGGTGATCGCGGGATTGGCGCTCCAGATCGTGGTTGTGTACCCGTTGCTGCTGAAAATCTTCGCGCGGGACGTATCGTTGCGGACGTTCCTGCGGGAGCTCCGCCCCGTGCAACTCGTCGCCTTCACCACCAGCAGTTCCGCCGCC
The DNA here is from genome assembly GCA_034002405.1 of Bacteroidota bacterium. Lineage (GTDB taxonomy): Bacteria > Bacteroidota > Ignavibacteria > SZUA-365 > SZUA-365 > SZUA-365. Next base: position 28,697 of record JAVFAS010000047.1, on the reverse strand, counting down.
ACACTGCCGGTGAATATGGAGGCATGCGAGAACCTCGGCGCACCGAAGTCCGTCACCGGTTTCGTCCTGCCTCTTGGCGCCACGATCAACATGGATGGCACCGCATTGTATCAAGGTGTCGCCGCGGTATTCATCGCCCAAGTCTACGGCATGGATCTGTCGCTGACCCAGCAGCTCTCGGTCGTCCTGACCGCCACGCTCGCCTCCATCGGGACCGCGCCGGTGCCTGGGGTCGGCATCATCATGCTGATCATCGTCCTGCGCTCGGTCGGTGTCCCCGAAGCCGGCATTGCCTTGATCCTCGGTGTCGACCGTATTCTCGACATGTGTCGCACGATTACGAATGTCACGTCGGATGCGACGGCGACAATGGTGGTGGCGAGTACGGAGCGGGTGTTGGGTGGGAGGTGAAGGGGGAAAGGTGAAAGGTTAAGGGTGAAGGGTGAAGGGTGAAGGGGAGGGTATGGGAGTATCGGATCTGAAATGGACAGCGCCCCGGGGAGGGGCGCCGTGAGTACGCTGGATGTCGATTCTTGGTGTGTTGGTGACGGGGTGGCTCCTCGCTATCGTGCGACGGCGTCGAAGCGGTTCGCGACGTCGTTCCAGTTCACGACGTTGAAGAAATTCTTGACATACTCGCCGCGTTTGTTCTGGTATTTGAGGTAGTACGCGTGTTCCCACACGTCGAGAACGAGAAGAGGGATCGCGCCCCACTGTGTCAGATTCTGATGCTTCTCGGCCTGGAGGATCACCAATCGCCGACCGAGCGGTTCCCACGCAAGGATGCCCCAGCCCGAGCCTTCGACCGAAACGGCGGTTTGGGAGAATTGCGCCTGCATCGTCTTCACCGAGCCGAAATCCTTCTCGATGCGCGCAAGCAGCGCGCCCTTCGGCGTGCCGCCCGACCCGGGGGCGGCCATGTTCTTCCAGAAAATTTCATGCAGGATGTGACCCGATCCGTGGAAGGACGCCTTCTGCGCGAGCCGGTCGATGAGCGCGTAGTCATTCTTCGCGCGTGCGTCGGCCATCGCGGCCAGCGCCCCGTTGAGACCCTTGACGTAACCCGCGTGATGGATGTCGTGATGCAGACGCATCGTCTCGGCGTCGATATGCGGTTCGAGAGCGTCGTACGCGTATGGCAGCGGTGAGAGTGTGTATTCCCCGGCGGCGTTCATCGGGGGCGTGAACAGGCTCGCGTGCTCGCGGTCGAGTGTGTCGGCGAGTCCGGCCATCGGTGCGAGAACCGAGAGTCCCGCGGCCGCGGCCCCGGCTTTCATGAAATCACGACGTGTGTTGTGCATCTGCAGCGTTCCTTGAAGTGTATGATATCCCGATACAACACCTCCGGAATCCGTTTTCGTTCCGATCCGGCGGCGGGGGAGGGGAGGAGGGCAGGCGGCGGGGGGAGGAGGGCAGGCGGCGGGGGGAGGAGGGCAGGCGGCGGGGGGAGGAGGGCAAACGGGCGAACCGTCGATGGTTCCGAATGACCGAGCGGATTGGCTGACACCGATGATCGCGAGGATGATGGGGGATTGGCGCGAGTGGTTCGCCCTTACGTTTATGCGAGTGGTTCGCCCTTACGTTTATGCGAGAGGTTCGCCCTTACGTTTATGCGAGTGGTTCGCCCTTACGTTTATGCGGTGCGTTTATGCGAGTGGTTCGCCGGTGCTTTTTTTGATGTGGGTTTCGTGCGTACATTACGGACTGGTTTTCTTGGAGAGGAATAGTATGGATTTTCTGCTCAATGCCCTGCTTATCTTTTTTCTCCGCATCGGTGATGTTTCGCTCGGGACGATGCGAACACTGTTCACGGTGCAGGGGAAAAAGAAACTCGCGCCGCTGCTCGGTCTGTTTGAATCGCTGATCTGGGTGATCGCGATCCGGCAGATTTTCTCGCAGCTCGACAATCCGTGGAATATCGCCGGGTATGCCGGCGGATTCGCGATGGGGACGCTGGTCGGGATCATGATCGAGGAGAAACTGGCCATCGGCTTTCACCAGATCTATGTCATCTCGCGTCACCATGCCGATGAAATCGCCGACCGGCTGCGAAAGAACCTCTTCGGCGTCACCATTGTGCCGGGCGAGGGTGGCACGGGTGGCATGGCCATCATCACCTCGATGATTCGTCGAAGCCGACTGAAGGAATTCCAGAAAATCATCGACAGCATCGACCCGACCGCGTTTATCTCGATTCAAAATGCGATGCTGTATCGGGGATTCACCCACGGCGCCAGGAAATGACACGATGAAAAAATGACAATATCGCAATCAACGGATTGAGGATTCGATGTTGTCATTACGTCATCTTTCCATCTTGTCATCATATCACAAACAACAGACATCAAATTCAAGTATTTCTCACTCAGTCAGGAGGTAGATCCATGCAAAGAACACTCGCAATCGTGAAACCCGACGGGGTCGCGGCTGGCCTTGTCGGTGAGGTCGTCAAGCGCATCGAGCAGGAAGGCCTGCGCATCGTGGGCATGCGCATGGAGCATCTCACGCAGACCAAGGCGGAGGGATTCTATTACGTCCATCGTGAGCGTCCGTTTTTCGGTTCGCTGATGACCTTCATGACGTCGGGACCCGTGGTCCTCATGGCGCTCGAAGGGGACAATGCCATTACGCGTTGGCGTTCGCTCATGGGTGCCACGAATCCGGAGAACGCCGATCCCGGTACGATCCGCCGCGACATGGCGACGAGCATCGAGCGTAACGTGGTGCACGGTTCCGATGCGGAGGACACCGCGTCGTTCGAGGTGAATTACTTTTTCAAGGGGACGGAGCTGATGTAGGAGGATCCGCGCGTGGTCACTCCTGCCGGCGGAGCACGGCAGCGGTTTTCGGATACCGCTGTTGCATGCTTTCCGTAACCTGCGGTGCGATATGATGCGCGGAGAGAATGGACGCGAACTCGCTGCGTCCGTTGAAGCGTGATTGCACGATCCACGCGACGAGACTGTGGATCACTCCCCTGTGGCGGCCGCTGTATGCGGCCGCTTCCTTTAACGCCGCGAGCACTTGTGTGTCGTCGTCGGTCGAGAACATCGCAAGCGCAAGCCGGCCGAATGCGGCATAGGTCGGATGTCCGGCGCTCGCGGCCGCGAGTCGGAGCGAGCGCTGTGCATGGTCGTGGCCGCGGCCAATCATCTCGCACGTGAGGGCGTACAGTATGTGGACGAGCGGATGTGCCCGCGTCCCCCGCCGTTCGGCACGGTTGACGTGCATCTCGAGGAGCACATTGGCCTCGGCGGCATTCCCGCGATTGAGCATGCCAATGATGCGGGTGATGAAGACGTTGAGTCCGTCACCCTCGCGCTCCTCCTGTGGCACGCTGAGCACGACCGATTCGCGCATCGCATGCCGTGTCCGTACCGGCGCGAGCTGCATGGCCTGGTGAAACGTTTCCAGAATCTGATCGACCGGAAGTCCGAGCATCGGCGACAGTTGCTGGAGCTGCGTGACAAGCTGGTTTTCGTCGAGGGTTTCGGACGAATGCTGCGCCTTCATGAGAATGGACTGGTATTCGAGCTCGGGTTCGCGGCCGAGACGGGAATGCAGCATCAGTGCCGAGGCAATCGAATTCTGCGCATCCGCATCACCGGCGCTGGAAAGCCGGAGTTCATTGAGATAATGCGCCGTCATGCGGTGCATCGCTTCCTTTTCCTCGGCGGTCAGCTCGTTGTACAGTGCCGTATGCACGGCATGCTGCGTGAAGCGGAAGGTGGTGGATTCCTTCCCGCTGATCAGATGAAATCCCATCGGCTCGACGATGCCGTGCGCGATCTTGATTCTCCGCAGACCGCGAATCAGGTCGATCGACGAACGGTTGGTCAGGTGCATCAGTTCATGCAGGGAGAACTGGTAGCCGAGCACCGACGCCGTGAGCAGAAGATTGAGATCGTTCTCGTCCAGCGCCTTCATCAGCCAATTCGTGACGAGACGGATCTCGGCGGGCAGTCCGCGGTACGCTTCGAGATCGCCCACGACCTGTCCGCGTGCATCGATCAGGTTCTCGATCAGGAGATGCTGAATGTATGACTGCAGGAAAAACGGATTCCCGCCGGTTTTCTGTTCGAGCCAGCGCAGCACATCGGGTTGGGACGGCGTCGTGGGAAAGCGGTGGTGATAATAGTCGCCAATCTGCGCGGCGTCGAACGGGGGCAGGATTACCTCGGTCGAGTAACGCACTTGCGAACATTGCGAGTACAGCGTGAGCAATTCCGAGACGTTCTGCAGCTCGTCCTTGCGCGCGCTCAGCACCATGGTGATCCGTGCCTCGCGGTAGTCATCCCCGAGGAGCAATCGCTGCAGCGCTTCCAGCGTGGGCGCATCGGCCCACTGCACGTCGTCGATGGCGAGGAGCACCGGCGTCTCCTTCGCGATGGCGGTCAAATCCTGCAGATATTCGCGTACGAAATTCGTGAAATCCACTTCGCGGTGACCGCTCTTGAACTCATGCAGGTCGCGGCGGATTTCCTTGACCCCGTAGGCCAGGTCGCCGACGATCGGAACGATGGCGAGCACGGTGAGCGAGATGTTCTTGATCAGGTTGAGCTTGCGGCGGTAATTCCCCTGATTGGCGAGCAGATCCTCGAACAGATCCTTGAGCGGTTGATATGGCGTGAGCAGGTTCGTGGACTGATTCCCCAGGGGGGTGGAGCATTGCGCATAGGAAACGGCGAGATCCTCGCGTTTCTGCTCGAGATAATTCCGGAGAAAATAGGTTTTTCCCTGGCCGCTCTCCCCGAACAGCCAGATGACTTGCAAGCCATCGGTGCCGCCGCGCGCGAGTACGGCGTCGAATTGCTGCTGGATATCGGGCCGCGGGATGAAGAACTGCGTGCTTTCCATTATGCGTTCCGTTTGCGCTCGGCTTCGGTGAGCATGAGACTGAGCACTTCGTCGAGAAGACGCTGTTCCTCGTATTCGGAAATGCTGTCGGCCGTCGTGGCGCTGTCTCCTCCGAAACCACCCGCGCGGCCAAGCACTTCATGGATCGTGTCGGTCTGATGTTTGATCGCGTCGCGCTGCTCGGCCTCGAGTTCCTTCACCACGCGGTCGAGGCGCTCCTCCTGCGCGGAACCGGCGAACGTGAGCATGAGCACGATCAGGAGAATGAATTCGATCGACAGCGCCATGAGGATGAGCGATGGCTCTTCCTGTGGAATCAGCTTGAGCCCGCGCAGGCCGATGACGAAAATGAGGATGGCCGCGCCGCCGGAGACGAGGCCCTGGATGAGGTTGCCATACGACGCGGAAATGCGATAGCGGAAGTAGAACAGCACCGGAGCGAGGAAATTGCGGGAGTTCTTCTCAAGGTAATTCCGCAGCATGATGTAGTCTTCCACCTCGGTGACCACGACCTGCGGCAGGGTGGTGAAACGCAGCAACTGCTCGCGCTTCGCGCGCGAGAGCGCGAACATCTGCTGGAAGTCCACGCCGTGTGCATCGAACTGCTTCTCGAGCAGCGATCCCACGCGGTCATAGTCGCGGATGAGCTTGCCACGCATCAGGCCGAAAGCGCTGCCCGCGGGCATGTACATCGAGAACAGGAAGGCCAGTACTCCCGCGATGAAAATATGCAGGGGAAACAGCGACAGGTAGGGATTGATGAAGTACAGTGTCTGTCCGCTGTTCGTGGTGTGCGCGCGGAGCGCGCGCTTGCCGCGGAGGATGTTGATGGTGGGATCCGGATCCAGCTCGCCGTTGCGTATCTGATAGAAGATCTCGTTGATATGGTCCTGCTGCGATCCGAATTCCTCCTTCGGTGCGAGGTCGCGACTCATGATGATCCACTCGCTCGGAAGCACGTCCGTCGAGATCTCGTAATTCGGGAACACCGCATCGATCGAGCCCTTCACCACCGTCTGCTGCAGGCTCACGGTGCCCACGAGCGCGAGGAGGAAGATGAAAAGAAACGCGAGAAGTCCCGTCGTGTTCTGCGAGGAATCGGACATATGCAATGCCGGGATTGTGAGAGCGGATTCGCGGGGTATAAGGTAGGGGATTGGTGGGAAGATCGCAATCCATGGATGGAGGACGCCCGCCTTGGGTGAGAAAAGGCGCGTGCACACACGCGCTCCCGTGCCTTGACGGATATGGGACCCGCTTCTCGCCTCGGACGGCCGACACGCGGTGGAACGCAACGCGGAGTCGATCTCCGCATGATGACGGGAAGCCGCAACAACTCGAAAATGCCTGCCGTATATTGCGGCCATGGAAACGTTACGTTCGTATGGATTCAGCGATGCCGACGATGTGGCGTTCGCGGCGTTGGGGCGGACGGACCTCGTCCCGGCGCGCGTCGTGGCGGTGAACCGCGGCAATTACGATCTGGTGTGTGCACGCGGAGCACTGCGCGGGGAACCGACGGGCCGCCTGCTGTTCGCGATCGACGACGCACAGGAACTCCCGGTGGTTGGTGATTGGGTCGCGGCGCAACTGCTCAACGACGACACCTTCGCGTTGGTGCATGACGTCCTTCCCCGGCGCAGCCGGTTGCGACGCAAGGATCCCGGCCGCACCGTTGAATATCAGATGCTCGCATCCAATATCGACGTCGCGTTTTGCGTGCAGTCCGCCGATCGCGATTTCAACCCACACCGTCTCGAGCGCTATTTCGTCATGATCCGTGACGGGGGAATCGATCCCGTCGTCCTCATCAGCAAGATCGACCTCACGGATGGCGCGCTGCGCGAGGAACTTCACACGGCCGTGGAACGCGTCGCGGGAGGGGCGCGCTGTATCATGCTCAGCGCCCGCACGGGTGAAGGCGTGTCGGAATTCTGTGCCAGTCTGTCCGCCGGATCGACCTCCTGTCTCCTCGGTTCGTCGGGCGTGGGCAAATCGACGCTGCTCAATACGTTGCTCGGCACCGAGCATTTCGCCACGCAGGAGGTGCGCGAGGCTGATCATCGCGGACGCCATACGACAACCCGCCGGCAGCTCGTCCGGCTCGACAATGGTGCCTTGCTGGTGGATACCCCGGGCATGCGTGAACTCGGGAACATCGGGGCGGAGACGGGCCTCGCCGAGACGTTCGGCGATATCCAGGCGCTCATCACGCAATGCCGCTTCTCCGACTGCACGCACACGCAGGAAAAGGGCTGCGCCGTGCTCGCCGCTCTCGAACGCGGCGACCTCGACGAGGACCGCTTCGAACACTATCTCAAATTGCAGCGCGAGGCCGCCTATTACCAGCGGAGCTATGTCGAACGCCGGCAGCGTGACAAGGAATTCGGCAAAATGGTTAAGTCCATCCTGAAAGGGAAGGGGAACAAGCGTGGGTAGGCGCTTCGCGCCGCAGGCCGCCTTCGGCGGCACCTTGGGAATTGGCTATTGGTTATTTTGGAGTGCGTCGGTCATGTGCCGACGGCGAACTGTCAAGGTGGCTTCCGCGGCAGGCTTTATTCCCTCCGTCCAACTCAGTACATTATCGTCATGCAGTACAAACACATCTTCGGCCCCGTCCCCTCGCGCCGGCTCGGCGTGTCTTTGGGCATCGACCTCACTCCGCAGAAGGCCTGCACGCTCAACTGCGTGTATTGCGAATGCGGCAAAACGGATATCCTCACTCTCGAACGCAAGGAATATGTGCCCACAGCAGAGGTCATCGAAGAGCTGCGGCACTACCTTTCAACGGAGCCCGATCTCGACGCCGTGACTTTCTCTGGTTCCGGCGAGCCGACGCTGCATATCGGGGTGGGAGAAATCATCGCGTTTCTGAAGCGGGAATTTCCGCGCTATCGCGTGGTCATGCTCACCAACAGCACGCTTCTGCATCTGCCGGACGTACGCCAGGCGCTGATGCCAGCGGATTTGGTTGTCCCCTCATTGGATGCCGTTTCGGAGGATGCCTTCCTTCACATCAACCGGCCGAAGCATGGACTGACGAGCACCGGGTTGATCGAAGGCCTGACGATGTTCTGCGACGAATTCCGGGGTGAGATCTGGCTCGAGGTGTTTGTCATCCCTGGCATCAACGACACCGAGGAAGAACTCGCGTTGTTCGCGCAGGTGTTCGCGCGCCTTCGGGTGAATCGCATCCAGCTCAACTCGCTCGACCGTCCGGGAGCCGTGGACTGGCTCGAACCCATGCCGCGTGAAAACCTCGTGGCGCTCGCCCATCGTCTCGGTGACAAGGTCGAGGTCATCGGCAAACCGGTCATCCGCCAGCACTGTGCCGCCTGGAGCGAGGATGTGCGCGACCGGATTCTCGCCACCATCCGGGTGCGTCCCTGCACACTCGACGACCTCGCCGGCGCGCTTGGCCTCCACACCCTCGATGTCGGGAAATATCTCGATGTGCTACTGGAAGAGGGCGTGGTCGAGCAGAATATCGGAGAAAGAGGAGTGTTTTATCGGGTGAAAAAGGACGAAACAACGAAATGACAAGATGACGTCATAGCACGTCCCTCATCCGCACCTTCATTTTCCCCCGGTGCCGGGTTTTCTCATCAGCCACCATGCGGATTTGCGTGATCCTTTCCATCAGCGGGGGATGGGAATAATTCAGGAAGACATACAACGGATGCGGGGTGACATTCGAGAGATTGGATGCGGTGAGTTTCTTGAGCGCCGCGACGAAGGCTTCGGGCTTGCGGTATGTTCGCACCGCGTAGCGGTCAGCCTCGTACTCATGCCGGCGGGAGAGCGCGTTCATCCCGAGTGAAATCAGCGTGGAGACAGGTCCGTAAAGCAGGCCGAAGAACACGAGTCCGGCATACACCGACACATGCTCCATGAAGAAGGCCGCGGCGAGGGCGGGACTGCTGACGAACAGCGAGAGCAGGAAAAACATCACGCCGGTCTCGCCAATTCCGATGAGCATGCCGATGACGATGTGTTTCTTTCTCTCATGTCCGATCTCGTGCGCGACGACGGCGGTGAGTTCCTCGGCCGTGTGCTTTTCGATGAGCGTGTCGAACAGTGCGATGCGTTTGTTTTTCCCGAAGCCGGTGAAGAATGCATTGGCCTTTGACGAACGTTTCGAGCCGTCCATCACGAAGACGCCCTGCAGGGAGAATTTCACGGACTCCGCATACGCGAGGATCTCGTCACGCAGTGGGCCTTCCCCGAGCGGGGTGAATGTGTTGAACAGCGGCATGATCCAGGTCGGCGCGACATACTGCATGACGATGCGGAAGGCCGTCACCGCCAGCCAGGCGTACAGCCACGCGAGCGGTCCCGCCGCGTCGAAGAGCCAAAGCACGAGCGCGAGCACCGGCAACCCGAGCAGTGCCCCCAGCGCGGCGCCTTTGAGCAGGTCGAGAACGAAGGTCTTCACCGTGGTTGTATTGAAACCGAAGCGCTGCTCGATCACGAATGTGGAGTAGATTCGGAATGGAAGAGATAATACTCCCATTCCCGTGAGAAGCAGCGAAAGGTACAGCAACCCGGTGGGAAGCTCCGGCCAGCCGAGCGCGCGGACGAGCAGGTCCAGCGCGTTGAATCCCCCCGCGAACCAGAACACAAGCAACAGCGCCATGTCAACGGTCGCGGTGATGAAGCCGAAGCGCGTCCGTGCGCGCGTGTATTCCTGTGAGCGGGCGTACGCCGCCTCGTCGTACACGTCGCGGAATTCCTCCGGCAGCACGGGTGACAGCGCCCGAAGATTCAGCAATTCGGCCACGGCTTCCAGCAGCGCCGTTGCGATGACCGTGACAAGGATGATGATGGCATAGGGATTCATGGCCTGAATATAGCGAAAGAGCCGCGCTTCGGGCGAGTCAATCCGCGTGACACGACCGTTGGCTGTTGGCCGTCGGCTGTTGGCCGCTGGCCGCTGGCCGTTGGCTGTTGGCCGTTGGCCGTGGGCCCGCGCCGCATTTGGTCGTTAAATAAAGGATAAGTACGTTTGTATTTATTGGCGAGCTTCTTACCCGATATTCGCGACGATCGTGAAAAAATGGACGAATGAGGCTCGCCCGTCTCACACAGAAAACATTTCGCTTCGCTTTTTCCTTAGCGTATTGGAGGCTTTCATGCTTACCTGGATCATCGTCATCGCCGTGGTCGTTCTCGCCGCTGTGGGATTCATCTTCTGGATGACGCGGCAGTACCGCAAGGCGGGACCCAACGAAGTGCTGGTTATCTCCGGCCGCAAGAGCACCATTCTCACTCCTGACGGCACGCAGCAGGAGATCGGCTACCGCTTCCGCATCGGCGGCGGATCCTTCGTCAATCCCTTCACCGAGCAGGCGTCCACTCTTCCGATCGAGGTGGTCACGGTGACCATCAAGACGCCGGAAGTGCTTTCGAAGGATGGCATCCCCATTCTCTCCGAATCCTCGGCCCAGGTGAAGATCGACTCCAATGAATATTCCATTTTCCTGGCCACGCAGAATTTCATGGGTGGCGGGACCGACGCGGTGCGCGAAGTCGCGCAGACCGTGCTCGAAGGAAAGGTGCGCGAGTCGATCGGTTCGATGACGGTGTCCGAGCTCTATCAGGACCGCCACGAATTCGCCAACCGAGTATATAATGCGGTGGTGCGTGATCTCGGCAGCATGGGACTGGTGATGATCTCCTTCGCGCTCAAGGATATCGCCGACACGCAGGGATACCTCGAGGCGTTGTCGAAGCCGAAGATCGCCGCCGCCAAGCGCGACGCGGTGGTCAAGCAGGCCGAGTACGACCGCGACGCGGCCATTTACGCGGCACAGGCGAACAAGGAGGCGGAGATCGCCAAGCTGGCGGCCGTCGCCGAGGTCGCGGGACGCAACTGGAAAAACGAGGAACTCAAGGCCAAGTCGCAGATCGAGGTCAGCAAGGTGCGCGCGCAGGCGGACACGTCGTACGAACTCGAGCGTTTCCGCCTCGCCCAGGAAGTGAAGCAGGAAGAATACAAGGTCAAGCTGATCGAAACCCAGGAAATGGCGAAGGTCCAGACCGAGGAAATCAAGCGCAAGGAAAAGGAACTCGAAGCAAACATCATCAAGCCGGCCGAGGCCCGCAAGGTGCAGATCATTTCCGAAGCCGAAGCCGAGAGTTTCCGGCTCATCAAGGAGTCGGAGGCGAAGGCACAGGTGCGTGCGCGGGACAATGAAATCGAAGCCGAGCGCATCAAGATGATGGGCAAGTCCGAAGCAGACGCGATGGTGGAGAAGGCGAAGGCCTACGACCAGTACAACCAGGCCGCCATGTACCAGATGGTGCTCGACGTGCTGCCCGAGCTGACGAAAAACGTGGCCGAACCGCTTTCGCGCATCGACAAGATCACGCTCATCGGTGGCACCGACGGCAAGCTCGGGACCTCGCAGCTCACCGGCCAGATCGCCGATGTCCTCGCGCAGGTGCCGGATGTTGTCAAGACACTGACCGGTGTCGATCTCGCCAAGTACCTCAAGGACAAGCTCGCGGGCGAGGAATAATTCCGCATCCCGCGGCAACCGTTGAACGAAGTCCGCGGCCGTGTCCATTCCGATCTCGCGCGGCGCGGGTCCTTTCCGACCACGACATTCATTGAGGTAGCAACGTGACGGCAGATAGAATTCATCTCATCGGTTCTTCGCCGACGCTGAAAGTCGCCGCGAAAGCCAAGGCGCTCAAGGAGCAGGGGATCGACGTGATCGATTTCTCCGTGGGCGAACCGGACTTCGCGACGCCGGCGCATATCAAGGACGCCGCGAAGCGGGCGATCGACGAGAACCAGACAAAGTACACGGCGAACGAAGGCATTCTCCCGCTGCGCAAGGCCATCGCCCGGCAGCTCGAGGAGGAGCATGGCCTTCGCTACGACCCCGCTTCCGAAATCATCGTCTCCAATGGCGCCAAGCAGTCTATTTACAATGCCATGATGGCTGTTGTCAATGACGGCGATGAAGTCATCATTCCTGCACCATACTGGGTCTCCTATCCCGAGATGGTCAAGCTCGCCAACGGCAGGCCCGTGATCGTGCAGACCCGGGAGGAAGACGGCTTCCGCCTTACCGCCGATCAGCTCCGCGAGACCATCAACGCCAGCACCAAGGCGGTGTTTCTCAACAATCCCTGCAATCCCACGGGCGCGGGATATACGCGCGAGGATCTCGAGGCCCTGGCCGAGGTCATTATCGAGGAAGACATCATCTGCATTGCCGACGAGATCTACGGCAAGTTGATGTATGACAATCTCAAGTTCACCCGCTTCGCCACGCTGAGTGACGAGGTGAAGAAGCGGACCATCACCGTCGACGGGGTGTCCAAGGCCTATTCGATGACGGGATGGCGCATTGGCTGGGCCGCCGCGCCGAAGGACATCACCGCGGCGATGGCCAAGGTGCAGAGTCACGCGACGTCAAACCCGAGTTCGGTGTCGCAGCATGCGGCGCTCGAGGCGTACAAGGGTCCCCAGTACGAAATATCGAAAATGGCGGCCGAGTTCGAAAAACGCCGCAACTTCGTGGTCTACAAGCTCCAGGCCATGCCGGGGGTTTCCTGTCCGATGCCCCGTGGTGCCTTCTATGCATTTCCGAATGTCAGCTCTTTTTATCGGATGGAATATGACGGCGTGCCCATCCGCAACAGCTACGGCATGGCGTACTTCCTGCTCAAACATGCGAACGTGGCCATCGTGCCGGGCGACGCCTTCGGCAGCGACGACTTCATCCGCATCAGCTACGCGACATCGATGGCCAACCTGCAGGAGGGCATGGCGCGCATCGCCACCGCGCTCGCGAAACTCACCCCCGCACCGAAACGCAAGCTGATCAAGCTCGCCAATACCGAAACCGTGGTCAAACACGCGGTGCCCGTCGATCATGATGTGAAGGTCGCGGTGCGTGACGCGTTGGTGGCCGAGGCCGAAGCGCATCTCAGCTACAGCAACTACTTCGAATGGAACGCCAACATCAACGGTATGATCGTGCAACTGCGCACGAACGTCGGCCATCTCTATGATTTCTGGGTCGAGAACTGGTATCCCGCGCAGCTCGAGGCCGATATCGAACCACACGGCGTGATCTACGCGGTCGACGGCGTGCCCGGTCGCGAACCGCATGCGTTCTATAATTCGGATACAAAGACCGGAATTCTCTTCAATGCCGACCACTACGGCTCGCTGCGCTCGCTGGCGCTCGGACTCGTCACCGACGTGGCGGAACGCGTTTTTGATGTGCATGCGGTGCGTGGACTCACCCTGGACGTCGGTGGCGAAGGCGTGCTACTGATCGGACCGGAAGGGACGAAGAAGACACAGCTCTTGTGGCGCCTGTTCCAGGAGCGCGACGATGTCGCCATGCACAGCAGCGATTACGTGTTCCTCCGCTATGGGGGCGGCTACGCGGCGGCCGACAATCCCGAGCGCAAGATGTACTTGCAGACCAATGCGGTTGCATCGCATGCGGCGCTGGCGAAGCTCTTCGACAAGAGCAAATGCGAGAATGTGACCACGAAGGTCGAGGACTGCCGCAACGAGGCGCACAAGCTGCAGGAATCGTGTCCGCTCAACAGTGGTGCACCCTACAGCTATGACTGCGCGAAGAAAAGCCATGCGATGCTTGACCCCTACTGGCTCGGCGGTATGGCGCGGCATGTCAAACGCATCGACATCCGTCATGTGTTCGTTCTGCGCAACGACCCGGTCACGACGGCGGTGCAGAAGCTCGATATCGACGAAGCCCTACGCGCGCTCGAGGCTGGCTATCCGGCGGGTGCGTCGATCGGCGGCAAGCAGCAGCCGTATTACAATCCCCATCTGCTCGTCACGACCGACGAGCGCATGGAGCTGCAGAGACGCTTCTTCACAAAGCTGTTCCAGTCCGCCGCCGTCTACCAGCTCAACGCCGGCGCGGTCACGCTCACCGAAATGGTGGCGAAGGTGTTGTCCCACGTCGGTGCGAATGGAAGGTGATCCCCATGGCAAAAGACATCTACAATAACGATGTGTACAAGAAGTTCTACGAACAACTCGTGCCGTTGCTCAATGGTCCCAACATCAAGGAAGTGGACCTGAAGTGGCTCGAGCCGCGGGTGAAGGAACACGCGCAGAAGACCGTGTACGGATCGTATGTCTGGCGGTCGGTGCAGAGTTCACGTCTCGCCGCGAAAACCGTGTACCTCGGCACCGAGAACGTCCGCCTCCCGTCATTGCTTCCGTATCAGGAAAAAGTGGTCAAGGGTGCGCCGGACGAACTCGACAAGGTGCTGCACTGGATGAAGACGTTGCCGTTCATAAAAATCACGCGGCAGATGGGCAACAACCCCGACTTCAATCCCGTGTGCACCCTGTATGTGAGCGTGGGTGATTTCCGCAATGCACGCCTCGCCTACATGTGGGGAAATCTGTTGAGCGAGCCGGCTGGACGTCCAGGTCCCGCGATCACGATGATCCATATCCCCGAAGAGCATCAGAGCCGTCAGCAGATCCTCACCATGCCCGAGTTCAATCTGAATATCTGTCTTGGCAGCGATTATCTTGGCGAGAACAAGAAGGGCTTTCTCCGCCAGGCCATGTGGCTGGCCGACGAACGCGGCATGCTCGGACTGCACGCCGGTTCGAAAGTCGTGGTTGCGCGCGATGCGAAAAGCAATGAGTTGAAAAAACACGGTGTCATCCTTTTTGGCATGACGGCCACGGGGAAATCCACCTGGAGTTGCCACCAGCTCGAGATGGATCCCAAGCGCGGCGAGATGACCTACGCGTCACAGGATGATATCTGCTTCCTGCGCGACGACGGCTCGGCCTTCGGTTCGGAGCACAATTTCTATGTGAAGACCGACGCGCGGAAATCCGATCAGGAGGCGATGTTTTATGCATTGACGCACAAGTCGGCGCTGCTTGAAAACGTGTTCGTGGATTCCAAGGGCAACATCGACTTTCTCGACGAATCGCTCTGCGGCAACGGCCGTGCGGTGGTACGGATGGACAAACTGTTCATCGAGCGCGAAGGCAAGCTCATCTCCATCGCCGCCGACAGCATCAATCTGCCGAGCCTCGACAAGAACGACGCACTGTGGTTCGCCTTCATCACGCGGCGGAACACCATCATGCCGTTCTCGCAGATGCTGACGCCCGAGCAGGGGGTGCTGGCCTATCTCTTCGGCGAGTCCACGCTCAGCTTCGCGGCGAATCCCGAGAAGGCCGGTGATTCGGTGCGCATCGTCGGCACCGACGACTTCATCATCGGCAGCCGCGGCGCGAAGGTGAATCGATTCTACGATATCATCATGAAACTCGTCAACCGCTTCCCCGGCCAGGTGAACTTCCGTCTCTACAACACCGGCGGGATGGGCGAGATCATCGAGGAGTATGACGAACGCGGCACGTCGAAGAAACGTCTCGTGCGCAAGGCCGAACGCGTCCCGCTCGACCTGATGGCCGCTATCCAGCGCGGCGATTTGCGCGGGACGAACAAATACGAAAAAGGCGTGCTCGGAACGATGTCCATCGTCGAGGCCGACGGCCGTCGCATGGACGAATGGGATGTGCACAAGCTCTACACGCCCGAGCAGATCGACCATCTTGTCAAGGACATCATCCGCGGCCGCCGCGCCTTCCTCGAGGAAATCGCGAAGGAAGGATTGCGTCCCGAAATCATCGCCGCCGCTGAACGCTCCTTCCGGCAGATGGGCGACATGACCGCACGGAAGGCCGGCGTTGCCGCGCCCGCATTCACACCCACCGCGGCCGAACCCCGCGTGATCATCCAGCGCGAGGAACCCGTGGCGCGTCCCCGCAAGCCGGGGGTGTGGCGGTGGCGGTGAGCAGAAATCGTCAAAAGGTGAAATCGTCAAAAGGTGAAA
>JAVFAS010000047.1:12291-12958 GCA_034002405.1 Bacteroidota bacterium | reverse complement strand
GAAATCGTCAAAAGGTGAAATCGTCAAAAGGTGAAAGGGTCAAAAGGATTTGACTCTTTCACCTTTTGACAATGCGACATTGACCATGAAAACCAACGCCACCCGCATTCTCGAAGCGAAACACATCCCCCACGAGCAGATCAGCTACGATAGCGCGGACGGGGCGATCGACGCCATCGCGGTGGCGGACAAGATCGGGGCGACGCACGAGCAGGTGTTCAAGACGTTGGTGGCGCGGGGAGACAAGACGGGGTTGTGTGTGTTCTGCATTCCCGGACCGTTCGAACTCGACCTGAAAAAAGCCGCGCTCGCCAGCGGCAACAAGAAGGTCGAAATGATTCACGTGCGTGAGCTGCTGCCGCTCACCGGGTATATTCGCGGCGGCTGTTCCCCCATCGGCATGAAAAAGCAGTATCCGACCTGGATAGATGAAACCGCGCAACTGCACGAGCGCATCTATGTCAGTGCCGGTGCCCACGGCGCGCAGCTGCTGATCAATCCCACCCACCTTGCCGACCTCATCGGGGCTTCCTTCGTCGACCTGAGCTGAAGAAAAAACCACCAAGACTCGAAGACACGAAGAAAGGCACGAAGGAAAGGGGACCGCGAAAACGCGAAAGGAAGGAGACCGCCAAAACGCAAAGACGCGAAGAAGAGACGCGAAAGA
>JAVFAS010000047.1:10164-12281 GCA_034002405.1 Bacteroidota bacterium | reverse complement strand
AGACCGCCAAAACGCAAAGACGCGAAGAAGAGACGCGAAAGATTATGAGAACGCGTTACAGAATATTGAGCGCGTAATGAAAAGTCATTCGCGTTTCTTTTCGTGATTTTGCGTTTTGGCGGTCTTCTTTTTTCAGCGGATGGTGCGACTTTTCCGGGGGATGTGTCTCTATTCTCATGTACGGCCTTTGAAACCGCGGAGTATCGTGATCGGCTGATGTCCACGACCCCTGTTCCCCATCCGTTGACAACGCAGCAGCAGGATGCATTCATGCGACTGCTGGACACGCATCACGCGGCGTTTGTCCGCTATGTGCGCGCGATGACGCGGGACAGCGAGCAGGCGCGGGACATCGTGGCAGAAAGCCTGTTGATCGGACTGGAGCGTTTTCACACGCTGCGCGAACCCGCGTCCTTCCTGTTCTTTCTCATCGCCATCGCCCGCCGGCTGTTCTGGCGCTCGGGTCGGTGGGGCCGGCTGTTCCTTCGTCTGGAGGAGAAGCACGAGGACCTTGCCATCGATGCCGCCGCGGCACCGGATCTTCAACCGGATCTGCGTCTTCTGCATGAATGCATTGCACGGCTGCCGGCGAGGCAGCGCGAGGCGCTGGCGCTGTTCGAACTGGCGGGACTTCGTCTCGAGGAAATCCGTGAACTGCAGGGCGGATCCCTCTCCGGTGTGAAATCCCGCATCGCGCGGGCACGTCAGCGGCTCGCGGCACAGCTGAATGAACACGATGCGGAAGCAGTGAAGAAGCGGAGTGAAGCCACCATCGAAGGCATGGAAATCGAGGCGGAATCATGAACGAGAAGCAACGACAGCTCGACGCCCTGTTCCAACGCGCACGGGAAACGGCGCCGGTCATTTCCCCCGACGCAGCACGTGCCTTCGTTACCACCCACGCCCGGCAGACGACGCGGCCGTACACCACGAACACCCGTATTCATCCAACCCCCATTATCATCACGGGAGGTGTCATGGCAGTGCTCACGATTCTCGTCCTACTTTTCGGTTTGTTTCAGGATGCTCCACCATATCAGCAGATCCGGCAACCCAACGAAACATCCGCACGTCAATCGGAATCCGGGCAGACCGAGGATCGCCCGGCGTCACAGGATTCTTACAGCGATTCGTCGGAGCAGGTGCTTCCTCGCCCGCACATGCACGCTCCCACCGCCCACTCACGGACCGGTGTTGACGACTCGCTCGAGCATGCGCGACGTAATGCGCTGTTCGCGGCATGGACGAGCGAGCAGATTCAGTCGAGTACCGTGCTGGTCCTCGACTCCATCGCCCTCCGGCGCATCGGACTGAGCATCGGACCCGACAGCACGGTGTACTTCCATCATCCCGACACGAATCCAAAATCCTGGATCGTCTCGGAGGGCATGAAGGAACATCCGGATAAAGGCTATGTCACCTATACCCTCACGTTCACCCATCCGGATAGTGTCAGGAAGGCCGGCGCCGGCTCGGATGCGAACGGCGATGGTCATCGTGGTGATGCCACGCATTGCGCACCCGTTCTCGTGACCAACTCCCGCGGACAGACATTCACGAGGCTGACGAGCAAAGAAAAAGGTGAAAAAGATCCGGATGTAGGTAGTGGCAAGTACGCGGGAAAGGAACTCGTCGCCGTGCGTGTATGGAGTGCCGGTCCGGCCACCAGACTGATGTCCGATACGGAAGATTATTACTACCTCTACTGGTTCGAGCCCTCGAAGGAATTTCTTGATGCCCTGCCGGCGGATGCACGTCGTTCGGTCGAACGGGCCCGAGGCATGGAGCCCTCCAGCAACGAAGCTCCGGTCCCCGCCCGCCCCATCGCGCTCGTCGGAACGAGCATGCATCCCAATCCCGCGACCTCGGATGATGCCATGGTCGAATACACCCTTACGGAGGAACGTCGTGTGGCGGTGACGGTCTATGACATCACGGGCACACGGTTGCGCGAGGTGGCGGTTTCGGACACGCGCGCCTCGGGCACCTGGCGGGAAAACGTATCCTTCGAGGGCATCCCGAACGGGTATTACCTCCTCGCCGTCACCACGGACTTGGGTGAGCGGAACATTCGTCCCTTCATTCTGAAGCGGTAAGAAAAACCACCAAGACTCGAA
>JAVFAS010000047.1:0-10064 GCA_034002405.1 Bacteroidota bacterium | reverse complement strand
GCGGGAAAACGTATCCTTCGAGGGCATCCCGAACGGGTATTACCTCCTCGCCGTCACCACGGACTTGGGTGAGCGGAACATTCGTCCCTTCATTCTGAAGCGGTAAGAAAAACCACCAAGACTCGAAATCACGAAGAAAGGCACGAAGGAAAGGGGACCGCGAAAACGCGAAAGGAAGAAGACCGCCAAAACGCGAAAGGAAGAAGACCGCCAAAACGCAAAGACGCGAAGAAGAGACGCGAAAGATTATTCAAACGCTTTTTTGATGACGTGAGAGCGCTACGAATAATTCTTTCGCGTCTCTTTTTTTGCGCTTTGGCGTTTTTGCGGTCTTTCTCGTTTTTGCAGTTTTTCTCGTTTTTGCGGTCTTTCTTATGGCCAGAGGAGAAAAAGCAGGACGATAAACACCAACCACTGCGCACCATAGACGATCAGGAAGGTGCGGCGGGGATAGCGGTCGCCGACGAGGCGGCGGTACCAGCGGAAGTCACCATGGAGCCAGGGAAGCTCGGCGGGGAGGAATTCGCGGCGCTCCGTCCCGCCATACGCGACCCGGGTGAAGACATAATAGGCGATATCTTCGGTGTAGAACAACACCGCACCAAGCAGGATCTGCCAGGGACCCGCGAAGACGATCACCTGAACCATGAGCAGCGCGACCCAGATTCCCGTGATGTACCAGTGCCAGCCGTTTTCATGCATCAGGTAGCGGGGCATATGCGCCCAACCCCGGCCCGCGCGGTACAGCCGGCGCTTCGTGCGCTCCTTCATCCAGAAATCGACGAAGCCCGCGATGAAAAACGGTGCGAGGATCGCGGCGAGAATGGTAAGCATCCTGCAAAATACCGCGGGATGGTCAAGAAGAAAACCGCGAAACCGCCAAAGCGCAAAGAAAGAGACGCGAAAGATTTTATGGAGTGAACAATCTTTCGCGTCTCCTCTTCGCGTTTCTGCGTATTCGCGGTTTTTTCTTACGAGCCCGTGTGGGGTGAAATGCCGGATGTCGTGCCGGGCATCGGGCGGGGTGCGGTCTGCTTGCGCACGGACAGCAGCAACTCGAGCTGTTCGGCGGTCAGTCCCTGCGGATATCGTGCGTACCTGCGCAGCAGCTGCATTTCCTCCGGGGTCAACGCGCGCGTGAATTCGGGCGGATCGTTGCTCCCGTCGTGGAATACCCACAGGTTGATCATGCCGATCACGCCGATCGTGGGCAGCACGTAGTTGAGTCCGAATGTCTCTTTATCGTACGCGAACGCCTCGATCGTGAGCATGACGGTCGGCAACAGCTGGAAGAGCAGGACCGGCGTCAGCCAGGAACGGTTCATGTAGCCCTGTACCTCACCACGAGGGAACAGCACGGGGGGGGCTTCATGAATCATACCCGCCACGAGTCCGAGCGCGGGATCGTTGTCCGCTGTCGGGATGAGATACAGCATGCTGTCGGTCACGGCAAGGAGCTCGCAGTGGATTTCCTCGCCCGCGTACTGTAATTCGAGCACGTCGCCCGTGTGCCGCAGTTCGAAGATGCTGCTGCAGCCGATGAGAATGAGCGCGCAGCAACCGGGAAGGAACGCGCGAGCGGCATGGAGGAGGAGGCGTGAGATTCTCATGAGCGTTTCTCCTTCAGCGGGACCCGATTGTGGAAGAATTCCTCTTCCAGCGTCCGGGAATGATGGAGCCAGCGGTCGCGCAGCAGTTCGATGATCGCGGCGATGTTGAAAATATTCAGTGGCGGCTGTGTGGCCTCGTCGCGCACCCAGCTTCCGCGCAGCCATTCATAATAGTATCCCTGCGAGCGAAGCAGGACGGTGCTGGCCTGCATGCCCCCGTCGGGGAGGTCGTATCGAAAATGATAGCTGTCTCCGGGCGTCACATGCAAATAGCTTTCATCTTGCCGCGCCACGCTGTCGGCAATCTCGGGCCGGGTCATTCCATCGAAATCCTCGATCAGGTCAGGCGTGACCGTGTGCACGGCAAAGGCCGGGGCATCCAACGTTTCGCGGGCCCAGGCAACGTGATCGATCATGAGGTTGTCGGGGAAGAAGGTGAAACGGACGCGCGTCGTCGTCCCCGTCACGGGGAGGCGGACGGCGAAGTCTTTCCAGGCAATCGGACCGATATCTCCGAATTTCGTGACCGGGTCGAAGCGGCCGTCGCGCTCGACGCTGACCTGCACGCCGCCGTATTCGTCGTACAGTGCATAGAAGAGCCGTGCATACGCCTCGTCCTCGGCCATGCGCGCGGTCCACTCCAGCGCATTGTATCCGCGCGGCCCGAGGACGACATCGTAAAACAACGCGGTGGTCAGCAACGTATTGCGCGCACGCAGCACGACCGTGACACTGTCGACGAGGTCCGCGCTGGGAATGTCGAAGGTGATGGCGTCACGCCGGCCGTCCGCGGTCATCGCATCGAAGCGCGACAAGCCGCTACGGTAGACGTTGTCATCTCGGGTGTTGAGCAGCGCGGCGATATCCGTGCCATCGTCGCTGCGCGCCTGTTCGACGGATTCGAGTCCACGCACCACGTAGATCCGACCATCCTCGGTGGGATAGACCTCGCTCGCGTGCGGATGCGCCACCGAGAGCAGCTCCAGACGGTTGATGAAATGCGACTCCATCGCCTCGTTGGTCACGCGCAGGTGGAAAGGGGTGGAGGTATCAACGTCACGCGCGAGCAGGTCGAGATCGGGACGCTGGACGAATGGTGATACGCAGTACGAAAAGCATTCGGCCACGATCCCACCGCCGGCAGCCGTTCCGACGGGTGGTATTTCCCCGGAGGAAGTCCTGCCCATCGTGATGCTCTGATCACCCACGGATGTCATGCTGCTCACATCGCTCGCGCCCGGTTCGCCAACATAGATGGTGGGACAACTGCCAAAGCAGCATTTCGGGCAAACGAGACAGGCGACGGCGTTGTAGGTCAGGAACGGTGCGAAAATGCCGAGTCCCACCGTCCCGGCAATCTCGCCGAATGAATGCCGCGGTTCGTAATACGTCATTGCCCGGATGCTGTCCCGCATGATCGCGAACCGCGCGGTGTGACCCTGTTCCGATCCGAGCTCGTAGCGCGTCCCTGTCCCGATGAGCGTGTCCGCACGCGTGAGAAAACCATCGGGAAACAGGTAGATGCCGCCGTCCGTCGTGAAGAGCTTCGTTCGCGCCGTGAAGGTCCGTGCGTCTGCTCCCGGCATGCGCGCGAGCGAGTCCTGCACCGCCGCGAGCTTCCTTCCCTCGAGCAAATGCGCGACTTTGTTCGGGAAACACCCGGTCATGAAACATGCGATCGTGAGGAAAAATGCTCCCGTAATCCCTACTGTTTGAGCACGCATTCCATCTCCTTGATGTGAGTTGTCCCTGTATAAATGCATAATCCGATATTCAGCGCTCATTATATGGATTAAATTCCCGGAAGTCAAGGAGGATGCTCCCGTATTCTGCAAAAAATGTGAAGACACGAAGACACGAGGAGGGCGCAAGAACGCACATCGATTGGGATCCGAGGATTATTCTCGGACTGTCGATGCGAACTGCCGCGCCTCTCCCCGTGCCTCCGCGTTCACGTGGCGCGCGGCGCCATTACACCTGCCCGGTGAAGATGAACACCAGCAGCATGAGCATCACGGCGATGAAAAGCATTACCTGTCGCATGTCATTCTCCGTATGTGGGTGTGGAATCAGGAAGGTCATCGCCATGGACAGAGCGAGCGGAGGAAGCCGACGATTTCTTCATGGAAGACGAAGGTCGCGACGATAATGGAGACGGCGCCGCCGGAGATGACGGCCGCCTCGAGCTGTACCAGTGGTCCCAGCACCGCGACGGTTTCGGCCGCGGAGATCCCGGCAAGAGCGTCGGCGGCGACGACGAATTCGCATTTGGTGATGATCTTGATCAGTTCTTCGTTCGTTCCGTGTATCGATGCCTGTTTCGCGAGATCGGACGGGCGGACACCCGCGGCCGTGGCGAAGACCATTTTCCAATAGGCGAGGGAATGCTTGGCGATGCTGATCGCGATCCGGGCCGCGGCTTCCGTCCCAGCGTCCGTGGGCCATGCTTCCGCGAGGATGTCCCGCTCGATGTGGAGCAGGCCGCTCTCGAGTTCGGCGAACGAAGCCGCGTCGCGGAGCAGGGTGCCGATGCGGCGAAGGTAGTCGCGCTCGCGTGTCGTATATCCCGGCGCGTCGAACGTCGCCAGCAGCCGACGCGCACTCGTGTCGATCTTCATGGCGAATGCGGTTTTCACATGCGCACGGGCGCATTCGTACGGCACCTTCATCGCGCGCTCGGCCCATTCCGGAATCGCTTTCTGGATGCGGGCGTTCATGGTCGGAATGCTCAGCGTGTCCCACGGCTGCGCGGCGAGGATCACGGCGTGCACCGCTTCGTTGTGTCGCAAGCCGATGTGCTCGTACGGATTGTCGGTGTTGACCGGACCGTACGGAACTGTTCGCTCGACCGGCACGGCCATGGCGAGCAGTGGCGCATCGGCATCGTTGGGTGTGGATTCGCAGCCCGTCAGTAGAGCGAGCGCGAGAATGAGGGTTCCGCAGTGTCCGACGAAACGCGCGGACAATCCACGACGTGTGGTTCCATTCATGATGTCTCCCTAAGACGAATGATGAAAAGAAAAACTCCCTGTCGTTATTTCAGGATAACGACCTGCGAATGTACCCAAATCCCCACCCCCCGCGAAAGGGCAAAATCCATCCCTGAAGAACAACCACTAAAACGCAAAAGCGCAAAAAAAGCGCGAAAGATTCTTCATATCGCGACGGATTTTGCCGGGCGTGATATCAAGAAATCTTTCGCGTCGTTTCTTCGCGCTTTTGCGTTTTTGCGGTTGTTCTTCGGGTGGCTTCTTCAGCCGATGGAGACGAGCTCGATTTCGAAGGTGAGATCCTGTCCGGCGAGGGGGTGGTTGGCGTCGAGGGTGACGAAGTCGTCGTTGACCTCGGTCACGCGCACGGGAATGGCGCCGCCGTCTTCCTGATGGAGCTGCAGGTCCATGCCGACTTCCACACCGATCTCCGCGGGGATGTCCGAGGGGGGGACGTTGATGACGAACTGCTCGCTGTATTCACCGTAGGCCTCCGCCGCCGGGATGGTCACGGTGACGGTCTCGCCGACGTTCATGCCATGCACGGCGTCATTGAAGCCCGCGATCACCTGTCCTTCACCCACGGTGAACGACAGTGGATCGCTCTCGCGTGAGCTGTCGAAAATGGTTCCGTCCGCAAGCGAACCGGTGTAATGCACTGCGACCGTGTCGCCGTTTGCTGCTGCTGCCAAGAAATGCTCCGGTTAATGAAAGGGTAGGTTCAAGGTAGGGAGAATGGGGCAGGGAAGCAAAACGTACGGGATGCGCCGTCCACTACGACGGAGAATGTCCTCTCTCCTTCGGCAATCCCCACCACGGCACGCCAGGTTTTTCGTGATGCTCGAGATGGTAACCGAAATGATAGCACGTGAGAAAGGACAGTG
This sequence comes from Bacteroidota bacterium, assembly GCA_034002405.1. GTDB lineage: Bacteria > Bacteroidota > Ignavibacteria > SZUA-365 > SZUA-365 > SZUA-365. Next base: position 4,580 of record JAVFAS010000047.1, on the reverse strand, counting down.
TGACACCGTAGGCGTTGGAAACGGCGCGGTGGGGCTCGGTGTAGCCGCCCGCGGGTTTGCGATGCGGCCGATAGGTCCCGAAGTAGAACAGCTGCACCGTGCTGGCAAGCGCGGGCAGCACCCAGAAGATCAGGATGTTCGCATCCGGAATCTCCGCCACGTACTTGAGCACGTTGTAGATCACCGCCATGCCAAGGAGCTGCGGCCCGTTGACATAGGTGAGGAAAAAATGCGCGTACCAGCGCACGAACCCGGTGTGCGTGCCGTCATGGAAGTCCGGATCGCCATCGCTCGCGGGATGGCGATGATGCTCGTGGTGTTTCGTGCGCATCGCGTCGAAGCTGAACAGCGCATACAACCGGGTGGCCACGCGGCCGATCGCCCGGTTGAGCCGCGGATGCGCGGGCGCGACGGTGCCGTGCATGGCGTCGTGCGCGGTGATGAAGAGGCCCGTGAAAAGAAATGTGTTGAGTGCGATGAGCAGCGGGATGAGGAAAATGGAAAGGATGGAAGGATGGAAAAATGGAAGAATGGAAAAATGGAAGAATGGAAAAATGGAAAGATCGGAGGTGAGGGTGAAGGCGAGGGAGACAGCCCAGGCGGTGATGACCGTCAGGGCGATGATGATTCCCTTCCAGCGATATGTCGGGCGGATGCTCATTTCATTCAGGGAAACGGGTGATGAACGCGCGGTCGCGTGCGCCGTCGATGCGATGCTTTTCCTCGAGCAGACGGCGGATGTCCTCGGGTTGTCGCGCGAACGCCTCGCGCTTACGCAGCGGGACGCGGCCGGGATGGACTTCCTGCGTGTCGACGTCGGCGGCATAGACAATGCGGTCGCCGAGATCCATCGTGGCGACGATGCGGCATTCGGCCCAGCCGCAGCTTTCCGGAAGAATCGGAATGCCGGACCCGCTGCGTCTGATTTTCATTCCATCGAATTTATTGATGTCCCGCGTCGAATGCAGTCCGAACAACGGCACGAGGTCATGCTGCGCGTCGGCCAGCATGTTGAGGACAAAGCGTCCGCTCGCGGCGATCAGTCCATGCGTGAAATTCCGTGGCGAGATCACCACGACAATGCGCGGGCGATCCGGTACCAGCGTCGCCGGCATGATCCAGGTCGCGATCTGTCCGCTGTCGCGTTCCTCATGCCGCGCGGTCACGACGTAGATCTCGTGATCAGTGAGCGAGAATATCGATCCGGGGGAGGCGTGAGTGGTGTCGGTCATGGCCGTGCTGCCCGCATGTTCGTGGAATTCATGGGGAAATCAAATCAGGTCGTCAAACTGCACCGGACGCGCGAGCCGGTGGCCGAGCGTGGTACCCAGAACCTCGGGCAGCGGCCGTTCGCTGTCACGTGCATACCACTGCTCTTCCGTGCTGTCGTAGTAGAACGCGACCGGCTCCTGCGTGCCACGCAGTTCGATCTGCTGGTCCTGCGTGTCGGAGACGAGAGAGATCTCGGCACCATCATCGAATATCAAACGCAGTCCCGCCTCAATGGGATAGGTCTCCACGCCGTCGAGCGCGAGCTGCTCGATCGCCCGCTCCACGCCCTCGAGCGTTTCATGTGCCGTGATTATGAATTCCTGTGTATCCATCTATCGTTGCTCCTCATTATCGGATATGGGCTTGGTCCAATATAACGAAGAGAAGAGTAAACGCAGATTTCGCGGATGACGCGGATGACGCGGATGACGCAGATTGATCGCGTTGTTGTCCTTCGAACGGATGCATCGGTGATTGTCCATTTTCCGAGGATTCATGCCGAAGAGGATATCGAACAAGCAATCCGCGTCATCCGCGAAATCCGCGTTTACTCTTCCCCGCTTCCCACGTTATCGATGAGCAGTGCGCGGAGCCGGTCGGCGGGCATCTCGTCCGCTTCGGCGAGAATGCGGCCATCTCGACCGACGAGCACGTAATGCGGAATGTTTTGCAGATGGAAGGAGATCGAGACGATGTCACTGAAACCGCCCGCGAGGCGTCCGTGCAGCCAGGGCATGGTGAAACGCTTCTCCCGGAAATGTCGGATGCGTTCATCCGAATGATCGAAGGACAGGCTGATGATCTCGAAGCCGCGGGGATGGAATTCCTCGTACACCTGCTCCAAGGCCGGAAGTGCCTCGACGCAGGGGGGACACCACGTCGCCCAGAAATCCACCAGGTAAACCGTTCCCTCGAGCTGCGCGTGCGAGACCAGGCTGCTGTCGTCGAGGGAAACGAAGACAAAGGCCGGGACGCGTGCCGCGTGCGCGATGGTGTCGCGTGCGATGCCGGAATCCTCCGAACGGGGATCGTCCCGCCCCACAACGGTCTCCCGTGGCTGCGCGCCCAGCGTCGCTGCGACGAGCGTGGTTGTCACGAACAGCATGGTTACCACGAACAGCATGGTCGTCGCGGAAATCCAGTAGGGGAGATTCTTCATGGGGCGCATGTCCGTGCGTGATCGAAAAGGAAAGATACCATTCCTGCCGTTCGATGATGCCGCGCGAGGAAAGGATTCGTGTCGCATTTCCCCGCGCGGGAAAAATGCATAGATTGAACGGCAATGCGGAACATGCGGTATTCCATACAGTCTTTCCTTCTCGTTCTCGTACTGATTGCGGGTTGCGGGCGTTTACCGGCGCAGGATGTCGCCATCGACGGACGCTTCGCGGACTGGGACGCAATGCCCGCGCTGGCCGGGGATCCCGCGCACGATGCCGGTCCCTCGGGGATCGATTTCACGCATCTGCACGTCCATGACGATGCGCTGTGGTTGTATCTCTCTTTCGATACCGGCATCGATGTCTTGTTGCAGGACAACAACGGCATCCGCCTCGCCATCGATACCGATGACGATGCGTCGACAGGACGGACGATGCATGGCATCGGCGCGGAACTGGTCTGGGATTTCGCGCAACGCCAGGGCACGGTGTATCTCGGGAATTCCGTGAACGTGCGTCATGACGACATCCGTCTCATCCCCGCGCCGAGCATGACCTCCTCCCGTTTCGAACTCGCGATTCGACGGGGGACGGTGATCGGCGCACGGCCGCTGTTTCCCGTCGATCGTATCCGCGTCGCCCTCAGTGACTCTGGTGGTGATCGCTTCCCCGACGGTGATGGGGGAGTGGAGTATGAATTTCGATTCACGGGCGTCCAACCGGTGGTCGAACAGCTGCTCCGACCCATCGAAAACGGAGCGATCCGTCTTCTTTCGTGGAACACGCTGTTCAACGGGCCCGTCGACCCCGCGCGGCAACCGGCATACACCCGTCTGCTGCGCGCGATCCGGCCGGATGTGCTGTGTCTTCAGGAATGCTTCGATATGAGCGCGACCGACGCGTTGGATGTTGTGCGCTCCGCGATCGACGCGCCGGCGGGACACGAATGGCGCGCGATCAAGCGCGATGCGGGGAACATTCTCGTCACGCATCTCGATGTGGAACACAGCTGGCAGGTGCAGGCGGAGTACCGCGCATCCGCCTTCCTGCTGCGCACGCCGGATGGTGAGGAGCTCTTGCTGATCAACGCACATTTCCGCTGCTGCGACGCCGACGATCACCGGCAGCGTGAAGCGGATGGCCTGATCCGATTTCTCCGCGACGCGAAAACGTCCGGTGGCGCGGTCACCGTAGCGGAGGGTACACCGATCGTGCTGGTCGGCGACCTGAATCTGGTGGGCGACCATCGGCAGTATGAGACGCTGGTCACGGGTGATATCGTGAACAACGTGACCTACGGTCCGGACGCGGCGCCGGATTGGGACGGTGGTGCGTGGACCGAACTGCCGCCCCGGCATCCATCCTCGCGCTTCACGTACACCTGGGACGATGCGGGAAGCAGCTACGCCCCCGCGACGCTCGATTACATGTTCTACACCGCGAGCGTATTGACCGTGACGCAGGATCTCGTGGTCGATCCGCGGCAGATCAGTCCCGGCCAGCGGCTGCGCCTTGGCATCAACGAGCACGATGCCACGGTCGCATCCGACCACCTGCCGCGTTTCGCCGACATCCGGTGGAAGCGGACCAGCGCCACCGAAGCCGCCGCGCCCGCATCCTGGGATATCGGAGATATCTATCCGAATCCTGCCATGCGCGTGCTCTCGCTGCCCGTGACAGGCGCTCCGTCAGGACAGCTTCGTCTCCGACTCAGCGACCTGCTCGGACGGACGGTCGATCTGCCCGCCGCATCGTTCTCGGGTGATCTCCTTCGCCAGCCGCTTCCCGCGCTCGAACCAGGCCTCTACCTGCTTGCCATTACCGACGGCCTGCACCGCATTCTCCGTCCGGTGCTGATTCGGTAAGCCTGGGTAACGCGCGCGGAAGACGCGCGGGCACACCCCGCAGGGGTGCAACATCATAGGCCGGGCCTTGAGGCCCGGGAAAAGGCGCGCGGAAGACGCGCGGACACACCCCGCAGGGGTGCAACATCATAGGCCGGGCCGTGAGGCCCGGGAAAAGGCGCGCGGAAGACGCGCGGACACACCCCGCAGGGGTGCAACATCATAGCCCGGGCCTTCAGGCCCGGGAAAAGGCGCGCGGAGGACGCACGGACGCACCCCGCAGGGGTGCAACATCGTAGCCCGG
>JAVFAS010000046.1:0-30465 GCA_034002405.1 Bacteroidota bacterium | reverse complement strand
GCGGTGCGGGGAAAATCTCGCGGTGCGGGGAAAATCTCGCGGTGCGGGGAAAATCTCGCGGTGCGGGGAAAATCTCGCGGTGCGGGGAAAATCTCGCGGTGCGGGGAAAATCTCGCGGTGCGGGGAAAATCTCGCGGTGCGGGGAATGTTTCCGCACGGCCGCGCGTTCTCAGAATATGGAAACGAACGCGCACATCGACACGAACACCGGCATCGACGCGGATGCGGAGGGTTCCCGTCTGCTCTCCCGCGCGCGGCTTCTGGCCATCATCACCATCGTGTACAACCTGGCCGAGGGCGCGGTCTCGGTGGCGTTTGGCATGGCCGACGAGACGCTGGCGCTGTTCGGCTTCGGGGTGGACAGTTTCGTCGAGGTCATTTCCGGACTCGGCATCCTGCACATGATCACGCGCATGACGCGCGCGGAGGTACGGGAACGCGATGGCTTCGAGCGCACCGCGCTGCGCGTGACCGGGACGTCGTTTTTCCTGCTCGCGGCGGGACTGCTCGCGGGCGCCGCCGTCACCCTCGTTGTCGGCGCGGCGCCGGAAACCACGCTCATGGGCGTGATCATCTCGGCGCTTTCGCTGCTGACCATGCGCCTGCTGCTCACCGCGAAGCTCCGCGTCGGCCAGGCGCTCGGCTCCGAGGCCATCATCGCCGATGCACACTGCACGCGCACCTGCTACTATCTTTCAATGATCCTCCTTGCCTCGAGCCTGCTGTACGAGCTTGCCGGCATCGGCTGGTTCGACACCCTCGGTTCACTGGGCATCGCCTGGTTCGCCTTCCGCGAGGGACGCGAAGCCTTCGCAACGTCCCGAAGCGGGTCCCTCGCATGCGGCTGCGACGATCACTGCGCGAACGGGTGAATGTCGGCGTGATGTGTCGCGTCGCGTTGCGATGTGTCGCGATGTGGCCTCTGCACCGTTGTGGGTTTGTCCCTCCGTGCCTATCTTGCACGATTCACCATAACATCGGAATTCCATGTCCATCATCCATGCCGACCGCGTCACCAAGGTGTTCAATCCGCGTGGGAAGGGTGCGGTCACGGCGCTGGCCGAGTTGTCGCTCGAGGTGCGCGAGGGAGAGATCTTCGGACTCCTTGGTCCGAATGGCGCGGGGAAAACAACATTCATCAAGGTCCTCCTCGAGATCGTTCGCGTCACCGCGGGACGCGCGGTCATGCTCGGCGAGCCGGTGGGGAACGCGGCGGCGAAGGCCCGCGTCGGTTATCTGCCCGAAAATCACCGCTACCCGGATTTCCTCACGGGCGCGCAGGTGCTGCGCTATTTCGGCAAGCTCAGTGGGGTCCCCGGACCCGAACTCGAACAGCGCATCGACGACCGCCTGCGGCTGGTCGGGATGGAGCAGTGGAAGAACACGAAGATCCGCAAGTACTCGAAGGGTATGCTGCAGCGCATCGGACTCGCGCAAGCCCTGATCAACGATCCGAAACTCGTCATGCTCGATGAACCCACCGACGGTGTCGATCCGATCGGACGCAAGGAGATCCGTGACCTGCTCGCACGGCTGCGCGACGCGGGCAAGACGGTTTTTCTCAATTCCCACTTGCTCTCGGAAGTCGAGCTGATCTGCGACCGTGTCGCCATTCTCAACAAGGGACGGCTCATCCGTCTCGGCACGGTGAAGGAGCTGACCACGAGCGAGAACACCTATCGCATCGCCATCGCCGGCGCGCTGCCCGATTCCCTGCGCGCGCAGTGGGAAGCCACGCGGCTCTCCATGCGCGAGGAGCACGGCGAACTGGTCTTTTCCCTCCCCGATACCGCGGCGCTCAATGCCGTCATCGACCAGCTCCGCGGCGCGGGCGTCCTGCTTACCGGCGTGACTGAGAAACGGCAGTCGCTCGAGGACCTGTTCATCGACACCATCGCGCGGGAGGAGGCGCAATGAAACTCTGGGCTATCATCGAATTCACCTTCCGCGAAGGACTCGCGCGCAAGACCATCATCGGCTTCGCGGCCATTTCCACCTTCTTCCTCCTCATCGGCATCCTCGCCGCCCTGATGGTGCCCACGACCATCGAGATCGGGGGCGGCGGTGATACCGCGGCGCAACACATCGATATCACCAAGGATCCGACCATTATCTGGCAGGTGCAGGCGGGACTCACGGGCTTCATCAATTTCGCCGCGCTCGTGCTCTCGATTTTCGCCACGGCGAGCATCATCCCGAACACCATGGATAAAGGAAATATCGACCTTCTTCTCTCCAAACCGATTTCCCGCACGGATCTCCTTCTCGGGAAGTCGCTCGGTTCGTTGCTGATCGTGCTGGCGAATGTCGCATGGTTCATCGTCGGCATGTGGGTGATCACCGGCGCGCGCACGGGCATCTGGAACGCGGGCTTCCTCGCGGTCACGCTGTCGATCACCTACACCTTCCTCGTGCTGTATGCCCCCATGCTCGTGATCGGCATCGGTTCGCGCAGCAGCGCGCTGACCATCATCCTGCTGTACGTGTTCATCTTCCTGGTCGGTCCCATTCTCGAAGCGCGCGAACCGCTCGCCGAACTCGTGTCGAGCGACGCGGTGAACACGGTGATGGACGTCCTGTATTACATTCTCCCCAAACCCGACGCATTGAGCAAGCTCTCGGCGTCGCTGGTCATGCATCAGCCGATCGACTGGATGCCGGTGTGGACGAGCGGTCTGTTCGCCGCGGCGATGTATGCCCTCGCCGCGTGGATGTTCCAGCGCAAGGAATTCTGAGCCATGCGCGCGAGGCCGGGAAGGCGAATCGCCGCGGCGGAGTGAGCAATGTCCGATACGACCCGGCTCCCGCTGCCGCAAACCCGTCGCCGCGACCGCGTCATCCTCCTCGCGTCGACCCTGACGGTCCTGCTCTTCTTCCTCTTCCCCGTACTGCACGGCACCCAGCCGCCGGGTTTTCCGCTCGACGATGGGTGGATACACGCCACCTACGCGCGCAATCTCGCCGCGCACGGGGAATTCGCGCTGAATCCGGGCACGCCGAGCACGGGCACCACCAGCCTGCTCTGGACGGTGCTGCTCGGTGGCGTGATGGATGCCGGACTCCCCGCAGTGCCGGGCGCGTGGCTGCTCGCCGGCGTCTCGCTCCTGCTGCTCGTCGCGTTCTGGCATGATCTGCTGCACGACTTCGGTGTCGGACGCCTCGCGGCCTTCGTCAGCGCCGCGGCGCTGCCGGCGTCGGGAATTCTGCTGTGGTGGACGTTCTCGGGCATGGAAACCACGCTGTTCCTCCTCCTCGCCATCGTGACGCTGCATCGCGTTTCCCGCCGAGATCACCGCGGCGCGGGTTTCGGTCTCGCGCTGCTCGTGCTCGCGCGACCAGAAGGTATCCTGCTCGCGCCCGCGCTCGCGCTGTGGACATGGCGGCGGGATCGCTCCCTCTCCGCCGTCTGGCCGCTGCTCGCCGGTGCCGCGGCGGGCGCACTGCTGTACGTGGGGTGGAATCTGGCCGTGAGCGGCGCGCCCTACACCAGCACGCTCGACGGGCGTCGCTGGCTGGCGCACGGCGGAAGAATTCCGGAGACAAACATCCTTTCCTTCCCCGGCGACTTGTTCCATCTCGTGCTTCGCTGGCTGCGCACGGTGGGCTGGGGCCTGCTGCGCGACATGCCGGTTCCGCTCCGCATCGTGGTCGCGATCGCCGCCACCCCGATCCTGTTCGGCACCATCCGGTCCGCTCTCGCCGCGCGACGCCGTCCACCGTCACCTGCCGGCGCGCCCGCCGGGTCATCCGGATCTTCCCGCCACGCGTCCGCGCAACCCGGCGCATCGCAGTCCGGCATGGGGCAACGGAACACGGTCTCACCGTGGATGGCGCTCGTCGTCTGGGTGCTGCTCCACACGACCGCCTACGCGCTCCTGCTTCCGTATCCCGGACACGCGGGACGCTACCTCGCCCCCCTGCTCCTGCCACTCGCCGCGCTCCTCGGTGCCATCATCGACGGACATTTCCGCGCCACACACCTCCGCGCCACACACCTCCGCGCCGCGCCATTGCGCGAGGTGGCGACCACGATGCGTGCCGGATGGCTGTCCCTCCGGGGGTGGACTCCCCGCATGATCCTGCTCCTGCTCGTGTTCACGCCGATCGCCCTGTATTCGATCACGACCTGGCGGATGGTGTGGCTGAGTTCGACGCGGCACATCGACGCGGTGCACCGTCGCGCGGCGGAATGGATTCACGGACACACGGCTCCGAATTCCCGCATCGCCGCGTTCGATATCGGTGCGATCGCCTTTTTTTCCGGCCGCGAGGTCATCGACCTGGGGGGACTCGCCGATCCGGCCGCCGCGGCGTACATGAACGGCCGTATCGACGCATTCATCCTTCTCCGCCAGGCCGAATACACCGCGATGATCGCGCCCTATGAAGGCATCGACGCACCGGGGTGGATTCCCGCCAATCTCGGGTATGGCCGCGGTGGTATGCTGGATCGGCACACTGTGCGGGAATTTCACATTTCGCCGCCACACTACCGCTCCCACATCGCGCTCACGGGGAACGCCTATCCGCGCATGCTGATCGATCGCTGCGCGGAAAATCTCCAAAAACATACACATTGAACTTGCGTCAAGGGGTTTGACGGATTATTTTAGGTCAAAAATCTGTCCCCACCCAGCCATGCAGCCAGAGCGGTCCCGGACGATGGACCGTCGAAACAGACGCATCATTTTCGTTCACGCAATACGTACCGCGCCTGCTGGCGTCATGGCGATTTCTTCACCCTGATGTTCTCGGAGGTACCATGGAACAGGGCGTCGTCAAGTGGTTCAACAACACAAAAGGATTCGGATTCATCACGCCGGAGGAAGGCGGCGATATTTTCGTCCATTACAAGGCCATCGAGGGTGAAGGCTACAAGAAACTCAAGGGAGGGGAAATCGTCGAGTACGAGGCGGAGAACGGTCCCAAGGGAGTCCAGGCAACCTTGGTCCGTCGGGTGATGGAGCCCGCCGCGATCGATGGCCTCGATTTCTGACGCAACGGCACGGAGCGTCTCGGCGTCTGTCCAACCTCTCCCGCAGGAGAGGTTTTTTTATCGTGCGTTTTCCCGTAGATTTCCCCTCGCACGAGAACGCATGTTTTCCACACTCGCAAATACCCTGTCCATCGTCCGCATCGTGCTGTCACCGGTGTTCCTGCTTCTGATCATCGCCGACAGCGCGCTGGCGCGGCAACTTTCGCTCGCGGTGTTTTTCATCGCAGCGCTGACCGATTGGTATGATGGCGAGATCGCCCGGCGGAGCGGCACGGTGACGAACATCGGGAAGTTCCTCGATCCGCTGGCGGACAAGTTCCTCACCTCCGCCGCGTTCATCGCCTTCGCGCTGCTCGGCGTCGTGCCGTGGTGGATGGTGATCGTCATCGTGATCCGCGATATCGTCATCACCCTGCTGCGTTCGCTCGCCGAGAGCCGTGGTGCGCATATCATCACGTCGAAGTCGGCGCAATGGAAGACCTTCATCCAGATGACGGTGCTCTATTATCTGTTGCTGCTGATCGTCGGACAGGATGTGGCTTGGCTGCGCGCGGCCGCGGGTCCGCTGATCGCGACACTGCTCGACACACGGCTTGTGTTCCTGCTCATGCTCGCGGTGACGCTGCTGACCCTGGTGACCGGCGTGCAGTATTTCATGGATAACTGGCGCGTGATCTCCTCGTTCGTGACACGACGGAAGCAGGTGGCTGAATGAGCGCGACCACGATCACCGGACTGTGGGAAACCGGACGCGGATGGTATTACCGGGCGCTGGGCACGGTGCTGTTCGCCGGGTATGTTCCCATCGCGCCGGGAACGGTCGGGTCGGCGGTCGCCCTCGGGCTGTTCTGGGTGCTGCCCTTCACCGACAACGGCACGATCGCGATCTCCTTCGCGCTCGCGGGACTTTTTCTCGGCGTCCCCGCCGCGGACTATCTCGAGCAGCGCCACGGTGACGACCCGTCGATTGTCGTGTTCGACGAAGCCGTCGGGATGTGGCTCGCGCTCGTGTTCCTTCCGAAAATCTGGTGGGTCGCGCTGGGCGCATTTCTGCTGTTCCGCCTCTTCGACATCGTCAAGCCCCAACCGGCGCGCTATTTCGACAACATGCGCGGTGGTGGCGGCATCATGATGGACGACGTCATCGCGGGCATCTACGCCAATATCGTGATGCACATCGTCCTGCAATTCATCTGACTCGCGCGTCCGGCACCGGTGCCGTCGCGTTTCACCCGTCCATCATCGTACCGAGGATATCTTGATGCAACGAATACTCACCCTGCTGCTGCTCCTCCTGCTCACCGTCCCGGCCCTCATGGCGCAGGAAGAAGACGAGGATTTCGAAATCCGGCCCAATCGCAAACCGCATGGAGGCGGCATTGTCGGCGGCGGCGGCGGCATCACCCCGACCTGGCATGTTCTCAACACGGCGGATCTCAATACCGCGCTCGCGGGCAAGGGACTCCCCGCGCTCGACGAAGGCGGCGCCTTCCTGTTCGGCGGCCAGGGCTATGCCTACATCATGCTGATCCCCAACCTGCGCGTGGGTGGTATCGGATACGGCGGCTCGCTCGAATCACGACGTGACGAGGCGGGACGGTACCAGGCCACCTCCCTCGACATCAGCGCGGGCGGCGTGCTGCTTGAATACGTGATCCCCTTCGGCCGCTTCCATGTCGCCATCGGTGGCATGCTCGGCAGCGGCGCCTACACGCTCACGCTCACCCAGAGCGACAACACCGGCAAGAACTGGGACGGCCTCTTCCCCTCCACTCCCGTCTCGGCGGTGGATACACGGCATGAGCTGAAAAGCAGCTTCCTGACCTGGCAACCCGCGCTCACGCTCGAATACGAATTGCATCCCTTCGTGCTGCTCGGCGTGACCGGCGGCTGGTTCGGCGGCAGCGGGGAGTGGGAGATGGACGATCGCTTCCCGGTCGCGGAGATGCCGGATTTCGGATTTGAAAGTCCGTTTCTTCGCGTCGGCCTGACCTTCGGACTCTTCCTCGGCGAAAGCTGAGCGGGTGGCCGACGCATGACCGTCCGCGCGCACGCGAAAATCAATCTCGGGCTCCGGGTACTCGGCCGCCGTGCCGACGGCTACCATGATCTGTCCACGATCTTCCACCGCGTCGACCTCTTCGACACGGTGCGGATCGAACCGACCCCGGACGGCATCACCATGGAATGCGACCGTGCCGACGTCCCCACCGACGACGGCAATCTCTGCATGCGCGCGGCACGGATGCTGCTCGCGGCGCACCCGGGCGTGGGCGTGCACATCGAACTGCGCAAGCGCATCCCCATGGGCGCCGGACTCGGCGGCGGCAGCGCGGACGCCGCGGCGGTGTTGCGCGTCCTCCCATCGCTGCTTGACCTTCGCATCGCGGAAGCGGATCTTTTCGCCATGGCGCTGCGGCTGGGCTCCGACGTCCCGTTTTTTCTCCGCGACGGGAGCGCGACCGCCCGCGGACGCGGCGAGCTTCTCGACCATTTCCCGTTCGCCTGCCCGTGGTGGATCGTGTTGCTCGATCCGGGCATTCACGTCTCCACCGCCTGGGCATACGCCAACCTGCGCCTCGCCGCGGATCCGGACGATCCCGACCTGCGCGCGCTGCTGCGCCGGGCAGCGGATGGCGACACCGCGGCGTTGCGGCGGTTGCTGCACAATGATTTCGAGGAAGCGGTGATGGCCACGCATCCGGAGATCCGGCGGGCGCGCGACGCGATGCGCGACGCGGGCGCGGTCGGTACGCTGATGAGCGGCAGCGGCGCATCGGTCTTCGGCCTGTTTGATTCCGATACCGCGGCGCATGCATGCACCGCGGCTGTTCATCCCGCGCGGATCCTGAGCGTCACGGCACCGGCATTCATCCCCGAATCCGTCGTGCCCGTGGATTGATGCGCATGCCGCGTAACTTTTCCGCATCCCAACGTGTTGTTTTGGGATATCCCGAAACGAAGCCGTCCGTTTTTCAACCAAAGCGATGACCCCATGTTTAGAATCCGTCAGATTTTCCCGGCCCTGTTTTTCCTGCTCATGCTGGCGTCGTGCAGCGACGACGATCCCACGCGCGTCGTGCATCATGTCAATCCCGTCTGGACTCCCGACGGCAAGACCGTGGTCGCGGGGTATGACGAATATCACTACGGCGGTGATCCGCCCTCCGCGCTGCGCATGCCCTCGCGCCTCGCGGTGATGGATGTCGCCACGCGGGCGACACGCATCATCGATCTCGGGACGGTCGCGACCTGGCACACCCTGTATTCCTTCGATCCGTCGGGGACCGCGTTGGCGTTTGTCCAGGACGGCTCGATCCTTTTCTACGACCTGCAGGGCCGGCAACTGCTCTCGTTCGCCCCCACCGAAGGCGGAACGCCCTCTCTGATGACATTCAACAACACCGGCAACAGTTTCGTCTGGGTGGGAACGACGGCCGATGGCTATACGATCAACAACACCGTGTATGACGCGAACGGCTGGCGTATTCTCGCCACCGCACCGCTGGCAACAGTGGTCGCCGACGATACGGTCACCGCGATCACCCTGACCTCGCAGCTTACCTATGCGCTGCGCACGGCCTCGGGCACGGTGCGCGAGGTGGGTTTCAGCGGAAACGAACTCAATACGTTCACCGTCGAACGCATCGAATCCGACAATCCCTGGCATGAGCGTCTGGTCTATTACAATGCCTTCACGTCGCGTTTTCTCTATGCGATCGATCGGGAAGGAATGATGCGGATGGATCTGAACACGGGGGGAACGACGCGGCTCGTCAAGGGCCGGATCATCGATTTCGATGTCTCGAGCGCGCGCGAGTCGATGTTTTATGAAACCCGCACCGGTGATGCCTGGATCGCCACGACCGAAGGCCTGCCGCTGTCTCTCCGCCTTGGCGAATCGATCAAGGCCAGCACGCTGATGGCGCGGTTTTCGCCCGCCGGAAACGGCATCGCCATGGTCGCGCGGCACGATGTGTACGCCGACTCCCTGCATATTCTTCTGTACCGCACGAATTAGTCCCTCCGGGACCTCCCCCTCAGCGGCTCCTCGTCAGCGGCGCGCTTCCGGCTTCCGCCGTGCCATCGCGCATCGGGCCATCCATTCCGTCACTTCGGCGCGCTGCACTGCCGTCCGTGCTTCCCCGAGCTGATGCCGGAGCAGCCGTTGCGCGTCCTCCCACCGCTGTTCCCGCGCGAAGAGGCGGACGGCCAGCATGCGGAGGTCATACCACAGCGGCTGCCACGCAATGCGTTCGAAAGCGCGCAGCGCACGGCGACGTCCCTCCGTCCGCGCGGCCGTATCCGCGATCATTGCCCGCATGTATTCCTCGACCACGACCGGATCGTCCGGATCACGCGCGCACAGCAGCGTCAGCCGTGCGCGGCGGACGGAATCCGCACGCGGTGTATTTCGGAGCAGTTGGTCCGTAACCAGCGCGGCGAGTTCCCCCCGTGCCCCGCGGCGCAGCACGCGGCGCAGGCGTTCGGCATATCCGTGTGTCCACCCCGGCAGGCGTTCGTGAATCAGGCGCGACAGCGCGTGGTCGGCCGCCGCGCTGTCGCCGCGTTTCCAGGCGGCGACACCCTTCCAGAGCAGCATGGGGAAAAGCGAGAATGCACGTGCGGTGTCGGAGAGGGAGCGGTCGGTCATCGCGACCACCGAATCCCAGCGCCGCAGATCGGAGAGCGCCGCCACGATGCCGAAGGCGGAACGGGCATTCGGGGCGAGACGTTCGGCGTCGCGGTAGAGAGCGAGGGCGCGGCGCGGCTGTCCCCGCCGCAGGGCGTCGGCCGCGTCGCGGTTGCGTTCGGTGATCACACGGGGACACGTGGCGCTGAACAGTGAGGGACGGCGGAAGGAATAGGCGATCGCGAGGCTGTCGGGTCGTTCGCGGGGAATCGTGGACAAAAAGCGTCGCCAGCGCCGGTCGATTTCATCATACGCGATGCCGAGCGTGCCCTCGACATCGTCGGCGGCATAGGCGCGTCGGATCGTACCGACACCGAGCGAATCGAGCAGCCAGCGCGTCAGCGAACCGCTCGCGACATAGCCGCGGGAGGAATTCCCGGTGACGAAGCCCACCGTCCCGAGACAGTCCCGCGCATGCGGAAGCAGCCCCTGCGCCAGCATCCCGGCGGCGGATTCATGCAGCGTGCGGTTCCCCCATGACCATTCGACCGCCATCGCGAGTCCCTCGGTCAATCCCAGCACGCGGACGAACGGTGCCTTCACCAGATGTGGGCCGAACGCCCCCGCGACCACATGCACGAGTTCATGTTTCACCGTTTCCCGCCAGCTTCCGAGCGAGAGGTGGATTTCCCCGCGCCATGGTCGGGCGAGATCGCTGCTCTCGGTGCCAAGCAGCCGTCGTTTCGTCGCGGCGTCGGGATACAGATACGAAACGATCTCGTTCTCCCACCGCACCCCCAGTTCGGCGCGGACGCGATCGAGCTGGAAACGGTGTTCCTCGACGATCGCGCGCGCGTCGTCCCGCGTCAGCGTGGCGGGGTCGTACACCAGGCGGATCGTTCCGAGGCGGTATTCCGCTCCCAGTTCCGCGCGGAGATGCGCAGAACTGTTCGTGAACCCGAGATGATCGGACGCCAGATGAAACGTGAGCACGGCCGCGAGCGGGACGGCGAAGGCCAGCGCGAGGCGCGTGCGCGGGATCGCCATGGCCAGCGGGATCGCCATGACGAGGTGACGCGCACGCAGTGCCGTGGTGGTGACGAGCAGCAGCAGGATGTAGGAAAGCGTGGAAAGCCGGTACAGTCCGAGTGTCGCGAATGGCGGCTGGCTTTGATCCCACGACAGTCCGGGAAACATGCCGAACACATGGTTATAGGCGAAGATCTGCGGCCGCGTGAAAATCTGCACGAAGGGCTGAAGCAGGAGCGACACGAGCAGGAGGAAGTACGTCCACCCTGCCGCGCGGCCGACCATCGCGTCGAGAAACAGAAGCACGGCGGCGACAAACGCCGCGGTCGGCAATGGAATCAGCAGCCAGAACATCACCCCGTCGAACATCGCGCAATTGGGCACGCGCAGTGCATTCACCGTCAGCACCGCCATCGGAAGCAGCAACAGCAGCCAGCCCGCGAGGGTGACATGCAGCCATCGCGCAAGAACCGCGCGCATGACAGCCCTGCCCTCGAACGCACCGCGCCCGGAAGCAGCGCGCGCGGAAGCGATGGCATCGAGACGCCGGAACCGCCGGAGCGCGGAAAACGGCAGTACGGCGCCGATCCATGCCGCGAGCAATCCGAAGAGCAACGCGGACTCATACCCCAGCGTCCCCAGCAGCGGCACCGACGCGCACAGCACCGCCGCCACCGTATAGATCACCGCCAGCGCCCCCGCCGCCCGCATCCGCAGCAGCCGCAAAAATACCGGATATTTCGACACCTTACTCCTCATTCCCCTCATTCCCCTTATTCCCCTCATTCCCCTCATTCCCCTCCCCCAACACCAACCCCGCATTTCCCGCGATCAGGTAGCGGCGCAGCTCGCGTTTGACCATGAACCCATCGGGCAGAACATCGCGCGTGGCGGCGATCGCGCCCATCGCGATTTCATCACGTTCGATCAGCACGGCGACCGGGTCATGGCGACCCCGCGCGGCGAGGTGGCCGCGAATCCCATCGACGCCCAGCGTGCGGGGTTCGAGACGCTCGAAGCGCAGGCGTTCCGGCGTCGACCAGCCGATATCGGCGCCCGCGAGGTAGAACGTCAACTGCGGATTGGCACCGTTGCCCACCAGATAGATGCGGACGGCATTCGATCCGCGCACCGCGTCGGCCGCGTGCCGGGCACCGTCGTCGAGATCGGATGGCGCCAGAACCCACAACCGGAACAGTGTCGCGGCGGTGAGCAGGATCAGCATCGTGCCGGTAAGCGGGAGGGAAAAGACACCGCGCAGGAGATTCTTTCTGTCCAGCAGCCAGACGCCCGTGACCGTGGCGCCGACCGTCACGGCCAACAGCAGCACGGCCACGATACCGCCGTCGGGCAGGACCGCGCCGCCGAAGGTCCGGAACAGATCCTTGCTCGCCGTGCGCCATGCGGGGAACAGCGACCAGGGGAGGACGAGCGCGGCGGCGAAGGCATGCGCGAGCAGGGTTCCGCGTGCCGCGCGGCGGAGCAAGGCGACACCATGCACCCCATGCAACACAAGCAGTGGAAGGATGGGAATCAGGTACACCTCGAAGGAACTGCGCAGGACCAGCAGCGCCACGAGCGTGAGCAGTATGGTCATGGCGCTGACGATCCAGCCGTCGCGCGCGCCGCGGCGGAGCGTACGCCAGAGGGAATAGCTCGCGCATGGCGCGAGCACGCTCAGATTCACCAGCAGCTGGTTGAGGTAGTACAGCGCGCCGGTGTCCTTGGGCGTACCTTCGTGGCCGGAGAAGGTCGCCCCCAGCGGGAGCGATGGCGAGAAGAGGAATCCGACCCCGCCACCATGCGTGAGGGCAAACGACAGCGCCCACGGCAGCCACAGCGGGAGGGAGAGCAGCACCATCGTGGCCGCGACGGTCACGGCGCGCCGTCGCCGGGAACCGGTGAGCAGCAACGCCGACGCTCCCACCGCCGCCGGGATGGCGAAGGCGAACAGCAGCTTGGTCATCAGCGCCGCGGCAAGCGCGACCCCCGCGCGGAGGGTATCCATGGCCCGGACACCGCGCAGCGCGCGCAGGGCGAAATACAGCGCGGCGATCATGCACAACGTCAGAAGAAGATCCAGCTGTCCGAAATGCGAGAAGAGCGCGGGCAGGGGCAGGACCGCGAAGAGGGCGGCCGCGGTCAGGGCGCGCAGCGACGGCTGCAACAGACGGCCGAGCTGATAGATCAGTGGCACGAGCAGCGCACCCGCGATGGCCGATCCGAGTCGATACGCCCAGAGATGGTCGCCGACAAGCAGGACCGACGCCGTGGAAATCCATACATACAGCGGCGGATGCGCGGAATAATACGTCCCGCCCAGCATGAAGGCCGACTGATCCCACACCGCGCCGAACTGCAACACCGCCTGGGTACGGAGGGCGTAGATCGCTTCGTCCCATTGCTGCATCTCACCCATACCGAGCGCGGCGAAGCGGTACAGCGCCAGCGCCGCGAGCAGGAGTACGCGGTGGCGGAGCATGCCCCGCGCCGCGCCGCGCCAGAACCGCGCGAGGCGCCGGGATCGCGTTCCCCGCGGTTCGGTGGACGATCCATCGCGCGAGGCGGCGCTGTCAGGCGTCCGGGACCGGCGCTTCGATCCTGTATCGATGTAGGTGAGTTGCGGCATGGCTTCTGGCAAATTCTCGCGCCGGGTGCAAGAAAGCAAATCCGGTGACCGGCGCACGGTCGGAATTCCATCCCGGATGAACTTCTCCGTTGATTTTGGTCGGTAAAAAAAATAAGTTACAGAGTTCGTTTGATCACTGCACGGTGAATCCGCCCATGTACCTTCTCAGTCTCATCATCATCCTCAGCTACATCGCCGGTTCGATTCCCACCGGGCTGCTCGTCGGCCGCTGGCTGGGGGGCACCGACATCCGTCGGCACGGCAGTGGCAACATCGGCAGCACGAATGTCATGCGCACGTTGGGATGGAAGCTCGGACTGCTGGTACAGGTGGGAGACATCGCCAAGGGATTGCTGGCCGTGCTCCTGATCGCGCGACTGCACTATGGAGACTTTCCGTTCAACAACCGCACGCCCTTCGACGACTTCACCGTGGTGCAGATCATCGCGGGCATCGCCGCGGTGCTGGGACATATTTTTTCGGTCTTCCTCAACTTCCGCGGCGGCAAGGGCATCAACACCGCGGCAGGCATGCTCGTCGGCATCGCACCCATCGACATTTCCGTCGCGGTGATCGTGTTCATGCTCGTGCTCTTCTCCACCGGGTACGTGTCGCTGGGGTCGCTGAGCGCCGCGACGGCGTTTCCGACGACCATGTTCATCCGCTTCAACGTCTTTCACGTCGATATTCCCAGCTATCATACCCTGATCATCTTCAGCATCGCCACCACGGCACTGCTGTTTTTCGCGCACCGCGCCAATATCCGGCGCCTGCTCGACGGCTCGGAGAACCGTTTCAACAAGCTCCGGGTGCTCGGCCGCCGGGCCGGCTCGTCGATGCGCATGTTCCTGTTCTGATCGCGGGCGCGCCACGACCGTTCGTGCGGATCCCGCGTCGGGACCCGCACGTTTTGTTTTGCCGCGCCGCGGGAAATATCTTTTCCAAGATCATGTTCTTTTGCAAGGGACGTTCACACGCATGCGATTCATTTCTGGTACAGTCACGGAATTCAGCACATGAGGATCGGCATACTCGGCGCGGGCAGCTGGGGCACCACGCTCGCGGAACTGCTGCACGGCACCGGCGCGACCGTCACGCTGTGGTCATGGTCCGAGCGCGATGTCGAAAACATCCGCATCACCGGACGCAACACGGTCTACCTCCCCGACGTGGCCATTCCCGACAGCCTGCGCGTGACCACCGAGCTCGCCGAGGCGACGACGGGGATGGACATGCTGGTGCTCGCCACCCCTTCGCAATTTCTCCGCGGCGTGCTCATGCGCATTCCCGCCCCGTCGGGAGACGCGCCACTGCTGGTCAACGTTGCCAAGGGAATTGAAAACGGCACGCTGCTGCGCATGTCGGAAGTCGTGCGCGAGGTGCTGCCGTGGCACGCGCCCGAACGCTACGCCGTGCTCTCCGGACCCAGCCACGCCGAAGAGGTCTGCCAGCGCCGCCCGACCACCGTGGTCGCCGCTTCGTCGCATCGGCCCACGGCAATCGCGGTGATCGACACCTTCATGACCGATGCCTTCCGCGTCTACGCCAGCGACGACGTCGCCGGAGTGGAACTCGGCGGTTCGTTGAAAAATGTCATCGCCATCGGCGCGGGGATTTGCGATGGATCACGGTTCGGCGACAACACCAAGGCGGCGCTGATCACCCGCGGCCTCGCCGAGATCCGCCGCCTGGGCGAGGTGCTGGGCGCCGATCCGCACACGTTTGCAGGTCTGTCGGGACTTGGCGATCTTATCGTCACAACAATGAGCCGCCACAGCAGGAATCGCTACGTCGGAGAGGAAATCGGCAAGGGACGTCCCGTGCGGGACGTGCTCGCCGGCATGAGCATGGTGGCCGAAGGAGTCGACACCACCCGGTCGGCGCTGGGACTCGCGCAACGACACGGCGTGGAAATGCCGATCGTCCGCGAGATGCACGAAATCCTCTTCAACGGAAAGGATCCTGTCCAGGCGACACAGGATCTGATGACGCGCGAGGCGAAACACGAAGTCTGGTCGTAGCGGTCCGCCCGCGCGACATGGCGACGCGAATCACATCACCGGTTGAACCCGATGCTCCATGGTTGATCCCTCCCAGGTGTTTCCGTCCATTCCCCACTGCACGGTCGACGCCGTCGCCGGACGCGGTGGCATGGGTACGGTGTACCGCGCCCGTCGCGATGATGGCGATGGCCGCCCGGTCGCGGTCAAGGTGCTGCATGCGGGTGATCCGGCACGGCGCACGCGAATGCAGGAGGAATTCCGCCTGCTCGGACGCATCGAGCATCCCGCCCTCGCGCGCCTGTTCGATTTCGGATATCTCGAGGATGGACGTCCGTTTTTCATCATGGAGTGGATCGACGGGGCGCCCGTGTCACCCGCCGACGTCCGTGACGGCGACCGTCTCGACAATACCCGGTTCGCCACACTGATCTACGACATCACCGCCGCACTCGCCTTCATTCATTCCCAGCATGTGGTGCATGGCGACCTCAAACCCGCGAATGTGTCCATCGCCGATGGCCGGCCGCGGCTGATGGACTTCGGCCTCGGCACACTGCTCGGCGATGCGGCCGACGGGGTAGCCGACGGGACGGGGGCGACGGTGGTGGGACTCAGCGGCACGCTCGAGTATCTCGCGCCCGAGCGCATCCGCGGCGCGCCCCCTTCACCCGCGAGCGATCTCTACGCGCTCGGCTGCCTGCTGTTTGAATTGGCGACCGGTGCCCCTCCCTTCGAGGGTGGTGATGCACTCACCGTGTTGCGCGCGCAGATGCACGAGGACGTCCCGCCATTGCCCGACGAACTCGCGCCCGACATCGCCGGATGGATCCGCACGCTGCTCGAAAAACAACCGCAGCGCCGCTGGCGCACCGCGATGCAATTGCACACGGCCGCCGCGCGCTTTCTCGAACGCGAGCCGGCCTTGGGCTCCGACGGCGACACCGCCGCGCTGCGTCTGCTTGATCTTCCACGCACGCAGGAACTCGCGCGCGTGCGGGAAGCACGGACACAGTCAACGGCGCTGCTACACATGCTCGTGGTCGAGGGACCCGAAGGCATCGGCAAGACCCGCTTCCTGCGCGAGGCCGCCGCCGCGATGCAGATCGACGGTGCCTCGGTCTCCCGTCTCGAGTTCCGCGCGGGCGACGACCGTTTCGGACCGATCCTGCGCCTGTTGGACACACGGGTGGAACGCAACGACGTGTCGTCTCCACTGCTCTCCGCCGTCGCCACCTGGTTTCCCGACGCATTCACCGACATCGAACCCGCGCCGCGTGACGGACTTTCCGACGACAGCCTCCGGTTGCGCGCGCAACACGCGGCGGTCGCATTGCTCTGCCGGCATGCCGCACCCGAGGTGCTGGTCATCGACAACCTGCATCTCGCGGACGCGTTCACCCGCGAGTTTTTCCGCTACCTGCTCTCATGGGCCGAGGCCAACGCTCACGGTGCGATGTTCCTCCTCGCCGCCCTCGACACCGCCGCCGACGACGGTCCTCCCCTCGACGACACGCCCCTGCTCGAGCGACTGCGCCTGCCCGCGTTGACAAAAGCCGAGGTCGCGCAGACGCTGCGCGACCTGCTCGGCGCCGTCTCCGCCTCCTTCGCCGAAGTGATCGCGCGTCAGAGCAAGGGCATCCCCGGCCGCATCGAGGATCTGCTGAACTTCTGCCTCGCCGAGGGAATCCTCGAAACGACCGAGCACGGCTGGCTCGTGCACGAGCGCGAAAACCTCGGGGGCATATTTCCGACATCTCTATCCGATTTCTACGCCCGCGCCGTCGCCCGCCTGCAACGCGACCCCCGGCTGCTGCTCACCGCGCTGGCGGAGACACCCGCTCCCTGCGCCGTCGATGCGCTCGCCGCGGTGACGGGTCTCGCGCCGTCGGCGCTGCACGCGGCGATCGCGGTGTTGCGCCGTCAGGAATTGATCGAAGGCGGCGCCGATGCCCTGCGACCCGCCCATGACGCCGTCCGGGCCGCCGCCGTCATTCCGCCGGGGGAGGATCCATCCCCTGTCGTCGCGGACGGCATGATGGCGCACGCGCCGTTGCACGATCGCTGGTATGCCTGGCACGCCGCGCATCCCCCACGGCTCGACGCCGACGCCGTGCTCGCGCATCACGCCGCGCGCGGCAGCGATCCCGGCCGCACGCTCGCGCACGCGCTGGCCGCGGCGGAATATCGCGAACGGCGCTTCGATTACACGGGTGCCGAGGCCATGCTCCGCCTGGCCCTGCCATTGCTGTCCGACGGCGACACCGTCCGGCGCTTCGCCGCGCTCGACGCACTGTGCCGGCTGTACAACATTCTCGGGCGCCGCGGCGCCGAGGAGGACGCGCTCGAGGAGATGCTGCTGCTTGCGGCACAGTCGAATTCCACCGCCCGTCTGGCCACCGTCTACCGCAACCAGACACAGCATTATCTCGCCGTGGCGGAATTCGATCGCGCCCGACGCAGCGCCGAGAAGGCCCTCGCCTGCTATGACGAGGAAGGCGACGCGCTCGGCCAGGGATGGTGCCGGCAAAAGATCGGATTCACCGAGTATCGCACGCGTCCCGGCGCGCACGTGCTCACGCACTACCAGGCCGCGCGGGAACTCTACGGCAAGGCCGCCGCCATGAGCGAGGAAGCCGCGATTCTCATCGACATCGGACTCGTGCATTACTCCGTGCTCGAGAATCCCGCGCGCGCGCTCGAGTGTTTCGACGAGGCGCGACGGATGTTCGAAGCCGTGGGCGACCGGCGCGGACGGACCCGCGCCATCGGCAACATGGGCGCGCAGCTGTACGCGCTCGGCCGGTACGAGGACGCGCTCGCGCAACATCACCAGGCCAACATGCTCGCGGCCGAGGCAGGGGATCGCCGCCTGCTCGCCACCAGTTTCGGTGCGATGGGACAATGCGAAATCGCGCTCTGCCGCTACTCCCCGGCACTGCTGCATCTGCGGGAGGAATTGCGCATCGCGCGCGAGATCAACGACGCCTATCTCCAGGAAATGTGCCTCGAGAATCTGGGCGAGTTGCACATGACACTCGGCGACTACGACCATGCGATCGAAGCCTACACCCAGGCGCAAGAACTTGCCACGACCAGCGGCAACACGGCGGGACTCGCGGCCGGGCATATCGACATCGCCGGCTGCCTGATCGAAAAACGCGATTTCGACGGCGCGTCGAAACTGCTCCGGAAGGCGGTGACGCTGCTCGAGGATATTCAGGACGTGAATATCACCGCGATGCTGCAGTATCGCAGCGGCATCCTGCACCTGCGACGCGGCGCCGACGGCGACCACGACCAGGCACTCGCGTTCTTCAACCGGCTCGGTGATATCGCTGATCAGCACGGCTTCGATTCCTTCCGCATTCTCGCGCGTTCGTACGCGGGACTCACACAGCTGCAACTCGGACGCGCTTCGGCTGCGTTGGAGCTGTCGACCGATGCGCTCGCGCTCGCCGAGGCCGCGGGTGCGCTCTACGGCGGGATGCAGGACATCCTCTTTCATCACGCACAGATCCTGCGGGCCAACCGCGAGCCCGCGGCCGCCGCCGACTTCGTCACGCGCGCGCATGCAACACTCATGCGGCATGCCGAGGCCATCGAGGATCCCACCCTCTCGCACCGGTACCTCGACGCCGTACCCGTGCACGCGGAGATCGTGCGCGAATACGCGCGCACGCACCGGGGCGAATCACCGCAGGCGCTCACGGCGGTGCGCGAACAGAATCTGCGCACACTGTATGCCGTCGCGCGCAAGATCAATTCGGTGCTCGATCTCGACATCCTTCTCGACGCAATCATGGACAGCGCGCTCGAGGCGATGAACGGCGAGCGCGGGTTGATTTTCCTGATCGAGAACGAGCAGCTCACGCTCAAGGTCTCGCGCAACGTCGAGAAGGAAACCATCCGCGACGCAACCGAGATCAGTCTGAGCATCCTGCGCGACGTGCTGCATGCCGGAACACCGATCATCGTGTCCGACACCGCCGCCGACGAGGAGTTCCGCCGCCGCGACTCGGTCGTGAATTTCAATATCCACTCCCTGATCTGCGTCCCCATGCGGGCCCGTGACGAGATCATCGGCACGGTCTACGTCGACAGCCGCTCCGACGCACTCGCCGCGATGTCCTTCTCCGACATCGACGCCGAATTCCTCGAGGCCTTCGCGAATCTCGCGAGCATGGCCATCGAGAATGCGCGGCTGCACGAGGCGCTGAAGAAGGAAAACCTGTATCTGCGCCGCGAGGTCGAGCAGCGTTTCGGCTTCGAGCACATCATCGGTGACAGCGCGCCGATGAAACGTCTGTATGACGAAACCCAGGCCGCCATCCAGAGCGCGGGTTCCGTGCTCATCTCCGGCGAAAGCGGCACCGGCAAGGAACTGATCGCGAAGGCCATCCACTACAACGGTCCGCGGCGCGCGCAGCGTTTCGTGGCGGTCGACTGCGGCGCACTGCCCGACACCCTGCTCGAAAGCGAACTGTTCGGCTACAAGCGCGGCGCGTTCACCGGCGCCGTCGCCGACAAGCCCGGCCTCTTCGAGGAGGCGCATAATGGCACGTTGTTCCTCGACGAAATCTCGAACACGTCGCTGGCGTTTCAGGCCAAGCTGCTGCGCGTGTTGCAGGAAGGCGAATTCCGTCGCGTCGGAGAGACCAAGACCCGGCAGGTCGACGTTCGCGTCATCTGCGCGACCAACACGATCCTCCAGGAGGAAATCGAGGCGGGCCGGTTCCGGCAGGACCTCTTCTACCGGCTCAACGTCATTCCGATCACCGTACCACCCCTGCGCAACCGTATTGGAGATATTCCACTCCTGATTTCGTATTTCATCACCCGGTACAACGCCGCGCATCCTTCTCCCGTACGTGGCGCCTCGTCCGACCTCGTCGATTTCCTCCAGAAGCTGCCGTGGAACGGTAACGTGCGCGAACTCGAAAACCTCGTCAACCGCATGATCGCCCAGTCGCCGGGCGAAATGCTCACCGTGCGCATGCTCCCGTCGGATTATGCCTCGTTGCAGAAAACCGCGCCCGACGCCACGCGTGGCGAATTCGAAGTGTCCCTGAAATCTCCCCGCCGCCTGCGGTCGCTGCAGGATATGGAAATGGAGCACATCGCCTTCGTGCTCCGGCACACCGATGGCAACAAGACCGAGGCCGCCAAGATCCTCGGACTCAAACGCACGACGCTGGTCGAGAAAATGAAAAAACTGGGCATGATGTAGACGTCAACATACTGACAGCGACCGCATTCCGGCGTCAGCATGATGCCGGAACCGCGAATCCGCGAAAATCCATGCGTCCCGGCGCATCGCATTCTGGCACGATTCTGGCACAATCCCCTTCGAGTCATTAATGAAAGTTTAATGCTATCGGCTTGATTTTTCATTGCATTCGTCACGGCAAAGGCGTACTTTTCAGGAAGTAAACTCAGCTCGCTTTATTGTGACACGATTCTTCGTCATACTGTTCGCGTCGCTGCTGTTGACCGGAGGAACGGTCATCGGTCAGAACGCTCCGGTGAATCTCACCGCGGAACTCACGGTGGATGGGTATGTCCAGCTTTCCTGGCAAACCCCCGTCGGACAGCTTCCCTACCGTTACGAGATCTGGCGCGGCACGATTTCGCCGAATCTCGTGATCGCGCAGCTGTATTCGCACACGGCGAAGAGCTATATCGATTACAACGTCAGCTACGGCGAGGAATACGCCTACATGGTGGTCGCGGTGTATCCGGGTCCGGCCTTCGGCCGCGCCTTCACCAGCATCCGCGTCATCCCCAAGCCGCGTGACCTGAAGTTCATCTCCGACCCGAAAACAACCGTTCGCGTCGGCACCGAATATTTCTATGCCCCGTCCGTCGACGCAGAGCGTCCGGAGGAAATCGCCTTCGACCTCGTCGGCGAGCGTCCCGAAGGCATGACGGTCAACAACGTCTTCGGCGGACCGTCCTACCTTCACTGGAGTCCGCGGGAAGCAGGCGCCTACCGGATCACGTTGCTTGCGACCAACACCGTCACGGGTGCGCGCGCGGTGCAGGAATTCACCATCAACGTCGCCGACAAGGTGGGCGTGCTGCGCGGGTCGGTCAAGACGATCACCAATCAGCCGTTGGCCGGCGCGATCGTGCGGTTCTGGCAAACCAGCGCGCGGATGAATCTCACGTACGAAGTGCGCACCGACCACAACGGAGAATTCCGCCTCGAGAACGTGCAGGTCGGCCGGATTTACGCGTACGCCCAGTCGCCCAACGAATTCCATGAATCGCAGTATTACATCAACGCACCGGATATCAGCAACGCCCTCGAGCGCGTGCTCGACACGCTGAACAACAACACGCTCAACTATGAGTTCTATCTGTTCGCCTCGGCGGGCAACCCCACTCCGGTGACGCTTCGCGTGGTGAATGAGAGTGGCACGGGAATTCCCGATGCCAAGGTCTCGTTCATCCGCAAGAAGGACTTCATCCATATCGGCGACACGGCGAGCATCAACGCCGTCGCGATGGATGCGGCGAGCACCTGGAGCAACGGGATTGTCGACACCGTGCTGTTCACGGATTTCAAGGGAATGATCAGTGTCGATCTTCCGGTCGGTCGTGAATATTACACGATCGTCGAGAAGGATCAGTACCTGTCCACGTTCGTCGCCGACGAGACCAATGCGATGTTGGCCAAGGCCGTGCGCATCGAAAACGGCACGAATCTCAACTACACGTTGACGGCGTCGGGCAGCACGAGCAACCAGGTGTATGGCAAGGTCTCCAGCCAGGTCACCGGCGTGCCGAAGCAGGCCACGGTCGTCCTTATCGACAGCGAGCTCAAGCGCGGCGCCGGTGGCGGACACACCTACCGCAAATACCGGTCGGTGGTGACCGATTCGAACGGAGTGTTCAATTTCGGCAATCTTCCCGATTCTCCGCCGTCCGCCCTGCTGGCGATTCCGATGGACGCGACCCTCGCACCGCAGTACTACCATTCCAATGGCGGTCGGTTGAATTTCATCGAGAGTGAAGAACTCTCCCCGCTCGGTACGCTGCAGAACATCAATTTCTCCCTGCAGGAAACCATCAAGCGCAGCGGTATCGGCAGCTATTTCGGCCAGGTCCTCCTGCGTGAAGGCGCCAAGCGCATCCCCGTTCCCGGCACCATCGTGTTCGCAGAGGACGAAGCCAGCGGGAAACTCTCGGGCTACGCCATCAGCGATTCAACGGGATGGTATTCGATTACCGGCCTCGAACCGGGGAATTACCTCCTGTACGCCGACAATCCGAACTACAGCAACAACGCCATCTATTCGGAAGCAACGGCGACCGTGACACTGCCGGCCACCATGGCGTACATCAACTCGGTGGACCTCAACCGTAATCAACGGGTGAATTTCCACATCGATGACCTTCGTACGACCGTGGGCATCGGTACCGAACCCATGCCGACCGCCATCACCCTCGCGCAGAATTATCCGAATCCGTTCAACCCGTCCACCACCATTCGATTCAGCGTTCCCAGCCGCCAGCATGTGACCCTCCGCGTCATCAACACGCTCGGCGAGGTCGTGGCGACACTGGTCGACCGTGGTGTCGACGCCGGCCATCACGCGGTGACCTTCACCGCCGACGGACTCACCTCCGGCATCTACTACGCCCAGTTGCAGTCCGACGGCATCACCCTCGGCAAGGCGATGATGCTGGTCAAGTAACCACGGCCCACATGAGCATGAAAAAACCGACCCACAGGTCGGTTTTTTTTATTGGCACCCTCGATACGACGGCGTTCTTCCTATCGCTTCCCTACTTCCTGGTGCTTCCCTACTTTTTCCTCACACGCATCAGCACGAAGGCAACGACGATCACCAGCGCCATAATCCCCAGCACCCACCAGATATTCCCGCCGCTGCCGGCGACGATCACGGCTTCGAGGGTGCGCGCCTCGGCGAGGTCGGAAAGCGTGAAGACCCAGACGGCGTGACTGCCGTCGGTGCTGTCGGCATTGCTTTCGCGAACGTCACCGGGAAAGTCGAAGCGGTAGGTGAAGGTGAAATCGTCGAGCATCTCCTCGCCGGAACTGCTGGCCGCGGGGAGAACCTGCACGAAGCGGAAGGTGTCGCCCTCGCGCTGCCATTTGATGTCGAGGTCCCGGAACCCGGGCGCCGAGGGCAGCGCGGTGATGTCGTCGAAGGACAGGGTGACATACACATGCCGCGTCGAGTCACTCTCGCGGGCTTCGCTGCGCACGGATTCGACGTCGATGCCGGTTGCGCTGTACTGGGTACGGACGGAATCTTCATTGAACGAGAGGTTGCCACCCTTGAACCAGGTCAGCATGTCCTCGGAGATCCAGTAATGAATGTCCATGCTGCCCGAGCCGTTTTCCTCGAGCCGCGTGTCCTGTTCATAGGAAATGCAACCGGGGAGGCAGAGCAGCAGAAGCAGGGGAACATAACGGCGAAACACGGGAGTCCTCACTTGATGGTTTCTATCAGGATTTGCACGGTCCGGCAGTAGAAGCGACCCTCCGGCAGCGTGTTGTCGAACAGCAGCGACTGCTCGCCCACTCCCTCCGAACGGATCGGGGCGTCGGGCAAGCGGCGCTGCAGTTGCGCGCGCACGGCCTCGGCGCGGCGCTCGGACAGGCCGAGATTGTACTGATCGTCACCCATGGCGTCGGTGTAGCCACGGACGATCATGGTCGAACTCGCTTCGAGACGTCCCGCTGCCTTTTCGAGAATACGCGTGTTCCGTTCGCCCAGCTCGAAGCTGTCGAAATGGAACAGGATCAGACTGATCTTCTCCAGCGTCCGGTCGGGCAGCTGTTCGAGATTCTTTTTCTCGAGCGTGAGCAGTTCGATGGGGATGCGTCGCGGTTCGGTACGCACCTCGTTCCCCTGTGCGTCCTTCGCGGTGAGCGAGAACTCCAGCGTGTCGGCCGTCGGCAGATTGCCCTGCAGGTCGCGCCAATTCCAGGGAATGGTGTCGGGATAGGTTGTATAGCCGTCGGAATCGCGGAGAATGCGGCCGCGCTGCGTGACCTCGAACGTCCAGCGTGCGAGTCCCGCCTCCGCGGTGATGGAAGGGAAGAATCGGACTTCCGGAGGGGAAAGGACTTTTTCCACCGCGCTGGTTTCGATCGGGGCCAGGATTTCCGCGTCCGAGGATTCGATTTCCACCCGCCGGTTCTCCGCCTTGCCAAGATCCGAGCGGCTGGAGGATGGCGCCTCGGGCAGGTCGCGCGCGACGCCGCGGATACGGGCGGGATCGATGCCCCAGATATCGGTGAAATAGTCGGTCACGGACTGGAGACGCGCCTGGGCCACCGCGCGGGACTCACCACCGTCGGTGCAGCCGGTGAGCGTGATGGTCGCGGCCGGTCGCTGGAGCATACGCATCGCGATGATGTTCATCAGATGATGGTAGCGCGGGAGCGTGCCCTGCGGCAGCGCCTTGAGCGAGAACGCCTGCGCCTGCTCCGCGTTCAACAGCGCATAGCGCGACGGGATGGTGCCCGTGTTCTCGTCGAAGAACACATAATTGAGCAGCGGGATGGTCTCGCGCGTGACGAGTTCCTCGATATGCAGGCCCCGATGTCCGCTGCCTCCGCGGAGCACCGAGAAGTCGAGCACGTCAGCCGTGACGGCGGCCTCGAGCCGCACGTCGTCATTCACCTTCGGGAGAAGGAAGTCATGACTGATCTCGCCATACCTGGCGCGCGCCGTGAGATCGAAATGTTCGGTCACCGACTGATGGAGTTCCGCGGCGGCCTCGACGTCATAGGAAACGCCGGCCGGAAGCACGATGAGATATTCCCCGGTCACGCTGTTGCTGTGGTGCGTGCTGATGACCGCGCCCGTCCCCGCATTCCGCAGGGTGAGCATGGCGGCGAGCGGTTCGAGCGTGCGGCGGTTGCGAACCGTCCCGCTGAGCACGATCACCGCGCCCGGGGGAAAGGGATTCGGCTCCGCGCGATAAATGTCATAGCCCCCGAAGCCGCCGATGCGTTGGGAGGAAAAGTAGACCGTCTTCCCTTCCGCGGCGAGCGCGAAGAATTCGTCATTGTTCGGCGAGTTGAGCGGAAGCCCGACATTGGTCGGCGTCGCCCACGAATCCCCCAGCCGGCGGGTGACGAACATATCGGTACCGCCGAGCCCCGGGTGACCGTCGGACGCGAAATACAGCGTCGCGCCGTCGGAGGCGATAAACGGAGAGACTTCGTCTCCCTCGGTATTGACCGGCGCACCGAGATTGACCGGCACGCGCCAGTAACCTTGCGCGTCGAGCGAGGTGGTCCAGATATCGAGTCCACCCAATCCTCCCGCGCGGTCGGAGACAAAATACAGCGTCTTGCCGTCGGCGGTGACGGATGGATGCGATTCCCACGCCTCGGTATTGACCGGGAAACCAAGGTTTTCACCGGCGCGCCATTCGATGCCCTCAAGCCGGGCGCGATAGATGTCGGATTTTCCACGGGTATCCGCGCGATCGGACGCCGCGTAGAGCAGTGTCTGTCCGTCGGCGGTGAAACTGGGCGACCCTTCGTTGCGATCGCTGTTGACATTGCCCGGGAGCAGCATGGGCCGCTGCCAGAAATCGCCCATCAACGCGCTCTCCCAGAAGTCGCGCGCGAACGGCGGTCGCGGATTGCCGCGGGTGAAAATCAACCGCATCCCGTTGGCGGTGATGCCCGGTGCGAATTCATCCTGCGCGGAGTTGACGGCCGCGCCGATGTTGGAGATCTGTACGGGGTGACTGCGGACGTCCGCGGGCGGCGTGCTGGCGCATGCGGCGAGCATCACGGCGGCGGCGGACAGCAGGAGGACGCGTGAGTGAAGCATGGAAAAAAAAATGGGTGAACGGAATTCGTTCACCCAATATACACATTCCGCGCGAGACAGGACAGCCTTCGCACGGTTCCGGACCGGACGATCGCGCACGGGACGCATCGCGCACGGGACGCGATGGGATCAGGCCTCCGGCGTCGGCGTGGCCTTCTGCTTCCGCGTGAGCAGCGTATCGATGATGCCGTATTCGAGTGCTTCCTCGGTGGACATATACTTGTCGCGATCCGAATCGGCCATCACTTGCTCGAAGGATTTGCCGGTATGATGCGAGATGATACGATAGAGTTCATCGCGCGTCCGCAGCATTTCCTTCGTGTAGATCTCGATGTCCGTCGCCTGTCCCTGCGTACCGCCCATCGGCTGATGGATCATGATGCGCGAATGCGGCAGGGCGATGCGCTTCTTCGCCGCGCCGCCCGCGAGCAGGATCGCGCCCATGCTCGCGGCCATGCCGATGCAAATCGTCGAGACATCCGAACGGATGTACTGCATCGTGTCGTAGATCGCCAATCCCGCCGACACACTGCCGCCGGGGCTGTTGATATATAAAAAGATATCCTTCTCCGGGTCTTCGGATTCAAGAAAAAGCAGCTGCGCGACGATCAGGCTGGCGATATGATCATCGATCGCCGTCCCGAGAAACACGATGCGTTCGCGGAGCAGCCGCGAGAAAATATCCCAGCTGCGTTCGCCGCGGCCGGTCTGCTCGACGACGATCGGCACAAGCTGATCGGAGGGCGGAATGCTCGTGCTGGAAAAATCGAATGGATGATGTGCCATGGTCGAATCCTTTATTTTGATTCTTCGTTCTCTTGGTCATGATCGTGATCGTGGTCATGATCGTGCTCATGGAAGGCGACGCCGTCCATACCGGTACGGGAGAGGTCATTGTCGTCGACGTCCTTGATCTCCGCCTGGGCGTACAGATGGGCAAGCAATTTCTCGACGAGCATGGACTGCGTATACTGCGGGGCGTTTTTGTAGAATTCGATCAGGCGGTCCTTCTCGATGCCCATGGCCTCGCTGTCCTTGGCGGCCTTCTGCTCAACATCGGCATCCTCGAGTTTGATTCCCTCCTGTTCGATGATGCTATCGCGCAGGTACATCCACTTCGCGGTGAATTCCGCCTCGGGCCGACGTGACGTGCGATATTCCGTTTCATTGAAGTCGGCGGGGAATTTCTTGCCGGGCTGCTGTTCGCGGAGCGATTTCATCCACTCGTCGATCATGTTTTCGACGATGGACTCGGGCACGGCCACGGGATTGCGCTTGACGATTTCGCCGACGAGGTCATTGTCCAGCTGCTGCTGATAGCGGTTGCGCCAGACCTCCTCGAGACGTTCGTGAACGACGCGGCGCAGATCCTTGACCGTTTCGACCTCTCCGTTCGAATACTCCCGGGCGAAGTCATCGGTCAGATCCGGCAGCGTCACCCGTTCGACGCGAACGATCTTGATGTGCGCGCGGTCGGTATGTTCATGGTCGCCATGCGTATGAGTCAGCTCGACATCCTTCTCCTCGCCCGTTTTCATATTGAGCAGTTCCGCCACGAGATCGCGGTTGGTATACTCGTCATCGAGTTCCACCTTCAGATTCTCGTTCCGCTGACCCGGGACCGGCGTGCCCTCCGCGTCGAGCATCTGGATATCCACCGTCACGAGGAAATTCTCGTCATCGGCTTTTTCCACTTCCTCGAGCGTGCGGCGGGACTTGAGCGCGCGCTGGATTTCATCCTCCACCTCCTCGTCGGTCACGGTATGCGCGAGCCGTTCGAGCTGGACGCCGAGATAGTCCTTCGCCACCACCTCCGGCTCGGTATCATAGGCGACCTTGATCGTCAGCGGTTCGCCCGGTTTGTAGTCAAGATCCTGCAGCACCGGCTGTCCGATCGGCTTGATATCGCGTTCCTCGATCGCGGTGCGGAAGAACTCGTTCGACAGTTTCTCGATGACCGAATACTCGATCTCCTTCCCGAAGCGTTTCTTGACGACCTGCACCGGCACCTTTCCCGGCCGGAAACCCGGGATGCTGATCTTGCGCGCCTCCTCGCGGTAGGCTTTTTCGAAATGCGGTTGCAGTTCCTCGCTCGACACGATGATCTCGATCTCGTGCGAGACCTCGCTTTTGCTGTTAATCAAAACTTCCAAGACAGATCCTCGATTGGGGTGAATAAAGAAATCGTGCGAATGGGGGGACTCGAACCCCCACGGGACTCAGCCCACCAGATCCTAAGTCTGGCGCGTATGCCAATTTCGCCACATTCGCATGTAATTTAAGTTATTGTCATTAAACAAGTTATGAAATCGGAATTTTGTGTCTTATTCATGCCGACTGGTACCAAAATTGTCATTTTTGCACCCATTTTGGTACCAGTTTGGAGCCAGTTGGAGCCAATATTTCTGGTACCAATGCCACCAGAATAATTGTCTTGCTTGGTACCATAGAAATCCGTATTTTGCATAGACAAGGCTCCCTCGTACTGAACCCGATCCGTCACCTGAGGCATGCGCATGGCAGTCAAATCCAAAGCGAACGGCAAGAGCAAGAAGCTCAGCATCAAGCAAGGTGGATATGCCGACAAGAAACAACGCACCAAGTCCCTGTACCTGCGGGGAAGCGTCTGGGTGTTGCGGTATTGGACTTCAGATCTCAAGCGGACACAGATTAGTTGTGATACAAGCGATCTCGACGAAGCTGTCGAGTTCATGCACGAGTTCTCCCCTCATCAGCCCCTCCCTCTTCAGAAGACGCATCAAATCGAAGAGAACCCAGAAGATAAAGTTACACAAGATCAAGTCAAAGACCAACCGAACGCTAAGGTCGGATCGCTCAAAGACGCATGGGCGACGACGCTGTCCGCGCTGGAGACCGGGTCACTGCAAACACCCACGCTGGAGGCGTACAGGGAAAACACTCTGAACAACCTCCGGTACACGATGGGCAAGTTCCTCAGATTCGTGGCCACATCCGCCTACTCCGAGGCAAAGCTCTGGAACCGGAACAACGAGAAGGCTCTTCAAAGTTTTTTCGATCTGTTCCTCGACTCTCTCACCGTGACGATCACCACGAAGCGGAACTACAAACGCGATGTTTCGATCATCCTCAGCCTCATGGTGGAGTACGGAGTCATAGAACACAATCCACTCTTCTACCGCTCAAGGAAGACAAAAAAGACGCAGTCCGAAAAGGCACAGAAGAAGCATAACTACGCGGTCTTCTCCATCGACGAATTTGAGAGACTCGTGAACGCAATGGATGCCGATCTGGACAAGCCGGGGATCGAAGGCGTGTGGCTCAAGTACTTGCACAGTCTGCAACGCGATGTCCGCGACATGACGGTAGTCGCATTCGCTACTGGGATGAGGATTTCCGAGATCACGCATCTGCGTTGGGAAAACGTGAGGCTTAGCGACGATCCGGAACAACGCTGGATCTTCGTTCGAGCGGAGCCTGACGGAAGCTGGGCACCAAAAACGCAAGCGTCAGTGAGAGACATCCCACTTCCAGATGGAGAGGTCCTGAGGATTTTGCTTCGCAGACATCAAGAGTACCAGAAGATTCAGAACCGATCTGGAGGGGCTGAAGCTGATCCACACGTCTTCGGCAGGGGATCTCGCCGACGTGATGGAGCACCTTCGGTTTACACGAAGGATTACATCAGCCACAAGTTCAAATCCTACGTCACAAAGGTCTTCGGAGAAGCGGACAAGCGGCACTTCCACTCGCTCCGTCACAGCATCATCAGTCTGTGGGTAAACGGTGATCCACTGGGTCGCGTCCAGAAACTCTCGATTTACCAAGCACAAGACATAGCCGGACACACCAGTTCCGCTGTGACTGAGACATACAGGCACTCCAACACGGAGATGATCAAGCGTGAAGCGATGAGGGTACAGATCAAGCTGGAGAGACCCGATCTCCTGCAGTCATTCGTTCCCGGCGAGTGACCAAAACCAAAATGTAACCATTCCAGATATACTATCTGGTGCGTTTTCCTGTTTTTAGAGTGTTTTTGCCGTTTTCTTGCGTTTTACGGCTGGCTGGCTACATTTTGTGGTACCATTTCGGTGGTCAGCAAAAAATGCGATCTGGCAGACGCGAGATCATCAATCCGACCACAGTTCCGCTCCCTTCGTCCACCGTTCCGCTCCTCCGACCACGATTCCGCTCCTCCGACCACGATTCCGCTCCCTTCGTCCACCGTTCCGCTCCACCGACCACCGTTCCGCTCCTCCGACCACCGTTCCGCTCCCTCCGTCCACGATTCCGCTCCTCCGTCCACAGTTCCGCTCCATCGTCCACAGTTCCGCTCCATCGTCCACAGTTCCGCTCCATCGTAT
>JAVFAS010000045.1:0-30762 GCA_034002405.1 Bacteroidota bacterium | reverse complement strand
GTAGCTCAGGTGGATAGAGCATCTGCCTTCTAAGCAGAGGGTCGCAGGTTCGAGTCCTGCCGGGAGCGCCAGCATCGTGCGGTGCGTCCATGGGCATGGACTCCCGGTTGCGTGAAACACCCCGTGTTCGTCCCGACGACTCCTCCCACATCCAATATAACCCATGACCCCAATCCTTTTTCTGCTTGTCGTGCTTTCCGGCGCCGTCACGGGTGTGCTCGGCGCGCTGCTCGGAATCGGCGGCGGCATCTTCCTCATCCCGGTGCTGGTCATGGGTTTCGGACTGCCGATGCACGAGGCGGTGGCGGCGAGTGTCGTGACCATCATCGCGACCTCGAGCGCGACCGCGGCGGTTTATGTGGATAAAGGGATCTCGAATATCCGATTGGGAATGTCCCTCGAGGTGATGACCACCATCGGAGCGGTGCTGGGAGGTATCACGGCGATCTATCTGCCCGGAGAGGTGCTGCGGAAAATCTTCGCCGTGTTCCTGCTGCTGATGGCGGGATTGATGTGGCGGAAGTCCCGCGCACGTGACGACGCGCGCATTCATTACAATCCGTCCGCCGCCATCTCGGGCGAGTATTACGATACGGCGGAGCAGCACACGGTCCGGTACAGCGTGCGTCGGCTTCGCGCCTCCATGCTCGTCTCGATCGTCGCGGGGAATCTGAGCGGACTGCTGGGCATCGGCGGCGGACTGATAAAAGTACCGGTGATGAACATGGTCTCGGGCGTGCCGATGAAGGCCGCCACGGCCACCAGCAATTTCATGATCGGTGTCACCGCGGTCGCCAGCGCCTTCATCTACTTCTCGCACGGTCATGTCAATCCGCTCTATACCGCGGCAGCCGTTCTCGGCGTGCTCGCCGGCTCGCAACTGGGTACGCGACTCGGGATGCGGCTGCGGAGCAGGACAATCGTGGGGGTGTTTATCGTGTTGATTCTCGTGGTGGCGGTGAGGATGCTGGTGGGGTGAAGAGGTGAAAAGGGCAAAAGGTGAAAAGGGCAAAAGGTGAAAAGGGCAAAAGGTGAAAAGGGCAAAAGGTCATGTGGGTGAAGATGTGGATGTGAAATCGTGAAGGATGAGGTCAGGTGAGTTGAGCGCTTCGCGGGAACATATTGTGAGTCTGACGCTCAGGGTGGGGATCGTGGTGAGCGGGGTGATGATGCTCGCCGGGTTCGTGCTGTATGCCGCGCAGCCCGTGTGGTATGACATGCCCGTTCCCGCATTGACATTGTCGTGGCTTGACACGTTGTTCGATGGATCGGTCCTCGATGTGCTGCGCAATCCATATCTGTATCTCTATGCGGGACTTTTCGCGCTGATGCTCACGCCGATCCTGCGTCTGCTGGTGACGGGATACACGTTCTGGCGCGACGGCGACATGCGCTACGTGCGCATCACCATCGCGGTGCTGGTGATTATCGGTCTCAGCATCGTTTTCTCCGTTACCCACTGACCCCTCCGCGGGACGGAGTTCCGTAATCGCGACATCGACCGCGTTCCCTCTCGACGAAACAACAACGCCCCGGTGATCGACCGGGGCGTTGTCGGTATCAGCGATGCCGTGTGCTCAACGATAGGTGAAGATCATCGCGTACACGATCCAGATCACCATGATGAAACCGATGGTGAGCGCGGTCCAACCGAAGACGCGGATGGTGCGTTCGACGACCGGTGGATAGGCTTCGACCATGTGTTCTTCGAGTTTGCCCGCGGCCTTGAGCTTCGCGTACTCGAGCGGCTTGTCCATCTTCAACTCATGCAGGGGCATGCGCCCGGTGAAGACCACGGTGTCCATCGGGAATTTCTCCGGACGCAGATGCGTGTTGAAGAAATGCACCGTGAAGATGAAACCCGTGGCCAGCAGCGCTTCGTCGCTGTGAATGATGGTGGCGACGTTGAGCATCCAGCCGGGCATGAACAGCGTGAAGAATTCGGGGAACCAGAGCGTCAGCCCGGTCGAACCGATGGCGAACATGCCCCAGAACACGGCGAAATAATCGAACTTCTCCCAGTACGTCCAACGTCCGTATTGGGGACGCGATCCTCTGCCGATGAACCATTTGAGCGACCCGACGAAATCCTCCCAGTCCTTGCGGTTCGGGATCATGCTGTACTCGCCGAACAGCAGCGGCTTCCAACCGCCGTACTGCCGGCGCTTGTTGCGCGCGAGATCGAAGAGATGCGCGCCGAAAATACCGAACATGATCACGGCCGCGGCGCGGTGGATGTACCCGGCGGACTCGAACCCCCCGAAAAATGCCGAGAGGAAACGCGCCCAGCCGGTGTAGGAAAACTTCAGCGACATGCCGGTCAGCGCAAGACTGAGAAAGCTGACGATCATGAGGATGTGCAGGATGCGTTCGAGGCGCGTGAAGCGCTGGAACTGTCGGGGCGGTGCCTTGATGTAGGTCGCGGCCATGGTCAGTCGTTCTCCTTTCTGTGCGCGTCGGACTCGGTGTCGGGGGATTTGTCGTCGGGTACCCCGTCGTCGGGTGCCCTATCGTCGGGGTCCGTCGCCACGGCACCGGTCGTGAAGTCCTCCTCCTCGTCATGCATCCCCGATTCTTCCATCCGCTTGAGTTCCTTGCGCCATTGCAGCGCGCGCGGCAGCCAGAGAATCGTATGCGTGCCTCCGATGATGAAGGTGAAGATGAGCAGGGCGGTCATTCCCCAGAAGGTCCAGAACAGGTATGGATACTTGTCGGGATCATGATGCGTCGCATGCGAGAGATAGCCGGCGAACTGGCGGTTCGCGCCCGCATGGCATTTCCGACAGGTCTCGACTACGTTTCCATGACTGAGCGTGGAGCGCGGATCGCTGACCGGGAGAATGTTGTGCGCGCCATGACAGTCGTAGCATTTCGCGGTTTTCGTGTAGCCGAGCTGCGAGACTTTGCCGTGATAGGTGTCGAAATAGGTCTCGGCGATGTATTCGTGACAGCGGCCGCACTGGTCCATGATCTCGAGCTTGAAGCCCTGTGTGTCGGCGCGGCGGATCGTGTGCGCGGAATGGCAGTCGTTGCAGGTCGGCAGCCGCTTGTCGCTCGTGCTGACCAGCCGGCTGTGAATGCTCTGGGCGAACTGTTCCTCGATGCCGTGATGGCAGTTGCCGCAGGTGCCCGCGACGTTCTTCGGATGGATGCTCGACTCGGGGTGGTCACGCTTCTGCACCGAATGCGCCGTGTGACAGTCGGTACACTGCGCGGTCACCACCAGACCGCTCTGCAACAGTCCCTTGCCGTGAATGCTCTCGACATAGTGCGTGACCACGTCTTCCTTGTTGGCCACGCGCGCCGCCCCCGTCTTCCCGGCCTGATGGCATTCACCGCAGAGCGCGGGAATACGCGTGGGGAAGGTACGGGAATTCGGGTTCTTTTTTCCTAAAATCCCGTGTGACCCGTGGCATTCGATGCAGGTCGGTGCATTGGGATCGCCGCTGATCAGCTGCTTGCCGTGGATGCTCATCGTGTACTGCTCGGCGGTCTCGGGGTGGCAGCTCGCGCAGTCGACCTTGTTTTTCTTGATCGTGTCGCAGGGACGCTTGTGTGACTGGTTCACGCCCGAGTGGCACTGGCTGCAGGAAACGGTTTTATGACGCGAATGTCCGATTTCCTGGTAGTCGACGAACATCGACCGCCCGTCGTTGCCGCGCAGGTTCGGCTTCTGATGGCAGTCGAGACACTGCGCATCGGCCATGCCCTGGTCATAGAACACCTTGCGGATCTTGTGCGGCTGATGGCAGTCGACGCAGGCCGGCAGCAGATGCGGCTGCTTCTCCCACAACTCGCCCTTGATCACCTTGACATGCACCTTCTCGATCTGCGTGTGACAGGTGGCGCAGGTCTTCGCGATGTTCTTCCGCGCGATCGAGGAGGCGGGATCGGTGTGCGGCAGCATTTCATGGGCGGTGTGACAGGAAATGCAGGTCGCCGAGACGATGAGTCCCTTCTTCAGCAGTCCCTCGCCATGAATCGATTCCGAATAATTTTCGAGAATGTTGTCCTGATGGATCGCGCGCTGCCGTGAAACCGGGGATCCCTCCTTGTGGCAGGTGCCGCAGAGGAAGGGGATGTTGAACGCGCGTACCGGGGACTTCGGATCGTCGGATTTGAGAATGTTGTGCGTGCCATGGCAGGTCTTGCAGGTCGGCGCCAGCGGATCGCCCCGCCTGGCGGCCTTGCCGTGCAGCGAGCGCAGCTGCTTCTCGGCGATATCGCCATGACAGGTCGCGCAGTCGACCGGCTCGAGATCATCCGCGTGCGGGAGGTCGTCGGGATCGACGTCGCTGTGGCACATGACGCATTCGAACTGCGCGTGCACGGATTTTCCGAAGACACGCGCGTCGACGAACATCGAGCGCGACTTCCCCTGGACCGAACCGCGCATGTCCTTGTCCTCGTGACAGGCGTAGCAATCGCTGTTGTCCTGCGCGATCACCGGCGCCGCGAGTCCAAGCAGCAGCATGACGGGCAGAAGCGCCCCCAGGACCAGCGTGATCGCGTCGATCCGGTCCCGTGAAATGCATGACAGTTTCATTGGAAATTTCCTTTCAGTGGGAGACGCCGCCGGATCCGGACGCGGCGGGCGTCCGGATCCGGCAGCGCGCGCGCATTATGCTTCGTCGGTCGGGACGTTGACGACGTCACCTTCATCCTTGCCCTCGGCGCGTTCCGCCGCGCGGATGCGTTCGAGTTCGAGCGGATGCTCTTCCTCCATCTCCTCTTCGGTGATGGTGCCCTTGAGCCATGCCAGGTTCATCGGATAGGAGTCGGGGTTGAAAATGACAAAGTAGATATGCCAGACGAGAATCGCCAGCGTGGCGAGCCATGCTTCGTAATAATGGATCGACCGTGCGACATCATATCCCAGCTTGGTGAAGATGCCGAGGAAGAACTCGTCGAACCACATGATCAATCCGGTGGCGCCCATGACAATGTTGCCCCAGACCAGCGCCCAGTACTCGCTCTTCTCGATGTAGGAGAAGCGGTCGAACTTCGGCTTGATGTCGGAGAACCCGAGATTGTACTTGAGCATGCCCACCGCGTCGGTGGCGTCCTTGATGCGCGGAAGCAGGTCCATGAACAACTGCCGGCCGCGTGCGGTGAACGCGAGATAGTACACATGGTAGAAGCTCGCGCCGAGGATGACCACGCCGGCGATGCGGTGAATGAGCGAGCGCAGGTCGAAGGCATGCTCGCTGATGCCGCGGATGCCCGCGACCCACCATGCCTCGGGGAAGCGCAGCATGAAGCCGGTGATGACCAGCAGGATGAAGCTGACGAGCAGGGAGCCGTGCTGCAGGCGCTCGTTGAGTGTCATGCGCACATGCAGGCGGGCGCTGCCCGTGTGATGTGGCAGGTGTCCGCGGCGAATCTTGAGCTTGTTGATCGCCTTGCGGCGGAAATCGAGCACGTTGTGCAGCAGCATGCCGCCGATGATCACCACGATCAGGATGATGTAAATCGTCGCGATCCAGTAGAGCAGGGGCTCGTTTTCCCTGTCGTCCTCCACCACGTGAATCTTGCCCGTGGCGAAGCGCACGTTCGCGTTCGGATGACAGGTACCACAGGTGCTCACCAGATTATCCTTGTGGATGAGCGACTTCGGATCGCTCGAGGGACGGATGTTGTGCACGCCGTGACAGCTGGCGCAGTTCGCCACTTCGCTCGATCCGCCCACAAGGGCGAGTCCGTGGTAACTGTCCTCGTAACTCCGCGTCTGCCGTGAATCAAAGCCGTATTTCTCCGACAGCGCGAGCGAACTGTGACAGGGGGCGCAGACCTGCCGCGACACGTTCTGCGGCGCGACAGGGGAATTCGGGTCGGAGACGTTGAGAATGTCGTGTTCGCCGTGGCAGTCGGTGCAGCCCGGGGAATTCAGGTTTCCGCGGAAAATCGCCGTGCCGTGAATGCTGGACTTGAATTCATGTGCGATTTCCGCATGACATTTCCCGCAGTCATCGGCGATATGGAGTTTGTTGACT
This sequence comes from Bacteroidota bacterium, assembly GCA_034002405.1. Taxonomy (GTDB): domain Bacteria; phylum Bacteroidota; class Ignavibacteria; order SZUA-365; family SZUA-365; genus SZUA-365. The sequence continues at coordinate 24,769 of JAVFAS010000045.1, read as the reverse complement.
TTTGAATCGGGATCGAACGCCGCTTTCATTTCATGGCTGCCGTGGCAATCGACGCAGTTCGCGGCGTCGCCGTTGCCGCCACGCAAGGCCTTGCCGTGCACACTGTGCTCGTAGGCCTTGATGAATGCGGCGGTCGGACCCATGCGCTCGCGCACGTCCTCGTTGTCGGCGTGGCAGTCCAGGCACAGCTGTTCCTGCAATTGCTTGGTTTCGGCCTTGCTGAGCTTGCCCTGATGGCCGGTCACATCCTGCGTGTGGCAGGCGATGCAGTTCGGCGCACCTTTCGCGCCCTTCGCCAATGCTTTGCCGTGATCGGAGTCCGCGAAGGTGGTCGCGACGTCGGGATGGCACTTGGCGCAGGTCTGCGTGAGATTCTTCGCGTGAAACGGCGAGGCGGGATTGTCGAGACGCATCACGTCGTGCGTGCCATGGCATTGCTTGCAGGCGGTCTGCAGCGTGCCCTTGCTCCGGGCCGTCAGCAGCTGCACGGAATGGAACGCGTGCTTCGCGGACCAATCCTGGTGACAGCTCGAACACTGCACGGGCTGGATGTTCTCCTTGTGCGGCATCTCGTTGGGATCGAAGCCGGTGTGGCAGGAAACGCAGGAGAGTTTCGCGTGACTGGATTTTCGCAGGACGGACGCGTTGGCGTACAGCGAGATCTCGCGTCCGCGTTTCTCCATCGTCAGGTCCTTGTCGCTGTGGCAGGCGAGGCAGTCTTCCGAGCTCTGCGCGAACGCCGGCGTGCCGGCGGCGAGGGTCATGACGAACAAACAAATGAAGGATAAAAATGTCTCTTTTTTGGGCATAAAAAAGCTACCTTTCGGTGGGGATATGTGCGACGATGACGATTGCTGTATCAGAAACGGAGGGTAGTTGCCACAAGAAACAGTTTCCACTGCAAAATGTTGTCATTGAAAAATCGAAAAACCCCGGCATTTTTCCAATGCACACGAAGGATTTTTGTATCCGGAACTGAAGACCGGATTCTGCGAAATACCGGTCACACGCCAAGATGACAGCTTGAGCAGGGGACGTCGCGCCACGCGTCGTCGATGTCGGCCGGGTGGACGAACTCCATGCCGCGCATATTCTGCTGCGGATTGTCGGTCGGTCCCTGCACGACGATGGTGTGGCAGACGTTGCAGTCATTGGTGAGCACGTCGCCGTCGTCGGTCACATGTTTGTTGTCATGGCAGCGGAAGCAGCCAAGATCGTAGGTGTGGCCGATGTTGTTGGGATAGTGCTTCCACGACACCTTCATCTCGGGGAAGAAGTTGCGCGCGTAAATCGCCTGGATTTCCTTGATGCTCCGGTCGACGTCATGCGCCCGGCGGGCAAGCACATCGGGCGCGTGTGTCTTCAGCTCGCGCCGCACGTAGCTCGGGATCAGACGCAGGGCTTCGGTCTTCGACGTGTAGTCCTGCGTGATCGCACCCGATGCGAGCGCGCGGATGTTGGGCAGCGTCGAATCGATGCGATTGAGCGCCATCGCGTCGTTGAGGGTGCGGAATGGCGGATAGTAAATATGCGAGGGACGGTTGTGGCAATCGATGCAGTCCATCGTGCGCTTCTCGAGCGACGCGAGGGTCTTGTCGTCGATGGGTTGCTCGATCGAACGGAAAATCTTCGTTTTCCCCGTCAGGTCGGTCGATTCGATCCACGGAATTTCCTGCCGCTTGTGATCGGTGGCCGCGTAGCGCACGGTGTTGGCCGTGTTCATGTGCCAGTGGATACCGGTGGTCGGCCCCAGTTCACTCTGCCCGCCGCCGATCTTGAGATTCATCACGATGATCCAGGGCTTCGATTCGGTCGTGTCGAGCGGGTAGTAGGTCTTCGACAGTTCCTTCACGCCCGTGAACACGTTGGGCCAATGACACTCCTCGCAGGTCTCGCGGGCGGGACGCAGGTTCGCGATCGGAGTTTCGATCGGACGCGCATATTTGTCGAAGAGCACCGAATACACCTGATAGGCGCCGGAGATCTTCGCCTTGACGAACCAGTCCGCCCCGGCGCCGATATGGCATTCCGCGCAGGGGACGCGCGCATGCGGCGAATGCTGGTACGCCACGTATTCGGGCTCCATCACCACGTGACAGACCTCGCCGCAGAATTCCACCGATTCGGAGTAATTATAAGCTTGATATGTCCCGGCCGCGGACACGACGATCAGCAGCATCGTCGCGACAGTGAAGATCATGATCGCCGACCGATGCGAGGGCTCGTTGAGATCGAGCACCATGTACTTCCGCTCGGCGTTGCCGCTGCGGCGCAGACGGCGCCGCTCGAGCAGTGCGCCGACCGGTATCAGCAGCAGTCCGAGGATCATCACCGCGGGGATGATCATGTAGGTGAATATCCCGAGATACGGCGACGTGATGTAGCCGAGGATATCCATGAGGAAGAAAATCACGACGGTGCCGAACGCGACGATCGCGACGCCGGTCCCGACCAGGCTGACGGGATTGTAGAAATACTTCGGGAGTTTGGGCATGAAACTCTCGCAACTGTGATAACATCAATCTATCAATATTTGGTATCGCGGGCAATATTTCAGACAAAAAGAGGAGAATATTGCTTCCATGCCGCGCGTTTCGTAGAATGCCGGTGATCCACGTCGACCACATCACCTTCGAAGGAGACGGCCATGCACAAGAGGTGTGAAATATCGCAGGGACGGACGAGGGGTGGATACCGCGCGAGCCGCGTGCCGATGGGTGCGCTGTGTGTGCCGATGAGTGCGCTGGTTGTGGCGCTGCTGCTTGCCGCCTGCGCCGGCGGCAATGACGCGCAGCGTGCACAGGAACAGCGCGAGGCCGGGACGGCCGTGGCGAAACGGGCGACGGAACGGCTGGTGGGGACGCTCATGGGAGAGGTGCGGAAGAATATCGAGGAGCGGGGACTGGCCGCAACGGTCACGCATTGCGCCACGCGTGCACAGGAAATCTCGACGCTGGTCGGTGCCGAGGAGGGCGTCACCATCCGGCGCGTCACCGAGAAGACGCGGAATCCCGTCGATGCGCCCGACACGTATGAACGGCGTGTCCTCGCGCAATTCGCCGACATGGCCGCGGGCGGACGCATCGACCCCTCGACGGTGCATGCCGAGGTCGTATCGATGGACGGTCGCGACGTGCTGCGCTTCCTGAAACCGATCATGATCGGCAAGACCTGCCTTGGCTGCCATGGCGATGCCGGAAGCATTCCCGCCGATGTTGCCCAGGCGCTGCGGACACACTATCCGTCCGATCGCGCCACCGGCTACCGCGAAGGAGAACTGCGTGGCGCGGTCAGCGTCATCGTCCCGCTCGCGGAATAACGGACAGGGTTGTCAGAAAATAAAGGTGAAGCCGAGGAGGGATTGCAACTGCACATTGCCGTGGTCGCCAAATCCCTTCGTGCCGCGGATCTGCATGTCAATGCTTCCGTGGTCGTATTCGAGCAGGATCAGGTTGACGGCGGCCATGGCGGCGGGGATGACACGCGGCTCGGTGAGCGTGCCGGTGATGGGGAGATCCTTGTCGATGCGGGGTGCGTGATATTCCAAGCCCGCGCCGAGGATGATCGAGAGATTCCAGACCGGACCAAACGCGACAAGGGCATTCGCACCGATGCCCCACAGGGACTCGATCGCGTCGACGGGGTGCTCCGTCGACCACTCCTCGCCGACGAAATGCACACCGCGATCATCATAGAGCGCCCGTCTGAACATGCGGAAATACGTGACTTCCGCGCCGATGCGGATGCGCACCAGCAACGTGTCCAGATCAATCATTCCCTGAAGTCCCACTCCAAGACCGCCGAGCGAGGTCAGGTTGGTATTCTCGAATGAATCCTGGTATGGTTCGGCGGGATCGGACATCCCGTTATACCCGGCAAGCAGCGTGACAGTGATGGGGACCGATTCCTGCTTCGTGCGCTTGAGGCGAAAGGGATTCTGCGCTTCGGCGTGATCGGGCACCGCGTGCAGCACGACGATTACCGCGATGGTGCTGAGAAAGAAGTGACGTGAAATGTTCATTCCCGTGATGGATTCAATGAGTGTCCTTTGGCCACGAACTGGAATTTGACGGTTCACACGGCAAATTCCAAGCCATGCGCGGTTCAAAAATCCTTCCCCGCGCAAGCATCGGCCCCCGCGGATGATGCATCAGCGCGCCCAAGTCGGGAGCATGGCGGGATCGATGCCAAACACACGGAAGCCGAACAGCAGCATCAGACTTGACACGACGGCGATTCCGAGGATGTTCAGCGCCAGACCGGACACGGCCATCTGCCGGATACCCACACGACCAGAGGAAAACACGATGGCGTTCGGCGGCGTGGCGACGGGAAGCATGAAGGCGAAGGAGGTATTGAGCGCGGCGGGGACCATGAACAGCAGGGGATGATAGCCGAGCGCGACCGCGGCGGATGCCAGCACGGGAAGGAGGATGCTCGCGGTCGCCGTGTTCGAGGTGACCTCCGTGAGAAATGTCAGCACCGTGCAGATCAGCAGCAGTGTCATCCACAGCGGGAGTCCGTCCAGCCCTGTCAGCAATCCGCCAAGGTACAGTGTCACACCACTCTGTCGCATTCCTTCGGCCAAGGCGAAACCACCGCCAAAGAGCAGCAGCACACCCCAGGGAAGGCGGCGTTCGATCCCGCTCCATTCGAGCAGGCGCCGCCCGTCTTCACCCGGAATGAAAAACAGCAGCAGCGCGGCGATCATCGCGATCATGCCGTCGTCGAGGGAGGGAAGCAGCATCGTCAAACCCGGAAACCGTATTCCTCCGAGTTCCAACGGGACGCGGAACATCCACGCCGCGGCCGTGACGAGGAAAACCAACAGCACAATCATTTCGCTGCGTGTCATCGGTCCCAACCCCGTGAGCGCCTCACGGACCGCCGCGCGCCCCTGCCCGGCTGTCGCGAGGTGCCGTGCGGCAATCGCATCGCGGCGTGGCGCATCGCGGCGTGGCGCATCGCCGGGTGACGGACGGTCCAGCCGGGAGAAGGGCATGACGCGAACGAGCAGCAGCCAGGTCAGTGGAAGCATGAGCGCCGCGACGGGGAGTGCGAAGAGCATCCACTGCAGGAAGCCGATGGGTGCGGCGGCGGGATAGAGTTTCGAGAAGACTCCGGCAAGCATGATGTTGGGGGGGGTACCGATCAGCGTGGCGGTACCGCCGATGCTCGCGGCGTACGCGAGACCCAGCATCATGGCGACCGCGAACGGCCGTGTGCGATCCTCCCCATCCTGTTCCCGGACACGGTCGATCACGGCGCTCGCGATCGGAAGCATGAGCAGCACCGTGGCCGTGTTCGACACCCACATCGACAGTCCGGCGGTGGCGATCATGAATCCGAGAACGAGATGCGAAGGTCCTTGACCCACGAGCAGGATGGCGCGCAGGGCGAGGCGCCGATGCAGGCCGCTGCGCTCCACCGCCAGGGCGATGATGAAGCCGCCGAGAAAGAGGAAGACGAGGGGATGTGCGTAGGGGGCCGACGCGTCGGCCATCGGGATCACGTCGAGCAGGGGGAAGAGAACGAGCGGGAGCAGGGAGGTGGCCGGAATGGGCAGCGCCTCGGTGATCCACCACGTGGCCATGATCAGCGCGGTGGCCAGGACGGCCTGTCCCGCCGCCGACAGTCCACCGGGGGCGGGGAGCAACAGCACCGTGATGGCGGCGGCGGGTCCCACGATCAATCCCGTCCGACGCAGCCAGCGCGGCGTTTCGATCGTTTGTCCCGCGGGTGCACCGCGGTCGTCACGCACGGCGTCGACCCCCGCGTCTCAGCTCCGCGCGGGCCACACCCGTCGCGCGAGGAACGTGTCGACGATATTGTTGAAGAGCATGGGGCGCTCGAGACAACTGAGGTGTCCGCTGGTCGGGAGGATGTGCAGTTCCGCCGCGGGCAGGAGCGCCTGCATCGCCTCGGCCTCCGCGGGTGGAATCAGCACGTCCTCCGCTCCGGCGATGAGACAGACTGGGACCGTCGCCGCGGCAAGCGTGGCGGTGCTGTCCGGTCGTTGACGCATCGCGTCAAGCATGCCGGCGGTGCCCTCCACCGTGGCGCTCGCCATCATTTCGTCGATCAGTTGCAGCACGTCGGGTGCGGTCGCCTGCGTGGTCGGGCCGACGAGCTTGTCCCGCATCCCGGCGAGGAAGGCCGCGAGGCCGCCCTCCCGCACCGCCCGTGCCTGCGCGCTCCGATTGGCGGCGGCTTCTGCCGCGTCCGCCCCCGCGCGCGTGTTCGCGAGAATCATCGCCGCGACGCGTTCGGGATGGCGGCGGAACATCGCCAGGGTGATGTATCCGCCCATCGAACAGCCGGCGACCGCCGCGCGATCGATATTCATCGTGTCAAGCAGCGCGCAGGCCATGTCGGCGCAGTCATCGATCGTCGTGCCGGGAAGAAACGGGCCGCCACGTCCGAAACCTGGGAGCGTGAGGGAGATCACGCGCCAGCGCCGTGCCAGATCGCGCCGCAGCGGCTGCCACATCGCGGCGTTGAGCGGAAATGCATGAAGCAGGAGCAGCGGCGGACCGCTGCCGTCATCGGTGCTGAATGCCGGGATCATGGGTGATCGTCCTCCATGGATGCGTTGGGAATGGAACGCGGGCCGCGTCGTACGGCCCGCGTTCGGGAACGGTGCGTCCGTCAGTGCTTCGCGAAGGGGATATTCCGGACATGCTGGTACGAAACCACGAATTCAAGGTAGCGGTCCGCTCCGCTGCCCTGCACCAGCTTTCCATTGTCGCCTTTCTTCACGAGAAGGCGGAAATAGTAATGGTCGGTTCCGCGCTTGAGCCGGCCGTACACCACCTTGCCGGTGGTGACCGAGCTGTTCGGAATCGTCACCTCGGCCGTGGTGTAGGTCGCGATCGCGGGCGGCGTGGTGGCGAATTGCGCGTCGAGATCGTCGGCATTGTAGAAGACCGTGGAGAACTGCGTCTCGAGGCCTTGGTTGTTCGCGGTACTCGGACTTTTGATCACGAGAAAATTCGAGGTCTCGTTCGGTGCGTGCACATACAGATCGCCGCGGTCGCGGAAGATGTCCCCCACCTGCGGGATGACCTCGCAGATACCGCTGGCATTGAACAAATCGACCGCGCTGTTGAAGGTCGTCGAGGTGGTGGCGTAAACGCGGATCTCCTGATTGAGCTGGTTGACGTCACGACGGATCGCCGGTGCCCACTCGATCATGGGGGCATCAGCGCTGGCCTTGTCCTGCGAAGTCACCGCATGCACCGTGATCTCGTAGCGCGTGCCGTTGCTCAGATTCTCGATGCGATGGCCACTCCCCTTGGGGGCATTTTCGAAGAAGGACTGATTGGTTTCCGGATTCCGGACAGTAACCCTGTATCCGCCGAAATTGTCCTGCGACTCGCTGACCGACGGCTTCCAGTCGAGAATAATCGCTTCATTGTCCGATGCCGCACGGAGATCCGTCGGGGGACTGACATCGGCGTCGATGGGTCCGGTGGTCTCCTCGTCGCACGCAGTCGCGAAGATAAGCAGCGTCGTCAGCAGCAGCATGCGGAAATACTTGACGTTCATGGGAATCCTCATGTTGATTCTACGGATGCCGCCGGGTGCGATCGCCCGGGGCGGGGAAAGGCGTGTCGCGAAAGATAGACAATTTGTCTCCGGATGGAAAGGGGAGGAAGACGCGTGCGTGCCCCATAACGCCGAAAGCCATCGGCGGAATCGCCGATGGCTTTCGAAGGGTCATGGCCGCGGTGTCGCGTGAATCACGCGGACGGGAGACGCGAACCTCTCCCTGCGCGGCGGGGATACGTGCGCTGCGTAGTGCTTCGCGAACGGGTTTAGTGCTTCGCGAACGGTTTTAGTGCTTCGCGAACGGGTTGTTCGGCGCGTTCTGGAACGACACCGCCATCTCGAGGAAGCGGTCCACGCCGCTGCCCTGGATCAGCGAACCATTGCTGCCCTTCTTGACCAGCAGACGGAAGTAGTACTTGTCGGTACCACGCACGATACGGCCCCAGTACACGCGGCCGGTGGCGGCGCTGCCGGTCTGGATGGTGAGCTTCTTGAGCGTGTAGCTCGCATCCGTCGGCGGCTCGCTGGCGAGCTGTGCGTCGAGATTATCGACATCCACCGGCGTCGCGTTCGAGAACTGCGTCTCCATGCCCTGGTTGTTGGCTTCATCCGGGCTGGTGAGCTCCAGCGAGGACGACGTGCTCGCGGCATCCACGAACAGATCGCCGCGGTCGCGGAAGGTCTGTCCCGCCTGCGGAATCACCTCGGCCTTGCCCGCGGCATTGTAGAGATCCACGGCGCTGTTGAAGGTGGTGGAGGTGATTGCGTACACCTTGATCGGCAGACCACCGGCATCGGTGTTCTGGCGGACGGCCGGCGACCATTCAACCGTGGCGAACGTCGTGCCTTCCTTGCCCTGATCGGTCACGGAACGGATGGTGAACTGATACCGGACGCCATTGGTCAGGCCGTCGATGCGCGCGGAGGTGATGCCCTTGCTGGCGGTGCGCGGCGCGAGCGTCGCGTTGGTCGACTTGTTGAGGATGGTGATCGAGTAACTTCCGAAATTGTCTTCATTCTCGTCGATCGAGGCCGTCCAGGTCAGGAAAATCGCACCGTCGGCCGAGGCGGCCTTCAAGTTCGATGGCGCGGCAAGCACCGGATCGTTATCGATGGGACTGGTGCTGTCTTCATCGCAAGCAGTGAAGGAGGCCGCGATCAGCGACACGAATGCAAACATCGCAAGAATGCGGAAGTACTTCATAGTGAACCTCGGTATGTTGTGGGACTGATGATGGAATTGAATGCAATACGACACGAATCAGGACATCTCCATTGAACGTCGAAAGGGCATTCCGGGTTCCGGACGCCAGAAATGACGGACGGATTGCTGCTCTCGGGCGAAAAGCGTACTTTGTCCGATCCCCTGTGGCACATGCGTGAAACACCAAGCAATATAGAAAGAAACGGCGAATTCACCTACTGCATGTGGCCTCCCATGCCCGTTGCTTCCCATCCCATGGATTCCGCCGGGTGATACGCGCCGAGCGCCTTGCGGAATGGTGTGATGCAGCACGGCGGGATTGAGATCATTCGATAATCAGAGACGAGGTTCATCGTGGACATCAAGATCATCGCCATCGACAAGCCGGAGGAAATGAATTTCATCCTCGGTCAATCTCATTTCATCAAAACCGTCGAGGATCTCCATGAAGCGATCGTGCAGACAAATCCCGGGATGAAATTCGGCATCGCGTTCTGCGAGGCCTCCGGTCCCGCGCTCATCCGCTGGAGCGGCAACGCGCAGGCATTGATCGATGTCGCCGTGCGCAATGCGACCGCCATCGGGGCGGGACACAGCTTCCTGATCTTCCTCGAGGGTGGCTTTCCGATCAACATTCTCAATACCATCAAGCAAGTGCCCGAGGTCGCGCGCGTTTTTTGCGCGACCGCGAATCCCACCCAGGTGATCGTCGCCGAAACCGAACAGGGCCGCGGCATTCTCGGTGTCATCGACGGCATGCGTCCCGCCGGCGTCGAGGGCGCGGACGATATCGCGACACGCAAACAGTTTCTGCGGACGATCGGATACAAACTGTAATCGCCCGCGCGGGAGCGCGGCAAGCGACCTGCGGGTGTGGACACGAACGCACACGGACTCGATAGCAAGACGCATCGTATGACGAACACAAGCACCGTGAAATACCCGGCGCGATCGATCCTGGTGATTCGCATGAGCGGGATCGGCGACGTGCTTTGGACGACGCCGCTGCTGGCGAATCTGCGCCTTGCGTATCCGGAGGCCTGGATCGGCTATGTGGTGCGCACGGCCAGCGCGTTCGTGCTCGAGAACAATCCCGACGTGGATGAAATCATCCGCTTCGAGGATGAGCGGCTCTGGTACCAGCTGGGCTTTCTGCGGCGGCTCCGGCAGCGGAACGTCGATCTTTCGATCGATCTGATCTGTTCGCCCGCGACCGCGATCCAATCCGTCGCCAGCCGGGCTCGCGTGCGCATCGGGTTCGACTTTCGCATCCGCGAGAAGCTCTATACCCACCGGCTGTCCGCCCGCGACGCGAATCACGGGCATGAAGTGGAATTCAATCTGTTCGTGCTTCGCGCGTTGGAGATTCCCGAACGCACGCGCGCGCTGGTCTGGCGGGTCTCGGATATCGAACGGGAGCGGGCCGCGCGTCAGTGGGACGCGCTCGGCTTCCCATCCAATGTGCCCGTCGTGGCGCTGATTCCCACGGGCGGGTATCCCTCCAAGAAATGGCCGCGTACGCACTGGCGTCAGCTGCTGCGTACGCCCGGACTCGAGGGGGTGCATTTCCTCGTGGTATGGGGAAGCGAGACGGAGCGGTTGGATGCGGAGCGTATCGTGGAAGGGAATCCCCACGCCGCGATCGCGCCGCCCGGCACGCTGCGCGACACCGCCGCGCTGCTCGCCCGTTGCGACGCCGCGGTGGGGAACGACAGCGGTCCGGCGCACATCGCCACCGCGCTCGGACTGCCCGTGGTCATGTTTTACGGACCATCGGATCCGAAATCGCAGGGTCCCTGGAGTCCCCGGGCCGAGGTGCTGCGTATCGAGGACGTCGAAACCCGCTGCTGCCGCCGGCTCGACTGTCCCGATCCGGTGTGCATGACCGGGATCTCCGCCACCCGCGCCGCCGAGGCGCTGCTGCGCGTGCTCGCGCGGACGGAGACCTCCGCATGAACCCCGCCTGTTCCCTTGTGATCGCGGTGTACCATCGCCCGGAGTATCTTCGGCTCATCCTCGCCGCCTACGCGCGACAGTCGCGCAGGGATTTCGAAATCATCATCGCCGACGACGGCTCGGGGCCGGAGATCGGCGCGGTGGTCGAGGACGGTCGCGTCCGGCACGGGTTGACGATCCAGCATCTCTGGCATGAGGACCGCGGATGGCGGAAAAATGTCATGCTCAACAATGCCATTCGCGCCGCACGCAGTGACTATCTCATTTTCACCGACGGTGATTGTCTGCCGCATCGGGACTTCATCGCCGATCATCTGGCCGAACGTGCTCCGGACCGGTATCTCTGCGGGCGTCGCGTGGAAACAAGCGCGCGGTGGACCGCCGCGCTGCGGATGGACGATGTCGTGCGCGGGCGTTTTGAACGGCTCGGTCCGCATTTGTGGTGGGAGGGCATCACCGGCCGCGCGCGTCGTGTCGAGGATGGCCTGCGTTTTGAAAGCCCGCGTCTGCGGAACATATTGCACCGCGCGCAACGCGGCATGCTCGGATCGAACTTCTCGGTGTCGCGCGACGCGCTGCACGCCGTGAATGGCTTCGATGAAGAGTATGACGGACCCGGTTGCGGCGAGGACAGCGACATCGCGCTCCGTCTGGACCTGTGGGGACTCGTTGCGCATTCCCTCCGGCATCGCGCCATCCAGTTCCATCTGCATCATCCGGTCACCCGCGTGCCGCGGCGTTGCCTCGACCGTTTCGAGGCCCTTCGCCGCGCACCTCGCGTCCGCTGCCGTCGCGGCCTCGCATGTATCGACGCACCCATCGCACAGGACCACGAGTGAAGACCGTCATCCGCATCCTCAAGCACGTGCTGCCGTACCGGCGCAATCTTGCGCTGTCGTCGACGGCGATGTTCTTTTCCGTGGTGTTCAATATGCTGACGGTCATCCTCGTCATCCCGTTCATCAACGTCCTGTTCGACCCGGTCTACCCGACGCCGCAACCTGTTCCGGCCTTCTCGATCGGCAGTGCCAAGGCATGGGCGTTCGCGCAGATGAACAATGCCATGGCCGCGACCGATGCGCTCACCGCGCTGAAGGTGCTCTGCGTGTTGATCATCGGCGCCTTTTTCTTCAAGAATCTCTTCGGCTACGCGCAATCCTGGCTGATGGCACCGGCCGAACAGGGCATCATTCGCGACCTCCGCCAGCAGTTGTACGATCACATGAACCGCCTTTCCCTCAGCTATTTCACCGAGGAAAAGAAAGGCATGCTGATGTCGCGCATCATCAGCGACGTGCAGCTGGTCAATGACTCCGCCATCGCGGTGGTCAACAGTCTCTTCCGCGACCCGCCCCAGATCCTCGTCTACACCGTGCTGCTTTTCGTGATCGACTGGCAGCTCACGATGATCGCCTTCATTCTCCTCCCGGTCACCGGCCTCGTGCTCGCGAAAATCGGTGACTGGGTGAAGAAGGAGAGCGTGCTGCTGCAGGAGTCGATCGCACGGCTGACCTCGGTACTCGACGAAGGACTCTCGAGCATGCGCATCATCCGCGCATTCCGGACAGAGAAGTATGAAATGGGGAAGTTCGCGAAGGAAAACCAGTCCTACTACCGCACGTTCGTGCGCATCAAGCGGCAGCGCGATCTCGCCTCGCCCATCACCGAGACGTTGAGCGTGCTGGTCGTCGTGGTGATCCTGTGGTTCATGGGCGACGCGATTCTTTCCGGACGGAGCGGTATGTCCAGCGGTGTGTTCGTCGCGTACGTTTTCGCGATGCTGCAGATGATGCAACCGCTCAAGTATTTCGGACAGACGGTCAATCACATTTCCCAGGGCATCGCGGGCGCGGAGCGGGTGTTCCAGGTGCTCGACATCGCGCCGCGCATCACCGACCGCGCGGGCGCGGTCGACATCGACACGTTCCATGATCGCATTGAATTGCGCGAGGTGCACTTTCGCTATGACACGGGCGAGGAGGTCCTCGCGGGCATCAGCGCCGAGATCCGCGCCGGAGAGGTCGTGGCGATCGTCGGACCGAGCGGCGTGGGGAAGAGCACACTGGTCGATCTCGTGCCGCGATTCTATGACGTGACCGGCGGGGCGGTACTGATCGACGGCCGCGACATCCGCGACATCACGGTGCGTTCACTGCGCGGACTGATGGGCATTGTCACGCAGGAAACCTTTTTGTTCAACGCGAGCATCCGGGAGAATATCGCGTACGGCGAGGAGTGGGTGGACGAGGAGCGCCTCGTCGCCGCAGCGCGCGCGGCGAACGCGCATGAATTCATTCTCGAGACCCCCAAGGGGTATGACACCGTCATCGGCGATCGCGGCGTCAAACTGTCGGGCGGACAGCGGCAACGGCTTTCCATCGCGCGCGCGATTTACAAGAATCCACCCATTCTGATCCTTGACGAAGCGACGTCGTCGCTCGACACCGAGTCGGAGGTGCTCGTGCAGAAGGCGATCGAGAATCTGATGGCGGGGCGGACGTCGATCGTCATCGCGCACCGCCTGAGCACCATCCAACGGGCCGATCGCATCTACGTGCTCAACGCCGGTGCCGTCGCCGAGGTGGGCACGCACGCGGAATTGCTGCGCGACCCGGATGGACTGTACACGCGGCTCTACCAGATGCAATTCCATCTCTGAGCACCCCACAGGCAACCCCATGGCACACACGGGCATCACGGAGACGCAGGAGAGTCTGACGCGGCAGTGGATCGCGCAGACGCGGGAAGCGTTTCGCGGTGACGGTCTCGATGTCGCGGTCTGGAGCGCGGTTGTGGTAGCGCTGGCGACGATGATGTTTTCCATCGCCATCGCGCAGGCGGCGGTGCTGATCGCCGGAATCCTCTGGCTCGCCGGTCTGTGGCGGCGGCCGGCGATGCGTCCCCGCCGCACGCCGCTGTTCTGGTGCTATGCCGCGTTCGTCGCCGCGCGGGTGCTGGCCATCCCGACCTCGATCGATCCCGCGACCAGTATCGCCGCGCTGCGTACCGAGATCCCGTTCCATATCCTGTTCTTCGTCGTCCTGGCGACCTTCGATATCCGCAAAACGGAGCGGATACTCTTTTTGATCCGGCTGCTTGTGCTGGCCGGGGTGGTCGCGACGGCGATCGGGTTCGCGCGCTACGGGTTGGGGATGGACGAGCGGCTGACCTCGACGACCGCGGGGTATTACACGCTGGGGATGTTTCTCGCCTCGGTGTTCGCGATCGCCTTTGCCTTCGGGCGTCGCCGGGAGGTCTTTCCCAATCGCCTGCTGTGGATGGCCGTCTGCGTTTTCCTGCTCGCCGGCCTGCTGTTCACGTTCAACCGCCTGCACTGGGTGGTCGCGGGCGTCGCCGCGTTGGTGATCGGCGCGATGCGTGAACGTCGCATTCTCGCGGTGCTGGCCGTGCTCGGCGTCATCGCGATGCTCACCGTGGCGCCGCTGCAGGAACGTTTTCTGCAGCTGCTCGACGCGGGGGGAAACATGTCCGGCCGCGACGTGCTCTGGCGCGGCGCATGGATGATCGCGGACCAGCATCCGCTCACCGGCTTCGGTCCGCGAACCTTCCCCCTGATCTTTCCGCTGTTCGACGTGATCCCGGATAAGGGAGTGGGAAGCTGGCATAACGACTATCTGCAGGTGTACATGGACAGCGGATTGATCGCGCTGCTGCCGCTGCTCGCGACGTTGACGCTGGTGGGCGGACACGCGCGGCGCGCCCTGCGCGGATGGGCGGCGGGCAGTCTGGCGCATGATACCACCATCGCATTCTCCGTGATGGTGCTTGGATTCGTGCTCGCGGGCGGCATGCTTGATGCGCTGCTCTCCATGCTGTTCCGCACGGGGATCGCCATCCTCGCCCTGCTGGCCCTCGGAGCGCCGGCCGTTCGACAACGGAGTATAGAGTCCGAAACCCCGAAAGGAGGCCGTGATGCCTGAGAAATCCCGTCGTCCCGGGACGTCCGCGCGCGCGAATGCGTCGGAGACATTTCCGGAATACTGCGACTATAGCTGTCCGCATTCAGCGTTCAGCGATCCTTGCGCGGTGGGTGCCTGCCGCCGCGATGTCGGTGTCTGGTGCGGGAAAGCGAAGCGACTGCACAGCAAGCATGCGCGTTGTCTGTTCCGGCCGCCGGTCACTGATGCCGGTGCGTGATGGCCGTGCCATCATGCCGGTCGAGGCACGCAACGGCGCCATCCGGTGACGGAGGGTGATTTTCCGCGCTCCTCTTGACAAAGCGTCCCCCATTCGCTATAATTGGCGCGGTGTTCCGAGAGACTCGGCCCACGGCATCGGAATGGCATCCCCTGCCGCTATCATCTGCAACGAGGAGAAATTCAACATGATTTGGACCATGGAACTCGCATCCTGGCTGGACGACGCTCCATTTCCCGCGACCCGCGACGAGCTGATCGACTATGCGACGCGCATCGGAGCTCCCCTTCAGGTTATCGAGAACCTCCAGGAGCTCGAGGATCCCGACGAAACCTATGAATCCATCGAGGACATCTGGCCTGACTATCCGGTGGATGAAGATTTCTTCTACGGCGACGAGGAAAACGATTACTGATCACCTTGTCCGCCCACACCCAGAGTATCGGAATCCGTGACCACCGTCACCGCGCAGCCCGGCACCCACGTGCTGGGCTGTTCGCTCTTATCGGTGCCGTGCCGCGATGCGCGGCGATGCGGCGATGCGCGGCGATACGGCGATGCGCGGCGATGCGGCGATGCGCGGCGATGTTGTTTTGCGTCGCGATGCTGCTTTGCGTCGCGATGCTGCTTCCGGGTACGTTGCACGCGCAGACCGACCCGTCGCTGTATGATTCCCTGCAGGTGTCGGAGGTCGTGTTCGAGGGCAATGCCACATTCTCGGAAGCGGCACTGTCTTCGCTGATCGCCACGCAATCCACGCCGTCCGGTTTCTCGGTCTGGATCTACGAAAATCTCGGCGCCCGTTTTCCGCTCGCGCAGGAGCCCCGGTATTTCGATTTCCAGACCTTTCAGGACGACATCGCGCTGTTGCGGCAGCATTACAAAAACAACGGATTTTTTTCCTCCGCCGTCAACGGGAGCTACCGGCGCAATGACGACAACAGCATCGACGCGACGTTCACGATCGTCGAAGGCACGGCCTCGCTGATCGATTCGGTCGCCTACCGCAACCTGCAGACCCTCCCGGCGGCGGTGAAGGGGGATATCAACCGCGCGCCGCGCCTGCGTCCCGGACGGCGCTACAGTGCCGACGAGGTCTACGCCGAACGCGCGCGCATCCTGGACATTCTTGCGAACAACGGGTTTCCCGGGGCGCGTCTGGACAGCATCACGGTCGAGCGAAAACTTTCCACCAACAACGTGACCGTGAAACTCTCCTTCCGCCATGGACGTCGGCTGCTGTTCGGTCCGATCACCGAGGAGGTCAAGGGCGTCGATGAACTGAACCTCGCGCGGAAAATCATCTACGACCGCCTTGAATTCAAGCCCGGGGATGTCTATTCCCTCCGACGGCAGAATGATGCGGAGACCAATCTCAACCGGCTCGGGGTCTTCAGCTACGTGGCGCTCACGCCGGCGTATCCGCCGATCGAGAACAGCGCCGATTCGCTCGTGCCAATGACGCTCGAACTGCAACCCCGCCAGCGATTCGAACTCGCGCCCGGTGTCATCGTCAACAATCAGCTCAACGGTCTGACCACCGGCGGGGAAGTCTCCTTCCTCATGCGCAACGTCTTCGCCGGGGCGCAGACACTCACGACCCGCTTCAATCTGCTCGGACGCATTCCCAACGTTACCAGCACCTATATCGCCACCTCGCAGCTGCGGTTCGATCAACCGTATCTGTTTTCGAACAGGAATTCCGGATATATCTCCGGAACGTACAGTCTGGTCGGCGAAGAGGATCTCGCCGACGGGAGCATCCTGCAGTTGATGGTGGGCGCCGAACGCTATCTGAGCACGCGCAGCACGGCGAAGCTGAGCTGGGCCTATGAAATCTCGGAATTCAGCGGTGATGCGAAGGCGCTGCTCGGCAAGGGATTCATCAATATCGACACGACCGAGACGATCAACTTCCGCAACTCCATCCGTGCGTTCAGCATCGAGACCGACGGCACCGACGATCTGTTCAATCCGGCCACCGGATCTTCGCTGAAGGGCATCGTCGAGGAAGCCGGTTTTTTCGAGCAGGTGGGTATCAGTCCGCTGCCGCAGGAGGACGAGGCGCGCGGCATCCGTTCGACGCAGTATGTCAAACTCGAGGGGATCGGAAAGGCGTTCACGGATCTTTCCCGGAACCGGACAACGGTGCTGGGCTCACGGTTGCGGGTCGGGGGGATTTTCCGCTTCGGCAAGAGCCGCGCCGACGATCTTCCGGTGCCACCCAACCGGCGATACTACGCGGGTGGGGCCTCGAGCATCCGGGGATGGACGGCACGCGAGCTCGCCGCGGACACCACCGCGGCGTTCTTCGGCAGCAATGCGTTGATCGAGGCCAGCGTGGAACTGCGCTGGCATCTCTTTCCCACCGCGCGAAACTGGCTCGACGGCTTCTGGTTCGTCACCTTCGCGGACGCCGGCAACCTGTGGACCGAGTTTTCCCGTATCGATCTCGCGCAGACCGCCATTGCGTTTGGCTTCGGGATTCGCTACAATTTATTCTTCGGCCCGATCCGGGTGGATTTCGGCATGAAGGCCTTCAACCCCTCGTCCGATCACAACCGCTGGTTCTGGGAAAAACAGCTCTGGGGCGAGGTCGTGCGCAAGGGTGTGCTGCAGTTCGGTATCGGACACGCATTCTGACACCGGTCACACCACCAGCGATCAAACGGTCCGGTTCTCCTCCATTCTTTTTCGACACTTTTTTCGGGAACGCTCATGTCCTGGGATTCGGTCATCGGCCAGCAGCGCGTCAAGCAACTTCTCCGCACCATGTTCGAAAGCGGACGGATTCCACATGCGATGATCTTCCATGGACCGGAAGGGACGGGGAAGGATGCCGCGGCGCTGATGTTCGCCCGCGCACTCAACTGCGAGGCCGGGGGGTTCGAGCCCTGTGATCGTTGCGAGACCTGCCGGTCGATGATGACGCTGCGGCATCCGCGGCTGAAGCTCGTGTTTCCGATGCCGTCGCGGGAGGATGAATCCACGGCGGTGGATAAACTGTCGGACGACGAACTCGAGGAGATGAACGCGATGATCGCGATGAAGGCGGAGAATCCATATCATCGCATGGGCATGGCGAAGGCCGCGGGCATCAAGATCAGCAGCGTGCGGGACGTTCGCAAGGAGGCCGCGTTTCGTTCCGGTGCGCGGGGACGGACGGTCATTCTCATCTCCGAGGCCGACCGCATGAACACCAGTGCCGCGAATGCCCTGCTCAAGACGCTGGAGGAGCCGAGCGGTGACCTGCTGCTGCTGCTGACAACATCACGGAAGGATTCCCTGCTGCCGACGATTATCTCCCGGTGTCAATTGCTGCGCTTCGACCTGCTGCGCGAGAGCGAGATCCTCGACGCACTGTTGCAGCAGCCGGATATCGATCCCGAGGACGCGCGCGCCGCCGCGCCACTGGCCGGCGGGAGTTTCGGGCTTGCCCTGCAACTCGCCCGCGAGGGGGGCCTGATCTCACGCGAGGATGTGCTGACCTATCTGCGCGCGGTGGTTGCCTACAACCCCCACAAATTGATGGAGCGCATCCAGACCATTCTCGGGAAGGAGGACCGCCAGGCGTTCATCCGCTTTCTCGTCGCCGTCGCCGGATGGTTCCGTGACGTGCTTGCCGTGCAGTCGGGTGCCGGTGATCGACTGCTCAGTGCCGATCTCCGGGAGCCGATCACCAAGTTCGCCGAACATTATCCCGACGCGGACTGCTCGGCCGCGATCGACGAGATCGAATACTGCATTGACCTCGTCGGGAAAAATGTGCATCTTGCCAATCTGATGATTGTCCTCTCCCAGCGCCTCCGCCGGTGCATCACGCAGGACGGAATCGCGTCCCGATAGAAAGGTCCCAGCATGAATCACAATCCGGAACCCTCGCAGAACGAAGAACGGGAGCGCAAGGAGGTTCCTCTCGAACTGCACAAGCTCGATGACGCGGTGCTCGTCTACACAAGCGAGGATGGTGACGTCGTCGACGTCCCGTCGCCGGAATCGGACTGCGCGGATGGTGATGGCGGACATCCCGACAGCTGTTGCCACGAGCAGGAGCAGGCGGGCGCGATCGAGATGGCTCCGTTTGTCGAGGTCATGTTCAAGGGAGAGCGTCGCGGGTACTATTTCAACGAGCAGAGCCTGGAACTCGCCGAAGGGATGCATGTGGTTGTCGAGGCGGAAAAAGGCCTCGACCTCGGCGTGATTTGCAGCATCGGTGATACGGCCTACATGAAAAGCCGTCTGCGTCAGCGTCCGTGCGCCGGTGACATGAAGAAAATCGTACGTCCCGCCGATGAGGCTGATCTCAAGATCGTCGATTTTCATCGCGAACAGGAACACACCGCCTTCAATATCTGTCTCGACCACATCCACAAACTCGACCTGCCGATGAAGCTGGTCGACGTCGAGTACCAGTTCGACCGCAACCGCATCACGTTCTATTTCACCGCCGACGGCCGCGTCGATTTCCGGCAGCTCGTGCGTGAACTCGCGTCGGAATATCGCACGCGCATCGAATTGCGGCAGATCGGGCCCCGCGACGAAGCCAAGCGCATGGGCGGGTTTGGTGTCTGCGGCCGTGAGCTTTGTTGCAGTTCCTGGCTCAACCAGTTCGAACCCATTTCGACCGACATGGCGCGGTTGCAGAACCTGACGATCAATCCCTTCAAGCTTGCCGGACAGTGCGGTCGGCTCAAGTGCTGCCTGAGCTATGAGGCGCAGCTGTATGAAGAACTGCTCAAACGCTTCCCACCGTTGGACTATCGTATTTCTTCGCACAAGGGCGAAGGCGTTATCGAGAAAATCGACATCTTCCTCGATGCCATCTACGTGCATTATGCGAAAGACAACAGCTGGGAACGTCTCACCCTCGACGAGGTGAATGCGATCATCGCGAATCCGATACCTCCCTCGACGGAATCCTCGGCATCACGGACCGAAGGCCGATCGTCCCACGGCAAACAGGGCGAGGGCAAGCACGGCGAGGGCAAGCGTTCGAAGAAGGAACGCGCGAGAAATTGAAAACGTGACACACGAAAACGACCATCCCCCGGCAAACGGGGGATGGTCGTTTTCATTCGCGTCATGCGCCGGTTTATTTCTTCATCCAGCTTTGCCAGTATTCCTTCCACTCCACGCCTTCCGCCTCGGGCGCCACGTGCAGTGTGTTGAAGGTGTCGAGCATCACCGCGATTTCATCGGTGCGCTTGATGTTGTGCATGTTGGCCATGGCCTTGGGGTGCGGCCCGTGGTGCATCCCCGTCGGATGAAAGGTCACCATGCCCGGTTTGATGTTGTCGCGGCTGAAGAAATTCCCCGCATGATAGAAGAGCACTTCAT
The DNA here is from genome assembly GCA_034002405.1 of Bacteroidota bacterium. Lineage (GTDB taxonomy): Bacteria > Bacteroidota > Ignavibacteria > SZUA-365 > SZUA-365 > SZUA-365. Next base: position 4,563 of record JAVFAS010000045.1, on the reverse strand, counting down.
CGTAATCCGCGTTCCGATGATAGAAGGGGACTTTCAATGCGTCGTGATCCTCTTCCAGCGGACGTGGCAGGAACGTGCACACGACGGCATTGTTCATCAGGAAGGTCGTGTGCGCCGGCGGCGGGAGATGGACGCGATGGCTCATCACCGGACGGATGTCGCGCACATTGATCTTCCACGGATAGCAGTCGCCCTTCCAGCCCACCGCGTCGAGGGGGTTGAATGGATAGACCACCGACGACCACCGACCGCCGCGCTGCACGACGATTTCATGTTCGATGCCGGCGCGCTCGTCATACTGCTCCGGAAGCGTCGGGATGGTGATGGCGGACTGATCGAACAGGGCATGAATGCCGATCAGCCCCTTCTGCTGCATCGTCGGCACACTCACCTGCGGGTACGCTTCGATGATCAGAAAGAAATTCTCGGGCGTGGATGGATGAATCCGGTAGGTCGTCACCCGGGGGAAGACGATATAATCACCCTTTTCGTATGACAATTCTCCATAATCCGTCTCGATGCGGCCCGCGCCTTCATGGACGAACCAGATTTCATCGCCATCCGCATTGCGGAAATAGTAGGGCATGGCCGAGCCGCGGCGGGAGATACTGACGGTGACATCGTTGTTGTAGAGCAGGCGTGTGCGTCCCCCGCGCGGGTCGGTGGCGTCGGCCGGCGTGATGTCGTTGAAATCGAACGCACGCGGACGCAGCGTCCCCTCGTAGCGGATCCAGTCGGTGGGGGGGTGGAGCCGGTACAGATGCGAGACCGGACCGAAGAAACCCTGCCGTCCGTGCTCTTCCTCGAACGTCCCCTCCGGGAGTCCGACATGCGCCTGGCGCGTATGTTTGCCTTGGTGATAGAGATACATGGGATATCCTTCCGGGTGATTCAGTGGTGTTCGGGCGCGGATCCTACATGTTCGCGATCAGTGCCGTGGCGAATTCGGAACATTTGACCTCGGTGGCACCTTCGGTGAGCCGCGCGAAATCGTAGGTGACGGTCTTCTGCCCGATGGTTTTTTCCATCGCGGCGATGATGCGGTCGGCGGCCTCGTTCCATCCGAGGTAGCGGAACATCATTTCGCCGCTGAGGATGACCGAGCCGGGATTGACCTTGTCGAGACCGGCGTATTTCGGTGCGGTGCCGTGCGTGGCCTCGAAGATCGCGTATCCGTTTTCGTAATTGATGTTCGCCCCCGGTGCGATGCCGATACCGCCGACCTGCGCTGCCAGCGCATCGGAGATGTAATCGCCATTGAGGTTCATCGTCGCGATGACATCGTACTCGGCCGGGCGGGTGAGAATCTGCTGGAGGAAGGCATCGGCGATGACATCCTTGATCACGATGCCGTTGGGCAGCACCTGCCACGGACCACCGTCCAGCAGCGTCGCCCCGAATTCACGCTGGGCGAGTTCATAGCCCCAATCGCGGAAGCCGCCTTCGGTGAACTTCATGATATTGCCCTTGTGCACGATGGTCACCGACTGGCGATTCTGCGCGATGGCATACTGGATGGCGGCGCGGACGAGGCGTTCGGTGCCTTCCTTCGACGCCGGCTTGATGCCGATGCTCGAGGATTCCGGGAATCGGATTTTCGTCACTCCCATCTCGTTGATCAGGAAGTCGATGACCTTTTTCACTTCCGGTGTTCCGGCTTTCCACTCCACGCCCGCGTAGATGTCCTCCGAATTCTCGCGAAAAATGACCATGTCGATCAGGTCGGGGCGTTTGACGGGCGAGGGCACGCCGGTGAAATACATCACCGGACGGAGGCACACATACAGGTCGAGGATCTGCCGCAGCGCCACGTTGAGTGAACGGATGCCGCCACCGACCGGCGTGGTGAGCGGGCCCTTGATGCCGACGACATAGTCCTTCACCGCCGCGAGCGTGTCCTCGGGCAGCCAGACGTTCTCGCCGTATTTCGCGACCGACTTCTCGCCGGCGAAGATTTCAAACCAGTTGATCTTTTTCTTTCCGCCGTAGGCCTTTTCGACGGCGGCGTCGAAGACGCGCACCGACGCGGCCCAGATGTCCGGACCGGTTCCGTCGCCTTCGATGAAGGGGATGATGGGATCGTCGGGAACGACGAGCGCTCCGTTTTCAACGCGGATCTTGCTGCCCGTTGCGGGGGGCGTGAGCAATTGGTAGGCCATGCCTTTCTCCAGTGGATATAGGTTGGTGGTGCTGGATTGCGAGGTGCTGCGCTCCGCCGGAACGGAACGTCCGCATCCATGATTGATGCGGCCGAGGTGCGTATGGATTCAACAGATATGAAAGGTACGAATTCCGGCGGAAATTGAAAATCAGACGGAAGGCAGGAAGACGGACGGAAGTAAAAACACCCGTGATCCCGAGAAGGTCGACCGCCGGCCAGCGGACGACCTACTCGAGGGACAGCCCCCCGGCGCCGTTGACGTGATAAAAAGACAAGGCCATCCGAATATCGGATGGCCTTGCGAACATGACACGGGGAGGCGTGCGGAAATCAGCCGCGGCCTCCGCCACCGGGACGAATGCCACCCCGGCGCCAGTTGAGGTAGATCTCGAGCTGGCGCGCGGTGAGCACGGCCTTGATCGCTTCGTCGGTGCGCATCTGCAGGGCGCGCAGCGCCTCGGCGAGTCCACGGCGGTCGCTGCCATACTGCTGAACCAGTTCCTTCATCGTGTTCTGCTGCGACTTGAGAATCTGCGCGATCTGATTCTGCTGATCCTGGTCGAGACCGAGCAGTTGCGTCAGCATGCGGACCTGTTCGGCGATCGGGTCACGGACCTCGCCGGTGCGTCCGCTGCGAAGATCCTTCCACTGCTGCCACTTCTCGCCGAGCAGACCGGTCATCGTGCGTTCGAATTCCGCAAGCAGGCGGGCGAGTTCGGCGCGGAAGCCTTCGGGATCGTTGATATACTTCAGGCGCGCGGCCGCGATCGCGGCATGATGCGCGAGCATGGCGCTCTTGACCGCGGCGGCATCCTCATCGCTGAGTCCGAGCTTTTCCTTCATGATCGCCACTTCACGGTCGACGCGCAGCTCGAGCATTGCCTGACGCAGTTTCTCGCGTTCTTCCTGCAGCCGCAGCTTGTACGCCTCGATCGCCGCGAGACCGGTGTCTCCGAGGTGGCCGTTAATCAATGCCATCAACGCCTCATGCTCCGCGCGCAGCGCCTCGGCGATCTGTTCGCGCGTGAGACCATTGGCCAGTCCCTCGGCAATGATGCGTGCGCGTTCGGCGTTCGAATCCGTGATCCACTGACGGATCAGCGCGAGGCCCGCCTCGTCGGTGGCGCCGGCCCTGACGATCAGGTTATAATAGACGATCGCGGCCATGTCCACGAACCCGCGGGTACGGCGATCGCCCGGATCCATGCTGAGTTCACTGATGACGGTGAAATTGGACGGGGTGAGCAGCACGCTCATGTCCTCTTCGAGGTAGTACATCTCGTCGATGAACGCGGCCTCCTCCATCGAGAGGTTGAGCTGTGCGAGCGTCGTGGCCTTGCCCGACGCGGGTGCGGTGATCGGCTCGTTGACCTGGGACTGTTCGCTGCACGCGGCAACCAGCAGCAGCAGTCCGAGGACGGGAAGAAGCAGACGTGCTTTCATGGCATGTTCCTGAAATAAGAAATGAGGATGGAAGTTTCGGACTCGTGGGTCGGCAACCGTTTCGTGCTGGCCGCCGTCGTTCCGGTTTCCCGGCGTCACGAGGGAATGACAACCACCTTTTCCGCAAAGTTACAGCAATTCCGTGACGGTCTCAACAAAAATCTTTTCCGGTATGCGTGGATTGCGGTCGTGATATTCCCCGCTCTCGGTATATTTGTAACCATGAAAACGCTCCGCGCTCTCGGCCGCTTCCTCCGCGGCGGCATCAGAACCACGGCCGTCCTCGTATTTCTCGCGCTCATGGTCGTCGGCGTGCTGCGCGTGCTGCCGCCGACATACACGCCGATCATGTTCCTCCGCGTCTATGAAGGACTGTTCGACGGGAAACTCGTCGGCATCGAACGACACTGGATCCCCTACGAGCAGATCTCCCCGAATTTCATTCGTGCCTTCATCGGTGCCGAGGACGCGCGCTTCATGCGTCACCATGGCATCGACTGGCGGGCGATGGAGGACGCGATGCGTTACAATCGCGCGCATCGGGGACGCAAGGTCCGCGGTGCGTCGACGATCACGATGCAGACCGCGAAAAACGTGTTTCTCTGGCACGGGCGGACCTACGTGCGCAAAGGATTCGAGGCATGGTTCACATACCTCATCGAGCACCTCTGGGGAAAGAAGCGCATTCTCGAGGTCTACGCGAATGTCGTGGAAATGGGAGACGGAATCTACGGCATCGAGGCCGCGGCACGCCGGTACTTCGGAACATCCGCTTCGGAACTGACTCGACGTGAGGCCGCTCTCATCGCCGCGGTGCTGCCGAATCCGCGGCGATGGTCGCCCGCTGCGCCGACACCATACATCAAGCGGCGCGCGAATTGGATCATGGGGCGCATGGGGGGCGTTGCGGTGCCGAAAACGGATAACCTCATCCCGTAATATATCGCAATCGCAATCGC
>JAVFAS010000044.1:0-30990 GCA_034002405.1 Bacteroidota bacterium | reverse complement strand
CCGCCTGCTGGTAGAACCGGAGCGCCGCGCGCGGGTTCTTCGCCGTTTGCGCGCTGTCCCCGCGCTGCAGCAAGGTCTCGACGCCATCCGCCCACGCGGGTGGGGGGATGACGATCAGGAAGAGAAACGCCAGGGGAACGATGTGCTGCAACACCGCGATACGCATGGGAACTCCAACTCCGAGATACGGGAGGCCACCTGAGCCGAGATCAACCCAACAGTCATTCCCGTGCGATGGGTTCCATGCCGGCGGCCGACGTGGCAGAGCAGCGACGGACTCTCCCATCCCGCCGGGCATGCGACCGTGCGCGGCGCTATTCTCACCGTTCCTTCCGTCGACGTCTCCACTCCCATGCGGGAATTTCGTATATTTATCGATGCCGTGAATTCCGTGCGATCACACAGCGGTATTTCTATTCCGACAATACGGTATCATTATCCTTTTCAATCCGGAGTACTCCATGGCGAAGACGAAAGCCAAAGCCCCCGCAAAACGCAACGCCGCGCGCGGCAAGAAGTATGTGTACTTCTTCGGCGGAAAGAAAGCCGAAGGCAAGGCCGACATGAAAAACCTTCTCGGAGGCAAGGGTGCGAACCTCGCCGAGATGGTCAACATCGGTCTCCCCGTTCCCGCGGGCTTCACGATCACGACCGAAGTCTGCACGCATTATTACGACAACAAGGAAACCTACCCCAGTGTCCTGAAAAAGCAGGTCGCCGAATCGCTCAAGAAAGTCGAGCGCGAAATGAAGGCGAAGTTCGGTGATCCGAAGAACCCCCTGCTCCTTTCCGTGCGTTCGGGCGCCCGCGCATCGATGCCGGGGATGATGGACACCATTCTCAACCTCGGCCTCAACGACACGACGGTACAGGGTCTGATCGCACGTTCCGGCAACGAGCGCTTCGCGTACGATTCCTATCGCCGCTTCGTGCAGATGTACGGCGATGTCGTCCTGGATCTCAAGCCGAAAACGAAAACGGACATCGATCCCTTCGAGGCAATTCTCGAAGCCAAGAAGCACGCCCGTGGTGTGGAACTCGACATCGACCTCACCGCGCAGGACCTCAAGGAACTCGTCGCGGAATTCAAGGCGGCGATCAAGCGGGAGACAGGACACAGTTTTCCCGACGATCCCGAGACACAGCTCTGGGGCGCCATCAGCGCCGTGTTCAACTCGTGGATGAACGAACGCGCCATTGTCTATCGCAAGCTGAACGGGATCCCCGCCGACTGGGGCACCGCCGTCAACGTGCAATCGATGGTGTTTGGCAACGCCGGTGATGACTCCGGTACCGGTGTGGCATTCACCCGCGACGCCGCATCCGGCGAGAACATGTTTTACGGCGAGTTTCTCATGAACGCCCAGGGCGAGGATGTCGTCGCCGGCACCCGTACGCCCCTGCCGATCATCCAGCTCAAGGACAAGGATCCGAAGGCGCACAAGCAACTGCTCGACATCCGCGCGAGGCTCGAGAAGCATTATCGCGACATGATGGACATCGAGTTCACGATCCAGAACGGCCATCTCTACATGCTGCAATGCCGTGTCGGCAAGCGCACGGCCTTCGCCGCGATCAAGATCGCGGTGGACATGGTCCGGGAGAAGCTGATCTCGCAGGAAGAGGCGATCATGCGCATCCAGCCCGACCAGCTCAACCAGCTGCTGCGTCCGATCTTCGACGCCAAGGAGAAGGCTGCCGCGATAAAGAACAACAAACTCCTCACCAAGGGACTCAACGCCGGTCCGGGCGCCGCCTCGGGTGTGGTGGCGTTCAACGCCGAGGATGCCGTGCGTTTCGCGAAGGCGGGACAACCCGTGATTCTCGTCCGCATCGAGACGTCACCCGAGGACATTAAGGGCATGGATGCGTCCGAGGGCATTCTCACCGCGCGTGGCGGCATGACCTCGCACGCGGCACTGGTCGCGCGCCAGATGGGCAAGGTTTGCGTCGCGGGATGCGAATCGCTGAAGATCGACTACAAAACCGCGGAGATGCGCATCAACGGGCGCACGGAAATCATCCGTGAAGGCGATTACATCTCCATCGATGGTTCCACCGGCGAGGTGATGCTGGGCAACATTCCGACGCGGCCGAGCGAAGTGCTGCAGGTGCTCATCGACCGCACCCTCGATCCGAAGGACGCGCCGGTTTTCCAGATGTATGACAAGATCATGAAGTGGGCCGACGGCGTGCGCCAGATCAACATCCGCACGAATGCCGACCAGCCGGATCAGTCGTCCAACGCCGTCGCCTTCGGCGCCGAAGGCATCGGTCTCTGCCGTACCGAGCATATGTTCTTCGGTGAAGGCAAGATCGGGCCGATGCGCGAGATGATCCTCGCCGAGGACTCGGAAGGCCGTCGCAAGGCGCTGGCAAAATTGCTGCCGCTGCAGCGCGCCGATTTCGAAGGCATCTTCATGGCGATGGGCAAACGTCCCGTCACCATCCGCACCATCGATCCGCCGTTGCACGAGTTCCTCCCGCATGACGAGAAGGGACAGAAAGAAATCGCCGCCCAGCTCGGCATCTCCCCCGCGAAGGTGAAGGAGCGTGTCGAGGCGCTGCATGAATTCAATCCCATGCTCGGTTTCCGTGGCTGCCGTCTCGGCGTGGTGTATCCCGAAATCACCGAGATGCAGGCACGCGCCGTGTTCGAGGCGACCGTCAGCGTTCGCCGCAAGGGTGTGAAAGCCTTTCCGGAAATCATGATCCCGCTTGTCGGGCATGTGAAGGAACTCAAGGCCCAGGAAGAAATCGTACGCCGCGTGGCCGCCGAAGTGATGAAGGAACACAAAACCAAGTTTGACTACCTCGTCGGCACCATGATCGAGATTCCGCGTGGAGCCATCACCGCGGACGAAATCGCCGAGATCGCCGAGTTCTTCTCCTTCGGCACCAATGACCTGACGCAGACGACTCTCGGTGTGAGCCGGGACGACGCGGGACGCTTCCTTCCGACCTATGTCGAACACGAAATCTACGCGCGTGATCCGTTCGAAGCGATCGATCAAACGGGCGTGGGCTTCCTGATGAAACATGCCGTCACCGAGGGACGCAAGACGCGGCCCGACATCAAACTCGGTATTTGCGGTGAACACGGTGGTGAGCCGTCATCGGTGGAATTCTGTCACAACATCGGGCTCAACTACGTCAGCTGCTCGCCGTTCCGCGTCCCCATCGCGCGTCTGGCCGCGGCACGTGCCGCCCTGCAGAACCCCCGCAAGGTCGTGAAGAAAGCCGTGAAGAAAACGAAGAAGTAAACGCAGCAGACATATCCCGTCGCGACCCGCACGCCGGGACGCCGGACGGGTGGCAACTCAAGACTGCAGGGGCACTCCATGACGGAGTGCCCCTGTTTTTCATGGACCAAACGACGACAGGGCCGCACGGCACCTCCGCGTGCGGCGTACGAATTACCTCCGGATCAGAATCCGTGTAGATGCCACGACGACGTCCCCGACGTGCATCGCCGCGTGGTACATTCCATTCGGAAGCCCGTGTAATTGCATGCCCACGTGTTGAACACGAGCATCCGGTGCTTCAACGACACACCGACGCACTTCGCGACCAAGCACGTCGCGAACAATCACGATCCCATTCATGGCGGCCGGGAAATGTAGCGCAAGCGTTACCTCGCTGCCCGCGGGAAACGGCCAGACACTGATTGCGTAGTCCATGCCCGGAATTGTTTCGGAGACGGAACTGATGATGGAATCCGGCGGCCAGGAGATGGACGCGATATGTTCGTCCATCCAACGCATCCGGTCCCGCATCCACGATTTCAGGTAATCGATCTCCTCCGCCCACGTCTCGCCGACGTATCCGTTCGGCCACACGTAGGTCCCGAGCAGTTGCCACCGGTTGAAATGGCGGGACTGCGCCTCATCGAGCAGGGTGACAAGCGAGTCGATACGATGCTCGAGACTCGCGGACGAAAGGGTTGATGCACGCAATTCCGTCCACCGTGACGCGAGCTCGGACACAAAACTGCTGTCCGCGAGCAATCGCCGCCACCAGAACGGGACGCGCCCGTAGTGCGAGCGCCAACCGGTCGTCGATGTTCCGTCCGAGTAATCCGCGTTGCCGAACGCAATGTTGAAATCCCAGACAGGTCCGGCCACGAGTTTCCCTCCCTTGCTGTCACGATCCTTGTGCAGATAGAGACTGGCAACGAATCCGTCGACATTATTCGCCCATTCATTGATGAGGATATAATCCACGAACGACGCAACATCGAGATAGGCTCGATATCCACCTTGCGGATCCGCGAAGTCGGGTGCCTGTATTGCTGTCTCGAATGCCTCGATGAAATCCTCGATGTACCAACGCTGTGGCCAAGTGATGTCCTTCGACTTTGGAAAGATATGCCAATAGACATAGTAGCCGAGAGAGTCGAAGGCGCCGGGAAAGCCGAGGTCGGTATCCTTCCCGCTATGATCGATGGCGATGATGTAACCGCCGGTCAGTTCGTCACCGCTGTCCGTCTCCGCTTCGAGCTTGGAGATATTGACCCGATTCTTGTCGCGCTTGATTTGTTCGAGGAAGACGTATACACCCTTGTAATCTCCATCGATCACGAGTTCACAAAATCGCGTGCGGCTCGCGTAGCGTCCAAGCTGCCGTGCGGTCTCATACACCAAGGCGTTTCGCATGAGGGATTTGTCGACAAACGGCGCATAGAGAATCCAATCCTCCTCTTTTGGGAATTCCATGAGCGGCACATCCACTCCCTCCCCCTGTGGATCCTGTGTTTCAAAGAGATACTGCTTTTGATCGTACACTTGCGAGGAGTTCCCGCGAAGTTCGATTCCCACATTTCCATCATAATCCGTGAATGGATCCGTGAGAAAATTCCGATCAGCCGTGCCACGGATGATTCCCAGCCGGACCGGTACCTTGGGTTCGTCCGGAATCGTCGTCCCTCCGGTTTCGATCACGACTATCGGCAGATTTGACGACGTGAAGGGTGTCTCTTGTCCGCACAGTGGCGCACTTATCCACAATCCACTTGCGATGACCAATGCAAGACACCGACCACCGATTCCGCGAATATCATACCGCATCGAATCCTCCGAGTACCGAGTGTGTGAATGCAGCGCCGTCCGAACCAACGATACGGCGACTGTACACAAACACATGACCGGTATCAGAGTTACAGCACCAATATTACCGCGATTCCGGTGGTGCGGCGGCACGCATCGCGACCGGGTAGTTGTTGGTCGCGATCAGTTTCGAGACATCGAAGCCCTTGGCCGCGAGGCGTTGTTTGAGATCCTCGAGCGGGACGGCATCCCAGCGCGGCTGGCGTGCCATGATCCAGAGATATTCCCTGCTCGGTGCGCCGACCGCGACCCACTGGTAATTCTCATCGAGTTCCAGAATCCAGTAATCACCCTTGAACGGCCAGAAAAACGAGACCTTGAGTTTGCTGTTGTTGCTCCCTTCGACAACCCAGGCCTTCCCCGTCACGCTGCTTTCCTCGCCACGAACGCTGTCTTCCCGGCATCGATTGATGACACGAACGGTTTCGGCGTCAATGATCTCATATTCCGCGGTGGAATTCCAACAGTCGCTCTGGAAGGAATTCGGCAGACGCATGATTTCGTACCACGTCCCCATGTACCGGTCGAGATCGACCGCGTCCACGGTGTCGAGCGGCGGATGACTTCCACCACATCCGACGAGAAGAAGACAAATCGATGTGAGAATACGCTTCATGATAGACACCTGTCATGGTGGAAGTACGGAGGGCGACCCGGGAGGTCAACGGTGATGATCGAGACAGGACGAGGAACGGCGCAGCCGTCGGTGTTGAAGGGAAAGCCCGTACGAGACGGATGCTCGTACGGGCTCTTTCCAGAATTGGAGGCCGTCGCGGTGTACCAGGAAGATCATGGCCACGATGCGAACGGGCGACGCGACAATGCTGGAGCCGGAACGGTCCGGTCGCTTACAGCAGGCCCTTGTCGTGGCGGGCTTGCAGCTTCTCGAGCATGTCACGTGTCATGCTGTCGAGATCGAACGAGGGATTCCATCCCCAGTCCTCACGCGCGGCGGCATCGTCGACGGCATCGGGCCACGAGTCCGCGATTGCCTGACGGAAATCGGGCTCGTAGGCAACAGTGAAATCGGGCATGACCTTCTTGATCGAATCGGCGAGATCCTTCACCGTGAAGCTCATCGAGCCGACGTTGTAGTCATTGTGTCGTTTCAGCTTCTCGAATGGCGCTTCCATCAAATCAATGGTGGCCTTCAGGCAGTCGGGCATGTACATCATCGGGAGGCGCGTGTCCTCACGAACGAAGCAGGTGTAGTTGCGGTTCTTGACGGCCTCGTAGTAGATGGCGACGGCGTAGTCGGTGGTCCCGCCACCCGGCAGCGTTTCCGAGGAGATGATTCCCGGATAGCGCAGGCCGCGGCTGTCGAGATTGTATTTCTTGACGTAGTAATCCGCGAGAATCTCGCCGCAGACCTTGGTGACACCATACATCGTGGTTGGATGCAGGGCGGTATCCTGCGGGGCGATGGCCGGGGTACCGGGCCCCCACACGGCGATGGAGCTCGGGATGATCACGCGCGCCATCTCGTATTTCACGCCGAGGTTGAGGATGTTCAGCGTCCCGTTCATGTTCACATCCCACGCCAGGGTGGGATTCTTCTCGCCGACCGCGGAGAGGATGGCGGCCATGTGCACGATGGTATCGATGTCGTATTTCTTGATCATTTCCTCGACACTGTCGACACTGTTGACGTCGATGAAATGGAAAGGACCGGACTCTTTCAGTTCCTTACTGGGCTCGGTTTTCCGTCCCGTGGCGATGACGCGTTCCGCGCCGTAGCGCTCGCGGAGGGCCATGGTCAATTCGGATCCAATCTGCCCGACGGCGCCGGTGACAAGAATATTCTTGATGTCTTTCATGGACTGTTCCTGGATGATTGCTCGGTTGCGTAAGGGGAGAACAAAGGCGCGCCATTCCGGATATCAGGATCCGGAATGGCGCTGCGAAGATCAGAGCATTCCCAATTCCTTGCCCACCTTGGTGAAGGCGGCAATGGCGCGATCGACGTGCTCGGTGGTGTGCGCCGCGCTGAGCTGCACACGAATACGGTCCTTGCCGCGAGGCACGACCGGGAAGGAGAAGGCAATCACGTAGATGCCTTCCGCCAGGAGACGGTCGGCGAATTCCACCGCGAGCGCGGAGCAATTGTCGTACTTGCCAAACATGATCGGGACGATGGGATGGTCGCCCGGAATGATATCGAAACCGGCGGCGGTCATCTCGGACCGGAATTTCTTCGTGTTGGATTCCAGCCGGTCACGCAGTTCGGTCGACGCGGTGAGGAGTTCGAGAGCCTTGAGCGTGGCGCCGACGACACCCGGGGGGACGGTGTTCGAAAACAGATACGGACGTCCCTTATTCCGAAGCCATTCGATGATTTCCTTTCGTCCCGACACGCAACCCCCCGACGCACCGCCCAGGGCCTTGCCGAACGTGGTGGTAATGATGTCGGTCCGGCCCATCACGCCGCAGTATTCATGCGTTCCGCGCCCGGTCTTCCCGAGAAAGCCGGAACAATGGCTTTCGTCATGCAGGACGAGGGCGTCGTATTTCTCCGCGAGGTCGCAGATGAGATCGAGCTTGGCGATTTCTCCGTCCATCGAGAACGCACCGTCGGTGACGATGACGCGGAAACGGCAGTTCTGCGCTTCCTTGAGGCAACGCTCGAGTCCCTTCGCCATCTTGCCCGTGCCCGGATCCTCGGTCTCGGTGTCGCCGAGGTGGCCGTGGTTGTAGATCCAGCGCTGGGCCTTGCTCAGACGAATGCCGTCAATGATGGACGCATGGTTGAGCGAATCGGTGATGATGGCATCCTGTTCGCCAAACAGCGGTTCGAATACCGCGCCGTTGGCGTCGAAGCAGGAGGAGAACAGAATGGTATCCTCGGTGCCAAGGAATTCCGATACCTTGCGCTCGAGTTCCTTGTGGATGTCCTGCGTACCGCAGATGAAACGCACCGATGACAGACCGAAACCGCGATGGTCGATGGTTTCATGCGCCGCCTTGATCAGGTCGGGATGCGAGGACAGTCCGAGATAATTGTTCGCGCAGAAGTTCAGCACCTTGCTGCCGCGCACGGTGATTTCGGCACCCTGCTCGCTTTCGATGATGCGCTCATGCTTGTACAGTTTTTGATCCTTCAGAGACTGGAGTTCCCCACTGAGAAACTCCTTCATCTTCCCGTACATAAATCAACTCCTTATGAAATAGTGGTGCGTGGGAACAAAAACATGCGAAGAAGGGGAGATGCTCACGAGAAGGCGGGCATGCACCGGGGTGAGCAGACGCCGTCATTGCGCACGGCGCTGATTACAAATATAGCGGAATTCTTCGCAATTCCCGATGCAAATATCCGAGGGAGATGAGGTGGGTCATGGGACGTGCAACGGATCTTGGGTTCCCATGCCGAAGGGGAGCGCAACCGCTCCCCTTCGCTGGAGTCATCCGACGATGTCCGTCGCGGATCAGCGGCCGTATGCGCTGCGCTTGTATTTTTTCGCGAGGTCATGCGATCCATTGTAATCGGGCATGCGCAGGACCTTGTCATACTGCTTGACCGCGTAGCTGCGTTGCACCATCATGTCATGCACCTGCCCCATGCGCAGATTGGCCATGATCATGAAGCCGGAAGGATCATCGTCGAGCGTGCGCGAGATCTTGTCGCATTCGACGAGATATCGCATGGCATCGCCGAGATTCTTCGTCTGCATCGCATTGTAGCCGAGATAGTACTGCGCCTCGCGCTGCATGCGTTTGGTGTAGCCTCGTTTTCCCGAAGCGGCGCGCTGTGCGATATCCGAGAACACGTCCGCCGCACGCTCCCAGTTGCCAAGTTTGATATAGGTACGGCCAAGATAGCGATGAAACACCGGATTATCCGGAAAATCGCCGACGAGCTTCCTCGCGTAGGTGAGCGCCGTCGAGGGCTTGTTCTCGATGCTGTAGTACACCTGGAGCAGAAAATACGCCGCTTCGATGTTCGCATACTTGCCCTTGTCCGCGGCCAGACGCAATTCCTTGAGACCCAGCGACCGGTTCCCCTCGGGGAGAAAAATCATCAGTGGTTTGAGCACCGGATAGCGATCGGGGAGCACGGCCGCGTAATAGTCGTAAATGCCCGTCCCGAAGGCGAGGTCCGCGTTGTCCGGTGCGACCTCCGCGGCATCCATGACCACCGGCAGCGCCTCCTTGCCGGTCGTCGCCGCTTTCACCCAACTCTTGCGATGCGCAAGCAGCCGCCCCTTGAATCCGATCGAGCCACCTTTGAAGAACAGACCTGCGATGTCTTTTTCGTTGCGATCGAGTCGATCATCGCAGAGGTCGATGACCTTGTCGAGCATGGAGTAGAAGCGCGTGTCGCGCGATTCGTCCTCGATGTCGATCAGGATGCGCCACCACTCCACCATCGCGAGGAAAAAAGGGCCCGCGGGATGGTCGGGATGGGCGTTGGCGACCTTCTGGAATGCCGCATCGGCGGCTTCGAAGCGCATGTTGTAGGTGTCGCGGATACCGTCGCGGATCAGTGCGTCAATGGCTGGGTCCTCGATCCACTGCGCGGACAGCGCCGTGGGCAGCAGCATCAACAGGAGAATGGCGTATTTCATGATAAACCTCGTTTCCGGATTTCGGGACAGTTTCTCCAACCTGGCCATGGGGCTCATCGTGCCCGTGCGCGACGGTGGTCAGTGCTCGCTCTTGTGTCCGTTCGCTGCGCTGCCGGTCTTGTCAGGCATCGTCGCAGCTTCCTGTCGCCGGGCATCACCCCGGACCTCGGGCGTTTCCCGGACCTCGGGCGATTCGATGCGCGAGACCGCGCGACGCAGGGGTGGCAGTGTGAACGCGAGGGTGCCGCCGATGAGTACCAGGCTGGCAAGCACGCCTCCTTCCGGACCAAAGAGACCGCCATTGATCCACGCCGGACCGTCTGAACGGACAATCCAGACACTGCGCTCGACGATGCCGCTCACCGGAAACCCGAACACCGGACCGAGGAAGAAGTTCCATCCGATATGCAAGCCGACCGGCAGCCAGAGCGAACCGCTCACCACACGCGCCACGCCAAGCCAGATCCCGGCGAGAAAGATATTCAGGAAGGCGAACCATCCAACGCCGGGATTGAAGACGTGAATGAGACTGAATGCGCCTGATGTGAGCACCAGAGCGGTGACGAGTCCTCCCTGCCCTTGCAGAATCGTGAACGGGTACCCGCGCACGAGAATTTCCTCGGCAAAACCAACAAGAATGAATGCAACCAACCCGAGGAACAGCAGTGACAGGGTGTGGGAGATTGTCACATGGCCGGGCAGCATACGCGCCCCGCCGAAGGCAAGTTCCATCCCGAGGAGAACAAGAATCATGAGCAGGGAGATGACCATGCCCATGCCGAGTTGCCATGCCGCGGCGCGATGCCACCGCAGCGCGAGTACATCCACGAGCGGCCGCCGGTCGATCAGCCGCGTGCACACGAGGCTGGCGGTGATCGCCGCCCCCCCCAGCAGCACTGGATTGACGAAACGCCAATCCAGATCCGGAACGATCACGAACACCGCGGCCCCGACGAAGAACAGGAGAAAGAAGGTGATGACGCCATAGACACTCACCTTCCAGATCGCACGCATCTCTCCCTGTGCGAACCAGAGATCATTGACGGGTGGTGGCTGATCATTGACGGGGGACGGCGCGGCGTTCGTGTCGGACTCGCCACGCGCGCGGTGTGTGTCCGTCCTCTCTTCCATCAGCGTCCGCTGTTGCTGAGCATCCGATTTTTCCATGTATACCGACCGAAGAAGCCTGTGAGGGAAACGACTACAAGATAATATGCATGCAGCAATTCCGCCGCGATCAGGTCGAGCGGGCGAAACGGCTGACGGAACATCGCCGCTGCCGCATACAGGACAGAGGCATCCGCGATGACTTTCAGCAGCAGCAGGACCATACCGGCGCCCAGTGCCGCGGGCGAGGTGATGCTGACGAAGGGTGCGGCCGCGATGAAGAGGAAATACACGAAAAGCAACACGAGAAAGGAAACGAAACGGCCATCACTGTACTCCCGTCCTTTGGATGCCCAGCGAACGCGTTGCCGCAAGAACTCCCGCACCGTGGGTGCGGGGTCGGTGCGGACCACCGACGCCGGAGCCGTCACGAAGCGCGCCGTACCACCGCGCTGATACACGATCGCATGCAAAAGGAATTCGTCATCACCGCTCGCGATCCCGGAGTTTCCGGCGAAGCCGGAGACCGCCGTGAACTCCGCGCGCCGATATGCCAGGTTCGCCCCGTTGCACAGCCGCGGGTATCCGATCCCAAAGAAGCCCGCGCCGACACCGACAAGTCCGAGAAATTCCATCGCCTGCAGACGCCGAAGGAATCCACGGCGATCCGTGTACACCACCGGACCAGCCACGATATCCGCGCCATGCATGAAGGGATGGACCATCGCGCGCAGCCAGTCCTCGTGATGTTCGCAGTCGGCATCCGTCGTGACGATGATCTCTCCCCGCGCCATTGCAACACCGGTCGTGATCGCCGCTTTTTTTCCGCTGCCCGACGACGGGAGAATCGTGATCCGCGCGTCTTCCGCGGCGATCGCGGTCGCGATGCGGGCGGTCGCATCCTCCGAATGATCATCGAGCATGATGAATTCCACCCGATCCGCCGGAAATCGCTGCGCCCGCAGCGAGGCGAGCGTGCGCGCGATCCGCGCTTCCTCGTTTCGTGCGGGGACAAGAACGGTCACGAATGGGAGTTTCGGATCATCAATATCCGGAAGCTGTTCCGCCGGTTCGTGCAGGAGGTATCGGAGTCCCGCGCGAATCCGAAACAGAAACAACAGATACACGGCGGTGAGGGCGGTGAGAAGGCTGAAAAACGCGTAGGTGATCACGCATGAGCCTCCCCGGATCCGGCTTGGACAGGCGCGGCGCCGCTCCCGGGGAATGGTGATTGCTCACGGGATGCGCCGGATTTCCGCGGCATCCGCAGCAGGATCGCGACGCCGGCCAGACTTGGCAGCAGGATGTTGATGGCGAAGAGGAGCAGGGATGCGTTGAAGGCCGCCGCCGCAAGGATTCCCGCGTGGCCGAGCACGTAGACGCTGACGCCCTCTCGGATGCCAAGCTCCCCGAGCGTCACCGGCGGCGCCACGGTCTTCAGCAGCATGATCGTGCCGATGCCCGCGATGGCGCTGATCGCGTCCACCGGTCCGAAGGCCAGCAGCAGGAAATAAAACTGTACAAGAAAGGTCAGGTAGAAGAACAGGGAGAGCAGGAACAACCGACGGCGCTGCACGGCATCGAGGGACCGGAGGGCATCCCGCATCTCGCCCAGGCGGTGGCGGAGACGGCTGGTGCGACGGGACACCCTGGGGTGAGATCTATCAGCGCCATGTCTCCTTTTCAAATACAGAACAGCAGCACCGACGGACACGAGAGCGAGGATGACGAATGCGGGAATCGCGTATGGCGGCGGATTCAGGACAGGGTGGCGCGCGGTGAAGACGAACAGCCCGAGCATCCCGGCGAGAATGGTCACGGACATGGTCGCGAACTTGTCCACCGCCGTCAATCCGACGAGCGTAAAACGATCGGCGCCGCGAATCGCGGCGGCGCGTCCGCCAAACTCCCCGAGTCGCGCCGGTGTGATGATGCCGAAGGTGAAGCCGAGCAAGAGCGACGCGCGCAGCTCACCCGCGGTCGCGGACGGACATCGGCTATGCACGAGTACACGCCATTTGGCGTACTGCAATCCAATATTGAGCGGAAGCAGGAGCAGGGCGACCGCGAGCATCCCCAGTTGCGCATCGGCCAGGACCGCGAGGACTTCCGTCCCCTGCACAGACGCGGCGAGCATGCCAAGAACGAGAAGGGCAAGCAGCAGCTTTCCGATCCAGACCCCGATGCGCCAGGCATCATGGTGTCGCCACCGGCGGAGGAACCGCCAACCCGGTATCCTGTCAAGCGTGTATGGACGCATCAGGATGTCGGTGTGTTTTTCCGCGGCGCCAGACGGAGGGTCTGAATCATGACATCCACGTCCTGGAGTAATTTTTTCTTTTCGTACTTGGGCGCGAACACCGAACCTTCGATGAAGTAGATCCGCTGCTGCATCTCATCATAGAACAGGTAGCTCACGAAGGGCCCTCCCATCGAGTAATCGCTCATACGCCAAAGTCCCTTCATGCGAATGGCAAACCGATTCTGGAAGTTCACCTCGTCGAATTGCAGGCCATTGATCGAATCGATGACGACATGGGCCGAATCATCATACGTGCGGTACAGCATTTCCGTCAGACGGTTGCGTGTTTCGTACGCGAACGCGTTTGTCAGCAGCGCGGTGTTCGCGGTATCGAGCCAGTGCACCAGCAGCCAGCGCTCTGTTTCCGCGGGCGCCTGGCGGCGCAGGAGCACCGCATTGATCTCGCTGCTATCCTTGGCGAGAAACCAGCTTTTGATCACGGAAAAACTGAAGCCGTGTGTTTCGAACAATCGCGTCTCGAGCTCATCCTCGCGCGGAAGATATTTCATTCGCGCGATCTCACGCTCATCCCATGCCTGCTTGAAATAGTATTCGAGCTGCCGGGCGTTGCCGGCCATGAAATCGCGGAGATCGTCCATCGATCGTCCGGTCAGGTGCACCACGGTCTGGCCGCGATACCACAGATCCTTCTGCACGAAAACATGTTCCTTCCCGTCCATCACCAATGCGCGCACCGCCGTGTCGAGGGCGGAGCGCATGTATTCGCCCATGCGGTTCTTCGCGTCGAGCGGTGCGATGATGAGAATGTTCCGGTCGCGTTTGTGATCGAGGAGATCCGCGAGGTCATGACGCACGAGTTGAAACCAGGTCTCGGGCTGTGGTGTGAGGAACGGCTGATGAAACGCGTTTTCCATCACGTCCGACAGTGCGTCGTAATCCGCGCTGTCGGCGATAACGGTGATCACGTCGCTCTCGCCCATCGCGTCGTCCCGGGAGAGGCCGCCGCAGGCTGAAATACCGAGCGCGAGGAGCAGGACGAGGAAGATGCGCGCATTCATGTCAACGGTCCAGAAGGTACACGTTCAGTTCCGGAAGAAAAAGCACATACATCACCCAAAGCGAGACACCGATGGCGACGGGAATGGCGAAATTGTCATCGATGATATCGAAGGAGAATATCTCCGCCAACGCGCCGAACACGCCCGAGACCATGCCGATCACATACTCCGCCATCAGATGCTGCACCTTCGGCGTGAGGAGAATGACGATCGCCGCGGAAACAACGAATGCGGTCGAGCCCTCGAGGCTCTTGTCGTTGAATTTCTTCGTGCCGAAGCGACGCCCGACGAGTGCGGCGGTGGTATCGGAGATGATCAGGATCGCGAACGCCGTGATCGTGATCAGTTTCGGGAAGACGAGCACGCAGAAGATCGCGGAAAGCAGTACCCACGATGCGCCGTTGAGCGTTTTCTTGTGTGGGTTTTTTTCGTGTGTTCGGAGCATGGGACCGAACACGCGCTGATACAGTTCGAAACTGGGCTGGTGAAAACCGCGGAGCAGGTCACCAATCACGAACGCCGCGGTAAGCGGAATCAGCAACAGCAGCATCGTGGATTGCGAAACGAAATAATACACCACCGGTATCGAGAGCGACATCATGTGGATGCCCTTGCGCACCAGCTCGTATTGGAAGGACACATGTTGTCCGGCCGATGCGGTCGGCGGGGTGTCGCTCATTCCTCACGTTCCTTCTGCTGACTGTCTTCTTCCGTGCGCGTTCCGCCCGGCGTCTCTGTCGTGGTTCCTTTGCCGGCTCCTTCCTGCCGCTTGATTTCCTCGACGGCCTTGCGGATTTTCTGCGCGCGCTCTTCGTCGATACGCAGACGTTCCTCGCCTTCCTTGACGGCATTCTCGCCGCTGCCATTGCCGGAGATTTTCTTCGGCGGCAGCTGGTCGCCGCGGAGGATGATGTCGATTTCCTCGCTGTCGAGGATCTCGCGCTCGAGCAGAGCCTCGGAGAGCCGGTCGAGTGTATCCTTGTGTTCGCACAGGATGTCGTCGGCCCGTTGCATGCCACGCACGACGATTTCGCGGACGGCATCATCAATGGCCACCGCGGTCTTTTCACTGTAGTCACGGTGCTGCGCGATTTCACGGCCGAGAAAGATTTCTTCCTGTTTCGATCCGAAGGTAAGGGGACCGAGTTCGCTCATGCCCCACTCGCACACCATCTTCCGCGCGAGTGATGTCGCCCGTTCGATATCATTCCCCGCGCCGGTGGTGAGCTGGCCGAACACAATCATCTCGGCCGCGCGCCCGCCCATGGCATACGCGATCATCGCTTCGAGATAGGGCTTCGAGTACGTGTGCTTTTCGTCGATGGGCAAGTAGGTCGTCACGCCCAACGCACGGCCGCGCGGGATGATCGTGACCTTGTGTACCGGATCGGCCTCGGGGATCATCTTCGCGACGAGCACATGTCCGGCCTCGTGATAGGCGGTCATCCGTTTCTCCGCGTCGGAAATGATCAGACTCCGGCGCTCCATCCCCATCATGATCTTGTCTTTCGCTTCCTCGAAATCGCGCATGGACACGGTCTTCTGGTTTCGCCGGGCGGCCATGAGCGCCGCCTCGTTGACGAGATTCGCCAGTTCCGCCCCCGCGAGTCCGGGCGTTCCCTTGGCCAGTGTCTCGATATCGACATCCGGATCGAGCGGGATCTTGCGGGTATGCACCTTGAGGATGCCGACACGCCCCTTGACATCCGGACGGTCGACCACGATCTGCCGGTCAAACCGACCCGGTCGCAGCAGGGCGGGATCGAGCACATCGGGACGGTTGGTCGCCGCGATGATGATCACGGTCGAACCCTGCTCGAACCCATCCATCTCCACCAGCAGCTGATTCAGCGTCTGTTCGCGCTCGTCATGCCCACCGCCGAGTCCCGCGCCGCGCTGACGTCCCACCGCGTCGATTTCGTCGATGAACACGATACAGGGTGAATTCTTCTTGGCGTTCTCGAACAGGTCGCGCACGCGGCTCGCGCCGACACCAACGAACATCTCGACGAATTCCGCGCCGGAAATCGAGAAGAACGGCACGCCCGCCTCCCCTGCCACCGCGCGGGCCAGCAACGTCTTGCCGGTGCCCGGAGGACCCAGCAGCAGCACGCCACGCGGGATTTTACCGCCGAGACGCTGGAATTTGTCGGGTTCCTTGAGGAATTCGATGACCTCCTGCAATTCAAATTTCGCTTCGTCCGCGCCGGCGACATCGGAAAAATTGACCCGAATCGAATTTTCATTGATCATGCGCGCACGGCTTTTCCCGAAGGAAAACAATCCCTTCGGCCCACCACCCGCACCGGCCTGCATGCGTCGCATGAAAAAGAGCCAGACTCCGATGATCAGGATCCAGGGAAGAAACGTGATCAGTGTCTGCGTCCACAGCGAGTCCTTTTCCTCGAAGGTCACCTCGATGCCGCGATCGATCCACTCACGCTGGAGATCCGCGTCGACGGCACCAAGAGTAACAACAAACTTGTCTGATTTTACTGATTTCCCGTCCTTTGTCTTCAACGGGATGCGGGCGTTCAGTGTGGCGATCATCTCGTAATCGTTGAGATTCGACTTGCGAACCACCGCCTTTTGGATCTTCACTTCCGTATCGTCGAGGGTTTTCACCTGGCCGGTGAGCAACTTCTGATATTCCGAGTACGTGATGGCGGGCGCATCATCGCGGGGGTTGAACATGGAGATGGCGACAAAGACCAGCACGAGCACAAGCAACCAGGTGAGAATCACCTTGGAGTATTTCGTCCACGGACCGTCATCGGGTGGTTTCGGTGTCTGTCTGTTGTCGCGGCGCGGTGCGGGCCGCTGGTTGCCCCCGTCGTCGTTGCCGGCCATGTGCCAGCGGGTATTCTTCATTTCATGCATGGATGTCGGATCGGATATGGGTTATTCGTGTACGTGTGCGTCGTCGAGGATGTAGATCGCCGGCAGGTTTCGTGCTTTCTGTGCATAATCGAGTCCGAAACCGACCACGAAACGGGGCGGGATCTCGAAGCCGACATAGTCCAGGGTGTGCGCGATCTTCGTGCTCGCAGGCTTATGAAGCAATGTAACAATTTTCAGGGACGCGGGGTTCTTCTTTTCGATCCATCGTTTCATGAAATCGATGGAATATCCCGTGTCGACGATATCCTCGACCAGCACGATATGCCGGCCTTCGACCTCGCAGTTGAGATCCTTGACGAGTTGGACCTGCCCGGAGGAAATTTTCGTCTCGCCATAACTCGAGAGCTTGAGGAAATCCACCTCGCAGTCGATGGTGATCTGCCGTACCAGGTCCGCGAAAAACATGAAGGCACCGTTGAGCACGCAGATAAAGATGGGAGTGCTCCCTTCCATTTCGCTGTTGATTCGGGCGGCCAGCGCACTGATCCGTCCCTGCAGCTCTTCGATCGGAAGGAAGGGAACGAAACGGTCGCCCCGTATTTCGATGGATTCGGGTATCCGGAGGTCTGGAGTCATGATTCCGTGTGTTCGTTGATAAAAAATCTCAGTCGTCCGATATGGCGGCTCCGCGGCCGCAGCGCCGCGGCGTGCGCGAGTCGGACGCCGCAAACCCAGATGATGCCCGATGGCCCTTCGAGCACGGGGATGCGTCCGCGCCGGATCCGCGGGAGGCCAGCGGCCGTCAGAAACGGTCCGACTCCTTTTTCCCTTCCGGCACCCAGCGGTTCGAAGCGATCCTCGTGCGTCCATTCCCTGAGCCGCCAATGAACGCCGATGCTTTCGAGATCCACCAGTTCGGTCCCGGAATCGTTGTCGAACGCGGGTCGCTGCGCCCCGAGATCCTCCGACGTGAAGGTCCACGCCCCCCACCGCACGGATTCGCCAAGGTGGAGGTGCACCGCGTCGCGAGGGACAGGCGCGGGAGAGAGCCGGAGGCCGTCTGCTTCATTGCGGGCGGTGACCCCATCGCGAAGCTGCAGTGTCGTGCCCACCGATGAGCCGATCAGTGCCGCGAGGTCGAACGACGCACCAAATCCCGGTGTGATGTCGAGGAGCATGCGGAGCGCAAGACGGCAAACCATTAATTTCTCAAATTCGGAACTGTCATTCAAGGAAATTCGCCGTACCAGGACATCGTCGCCGTCGACCACGATGGCCTCGCGTGCGCGCGCGCGCGCGACCTGCCGGAGGAAATCCGAGAGCGATGCATTGAGCCGCGCGGTGTCGCCCAACGTCCGGACCCAGCCCGGCCCGTACACATCGGCGATCGCGGGACTGATGCGATGCCGGATGGCATTGCGACGATACGCATCGGTCGCGTTCGAGGCATCCTCGATCCATTCCAGCTGCCGCGTCGTCGCGTAGGCCGCGATGTCCGCGGCATCGATGCCAAGCAGCGGACGCGCGACATGGCCGTGGACCGCCCGGATTCCCGTCAGTCCGTCAGGCCCCGCCCCACGCAGAAAATGCGCGAGCAGCGTTTCCGCCTGATCATCGGCGTGATGGGCGGTGAGAATCACCGACGCGCCCGCCTCGATACGCATCTCCTCGAGTGCCGCATACCGAACCCGCCGTGCCGCCGTCTGGATCGTGCCACCGGCACGGCGCATTTCCGCGAGGACATCCACGCGGCGGACGAGGACGCCGGCACCGAGCGTCGCGCCCAGGCGCTCCACAAAACGGACTTCTTCCTCCGCTTCATCCCGTAGACCGTGATGCACCGTGCCGAGCGTCACCCGCGTATTCCACTCGGCCCCGATCCGCGCCATGAGGTGCGCGAGCACGGTCGAATCGCGTCCGCCACTCGCCGCGACGAGGAGATGTGCGGCAGCGGCGTGCCCTGACCCGCGCGTGAGCAATCCATGCACACGCAGGAATTCGACCACGCGCGCCTTGATCGATTCCGATTCTCCGCTCATGTCGGGACGCGCTCCATCACCGGATCACTCCCCGCCCTCGTCCGTGTTTCCGTCCGCGGCTTCTTCTGGAGTGCCGCGCGCGCTCCCCTGCGCCTGCATCATCTCCAATTCGAGATTCTTCAGCGCGGCGAAGTCGTCGGCGAGGCGGAGCAGCGCGCGCAGGCCGTCTTCGGTGACCGCGAGTGTATCGCGTTCGGTCGGCACGCGAAAATCCTGTTCCGCGTCCGCGATGAAGTCGCTCACAAGGCCATGAAAGTCATTGACGGCGCGCGAGAATTCCTTCTCCATCGAATCATGTCCCTCTGTTTCCGCCGACTGTCGACGGATCGCGGCATACACATTGCGCAGGTATTTCCCCTGGAACGCCAGACGGCCGAGTTCGGCTTGCTTGCCCGCGCGTTGCGCATGGAGAAGGAAGAGCGCGAAGTGCTGTTCGTCCTTGAGTCCGCCAGGAGCGGTCGTGCGGAGAACATCGAGTATCAATTCGACCTGCGGGGTACGTTCCATTTCCGCCCTTGGTTGTTCCATG
The DNA here is from genome assembly GCA_034002405.1 of Bacteroidota bacterium. Classification (GTDB taxonomy): domain Bacteria; phylum Bacteroidota; class Ignavibacteria; order SZUA-365; family SZUA-365; genus SZUA-365. The sequence continues at coordinate 11,486 of JAVFAS010000044.1, read as the reverse complement.
TCTCGCAAACATACGGAAAAACGTGCGATCCGCCGCGCCGTGACGACGTGGGCCGCGGCGGAACCGATGCCGTCCGGCCGCGGTAGAAGCCCGCTGTGCCTTTGTTTCACGCCCCGCTCGAGGAGCATGACCCCTTTGATTTTGTTGCATTTCTAGCGCTGATGCCGTAGTTTGGCCTACTGACGGCACATCTTTGCGCCCCGAGTTTCCAATCTCTCATCATAGCCTTTGCGGAGTAATATGAGACGCAGTACTCTCCACCTGCTGGTTGCACTCCTGTTTGTATCCGTCCTCGCCCACGCGCAACCGACGAAGACGACCGACGGCATCTCTTTCCGCTATGTAAACGCAGAGGCATCGTCCGTGGCGCTGGTCGGCGATTTCAACGCGTGGTCGACGGAAGCGCAGCCGATGCGCAAGGCGGAAGACGGTGCCTGGACGGCGACCGTCCCTCTGCTTCCCGGGACCTATCAGTATGCGTACTCCGTCGACGGTGCCCGCATCGAGATCGACCCCGAGAACCCCCTCACCTTCGAGTCGATCGATGGTCGGCGTCTCAACTCGCTCATCTCCGTGGCCGATGACGGGAGCCTGATCACGCAGGGATATCCCGTGCGTCTGAATCTCAATGATAATTACGAGAAGAAGGGCGGAACGGTCTACCTGAATTTGGTCTTCCGTCATCACGTGCCTCTCTACTATAGTGCCGGGAAGGACCGCATCGAGGCGCCGTTCGTGCGGCAGCATCTGCTGCGCGATTACTTCCAGATGGCCGATATCATCCAGCGCTACCCGAACGTGCATGCGACCGTGGTACTCTCCCCGACACTGCTCTGGCAGTTGCAGGAGGTGTACGTCAAACGGCTCGAACCGTACATGAAGAAATACCGCGCCATGAATCCGAAGGAAGCCGGGATGGACGGCGCGCGTTTCCTGCGGGAAATGAAAGGCAAGACCGATCCGTGGATCGACGCCTGTCTGACGCCTGCCGAGCGGCTCAGTGAAGAGGACAAGGCATGGCTGTACAAGAATGAATGGAATGCCTTCACGATGAGCCAAGTCCGGCTGTACCGTTTCCCCGAGCTGATGGAGCTGTACACGAAATGGCGCGATGCCAACGGAAATCCCAACTACTCGGCGGATGAACTGCGGTTGCTCAAGTTCTTCGCGATCTTCGCGAACTTCGACAGCGAATTCTACGAGCGCCGTGTGCCGCTGATTCAGACGGGCACCCGAATCTACCGTTCACTCGATCTACGTGACTTGGTGTCGTTCCGCAGCGACGGTAAATACTACCTGAAGCGCGCGATCACGGAAGAGGACTGCGAGCGCATCGTCGCATCCGCCTGGTATGTCATGGCCAGCATCGTTCCGGCCTTCGACAAAACCAAGTTCGAAAGCCGCGCCATGATCGGGCAGCTCGAACTCGCGGCAACATCCTACTCCGACGCGCTGCTCCCGCTGCTGATCGATTCGGATGTCGCGAAAAAGGCGAACCCCGATCTCAATCTTCCCGCGGCCTATCGGCATCCGGAGGATGCCGACGCGCAGCTCAAGATGAGCATCGCCGCCTATCAAAAGTATTTCAACTTCACACCGACCGGGTATGTCGCGCCCTACGGCGCCATCTCGCCGGCCGTGATTCCCTTGCTCAAGCAAAATGGTTTTGACTGGTTCATCTCCGCCGAGCAAGTGCTGGCCAACAGTTCGCCGCGAAATCTCCCCTCCACGCTTCCGTACAATGTGACCGTGGACGGGAAGTCGTTGTACAGTTCCTTCGCACACGCGACGCTGACGAACCGGCTCAACTGGACATACCGGAATTACTACGCGGAAAACGCGGCCGATGATTTCATTCGCACCGTGCTGGCCACCGCGCCCAACAATCCGAAGAAATCCGCGTTCGTGACCGTCGTCATCGACGGCGACGAGGCGTGGCAACACTATCAGCGTGATATCGACGGCAAGGGCATCATCAATGGCGTGTACCGCAAGCTCAACACGCTGTTCAAGAATCGGACCATCGTGTCCGTTACCATGAGCGAATTCGTCCGTGGCAACCGCCTCCGCGGCATCCCGGCGAACAAGGTCGCGGATTTCGACGAGATCAAGGAACTCGCCGCCGGCTCGCGCTACAATGGCAACTTCGACATGTGGATCGGCACGAAGGAAACGAATTCGGCGTGGGACTACCTCCGTCAGGCCCGCGCGGACCTCGGATCGGCCGAGACTGTCACGGCACCGGAATATCTCGATCGCTTCTCGTCACTGCCGATGAGCTTCTTCCACGCGGCAACCAGTCCGCATTGGTTCGAGGTCTTCAACACCCGCTCGGTGCAAAAGGAAGCGCCGAAGCCCTACGAAGCCTCCTTCCGCACGCTGCTTGCCGACAGCTACACGCGTGCCGGACAGGCCGCTCCAAGCAAATTCGCACCCTTCATCAACGCGTCCGAATTCACGCCCGAATGGTCCAAACCGCGGAAGCGCACCACGGTCACCTTCCTCTGCAGGCTGGTCGACCGCGAGGCGATCACTTCGGTGTTCATCGCCGGCAATCGCAAGGAGCTGGCGAACATGGAACCGAATACCGTCCGCATGTGGGACAACGGAGAAAACGGCGACAAGAACTTCGGTGACAATCAATGGACACTGGTCGTCGAGATCGACGAAGGCGACCTGCTGTACAAGTACTCCAACTCCGGTGGCCAAGGAACATGGGACGGAGCAGAGACTTTCCAGGAGGAATGGCGTCGCGTGAAGATCGAGGGCGACAAAATGACAATCGAGGATATTTTCGCGCGCGTCAAGAACAAGTACTGACACGTCCGCCAAACGACGAGGCTGTCCTCATTTGTGATGACAGCCTCTTTTTTTTTCCGCACGATATGGAATCCACCCTGCCGATTTACAACCAGACGTTCTTCTCACGACAGGAACTGATCGACGCAATCGCCACGCGGGTCGATCCGGTCGAACTCACCACCGTGCTCGGTGCGTACGAAATGGCATCGAGCGTGCATGAGTACCAGTTGCGAAACGACTCGACCCCGTACTTCTGGCATCTCTCCCGCGTGGCCCGCATCGTGATCCACGAACTGGAATACATCAATGCCGATGTCATCAGCGCGGCACTGCTGCATGACGTGCTCGAGGACTCGGACATCATCACCGCCGAGGTGATCAAGTACAATTTCAGCGTCTATATTTCCTACATCGTGGAGGTGTTGACGAAAAACATCCGCCTCCTCGGCGTGCAACGCGAGCAGGAAGATCATGAGTACATCGAGCGCATGCGCTTCAGCAGCATCGACTGCAAGATCATCAAGTTCGCCGAACGGCTTGACAATTATCGATGCCTGGAATTCGGCGTCAAACGCAATCCCTTCGGGTATGTGGAAGCGACGGAACGTGACTACTATCCCATCGCGGTCGAGGAACGCAATCCCATGCTCGACCGCATTGTCGACGAGATGAATCAGATCAAGCGGAAACTGTTTTCGTAAGGAGCGTCGTCTCATGCGTGTGCTCATCCAACGTGTTTCGCAAGCCAGCGTCACGGTCGCGGACAGTCGGTCGGAATCTCCGCGTGTCGTGGGCGCGATCGGTGCGGGAATGCTCATCCTGTGCGGCGTGCGTCGTGGTGACGTCGAGGAGGACGCGGTCTACCTCGCGGCACGCGTCGCTCGGTTGCGGATATTCAACGACGCCGAGGGGAAAATGAATCGCGCGCTGCTGGACACGGGCGGCTCCGCCCTTGTCGTGTCGCAGTTCACCCTGCATGCCGACACTCGGAAGGGCAATCGTCCGAGTTACGGGCACGCAGCCGAGCCCGACCATGCACTGCGGTTGTACACCCGATTCGTCGACGAACTGCGCGGCCATCTCGGCACCGACCGTGTCGCCACCGGCGAGTTCGCGGCGATGATGCAGGTCGCACTGGTCAACGACGGCCCGGTGACGGTGACCGTGAAGAGCAAATCAGAATACCGTGCAAGCCCGGAAGGCCTCCCCACTGACGGATCCGTCAAGGATGGAGACCAACGTCCGTCGGGAGCGGAATGAGCCGGGTTCCAAGACAGCGCGCGCCGAAGATTCCGGATCGACGCGTCCTTTTCATCTTCCTCGACGGGGTGGGGATCGGGGTGAAGGATGCGCGGCGCAATCCGTTCTTCGCCGTGCGGCCACCGTTCCTGACGGAACTGCTCGGCGGTGCGCTTCCGTCGCTCCGGCATCGGACCATCGAGACGCGGGAAGCACTCTGCATCCCGCTCGATGCCACGCTCGGCGTGCGAGGCCTCCCGCAGAGCGGCACCGGACAGTCGACACTCTATACCGGTATCAACACCGCCCGGATGATCGGTCAGCATTTTGGACCGTATCTGTATTCCACCATCAAGCCCGTGGTCGCGGCACGGAGCGTGTTCGCTCGGCTGCGGTCCGCCGACCCGTCGCATTCTCTCGCATTGGCCAATGCCTTTCCGCAAAAATTTTTCTACTATCTCGCCGGACCCCGCCGGCGCATGGTCGCGGGGATCCATGCGGCACTCGCGGCGGACGTGCGGTTCCGGGACATCCGAGACCTGCGTCGAGGCCTGGCGATCTCGACCGATATCACCGCCGCGCGCTGGGCACAGATCGGTCATCCCGATGCACCGGTGATCAGACCGTACGAGGCGGGACGCACGCTCGCGCGCGTGGCTGCCCGGCATCACTTCACGCTCTTCGAGTACTTCGCGACCGACAAGGCGGGACACGAACGTTCGCCGGCCATGGCCGCCGCGGTGCTCGGTGACATCGATGCCCTGTTGCGCGGTGTGCATGAACAGATCGATCCGACGAAAACACTGGTGATCGTCACGAGCGATCACGGCAACATCGAGGAGATCGGAATCAAAACCCATACGAGATATCCGGTGCCGCTCATCCTCTTCGGCGCGCGCGGGGGATTTCCCGTGGACGGACTGCATTCTCTCTCGCATCTCGTGCCGGCAATCTGTAGATTCCTGCAATAGACCCTCGGTGGACAGGGAGAACGTCCGCCGACATTTCGACATCAGCATCGAGGCAATCATGCGTCATCCCTGGCGCACCCTCGCGCTGCTCCCGGCGCCGCGCGTGCTTCTGATCTTCTCCACGGGAGTCCTGCTTCAATGGCACCTCCGCTGGCCGGGAGACTCCCTGCTGCCCGTTTCATGCATGTTCCTCGGCGGTGCCGCCGCATGCACCCTGATCGAACGGCGTCAGCACCGTTTCGCGATCGGGCGGGATATCTTCCTCGCCCTGCTGATCGTCAGCATGGGAATGCTCCGACTCGCGACGGTACTTGAAGGGTATTCCACGGACCTGTTGCGCTTCGCTGATCGCAAGGAGAAACTCCTGCTGCACGGCACCGTGGCCGACGATCCGCGTATCGCGGCAGACCGACAACGGTTTCTCCTCGACGCGTCACATGTGCGGACGGAAGGGGACTCGCAGCGGGTCACCGGACGGGTGCTCTGTTCGTACCGAAAAAGTGCCTGGGACGAGGACGACACGCTGCAATCACTGCGCGCGGGCGATGTTGTCTCCCTGCACTGCCGGCTTCGCGTGCCGCGACTCCCACGGAATCCCGGGGCCTTCGACTCGCGCACCTGGGTGCTGCAGGAAGGTGCAGCGCTTCAGGCCTCCGTCTCGAAAGGATCGGATCTGCATCTGCACGATCGAGAACAATCGCCCGCCTGGAAGCGCGTGGTAAGTGAGACGCGGATGTTCGTCCGTCGCGCGATCGCGGCGCTGTTCACCCCCGAGCACGCGGCGGTGATGAACGGGTTGGTGCTCGGAGATCGAAGCGGTATCGACGACGGGATGATCGAGGATTTCCGGCGTTCGGGCATCATGCACATCCTCGCGGTTTCGGGACTGCACGCCGGGATCGTCCTCTCCCTCGTGTTCTTCCCGCTCGAACGCCTGCGCTTTCCGCTTCGCGCAGCGGTTGCGCTCGGATTGCTCTGGCTGTACGCCGCGATCACCGGATTCGCCCCCCCGGTGACGCGCGCGAGTCTCATGGCCACGTTGTTCCTCGGGGGCACGATCGCGCAACGCACGGGGCACGGCGTCAACACCCTCGCCACGGCCGGGATCGTGATCCTGGCCATTGATCCGCTCGCGGTGCTGGGGCTGAGTTTTCAACTCTCCTTTGGCGCCGTGCTGGGGATTCTGCTGTTCAGCGACCGCATCGCGCACGCATGGGAAACATGGATCCCGTCGCGGTTGCGTGGTCGTGTCAGCGATGCCCTTCTCGCCCTGCTTGCGCTGACCCTGTCGGCGCAGTCGCTGACGCTCCCGCTCCTGGCGATGAACTTCGGACAAGTCAGCCTCTCCGGCCTGCTGACAAATCTGATCGCCGTACCACTGACTTTCGTCGTGGTCACCGGTGCCGTTCTCGCCGTGCTTGTCTTTGTCATCTCGCCGGCCGTCGCGGCGCTGTGTGCCGCCACGGCGTCCACGGCGTTGGACATGGTGATTCTGAGTTCCGACATCATGGCGGAGGTTCCGTTCGCTGTCCTCGATATCCCGGCCTTGGGCGCGATCGTCTGGATTCTGTATCTCGTTCTCCTCGCGTATCTCGCCGGCACGATCGGACGTCTGCGACAAAAGCTCCCGATCGTCGCGCTGGCCTTGCTCGCGGCATACGTCTGCGGTCTGTTCACGATTCCGTCCGCCCCCGCGCGATTGCGCATCACTTTCCTCGATGTCGGACAAGGTGATGCGATTCTCATTGAATACCCAGGGGAAGCGGCGTGGCTGGTGGATACGGGTCCGGGCGATGCCCGGATGAACAGCGGCACGCACGTGATCCTTCCCGTCCTCCGGGCCGCGGGGATCGACCGGCTGGGGGCGCTGGTCATCACGCATCCCGACAACGATCACGCGGGAGGCGCCGCCGCGGTACTGGAACAGATGCGCGTGGATCGCGTCCTCACCAGCTGTGCCTGGTCCGACAGCGGCGAGACGGGAGCGCTCACGCGCATCATCCATGACCGTGCGGGAGAAATGCGCGACGTGCGGGCGGGCGACTGCTTTGATTTCGGACCGGCCGCGCGCATCCACATTCTCTCCCCCCCCGCGATGACGGATTGCGTGCCGTCGAACGGGTCGTCGGTCGTCCTCATGATCGTGCATGGCCGCGTGCGCATCCTGCTCACCGGCGACACCGACATCGATGCGGAAGGACGCATGTGCGCGCGGTACGGACAGGCGCTCCGCGCGGACCTGCTCAAGGTCGCGCATCACGGCAGCACGACCAGCAGTGACCCGGCCTTCCTTGCCATGGTGCGGCCTCGTCACGCGGTGATCACGGTGGGACGCAACAACCGCTTCCATCATCCCCGCCCCGACGTCGTGGCGCGATTGCTTCGCATCGGGGCACGGGTGCATCGCACCGATATCACGGGTGCGCTGATGTTCGAGTCGGATGGAAGGAATCTCTGGAAACGGGCATGGGAATAGGGCGGATCATTGCCGACGCGACGGGGGCGCGACTCACTCCTCGCGATGCAAATCCATGCGCAGGTCCTCCATGATCGCGCGTACCACCGCCCGCTCGTCCACGTCATACGCGACGCCGGTGAGCACGAGTCCATGCGCGGGCGCGAGCATGGGAGCACGACGACGGTCGCGCGAGGCAAGAATCGCATGGAAGTCGTCAGGGGAGATACGGCGGCGTCCGACATGGACCAGACTGCCGACCAGGCAGCGCACCATGCCCTGCAGGAAGCGATTCGCGGTGATGCGAAAACGCGTGATGTCTCCGTCGGTGTCCCAGGAGGCGGAAAAGACATGACACCAGTGATGCGGCATGTCGGGCACATGCTTCGCGAACGCCCGGAAGTCGTGCGTGCCACGCAGACTCTCCACGGCCACGCGGATGTCGTCGTGCGCGAGCGGTGTGTGCAACGCCCACATCCGTCGCCGGTCGATCGCCACGCGATGGTGGACGATGGTGTACGTGTAGGACCGTGACGATGCGGAGAAACGGGAATGAAACTCCGATTCTACGATTCCCGTGTCGTGCACGACGATATCGTCAGGGAGTTCGGCGTTCAGCGCCTTCCCCATGGTCGGGGCGTCCAAGCGGGTATCGAGATCGAAATGGGCGACCTGTCCGAGGGCATGCACGCCGCTGTCGGTCCGTCCCGCTCCGTGGACACGGAGCGCGGCGCCGAAAAGCCTCCGGAGCGCGGCTTCGATCTCTCCTTGGACCGTACGGCCCCGCGCCTGCAGCTGCCAGCCGAGAAAATCCGTTCCGTCGTACTCGAGGAGTATTCGAAATCGTTTGTGTGATCCGGGCACGGAAGACACCGCGGGATCACCCTGCGGCGACGGATCGCTGTTCCGCCGGGATGACTCGTCGCTGCTGTCGTGAATGTGTGTTGCCATGACTCGATCGTTGTCGATGCGGAAGTGGTGAATCCATGCGTCAGGATGCGGCCGTGGAGGAGACGGCGTCGAGAATACGGGAATAGTTGCGCCGTGCCCGTGCCATGCGTGCGCGCAGTTCGTCGAACCAGACGTCCGGATCCGCCGCCCTCATCGCGGCGGCCAGCCGGCGTCGCTCCTCGCTCCCATCCGGCAACAGATTCGATGGCGTACCGATCTGAAGGCGGAGAAAAAGCTGCACACGGCGGAGATACTCATGGTGGGCGACCAGTTCCATCGCGGCATCGGCGACGTCGGGGAATTTCGGCGCGGCGTCCGCGAGCGTCTGCCCCGTCGTTGTCCCGGAGGAGAGTGCGGGCATCGCCAGTTGCAAGAGCTGTGCGGCGAACTCCGCATCGACCAGTCCGCCGGCGGACTTCTTGATGTCGATGAAATCCTGTCGGCGAAAACGGTTCTCCGGCTCCATTTTCAGGCGCATCGCGCGAATGGTTTCGACGTCGTCTCGCGTGAGGGGAATGGACGTTCGTTGCGTCGCGATGACCGACAGGATCTCGGTGGCGAGCGATGTGTCACCCACGGCAACGCGGGCGCGCAGGAGGGATTGCCGCTCCCACGGCAACGCCCGGTCTCGCAGGTAGCGACGCCAGGTATCGAGCGACACGGCCAGTGGCGCGCCGCTGCCCTCGGGACGCAGCCGCGCATCCAATTCGTACAGCGGCGGAACACCCTCGCCACGCATGTCCGTGATCAGATCGCGCGCGAGCTGTTGCGCCCGTTCATGGTCGTCCGCACCGTCGCCGGCATGCAGAAAAATCACATCCAGATCACTGCCGGGAATCAGTTCCATGCTCCCATACGTCCCCATCGCCACCACGGCGAAGGGAATGCTCCCGTCGAAACGCCGGACGAGCGCCCGCGTGAGCAAGGTATCCGCCGTGCGTGTCAGCGCGTCGTTGAACTCCCGCATGTCGTGATCGGCGAACAGCAGTCCCGCCAACGCGGAAGTGGTCACGACACGCTGCAACCGGCGGGCATCGAGGCGGGACTCGTCCCAGCCGCTGAGCACCAGCTCGAGCGAGAACGGATCGCGCTCCAGGGTTCGCAGCGTCACGGGGGCGAGCGCCGCGAGCGACAGCAGAAGGCGGCGCGCACGGGGATGTTCGAGCAAGGTGACGGCACCGGAGTCAGACGCGGTGTGGAGAAAGGACTCGACGCCGGACAGCGCCTCCCGGGGCTGGGTGGTTTCCCGGGCCTCCTCGAGCAGCGTTGGCAGCAATCGCGCAAGGCGCGCGCGCTCGGTGGCCGTCCGTGGCGCGCTGCCCCGACCGTCGAGAATAGCACGGGCGATCGGCGCATGCGGATCAGATGGATCGCACTGTTTTTCATCCTCGAGAATCACCCCGCAGATCCGATCCACATGCTCCCGCACGCGCGCGATACGTCGGCGAAAATCTTCGACGTCCGTGAAACCGAGCGCCCACGCCACGCACCAGAGATCAACATCCCGTGATGGCAGCGTATGGGTTTGTTCGAAGCGTTCGAGCTGGAGAACATGCTCGACGCGCCGGAGGAAGACGTACGCGTCGCGCAGCAGGGCTTCCTCTTCGGGAACGATCAGCCCCTCGGCGGTGAGTGCGGCGAGCGTGGTCAGCGTTCCCGGTGTTCGAAGCGCGGTCCGATTCCCGTGCAACAGCTGCAGCAGCTGTAGACTGAACTCGATATGCCGGATCCCCCCACGCATATGTTTCACGTCCGCATCCGCGTTCCATCGCATCGCCAGGCGCGCGCGGACATCCGCGAGCAGGACCGATGGCGGCTGGCGCAGACCATGGGGGAACACAAACGGTGTGATGCGGTGAAGAAACTCTTCTGCCAGCGCCGCATCACCCGCACAGACACGCGCACGCAGCAGCATCTGCCGCTCCCACGCCGCGCCACGCTGCTCGTAATAGGCGATCGTCGCCGGGAGCGACAATGCCAGCGCGCCCGCGGCGCCATCGGGCCGCAGCCGGAGATCCGTGCGATACAGCATTCCCTCCACGCTGTGCTCGGTCAACACCCGAAGCATTTCCTTCACCACCGCGATGACGTCGTCGTGCTCATCGATGGCACCCGCGTACACAACCATCAGGTCAATGTCGGAACTGTAATTCAATTCGTTCCCGCCAAGCTTCCCCAGCGCGATGATCGCGATACGCGCGCGCACGGGCCGACCGTGCCGACGGGCTATCGTCGCCAGCGCCTCCTCGAGTACCACGGTGACCACGGCATCCGCGAGGGCGCTCAGTTCCTCCACGACCTGGGACAATCCCTTGCGTCCGAGCAGGTCCGCCGCGGCGATGCGAAGCAGCTCGCGTCGCTGAAAGCGGCGGAGCGCATTGATGCGCGACGCCGTGCGATCGGAGCGGCACACGGCCGCGCGCGCCGACGCACGTATCGCCGCGTGGGACGGTGCCTGGGCCAGTGCGTCGGACACGAGCAACCAGCGAAACAAACCTGCCTCGCGGACCAGGGTGTCGGCCAGCCACTGGGAAGAGCTGATCAAGAAAAGAACGTCAGAGAGAAGCCGCGGTGCGCGGAGGAATTGCCCGAGAAGTCCCGACGGACTCAACGACGCCTCGAGCACACGGTCCAGATGAACCAGCGCCCGTTCCGGCGACGGCACACGGAGCAGCGCGTCACCGAGCCGTGATTCCATTTCCATCGCGCCGTGCTCGATCGCCATCGCCGCGCGTATCAGAATTCCGCGGTACAACCGCACGCAGCGCTCGCGATCCTCGCATCGCAACAGTACCGCATCCGCGGGACGCCGGTCCCCCAGCACCGCGAGCAATCGCTTTTCCGTATGGCTTCGCTGTATCACGGTGGGAAAGATACGAGAATCTTGCGTGAGGACTGATGGCTGATGGCTGATGGCTAATGGCTGATGGCTGATGGCTGATGGCTGATGGCTGATGGCTAATGGCTATTGGCTGATGGCTGATGGCTGATGGCTAATGGCTAATGGCTGTTGGCTGATGGCTGATGGCTAATGGCCAATGGCCAATGGCTTATGTTCGGTGGAGGAT
>JAVFAS010000043.1:0-31071 GCA_034002405.1 Bacteroidota bacterium | reverse complement strand
GCCGAATCGATGTCCAGCGGTCGCTCTTCGATGCGGACACGTACCGGGAGCGTGCGCTCGATACCGGCTTTGAGATCCGGGAGCACGATGTCTCGCGGATGCGATCCCAGTGGTATGATGGAGATGTCCATCATGCAGTATTATTCCGGACGCTTCAGTCCGTATTTCTCGATCTTGTTGTACAGGGTCACCCGGTCGATACCGAGCTGCTCCGCCGTCCGTGAAATGTTCCAACTGTTCGTTTCGAGCATGTGCAGAACGTGCTCGCGCTCCATGTCCGCGAGTGTGCCGGTCGTGCGCGCGGGCGCGGCTGTGCGGCCGACCTGCATCGGGAGGTCCTCCGGGTCGATTTTGTCCCCGCGATTGACGACCAGTGCGCGCTCGAGGGCATTCTCCAGCTCGCGGACATTTCCCGGCCATTCATGCGCGAGCAGCACGTTCATGGCATCCGACGAGAGTTCCGGCGTCTGACGATTCATCGCCTTCGCATGACGATCGATGAAGTGCTGCGCGAGGAGGGGGATGTCGGCCTTTCGTTCCCGAAGCGGCGGGAGAGTGATGGTGAAGACGTTGATGCGGTAGTAGAGATCCTCGCGGAAACTCCCGCTCTTGACTTCCGCTTCGATGTTGATGTTGGTGGCGCAAATGAGGCGAAAATCGGCTTTGACGAGACGTTCGCCGCCGATGCGATGGAATTCACGATCCTCGATCACGCGCAGCAGGTCGACCTGGGATTTCAGACCAAGCGTTCCGATTTCGTCGAGAAACAGGGTGCCGCCCTGGGCCATCTCGAATTTCCCCTTTCGTCGATACTGCGCGCCGGTGAACGCACCCTTCTCGTGACCGAACAGTTCACTTTCAAGCAGGGTTTCGGGGATCGCGCCGCAGTTGACCGGAATAATGGGAAAGTAGCGACGACGGCTGTTCATGTGGATGGCCCGCGCGATCAATTCCTTGCCCGTTCCGCTCTCGCCAAGGATCAGGACCGTGGACTCGGTCGGCGCGACAGTGCGCACGAGTTCGAGCACGCGCTGCATTTCCGGACTCTCTCCGATGATGTCATCGACGAACTGCAGATGGTCGATGCTCTGCCGCAGTGCCTTGTTCTCGCGCTGGAGGCGGACGCGTTCGGCGGCGTTGCGCACGAGGTGCGAGAGTTCATCGGGATCGACGGGTTTGGTTGTGTAGTCGAACGCCCCGGCTTTCAACGCCCGGACCGCGGTGTCGACCGTGGCGAACGCGGTGATGATGATGATCACCACGTCGGTGTTGAACTCGCGGATACGGTCCTGCAGCGCCAAACCATCCATCCCCGGCATCTTGATGTCGAGGAGAATGATGTCGACCTGTCCTTCCTGCATCCGCTGTAGTGCTTCCGCGGCATTCTGCGCCGTGACGATGCGGTAGCCGTCGTCCTCGAACCACGCGGCGAGCGATTGCCGCACACTGGGTTCATCATCGACGATCATGATGGTGAGCTCGGTGGGATCGAATACACTCATGCCTGCTCCTGGAAATACGTGGATGGCCCGCTGATCGGCAGCGTAACAATGAACGTCGAACCTTTCCCCATCGTGCTTTCGACGCGGATATGTCCGTCATGACTCTGTACGATTCCGTACGCGACCGACAGTCCGAGCCCGGTGCCGTGTCCTTCTTCCTTGGTCGTGAAGAAGGGTTCGAACACACGGCGCTGGTCTTCCTCGGATATTCCGATGCCGGTATCCGAAATACGGATCTGCGCGTTCCCGTCGTCGCGGTGGAGTCCGACGGTCAGCCGGCCGCCGTCGGGCATCGCCTCGATCGCGTTGATGATGAGGGCGAGAACCGCTTGCTGGATCTGGTTCTGGTCGCAGGTTGCGAGCACCGTCTCGGGTGGCACATGCACCTCGAGCCGGATATCATACAGGTCGATTTTGTGATGCACGAGCCGGATGGTTTTCTCGATCACCTCGTTGAGATCCGCCTGCCGGTATTCGCCTTCCCGGCTGCGTGCGAAGAAGAGGAGGTTTTTGACGATATCACCGCAGCGCCGCGACTCCTCCGCGATGAGGCGGACATCCTTCTGCATGGTCTCGCAGTGTGCAGGCGTGAGGTCGGCCCGCCCGAGACGCTTCTCGACCAGTCGGGCGTAGGTGAGAATGCCCGCGAGGGGATTGTTCAGTTCATGCGCGATCACCGAGCTGAGCTTGCCGAGCGATGCCATTTTCTCCATGTGCATGATCTGCACCTGGACCTTGTTGAGCTCCTCGGTTTTCTTTTCCACCTTCTCTTCGAGTGTGTTCGACCACTCGACGAGTTCGGCCTCCGAGCGCTTGAGCTCCGACGCCATGCGATTGAAGGATTTGACGAGCAGGCCGAGTTCATCTTTCCGCTTCAGCGGAATTTTATACCCAAGGTCTCCGGTCGCAATGCGATGCGTTCCCGCGATCACGGACTGCACGGGCTTGTGCACGAAGAAGTAGATGAAAACACCGGCGCCGGCGGCCAGGATGATAAAGGTGAGCAGAATCGAGACGATCACGCTGGTCTGAAGAGTTTCCGCCTGGGCGTCCATGCGCGCCAGCGACATCTGAACGTCGAGCACGCCCAGGACGGTCTGCTCGGGCGGATGGACGTGACACGGTCCATCGCTGCACGAGGGGAGGTTGGTGATCGGAGTGATCAGCCCGAGCACGCGGTTTCCCGACGGGGAATTGTAGATGCGCACGAATTCCTTGCTCTGCGTACGCGTGAAATCGGTACGGCCACCGTGGCACGGGGCGCAGGCTTCGTCCTCGGTTTGCACGACGCGACCGATGTGTAACGAGTCGGACGAGTATGCGATTCGGCCGTTTTTGTCGTAGAGACTGATGCGTTCGATGTCGCTCGCATTTCCGATCTGGGAAATGGTCTGCTGGATGACCTCGGGATGGTTTTCCTGCATGCCCTGGTGGAGGGCGATCTTCGCGAAGGAACTGGCTCGTTCGGCGCATACATGGATGGTCTCCTCCATCACCGCATTCTGCGCGGTCACACGTACATAGACCACCCCGATGGAAACGACCATCAAGGCGAGAAAGAGAGAGGCTATGAGCTTGAAGCTGAGTGTGTGGTAGAGGCGCATCCAACGCTCCGGGTGGGGGCAGTCCGCCACAATCTAACGAACGGAGGCGTGGGGATCAAGATTCCGGACCTTTACCTCCGCCAATGTGCTGCTGGAGCAGCTTCCAGAAGCGCTCCTGGCCCAGCATTTCCGGCAGTGAGTGGACCGGTGCCCCGCCGTCGTTGAGACAGAGACCGAGATCGGCGCGGGAGGCTTCCCTCATGAGCCGATCGGCGAGCGCGCGGGTCCCGCGCTGGAATCGCGTCCGTTGCACGCGGGCGGAGCGCACCGGCGCCTCCGCCATCGTGCCAAGGGTGGGCTGGATCGTGAGGAGACTGCCCGTGGTGTAGGGATTGCCGCGGAGATTCGCGACGGATTCGAGACCGCGGCCGCTGCGACAGATGACATGGCCGGAAACAGGAGCGGGAAGAGGAAGCGTTTTGTTCCACGCGTAGACCCATCCAAAGGCTTCCCCCTCCCGCAATTCACTGCCGTGTGCCACGGTAACCAGTTGCGCGTCGTCCGGGATCAACGCCGCGGCGAAGGCATCGAGCCCCAGCCGCAACATGCCCGAGGGCAGTTGGCGCACCCAGACGTGGCGGGAGGAATATCGCGCCGTGTCACACAGCGACAGCGAGCGAAACGGTTCGAACAACGGCTGGAGTTCGGGAGCAAGCTCATTCCACGCCGGAAACTCCACCGCGGACAGCGTGAGACCGCTTTCGTCTTCGTCGCAGCCGCCCCCGTGATCGCGAAGTGCCGCATCGAGGGGACAGTGCTCGCAGTCGAAACCGCGGTCGCAGAGTTTATAGTTGAGGACACCCGCGCTCACCCATACGCATTGTTCAGCTGTTGTTTCTATTCTGACGCTCATGATGTCGACCGGCGTTGAGGTGAAAGGTGCGTGGGTTTCAAGTGCGAACGGGTGTGAGAGGTATGGCCGCGGCGACGTCATGCCGCCGCGGCCGTGAATTCATCAGTGACGGTTCAGTTCGGCGACCGGCTTCGCATGCATCGATGCCGGTTGCGTGGCTTCATGCATCGTATCGAGATGCACCACGGCTTCTTCCTCGTGATGCGGGAAGATCGGAAGATGTTTCACCGCGAGCGCGAAAATCACGAACCCGAGTGTCACGATGGCGATGGTCACCGCGAGTTCACCAATCCCGGGGAAGTAGGTCACACCGAAATTTTCGTGATAATAGGCCTCGAGTGAGGTCATGGTCACATTGAGACGGTTGGTGACGAAGCCCAGCACGACGCTGATCGCGGTGAAGAACATCCCGGCGCGCGAGCGTCCCCAACCACGAATATTGAACAGCACCAGCGGGATGATCAACATCAGGGAAATCTCCAGGTACCACATCATCGTCTCGAAGCTGCCGTCGAACAGGAAGGCGAGCGCATCACGACGGATGAGATCGATGCCACGCATGGTCCAGTACACCAGCAGGACCCCGATCATCATCTTCGCGAGATCGCGCAACAGAGGGGTTTCCAACGTTTTCTGAAAGGCACGCGCGCTGAGATATGATTCGACGATGGTCATGCCGAGTCCGACGGATACAGCGCTGATGAAGAAAAAGACCGGGAGCATCGGGGAGTACCAGAACGGATGCATCTTCTGCGGCACGATCAGGTACAGGGTGCCGAGCGAGGACTGATGCAGCATCGACAACAGGATGCCGAGAATGATCAGCGGGATGGTGATGACCTTGACGATCTTCAGCAGTTTGTGCAGCCGGAAGCGCTCGAGCACGACGGGTGAGAATTCCAACGCGAGCACGGCCGTGTAGGTCATCACGCACATCGCGACTTCGAAAAGCACCGAATGCGGGTTCTGGTAGATGAGGGCGTGCCAGATGCTCCATGGACGGCCGAGGTCGAAGAGCAGTCCCACGATCACGAGCACATAGCCCATGAACGCGGTCAGGATGGCGGGACGCACGATCGGTTCGAAGCGTTTGATGTTGAAAATGTGCACGATACCGGCGAGGGTGAATCCGCCCGCGGCGAGACCGACACCGGTCACGACGTCGAAGCCGATCCACAGTCCCCACGGTGTCGCGTCCGTCAGATTCGTCGATGCGCCGAGACCCCATCCGAAGCGGACGATGGTCGCGATACCGCCGGCGAGGAGGAAGAGCGCGGCGACGGCTTTCCAGAAGGTGAAGCGTGGAATGGATAGTTTCATGGCTGCCTCCTCAGTGTTTCTTCTGTGAACGTTGCGTCTTGACTTCTTCTTCGAACTTGCGCACTTCCTCGCGGCGGTTGGTGATCCAGTACACCGCACCGAGGGCCACACCGGCGGTCACGACGATGTCGGGGATTTTCTCCAGCACCCGCCAGGTGCGTTGCGGAAGGGCCTCGGTATCCAGCTTGGTGTAGAAACCGAGTTTTTCGAAGGGGACGCTCGACAGGTAGAGCACGGAGGTCCCGCCCACTTCCTGGAGGCCGTAGACTTTCTGGACGTAGCTGTCGGGATTTTCGCGCAGACGCTTTTGCGCCTCGGCGATCAGTTCATCGCGGTCGCCGAAGAGCGTGGCGCCCGTCGGGCAGGCGACACTGCACGCGGTCGCGCGCATGCCGTCACTGTTCGTGGTCATTTCGATGACCATGTCGCGGTCTTCCGCTTTCACCGGCTGACCGTCGATCGTGAACCGCTTCCCGTCGCGGCCGAGGACGTAGCCCTCCGCATCGGTTTTCATGTCGGCCGTGAGCTGGCGATCCTTGTAGCACATGGTGCACTTGCGGACCTTGGGGTTGTTGCTTCCCCATTCGTATTTGGGGATGTCGAAGGGACATGCGACCATGCAGTACCGGCAGCCGATGCATTTATCGGCATCCCAGTTCACCGCACCGTCGCGGGTTTTCTCGAGCGCCCCGACCAGACATGCCGACGCGCAGGCGGGATCCTGGCAGTGCTGGCACATCTGGCGGGCGTATACTTCTCCATCATCGGTTTCGATCGTGCGCAGCGTGGTGAAATTCTGCGCGTCGAGACGTTCGTTTTCTTTCTGAGGGAAATGATGGACCTGCTGGCAGGCGTCACGGCATGCACCGCAACCAACGCACTGTGTCAGGTCAATAAGCATCGCGTGTGACATGGATGGGTCTCCTGTATTCCGTGGAACTGAAACTGCAAACGCGCGTGGATGCGTTGCGGGATTAGCGGAGGAACTGCTGCTCGAAATCCTGCACGTGCTGTGCATCGAGCTGATTGAGCACGCCGTTCATCGGCACGCCGCCGTCAAACATCGATTCGCCGACCAAGGCGGGTTGCGCCGCGCTTGCACCGAGGAATTCACGGAAACGCTTGACTTCGGACTTGATCCAATTGACCGCGCTCTCGGCGACATGCAGCACCGCGAGGTTGCTCGCGAGTTCCGCCGGTTCGACCATCATCAGCCAACCCTCGCGGTACGGGTTCTCCGCGACCATCCCCGGATTCTCGACGACATCGTTGTTGATGGCGCGAACGTACCCGGTCGCTGGTGCGACGAGGCTTACCTGCCGGCCACCATGACCGACCGTGATCACGGGCTCGCCCTGACGGACAAACTGTCCGACCGCCGGAAGCGTGATTGCGTCCACGCCACCAAGCGCCTTCTGGACGAAATCATCGACGCCGATCTCGAGGGCGTCTCCGTCCTGCAACCGTGCCCACGTGTGTCCGGGGTGGAAGAATACACTTTTCGGCACGCGCAGCGTTTCCCTGCCCGCCACATGATTCGTGTGCGCGGGAGCCGCTGCCATGATGGGATACTGCTTGCTTCGGGCCTGAATGAAGAGATCGATGCTCAACAGTACGATCACGAAAAGGACGACAAATAAGGCAACCATGACAATCTCCAAGTAACTGGTGGTGAAGTGTTGTGCGATTCAACATTCAACTGTTGAAATACACTACAACTACCTTGCCAGAATTGTCACTTTCTTCACGATGAGGCGTAACTGCATGAACAGTAATGACATACGAGGAATTTCCCGCTTTCCGCTCGTGAAACCGGAACGGTCGCACTGTTGAATAAATCAACGCAGGAGGGAGGTCTCGGGGGATGCTGTCGTGTAACCTAATAAATAACAATGAGATACGGAGTGTTGTATAAATCAACACTGCTCTGTTGTGAAATTCATCACCATTGCCTTCCCGCAGGCTTCTGTGCTCTTCATGTCGTGAATGCTGTAGGGAATTCCATACAATTGCCGTTCCTGCATCCGGAGAGGAGGGAGAATGTGCGTATCCTTACAAAAAAATAAGGGAAATTATTCCTGTCGGATGTTGAGGTTGGTACTTGTTTCCCGTATTTTGACGCTCGAATTACATTCGAGGAAATCGCATGGAAGGGCTCGAGAAATATCGTGGCATGAAGCTTCTCATCGTCGATGACGAGGAGGACATTTGCATACTATTAAAGCGACTGTTCGAGCGACAAGGACTCACCGTGATGATGGCGATGGAAGGGGACACCGCGCTCGAACTCTTCCGCCGCGATCCGCCCGATGCCGTCGTTCTTGACGTGCTCATGCCCGGAATGGATGGCAGGGAAGTGATGCTCCGGATGCGACGCATCAATCCGGAAATTCCGGTGATGTTCATGACGGCCCTCGCCGGCGTTCCCGGTGCGGTGGACGCGATGAAATCCGGGGCCTTCGATTATCTGGCCAAACCGTTCGAAACGAAGGAAATGGTCGAGATGATTTCCCGTGCGCTCGAGGAGCGACTCATGCGTCGCAAGTATCAGGAACCGCGGATGGAGCCGCACATGCGGCAGGACGAACTGCTTCAACGCATGGGGGGCAGCGACGTGGTGGTCGATCTGATCGCCACCCTTCGGCAGATCGCCGCGACGAAATTCGATATTCTCATCACGGGTGAGGCCGGTGCGGGGAAAGCCCTCGCGGCGCGTGCGATGCACGATGCGAGTACGAGAGCAGACGGTCCGTTTGTCACCATCGCCTGTGACGCGCTCTCGGAGAGCACCATGGAACGCGAGCTGTTCGGATTCGAGCGCGGCGCGTTTCCCGGTGCGGCGAGTCCACAACAGGGAAAATTCGAAAGCGCGAACGGTGGAACCCTGTTCCTCGACGAAGTCTCCGCGTTTCCCGTTGTGTTGCAGCCCCGCCTGCTTCGCTGCTTGCAGACGCGGACGGTGACCCGGCTTGGCAGCGATACACAGGTCCCGGTCGACGTGCGCATCATCGCATCGACGAGCAAGGATCTGCTTGATCAAATCGAAAACGAGGAGTTTCGTCCCGACCTGTACTATCGCCTCAACGAGTTCAGCTTCCACGTCCCGGCGTTGCGCGAACGCAAGACGGACATTCCCCATCTCGCCTCGCGTTTCATCCAGGAATGCAATCGCGAGCTCGACAAAAGCATTCACGGCTTCACGCCCAAGGCGCTGGACAAACTGCTCGCCTTCACCTGGCCCGGGAATGTCTCCCAACTGCGTGCGGTCGTCCGTCGCGCGGTGCTCTTCGCCGATGAATTCATCGGAACCGAGCATCTCGATCTCGAACTCGACGCCGAACGACGCGCCCGTGCGTCCATTGCGATCACGGAGATCGACGAATCCGATCTTGAACATGGCATGCCGCTGAAGGATCACGTGCGCAAGCATACCGCACAGATCGAACGGCAGATTCTGCTCGAGACGCTCAAGCGGACCGGGTGGAACAAGGCCAAGGCCGCGCGGATCCTGCAGATCGACTACAAGACCATGCAGACCAAGGTCAAGGAATACAAATTGATGGATCCACAGATGTAGTACGTTGGCTGTTGGCCATTCGCCATCAGCGATCGGCCATCAGCCATCAGCCATCAGCCATTCGCCCTTCCTCGTCGTACCCCGAAGCCATGTCCCTGAGGAATAAAGTCCCCGACGTATTTGTCATTGTCTTCCTGCTGATCGTGCTTGCCGCCGTGGCGACGTGGATCGTGCCGGGCGGATCGTACACGCGCATCAGCGAGGAAGTCAGCGGTGTCACGCGGGAGGTCCCGGTGGTCGGCTCTTTCAAATTCGAGGATGCCCGGCCACAGTTTCTCGAGGTATTCACCGCACCCCTGCACGGTTTTCTCAAACTCGCGGAAATCATCGGTTTCATTTTCCTCGTCGGCGGGGCGTTTTATATCCTGAACGAAACCGGGGCGATCGCGGCCGGGACGAATCAACTTGTCCGCGCGCTGCGCGGGCGGGAGTACCTGGTCATTCCGATCGTGATGACATTTTTCTCGCTCTTCGGTGCGGTATTCGGCATGTGCGAGGAAGCAATGCCCTTTGTCCTCATTTTCGTCCCCCTCGCACTCTCCCTTGGGTACGACAGCCTCGTCGGCGTGTCGCTGAGTTTTCTCGCGGCAGGCGTGGGCTTCGCCGGTGCCTTTCTCAACCCGTTCACCCTGCAGATCGCGCAGGGACTCGCCGGGGTCCCGTTGGTCTCCGGCTGGGAATACCGCGTCGTGGTCTGGATCGTCGTGACCACGAGTGCCATTGCCTGGGTGATGGTCTATGCGCGAAAAATCAAGAAGGACCCGACACGCAGTCCCCTGTACGACATCGACGTGAAAAGGCGGGAGGATATCCAGCGGCAGCAGAAGGAACTCGGTGCGTTCACCTTTCGACATGCGTTGAGTCTTTTCGTGCTGCTCGCCGGCGTCGTGATGATGGTCGTTGGTGTCTCGTTCTTCGGATGGTACATCAGCGAACTTGCGGGGCTGTTCCTCGCCATGGGCGTGCTCTCCGGAGTGGTCGCGGGGCAACGCCCCAACCTTCTCGCGAAACATTTCATTCTCGGCGTCAAGGACATGGCGGGCGCGGCGCTGGTCGTGGCCTTCTCGGGCGGGATCATCGTCATCCTGGAGAATGGCCACATTATCGATACCATCCTCTACGCCCTCGCGTCGGTTACCTCCGAGATGCCGCGGATGCTCGCCGCCGATGCCATGTACGGAATGCAGATGGCCTTGAATTTCTTTATCCCGTCCGGATCGACCAAGGCCGCGCTGACCATGCCACTGATGGCACCACTGGCGGACCTCTCCGGCATCACCCGGCAAACCGCCGTACTCGCCTATCAGCTCGGTGATGGATTCACGAATATGATCATCCCGACGTCCGGCGTGACGATCGGTACGCTGACCATGGCCAAGATTCCCTATGAACGTTGGTTCAAATGGCATCTCCCGATGCAGATCTATTTTTTCGTGCTGTCGCTGTTGCTGTTGGTGTGGCCGGTGCTTACGCACTGGGGGTAAAGAGGGAAAGGGGTGAAGGGGTGAAGAGGTAAAGAGGTAAAGAGGTAAAGAGGTAAAGGGGTGGGGTTATTGCGCGTTGCGGAAGAGGATGACGATGCGCCGTTGAACATGAATGGGAAGCACGCGCAGCAGTTGTGTGGTGATGGGATGCATCGAGAACAGCGGCGGGAGCGCACGCATCAGGCGGAAATGCGTCAGCCACGGACCTTGGACCTGTTTTGCCCAGGGGGGGACGAAACCGCGGATTTCCTGCCAGGTGTGATTGAACCAATCCGACTGCGTTGAAGGTGCGCCACTGAGCGTGCTGCCACCGAGCAGTGCGAGCGTGCCGCCGGGAGAAAGCACCCCGGTCAAATGCGCCAGCCATGCATGCAGTTCGCCGAGGTCGCGTGTGTTGGCCACGCTCACCCCGAGCGCGAAGACGAAATCGAACGAGCCGGGCGGATAGGGGAGCGCCGTGGCATCCTGCACCTCGAAACGGATATCCGGATATTGTACTCTGGCTTTCTGGATCCCCGTCGCGCTGATGTCGATGCCGGTGACCTGATACCCGAGCGACGCGAATAGGGCGCTGTAATAGCCGGTGGCGCAGCCGACGTCGAGCACGCGCGCGCCCGGCGGGATTCCGGCCTTCGCGCAGAGGGCACGCAGCACCGTCGCGGTGAAGGCGGGGGGATAATACCGAAATCCCTCATCCGCGTAAAACGTGTTGTAATAGTCGATGATCTGCTGCTGCGTTTGCTCCATGCCGTGAAATTACGGAATTTTCACATACATCTCGTTCCACCTGGCTGGGTATCCCATGAAGTTCTTGACGCCGACCATCGCTGCAATACTCCTCGTTCTGTTCACCACCGTGCCCCTGCGTGCGCAGGATGCGGATGCGGAATCGGGCAACGACGGAACGAGGGAACTCACCTCCGCGACGCTGTCAGGATTGAAGTTCCGCGCGGTGGGACCGGCGCTCACGTCGGGACGCATCGGCGATATCGCGGTCAATCCACGCAATCATGCCGAATACTATGTCGCCGTGGCGTCGGGGGGCGTGTGGAAAACCACGAATGACGGCATCACCTTCACCCCCGTGTTCGACGGACAGGCCTCGTACTCCATCGGATGTGTGACCATCGATCCGAACAATCCGCATGTGGTCTGGGTCGGGAGCGGGGAGAACAATTCGCAGCGGTCGGTTTCGTGGGGCGATGGGGTGTACCGTTCCTCCGACGGTGGCCAAAGCTGGAAGAATGTCGGATTGACGACGTCGGAACATATCGGAAAAATCGTGATCGATCCGACGGACTCGCGCGTGGTCTATGTCGCGGCGCAGGGACCACTGTGGGCGCCCGGCGGTGAACGTGGTCTGTTCAAGACCACCGACGCGGGCAAGAGCTGGACAGCAATCCTTACGATCAGCGAGAACACGGGGGTGACCGATCTCGTCATGGACCCGCGCGACCCGAACGTGCTGTACGCGGCGTCCTATCAGCGGCGGCGCCATGTGTGGACACTCATCAACGGTGGACCGGAAAGCCGGATCTACAAAAGCACCGACGGCGGCGCGCATTGGGATGTGCTCGCGGGCGGACTTCCCACCGGTGATGTTGGGCGCATCGGTCTCGCCATCTCGCCCGCGGATCCCGACTACGTCTACGCGATCATCGAGGCCGCGGAGCAGCGTGGCGGCGTGTTTCGTTCGACCGACCGCGGAGCGAGCTGGGAGAAGCGCAGCGGCTACCTGAGTCAGAGTCCGCAATACTACAACGAGCTCGTCTGCGATCCGCACGACCGGGAGACGGTCTATTCACTCGATACCTACACACGGGTCAGCAATGACGGCTTCAAAACCCATCGTACGCTCGGTGGCAACGATCACCGCCATGTCGATGACCACGCGCTGTGGATCAACCCTTCGAACACGCGACATCTGATCATCGGCGGCGATGGTGGTTTGTACGAAACCTACGACGGCGGGCTGCAGTGGCGGTTCAAGGAAAATCTGCCCGTGACGCAGTTCTATCGCGTGACGGTCGACAACGCCGCGCCGTTCTACAACATCTACGGTGGGACGCAGGACAATTTCAGCCTCGGAGGACCGTCGCGGACCACCCGTGCCGATGGAATCTTCAACGAGGACTGGTTCATCACGAACGGCGGGGATGGCTTCGAGTCGCAAATCGATCCAACGGATCCGAATATCGTCTATGCACAGTCGCAGCATGGCGGACTCATCCGTTTCGACAAGGCGAGCGGCGAGCGGCTGGGCATTCAGCCGCAGGCACCGCCGGGGGAGGACTCCTATCGCTGGAACTGGGATGCCCCGCTGCTGATCAGTCCGCACCGGCACACACGGCTCTATTTCGCGGCGAACGTGCTGTTCCGTTCCGATGACCGCGGCGAACGCTGGACCGTGGTCTCTCCCGATCTGACGCGACGGATCGATCGCAACACCCTGCCGGTGATGGGCCGGGTCTGGGGCCCCGAAGCCGTGTCGAAGAACGCGAGTACCTCGCTGTATGGAAACATCGTGAGCCTGGACGAATCCCCGCTGGTCGAAGGACTGCTGTACGTCGGCACCGATGATGGTCTCATCCAGGTGAGCGAGGATGGCGGGGCGAACTGGCGGAAGATCGAACGGATCGCCGGCGTGCCGGAGACGACATATGTCAGCTGCCTGCGCGCGTCAGCACACGACGCGAACACCGTGTATGCCGCCTTCGAGAATCACAAGATAGGCGACTTCAAACCGTATGTGCTGAAAAGCACCGACCGTGGCCGGACATGGAGCTCGATCGCCGCCGGTCTGCCCGCGCATGCGCCCGTGTACAGCCTCGCCGAAGACCATGTCGTCCCGACCCTGCTGTTCGTGGGGACGGAATATGGTGTGCAGGTCACCGTCGACGGAGGGAAGAAATGGATGAAACTCGGGGCGGGACTCCCCCCGATCGCGGTGCGGGATATCGCGATCCAGGCGCGGGAAAACGATCTCGTGCTGGCCACCTTCGGCCGCGGCTTCTACGTGCTCGACGACTACTCGCCCCTGCGCCGGATCAACGAGGATCTTCCGCGGGAGCAGGCGGTGATCTTTCCCGTACGCGAGGCCCTCGGGTATATCGAGTCGCAGCACCGCCGCATCGGGTACCAGGGGAACACGTTCTTCGCCGCACCGAATCCACCCTTCGGCGCGACCTTCACGTACTTCCTGCGCGATGCATTCACATCGTTGAAGGAACAGCGCAAGAAAGAGGAAAAAGAGCTCCGGAAAGAGAATACAGTGCCGCCGTATCCGGCATGGGAGCGGTTGCGGCGCGAGGACGAGGAGGAAAAGCCGTCGGTGCTGTTCACCATCCGTGACGGGAACGGTACGGTCGTCCGGCGTCTCCGCGACGACGTTGCCGCGGGCGTCCGGCGCATCGTCTGGGATCTTCGATACACCGCGCTCACCCCGGTCGGGAAGGACAGTCGCACCAACGACCATCGCGCGATGCTCGTGGTGCCGGGGCGCTACACCGTCGAATTGAGCCGTGTCGAGGAAGGGCGGGAAACATTGCTCGTGAACCCCGTGCCCTTTGACGTGCGCCCGCTGACGAACACGACACTTCCGGCGACCGACCGCGTGGCGCTCGCCGCGTTTCACCGCCGGGTGATGGAAGTGCAAGGTGCCGCGCTCGGCGTGCGACGCTATCTCGGCGAGTTGGGCGATCGCCTGGTCGTTCTCGAGAAGACCATACTTGTCACCACCAACGCCGATGCGCGTGTCCGGAATGCGTGGATCGCGATCCGGGACACGCTGCGCGAGCTCGAACGCCGCATGCAGGGTGATCGCACCATCAGCTCCCGCCATAGCGTGCAGCCGCTCTCGATCATGGAGCGGCTCAACGAGGTGACATGGGGCCAGTGGAATTCGACATCGGGTCCGACCCCACAGCACCGGCAGGAGATCGAACGTGTCGCGGCGCAGCTGACGCCCGTGATCGATGCCCTGCGGGACATCGGCGCGTCGTCACTGCCCGCGCTCGAACGCACGCTCGAAGCCGCCGGGGCGCCATGGACCCCGGGACGTCTCCCCGCGCTGCGTTGAACGAAGGTGCCGCGATTCCCGCGTGACGGCCGGATCCGTAATAAAGGATATTCGTCTCTCATATCATGTTGACATTCGATGCGGGGATCGCTATCATGCGTCATTCTCCGCACAACTATGAGAGAGCGAACGATGGATGTCATCCTTGCGGGTACCGGAGAAGCGTTCGACGTGGATCTGCTTATCTATGGCATCGCGTTCGTGTTCGGTGTGATCGCGTTTTTGCTCTTGTTTCCCTCCTGGCGCCGGCGCAGACTGCGCGCACAGCGTGACGCGGCATTCGTGCAGCAGTATGAAGACAACATGCGGATTCTCGAGGGACAGCACGCGGCATCCCGCCACGAGGGCGACGACGATACGGGGGCGCCACACTGAGTCCCGGCCGCATCCGGACTGAAGGTCGCACGGGAGCACCGCATACGGATCCTACCAGATCTGCCGGTAATTCTGTATTTTTTTCTTCTGTACCATTCGCACCGAAGCCCGTCGTACATGCGCAGAGCCATCATACACCTTGCCGTTCTCACGTTCGTTTTTCCCATCGGACTCCTCCACGCACAGCAGACCTACCATGTGTTGCGGTCCGGCAGTCATTGCGGCCGGTTGACGCTTTCGTTCGAAACACTGGCGAACGGGTACCGCGAATGCGAACTGCGCGAGGAGCGGCGCTACACCGATGTCGATGACCGGAGCGTGACCTGGCGCCGGACCCTGACCGTGCTGGTCGACTCGGCGATGCAGCCGGTCTCCATCAGCGGCCGGGAATTCACCCGTGACAATGAATACCGTATCTCCGCGCGGCGGACGCAGTCGACGCTCTACATTACCCGGCAGGATCGACATGGCGCGGTGACCACCAGCAGGGAAGACGCCACCGCGGTTCCGGATGTCTTCCTCCCGATTCTTTTTTCGAAAACGGAGCTGCTGTATCCGGAAAAGGTATTTTCCCTGCGCGATCTTGTGAGCCGCGGCGTTTCCCCGCGTGCCGGGGAGACGGAGGACGGACAGTTGCGCATTGATGTGGGGGATGGCAGTGTCTTCATCGTGTCCACTTCCGGGACGATCATCACATGGGCCCTGCCGGCCCTGGATCTGGCGTACGCCGATCCATCCCTTCCGATGGCCGGGATCGAACCCTGTGATATCGATTGCGGCGTGTACTGGGATGCCGGGCAGGTGTCGCTCCCGACGCCACCGGAAAATGTCCGTAGCATGGCACTGCGCCTGACGTTGACACGGGAGGTCGGCGCCCGTCTGATGCCGGAGGACCTCCGGCAGAGCGTCACCAGGCAGGGACCCGGGGATGCCGCGCAGGTCGAGCTGGCGATCCGTCGCATCAGACAACGGCAGGGCGATGCGGTGTTGCCGGTGCGTGAGGAGGAGGCGCTCGCGTATCTTCGCGACTCACCGATGCTCACCGTCACCGCCGACGCGGTGCGCGAGCGCGCGGCGGCGCTCCGTGGCAATGAACGCAGCGTGGCGACCATTCTCCGGTCGGTGACGGATTGGATGGGGTCGACGTTTGTTCACGATGACTTTGTTCCGCTCGTTTCCGCCGACCGACTCGTGACGAATCCACGCGGTTCATCGTTGCACGCATCGTTGCTCGCCGTCGCGCTGGCGCGTGCCGCCGGCGTGCCCGCGCGTCTGGTGCTCGGCATCCGTCCGGCGTTCGGTCGCTGGCGCGCGACGGTATGGATGGAAGCGTGGTCGGACCGTTGGGTGAGCATCGATCCGGTGCGCGGGACATTTCTCGACGATGCGGTCCACATCAAGCTGCTGCATGCGGGGGATGAGGGGATGTTGCGCGATCAGGCGCGGCGGTTGCACGGTGCGCTGCGTATCGATCTGCTGACCGTCGACGAAATCGATACCACCGACGCCGGCGCGTTGCGCACCGGCGTGATCGATGGGGTGTACACCGATCGGTCGTACCGCTTCTCCGTTCGTGCGCCGCGGGGATGGATCGTCGAGCATCGGGAGCATGCGGTCGAGACCGAGGTGGTTCTCTCGCCGCAACCGGGCGCGGCCGTTCGCTGCGAAGTGCTGCTGTCACGCTACCCGTATCCCAAGGCGACACGTGACGTGTTCGATGCGAAAGTCCGGGCGCTCGGGATTGTGCTCAGCGAAGTGGACATCGCCGAACAGGGAGAAATCCGTGTGGGAAACCGCAAGGTCCCGTCCGTGCTCTACAGCTATCGCGATACCGGTCCGGGCGCGGACAGGCGCCGGATCACATCCGCTGATCTGATTTTCACCATCCACGACCGGGGGTACCATATTCGCTTTACCGCCCCGTCGGAAGAATACGACCGGTACGAGCCCGCTCTGCGCGACATCCTGCGGAACCTCGTGCTGTACGAATAACGACACGCCTCTCTGAAATCCTTCCGCCGGGGAGCCGGGAGGTTCCGTTTGCCGGGAACGGTGGTTTTCCATAGTTTCCGCTTTCACCCGAACATATCCCGAGGGTATCGATGCCATACGCCCGCAGCCTGTCGCTCGTGTTTCTCGCGCTCGCGCTGATTTCCTGCAGTTCCAATTCCGTCGAGATCGTCTCCGTCACACCGGAAGGGGAGGTGCCGCTGCTCGCCACCCTGGAGATCGAATTTTCGCGGGATCTCGCGCCACCGGAGAAACAGAACCAATGGCTCGACGAGACCTACGTCGACTTCACCCCCCCGATCCCGGGTACCTTCAAATGGATTTCCGCGCGGCGGCTGCTGTTTTCCCCCGACTATCCGCTCGCACCGATGCAGGAGTACGAGGGAGACGTACGAGACGCGGTCCTCTTCGGGGCGGAGCTCGGGACGGATTTCGAGACGCTGCATTTTCATACCCCTGCCTTCGATCTCGTGAAAACCGACGTGTTCTGGAATTTCGTGCCGCGTCAGTATTACACCGTGACCGTCCAGGCGAATCTCCATTTCAATTATCCCGTGCAACCGTCACGGCTGCGGGAGTATCTGGACGTGCGATGCGATGGGAAACGCATCGGTGATGTGCGGATCATCACCGAACAGGCCTCCGACGTGATCGCGATCTCCCTCGGCGAGATGAAACAGAAGGAGCAGGAGCAGACCTTCACCATCATCGTGCGGGAAGGACTGCGTTCGACGCTGGGAAAGAATGCGCTCGAGGATACACGGGAGTTTCAGACCGTATTACCTCCAATCACCGAACTCGCCGTGACGGGTGTCGCCGCGGGGTTTGACGGAGCAACGGGCTGGATCGAGGTGGCGACCACGCAGATGGTGGACGAGGAGCGCGTGCGCGAATTCGCGCGCGTGGATCCGGCGCGTCCCCTGCAATTCTTCGTCAGCGAGAATCTCTTCCGTATCGAAGGGGATTTTGGAAACGAGCAGACCGTCGAATTGATTCTCGCGAAGGGGATGGTGGGTCTCTTTGGCGGCGAACTCCGGGAGGAATACCGACAGATGGTGTCGTTTGTCGACATCGCGCCATCGGTGAATTTCGCCGACCGGCGCGGACGCTATCTGCTTCGCGGCGGGGCACGCAATCTCGAGGTGCGGGCCGTCAACGTCGATGCGCTCGAGATCGCGACGCATGAAGTGTTCGCCAACAACGTGCTGCATTTCCTGAACCAGCACCGCTGGTATGACGCCGATGCCGACTACAATCCCAGTTATTACGTCGGCGATTTCGGTCGTGCACTGTATACCGAGACCGTGGAGGTCCGGACGGGGAGGAACTGGCTGGGGTCGCACAGCATCAATGTCGATCGCCTGCTCGGAAAGAAACGGAGCGGGATCTATGTCATCGAGGTCAGTTCGAGCGAGGACCGCTGGATCCAGGATTCGAAGATCGTCGCGCTCAGCGATCTCGGTTTGATCGCACGGATGGGCGACGCGCAGGTGACGGTGTTCGTGAACTCGCTCGCCACCGCGCGTCCGCTGTCCGGCGTCGAAGTCACCGTACTCTCGAGCAACAACCAGACATTATTGCGCGGGACCACCGACGCCGATGGTGTGGTGACATTCACCGATGTCGCGCGGCATGCGGAAGGATTCACCCCGCGCTTGATCACGGCCACCGCGGGCGATGATTTCAATTTCCTCGATCTCGAGGATGCCCGCGTGGAAACCTCGCGCTATGATGTGGGCGGGTTGAGCCAGCCCTCGCGGGAGTATGTCAGCTTCCTCTACAGCGCGCGGGATCTCTACCGTCCCGGCGAGACCGCGGCGATCTCCGGGATTGTTCGGACCGAGGATTTGCGCACCGTCGCCGATGTGCCGGTGCTGCTGAAAATCGTCTCCCCGCGCGGGCGCGCGTTTCGCGAGTACAAGCTCGTGCTCAACCGGGAGGGCTCGTTCGAGCAACGGGTGGAGTTTCCAGGGTATGCCCTGACCGGCCCGTACAAGGTCGAACTCTACACCGGTGGGGAACATCTGATCGGGACGACGTCGATCAATCTCGAGGAGTTCGTTCCGGACAAGATCCGGGTCCAACTCACATCCGGGAACACGCAGCTGCGACCCGGCGACGAATTTCACGTGGACGTCGATGCGGAATACCTCTTCGGTGCACCGGCCGCGAATCTCCGATACGAAGCCGATGTGCAACTCCGCCATCGCCCGTTCCGTAGTGCGCGCTTCGCGGACTACGATTTTTCCTCCGGTTCCTTCACCGATACCCGCATCGAAAATATCACCCTGGATGGCGTGTTGGATGCGAAGGGAACGGCGCGCATCGGCTACACGCTGCCGGTGACGTTGCGATCGAGCGGGGTCCTCGACGCCGCGATGTATGTCAGTGTATTCGACCTGACGGGACGCACGGTGAGTCGCGTGCAACATGCCACCGTCGATCCGAACGGTTACCACCTTGGCATCCAGTCCGCGGGAAGCTATTTCGGTGTGAACAAGAATCTGGATTTCCGCTTCGTCGCGGTTGATCGTGATGGCGCGGCGATGAAGAATTTTCCCGTCGATGTGCGACTGGTCCGTCTCGAATGGCAGACGGTCTTGAAAAAAGACTATGCCGACCGATATTACTATGCATCCGAGCAAAAGGAAATCATCGAGTGGGAGAAACGGCTGACGCTGAGCGGTGCCACTCCATTCCATTTCGCGGTCCGTCGATCGGGAAAGTACGAACTGCGCGTTGCCAAAGCCGGTGCGACGGAGTATCAGCGGACGCGATTCTACGCCTATGGCTGGTCGACCAATGCCGCATCGTCGTTCGAGGTCGACAAGGAGGGGCGCATCGACATCGTGTTCGACAAGAAGTCCTACCGTCCCGGCGAGAATGCCAAGGTGTTGTTCATGTGTCCGTTCGCCGGCCGCCTGCTCATCACCGTCGAACGCAACGGTGTGTATCACCATCAGTATGTGGACGTCGAGAAGCGGTCGGTGGAAGTGACGCTGCCGGTCCGTGGACAGTACCTGCCCAATGCGTATGTCACCGCGACGTTGTTCCGTCCCCACGACGGCGGGGGCGACACGCCCTTTCTCGTTGGACACGGATTCGCATCGATGAGCGTCGAGAAAACACGGAACCGCCTTCCGCTCGCGATTACCGCGCCCGCGCGCGTCAAGCCGGGCACGACGCAGACCATCACCATCCAGACCGCGAAGGAGCGTGACGTGTTTGTCACGCTCGCGGTGGTCGACGAGGGGATTCTTCAGATTACCGGATTCGAAACGCCGGATCCCTACACCACCATGTATGCCAAGCGTGCGTTGCATATGAGCAGCCACGATCTGTACAAGTTCCTGCTGCCCGAGTTCGTCCGGACGACGGCATCGGTGGGTGGAGATGGGTACGACGAATCCGCCGCACGCAAACGCACCAATCCGATCGCCACGAATCGCTTCACGCTGTTCTCGTACTGGAGCGGTATTCGGCGCAGCGACGGCAGCGGACGGGTCAGGATAAAACTCACCCTGCCCCAATTCAACGGCGAAGCCCGGCTGATGGCCGTGGCGTATACGGACGAGCGGTTTGCGGGCGCCGAGCGGAAGATGAAGGTCGCCGATGACCTTATCCTCGAACCCCAGCTGCCGCGCCTGCTCACCACCGGCGATTCACTGGTGCTGCCGGTAACGGTGATCAACACCACGTCGCGTGCCGGAACGGTGGCGGTGAAACTCACGGCGGGAGGCGCGCTGCAACTGCGATCATCCTCCACCCAATCGGTGAAGGTCCCGGCGAACGGCACCGCCCGCGTCGCGTTCCGCGTGCAGGCGGATCGCGCTCCCGGGGCTGCCACGATCGCGCTCGCCTCGTCCGGCATCGCCACCGTGCGCGAGCGGTACGACATTGCCGTACGTCCCGCCGTGCCCTTCAGCGTCGAGAGCCGTTCCGGCATGCTGCGGAACGGAGCGACGGTGCGCCTGCCGAAGGCTGATGACTATCTCCCGGAGACCCGGGCGGTGCGGTTGACCATCAGTTCGTTTCCCGCGATCCGCTTCGCCAAGCAGCTCCGGCAGCTCGTCAGCTATCCCCACGGTTGCCTCGAGCAAACCGTGTCGACCGCATTTCCGCAACTGTACCTTGCCGAGGTGCTCAAGCTCGCCGCGCCGGAACACTACCGCACGAACAATCCGGTCTATTACGTCAACGAAGCGATTCGCAAGATTGAATCGATGCAACTCTACAATGGTGCGATGCCCTCGTGGCCAGGCGGAAGCGAGGCCAACTGGTGGGCGAGTGCCTATGCCGCGCACTTCCTGCTCGAGGCACGGACGGCGCGATACCGCGTGTCGGATCAGACCCTCGCCCGGGTCCTGCGGTATCTGGCGACGCAGTCGAGGAAGCGAGACACGTATGAATACGTGACGTGGCGGGGGAACGGCCGCACCGCGGAAGTGAAAGCGAAGAAAGAGATCCTGTACTCCCTTTACGTCATGGCGCGTGCGGGCAAGGCCGATCTTTCGACCATGAACTATTACAAGGGTCGGACGCATCTGCTCACGCGTGACATGCAGTATCTCCTCGCGGGTGCCTATGCCCTGGCGGGGAAATGGAATTCGTACCACCAGATGGTTCCGAAGGGATTTCGTGCCGAACGTCCCGCACGGGAAAATGGTGGCAGCTACGATTCCGAGTTGCGGGCGAATGCCATGATGCTGAACATCTTGCTCGAGGTGGACCCATCGAACACGCAGATTCCGGACATGTTGCGCTGGCTCGCCGCCCGCGCCGACAACCTCTACTCGACGCAGGAAACCGCGTTCGTCATGCTGGCGCTCGGCAAGGCCGCGCGACGGACCGCCGACGCGGACCTGACGGTCTCGGTGATGGTGGATGGGAAAACACGAACGAAGTATAACGGAACATCCATCTCCGTCACGGAAAAGGAACTCGGACGTGGTGAGATCACGCTCAAGGCCTCCGGCTCCGGTGCGGTGTATTATTTCTGGAGTGCGGAGGGCATCAGGAAGCAGGGCGGCGTCGACGAACGGGATGCCGGGATGCAGGTCCGTCGCGCGTGGTATGACTATCGCACGCGGCAACCGGTTTCCGTACAGGATCTTCGCCAAGGTCAATTGGTGGTGTGCAAGATCGCGGTCACCGGTGAGGGTCGTTCGGTCGACAACATCGTCATTACCGATATGCTTCCCGCGGGATGTGAAATCGAGAACACGCGGCTTCGTGCATCCACCGATCTCGACTGGCCGGTGGCGAATCCGCTCCCGGTCGAATACATGGATGTGCGCGATGACCGCCTGATCCTGTTCACCACGCTGAATGGGTCGACGACACGTGAATTCGTCTACCTGATGCGTGTGGTCAATCAGGGGGGGTTCGTGTTACCCGCGTTGGCCGCCGAGGCGATGTACGATCCGGCGTTCCACTCCTACCACGGCGCCGCGCGCGTCCGCATCGCACCGATGCGCATGCGCTGAGCGGGCACGGTCATGGTGCGGAAGGAGACACATGCGCGCGTCGTGGTTCGGGCGTCCATTGCATCGATATCGACGCCATGGCGTCGCGTTGACCGCGTGCTCTGCTCTGTTCTGCTCGCGCTCGCACTGTTGTTCGGGATCGACCGCGTGTTCCCGCCACCGCCGTTTCCCTCCTATTCCGTTCAGGTCTTCGATCGCCGTGGCGACCTGCTCGCGGCGACGTTGACGACCGATGACAAATGGCGGCTGCGCACGCGTCTCGATCATGTCAATCCCGACCTGCTGCGCGCGATCCTCGAAAAAGAGGACCGATGGTTCCGTTATCATCCGGGCGTCAATGTGTTCGCCGTGCTGCGTGCCGGATGGAGTAATCTCGCCGCGGGACGCCGCACATCGGGTGCGTCGACGATCACGATGCAGCTCGCGCGCATGCTCGAGCCCGACACGCGAAGCTATCCGGTCAAACTGCGGGAGATGCTCCGGGCCCTGCAGCTGGAACTGCGCTATTCGAAGCAGGAGATTCTCGAGCGCTACCTGAGTCTGCTTCCCATGGGAGGAAATATCGAAGGGGTCGCGTCCGCGTCGTGGATTTATTTTAACCGTCCCCCGGAAAAACTCAGCCTGCTGCAATCCGTGGCGCTTTCCCTCATTCCAAACAATCCGAACAAGCTGCGGCTCGATCGTGACGCGGTACCGCTGCAGCGGGCCGCGCGTCGCTGGCTGCGGCGCTTCCGCGATGCGGGGACGTTCGCCGATCAGGATCTGCATGCCGCGATGGAGGAGGGATTGACGACCGCCCGTCTTGCGCCACCCCGCCGCGCACCGCATTTCACGCAGGTGATTCGCGAACGGAGCGGATTCGCGGGTGCGCGGAACGACCTGATCGCCACGACCCTCGATCCCGCGGTGCAGGATATCGCCGAACGGATGCTGGCGAATCATGTCC
This sequence comes from Bacteroidota bacterium, assembly GCA_034002405.1. Lineage (GTDB taxonomy): Bacteria > Bacteroidota > Ignavibacteria > SZUA-365 > SZUA-365 > SZUA-365. Next base: position 7,836 of record JAVFAS010000043.1, on the reverse strand, counting down.
ACCGCGTCACGGCCGATGGCGTACGGAACGGTGCCGTGCTGGTGCTCGACAATGACAGCCTGACGGTGGCCGCGTGGTGCGGCTCCGCGGATTTCGACGATGTGGCCAATCACGGTCAGGTGGATGGCGTCCGTGCCGTGCGTTCGCCGGGATCGACACTCAAACCGTTCCTCTATGCACGTGCGTTCGACGAAGGAGCCCTCACGCCGTGCATGCGCCTGCTCGACATTCCCGCGGATTTCGGTGGCTATGTCCCCGAAAACTTCGACGCGACGTTCAGTGGTGATGTGACCGTGCGGGACGCACTGCTTCGTTCTTTGAATGTTCCCGCGGTGCGCGAACTCGCCCGACAGGGTGTCGGCCCATTCATCGGCTGGCTCGCCGCGAGCGGGTTTACCACCATCGCCGCGGAGCGGGAAAAACTCGGACTCTCGCTGATTCTCGGTGGGTGTGGCGTCACACTCGAACAACTGACGCGCGCGACGAGCATCTTCGCCCGGCGGGGACGACTCGGATCACCGCGGATGCGTGCGACGAGCGGCGCGGCGCGGAGGGATGATGACGGAAGTGCGTTGCTTTCGCCCGAAGCCGCATACATTGTCACGGATATTCTCTCGAGACACGACCGGCCGGACCTGCCCGCCGATCTGCGCGCGACATCCCGACTGCCGCGTTTCGCGTGGAAGACGGGCACGTCCTATGGCAAGCGTGACGCCTGGGCCGTGGGATGGAATGCCCGATATACCATCGGTGTCTGGATGGGAAATTTCTCCGGTGAAGGCGCTCCGCATCTCTCCGGCGCGGAGATGGCCGTGCCACTGCTGGTGGATGTTTTCGATGCGATCGATACGCGCATGGAACAGCATATCCTCCCGCGTCCACGGCGCGTACGTACGCGCGCGGTCTGCGCCGCGACCGGCCTTCTCCCTACCGAACGCTGTGAAACAAGGATAACGGATCTGTATATCCAGGATGTGTCGCATGGCCAACGCTGCGATCTGTTGCGGCCATTTTCCGTCGATCCCGCGCGCACGATGCACTATTGCATGGAGTGTCGCCCCGACAATGGATTCGAGGAGGAGTGGTATCCGGTGTACGATCCCGCTCTGGCGGTGTGGATGGAAGAACATCGCGTGTCGATGCGACACCCGCCACCGCACAATCCGGCATGCACGGTGCGGGGAGGGGGAGCGGGACCGCGGATGATCTCGCCATCCGGCGATGAAACTTATTATATCGAACGTGGGGCGGAACAACAGATCCTGCTGCAGGCCGCGTCTCCAGCGGGCGTGAAAACGCACTACTGGTATGTCGATGGACACCTGCACGCGACCGTGCCGAATGGAGGAAAAACGTTCTTCACGCCCTCCGCGACGCGACATCTGGTCAGTTGCCTCGACGACGCCGGGCGCCGGAGCCGGCGGACCCTGCGATTCTCGTTTTACTGACGCCTCACGGCATCACGAATTCGCGCTCGGGACTGCGTATCGAGAGGACGGGGCAGGGGGCTTTCCGCACGACTTTCTCCGCGGTGCTTCCGAACAGCACGTGTTCGATGCCGGAATGTCCATGGGTGGCGATGATGATCAACTCCGCCTTTTCTTCCTTCGCGAGTTGGATGATTTCCACGAAGGGCTTTCCCGAACGGATGACGGCGCGGGCACGCACTCCCGACGGGACTTCCTTCGCGATGAGGGCGTCCAGCTGCTCGACCCCGCGCTCCTGCAGTTCATGCTCCATCGACGGAAGCGCGACCTGTCCGAAACTGAAGTCCGCCGGATAGATGATCGGCTCGATGACATAGACCAGGATCATTTCGGCATCGAAGGTCCGGGCGAAATCGATCGCGTATCGAAATGCGTTTTTGGAGTATTCCGAAAAATCGACGGGAACCACAATGCGGGTGATGTGGGGCATGGTGCGCTCCGGGTTGTGACGATTCATGAAATATACGGTTCCGATCGAGGATGTCAAGTCAGAGCAAGTCGCTTTCGCACGTGCATCCTCACCGGAAGCACTTATTCGCCGGGACACCACATCACATCGTACCAGTTCACCCCGCGCTGATTGCCACTGCCGTTCCATTGCGAGGGGACCGGGTTGACGCCGCGGAATTCGCCGATGCCCGCACCGCCATGGTCGTCCTGCAATCCCGCGATGATGGTATACCGCCAATGATCGTAGCCACCGCCCAGACAGCTTCTCGGCAACGCGAAACGGATCTCACCGCTTGCGACCGACCCGAAGGCATCCGCCGTGGTTTCGGGAATGAATTCACAGAGGACCGCGCCCGACGTGTCGGAGACGCGCACTCCACCCCCGACGGTGATGAGCCGGTCGTACCCGCGGCCTTCGGGGAGGACGAATCCGCTGTTGAGTCCGATCGCGCGCGACTGCACCGCGGGATCATGCGATTGATCGATCGCAATCGCGAGCAGTGTCAGCTGGAATCCATATTCCGGATGCCAACCGGGCTGTGTCAAGCTCGCCATGCGGATCGTGAAATACAGCAACTCCTCGTCCGCGCGCACATCGAAGGCCCGGAGGTCGGCGATCCCCCGCGGAAACAGGGCATTGACGGGGTAGCGCTGCATTCCATCCGCGCCGGTATCATCGCCCGCCGCGTCGAAGCTCTGGCACAGCGTGGCGGCGTCGGGATTGACGCGGGTCGCGATGACGCCGTCAACGCGTGGCCAGGGTGCGGGTCGAATGGTCGCGAAATCGGAGAGAGGGCGCGCGGTCGCGAACAGAGGCAGCGTGTCGACCGGAACACGCGGGACGATCGCGGCGGCGGGAAAGGTGGTGTCCACGACGTGCGCGGGCGGGAGCGCAATCGGATCACCGCCGGTCTCGATGCGTACGGTTTCGCGTCCGGCGAGATGCCGCAATCGGAGACGGCGGGTGCCGGAATCCTGGATATAGGAAATCCGGATGCGATTATTCCCGATACGGACCGTCGCGGCGACCGAATCACCTGCCGTGCGAAGGAGGCCGGTGGGGAGGGCCGGGGCGAGGCGCAGCACGGGCGTTCCTTCCGCGGTCCATGACGGATGCACACCGAGATAATCCTGAAACCAGTTGCGCAGGTATTCCGCGTTGCTCCACGCCTGCGACACGGTTCCGGACGGCCGAGGTCGTGACGCGTCCTCGCGGGGCAGCGCATCGGTGCATTCGGGAATGGCGCCCACCGCGCCATCCTCGCGGGAGAGCCGTTCGAGCGCGCGGGTGAGAACGAACGCGGAATCCGCGAGTCCCTCCCGCGCGAGGATGGTGACGGCCGGACCCGTGAGCCATGTCCAGATGGTCCCGTTGTGATAGGCTGCGTCCTTGGGGTAATGTCTCGGCGCATCGTGCCAGGGGTGGAACTGCTCGTCATACTGCGAAAGGGAGGCGACACCCCAGGGGAATACCGTTTCGGCGAACAGCCGACGCAGCACGCCGCGTCTCACGGAATCGGGGAGCGCGTCAAACACATCCGAACCCGGTATGGAGAATGGCAAGAGGATATTGGGACGGAGGTGTGGATCGGGTGTCCCGTCTTCATCGATGTGATCATCGATGTGCATGCGATCGGCGTCGACATACATCCGAACCATTGATTCCCGCACGCGCTCGGCGTACCGCTGCCATCCGTCCGCGCGCCGCGTATCCCCGACCGCGCGTGCCATTTCACTCGCGGCACGCAGCTGCGCATACCAGAGTGCCTGGATTTCGACCGCGCGGGTTCCACGAGGAGACCAGGGTCCGTCGGGCCCGACGGCATCCATCCAGGTCTCGGCGCTTGCGTGGGTGAGGAGAAAATTCGCATCCGTATATCGCAATGCTCCCGCGATCGTGCGTTCCACATCGGGCAGGATATCACGCAGGAAGGTGACATTACCGGAATAGAGCGCGTACTGCCAGGCCTGGATGACCATCCACGGCGTGCCATCCACGGTATTGTAGATGATGTCCCGTGGCTGGATGCGATTGGGGATACGTCCATAGGTGCTGGAATTCGTATCGCGGTCGAGATAGCGGAGAAATGAACGCAGCACTTGCTCCGCTTCCTCGAAGCGCCCGGTGACGAGCAGGGCACCCGGCAAGGCGATGAAGGTATCCCGCCCCCAGTAATCGTCGAACCAGGGAAGTCCCGCGTAGATGCCGCCGCCCATCTGCCGCATGACCAGCGCATCCATCGATGTGGTGATCCAGCGAAAGGCTTCGGTGACCGCGGTGTCGGGACAGACGAAATCCGTCGAGGCGAGCATCGCAGCGATGCGTTTCTCCCGCCGTAGCGAGAGGCGACGCAGACTCTGCGCATCGCGGTTGACGGGGGGATAGCCGGCGAGGACGTATCCGACGGAAAAGGCGAATTCGCCACGGCATTCGCCGCGGTAGCGCAGGGGCAGATGCACGGGCGCGGGATTCGTGTATGCCTCGGCATCACGAGGACGGAGCACTTCCCACTCACCCGCGAGACCGTTCACGGCCGCCGCCGCTTGCAATCCCTGCTTGAAGATGCGATACATATCCCCGTGGATTGATTGCATCCCGTCCTCCCACCAGCGCGAAAATGCCGGGATGATGCGCACGCTGCCGCGGAAGTTCGTCGTGATCACGACGCCCAGCAGCGTGATCGAATCGGCGAAGAACACCTGCTCGACTGTTCCGTGCAGCGGGTATTCCCGCGTGAATCCCGCGGGTGTGACGGTTACCCGCGCCGTGCTTGGATCGAGCAGATCCTCGCCGAGGTGGATCCAATACTGTTCGAAAAATTTCTGCTTTTCCTGGGTGATCCCGTGGAAGCCATTCGCGTTGCGCCCGTTCAGCACTCCGGTGAAGAATGCCGCGTCCGTGTTCGTGGAGGCGAAAATGCGTGGCGGGGAATGTGGTGTGATCGTCACGGACGGAAGCTGCGCCTGTGCGACAAGGGACAGCAGCGTCAGCGGGACGAAAAAAAGATGGAGTGCTCTCATGGATCACCGGAGGCAGTACAGGCGCAATTTACCCGCTTCCTCCGGAAAAGCAATCGGCATCTCCCGCGATGCAAGGGCGGCACGAACGTGTCGTGACGCATCACCGGTCGCGGGATGAAAGGGCTCGGCCGTCATCCGCCGCGAAATACCGTGCGTGGGCGATGTCAAGGAACACTTCGAGACGCGCTCCCATTTCCACTCGCGTCATCACCGGTGCGCGGCCCGTGAGTGGCTGGCCGTGCAGCGTGAGATGCATGGAGATCTCGCTTCCGAGCAGCTCGGACATCACATGCACCACCATCACACGCGCGGGGTACGCGCAGCCCTGGGGTGTGAGATGGATGTGCTCGGGACGCAATCCCAGCGTGACCCGGCCACCATGCAATTCGTCGAGCAGTGGCTGCTGTTCGACGGGGACGGCGATTGCCGTCTCGTCGTCGACAAGCAATGTGCTGCCATGATCGAGTACCGCGGCGGAAATGAAGTTCATCGACGGACTGCCGATGAAGCCCGCGACGAATCGATCGGCGGGATGGGAATACAGTGCGGTGGGTGCATCGACTTGATGAATCTCCCCATCCTTCATGACGGTGATACGGTCTCCCATGGTCATGGCTTCGACCTGGTCATGCGTGACATAGATCATCGTCGTGCCGAGACGCCGATGGAGCTTCCGGATCTCCGCGCGCATCTGCACGCGCAGTTGCGCGTCGAGGTTGGACAGCGGTTCGTCGAACAGAAACACCGCCGGTTTGCGCACGATCGCACGTCCCAGCGCCACACGCTGACGCTGACCGCCGGACAGCTCCCGCGGCTTGCGGTCGAGCAGGTCCCGGATCTCGAGCAACCCGGCCGCTTCCTGCACGCGCCGATCGATCTCCGCGCGATCGAACTTCCGCAACGTCAGTCCGAACGCCATGTTCTCCCGCACGTTCATGTGCGGATAGAGCGCATAATTCTGGAACACCATCGCGATGTCGCGGTCCTTCGGCGCGACATCGTTGACGAGACGGTCACCGATGAACAGGCGTCCGGCGCTCACATCCTCGAGTCCGGCCACCATACGCAGGGTGGTGGACTTCCCGCAGCCGGACGGACCAACGAGCACCATGAACTCCCCATCACGGATATGAAGATCCAGTTGTCGGATGATCGGCGGACCGTTTCCATACGACTTCGCAACGCCATCGAAGCGGACATCGGCCATGTGTCACTCGTTGACAGGGGTGTCGCCACGGTGGCCGGGACTGGACGGTGTCGACGGGGTGGCGACTGCGCTCGTGGCGGCCGTCTTCGCGGCCGTGGCGGCCAGGGCCGCGTCCCGGCGCGACAGGAGATAGCGGTAGATGCTGATTTTCACGAGAAACAGAATGGCGAGCAGCAGCACATATCCACCGGCCATGTACCCGAACCATTCGTGGTCCCCGATGAGCAGGTACATGATCCCGAGTCCGAGCACCAACATGATCGGCGTGGTGGCGTAGATGACGAAGGCAAGAAATCGATCGGTCATGATGGAATGCATTTCTGTGCAAGATGCGGTAAGTTACGCCGACGGTTTCCCAATTGAAAGCAGGCGGTGCAGATGGACTATCCGAACGATGGTGAACGCGGTCGGGCGACGGAGAAGCCCGCCCTCGGATTCTGGCAGATCTGGAACATGAGCTTCGGCTTTCTCGGCATTCAGTTCGGTTTTGCGCTGCAGAACGCCAACGTGAGCCGCATCTTCGAAACGCTGGGTGCGAGCATCGACGCGATTCCGATTCTCTGGATCGCCGCACCAACCACCGGATTGCTCGTGCAGCCGATCATCGGCTACATGAGCGATCGCACATGGGGTCGGCTCGGACGCCGGCGTCCGTACTTTCTCGTCGGCGCGATCCTCGCCTCGATCGGACTGCTGATCATGCCGAACTCCCCCACGCTGTGGGTCGCGGCGGGCATGCTGTGGATGATGGATGCATCGATCAACATCTCGATGGAACCGTTCCGTGCGCTCGTGGCGGACCTGCTTCCTTCGCGCCAACGGACGACCGGCTTCGCCGTGCAGAGCTTCTTCATCGGCACGGGCGCCATCATCGCCTCGGCCCTGCCGTGGATGTTCACCAATTGGCTGGGCATCGCCAACACCGCGCCGGAAGGCGAGATCCCGGATTCGGTGCGCTATGCCTTTTATGCCGGTGCCGCCGCGTTTTTCCTGGCCGTGCTGTGGACGGTGATCCGTACCCGGGAATATCCTCCCGCGGATATCGCGGCGTTCGAACACGAGAAGCGCACGCAGCGGGGACTCCTCCACGGCGTGCGGGAAATCACCGCATCCATCACCGGCATGCCGCGTACGATGCTGCAACTTGCCGTGGTGCAGTTCTTCTCCTGGTTCGCGCTCTTCGCGATGTGGATCTACACTACGCCCGCGGTGACGCAGCATATCTATGGGACCTCCGATCCGACATCGCTCCTCTACAACCAGGGCGCCGATTGGGTGGGCGTGCTCATGGCCGTCTACAACGGCTTCGCCGCGGTGATGGCCTTCGTCATCATCGCCATGGCGCGGCGGTTTTCGAGGAAGATCGTGCACGCCATTTCGTTGGTGATCGGCGGACTCTCCCTCGGCTCCTTCTTCCTGATAACGGACCCGAATATCCTCCTCATCAGCGAACTCGGCATCGGCCTCGCCTGGGCGTCGATCCTCTCGATGCCCTACGCCATTCTTGCGGGTTCCCTGCCCCCGGAGAAAATGGGCGTCTACATGGGCATTTTCAATTTCTTCATCGTCCTGCCGCAGATCGTCGCCGCTTCCATCCTCGGTTTCATGGTGAAATCCCTCTTCGGAGGCGAAGCCATCCACGCCCTTCTCGCGGGCGGTGCCTCGATGGTG
>JAVFAS010000042.1:0-31355 GCA_034002405.1 Bacteroidota bacterium | reverse complement strand
ACTCGAGATGCGTTCGTCCGAGAAGATCGTATACCGAGAGTATCCCTCGTCCCGTCCCGGGAAGCCGGACGGAAAGCGACTCCCCGGCAGGCAGGGGCCGCGGCCAGACCTCGAGCGCACCGACATCCGGAGATGGCGGGCTTTCCACTCCGGTGCGAAGTCGCGGACTTCCACGGAAAAGCCAGACGCGTTGGCTAGGGCTATCCGCATCAAGTTTGCTCGGTCTTCCCACAAGAATGATATCCTCAAACCCGTCACCATTGACGTCCCCGGCGGGAAATGCCCCTTCGTTAAGGTGATCTCGCTCCGGAATGATTCCGACCCTTCCCGTCGCGGTTTTCCAATCACCGAGAGGTCCGGCAGGATGCAGGAGGTACACGGTCCCGTTGGGTTCCCCCAGCGTGGACACGCCGACGATGAAATCGTCATATCCGTCACCGTTCATGTCGCCCACGGGGCTGATGATGTGCGGACCAATGTAGAAATCCGGGAACTGGTTCGGGATGGAATCGTTGAGCCAGATGCTTCGGTGCAGTGTGAGCGCCGGCGAGCTGCGAAACAGATGCGCCGAACCGAACAGCGTGAGCGGATAGCCATTGAGAATGTCATCGCAGCCGTCACCATTGACATCGCAGACATTGGATACCTGTCGCGCCACCACCCAGGCGCTGTCGTCGCGATTGACGATGTCGGGACCGTCGAACAGCCCTTCACGGTTTCCGAGGTAGAGACTCATCTGCTGGATTCTCTGATTTCGGAGGGTGTCGACGTCGTCGCCGAAAATCATCAGGTCGTCGCAGCCGTCGCCATTGAGATCGCCGGTCATATATGTTCTGGCAAAAGACGCGTTCCTCCCGCGTGGATGCGGCTGGAACTGATATGGCATGCGTTCGATGAAGTCTTGTCCACCGAGGATAAGGTTCAGCCGACCCTCCGCGGCCGGGTCGAAGCGAATTGTGGTTGTATAGAGCAGGTCCGCGATACCATCGCCGTTCAAATCCGCACTGATGACTCCGGAGTGCCATGGAGATCGTGAATATCCCACCTGTGCACCGCGTATATCGCCAACCATGACGCGGTCCGGTTCGTCGGGATACGGAGGCAGGCCGCCGGTGTTGAGGTAGATGCGGATGGTGCCCTTCAACTCGGGATCGGGCAACGAGAGATTTGAACGTGCCGTGACAATGTCCACGAGGCCGTCGCCGTTGAAATCCCCCGCGGTGAGACCCATCGCTCCCCCCAGCACGAAGAACGCCGGTTCATGGTCGAGAGGATCTCCGCCGAGAAAAATGAACGTCGTGTCGGCCAGCGTCGACACCGCGAAGTCGTCATAGCCATCGCCATCGAGATCGCCGAGCGGCGCCGTCCAGCGACCGAAGCCGGGGTGGTTCCTCGGCTGGATTTTCGTGAGTATCTCGAGCACGTAGTCCGGACGGGCGAGTTCGTCCGGCGGGATGATGGACTGCGCGTGGAGCATTGACGGGATGAACAGCAGCACGATGGCGGCGCAAATGCCGCATTGTAACACATCTGGTGAATGCGCCTGCGGTACACACCCCGGTGGGGCGTTGGATTGATGGTGATACCGCATGGTACCCTCCGGATTGGTGAAACAGGTTGTGTCATCCCTGCGGCATGGGACCACAAGGACTTTCCGTTTCCTTCGTATACAGAATAATACCTCACATCACGTCAATGACACTCACAGGGTCAGGCGCGTCCTCCTCCCGCCCCGTATGTCCGTTTTTCGGGAACTTATGTATTTCGGAGGGGAATGTCAAGGATGATGTGGGGAGGCAACGGGCAGGCGCGTTGACTCATAAATAATCTTACCAGGACGCTTTCAAGCCAAGGTCGTTGCATCAAAATTGGATCAGGGGAGAAGGGGACTGGTGATTCCGTAAATAAATCCCTCTCCTCCATTATTCATCAACGATTGTTTTAACGTTGCCGGAACTGTCCGGGTGACGAAAGGAAACGGCCATGCCGATATACATGGACAGACACGACGTCCCGGGGGCGACGGCGGAGGATGTCGCGCGCGCGCATCAGGAGGATCTGAAGATCCAGGATGCGTACGCTGTGGGTACTTTTCGAATCCGGGGACGGCAGTGACGTCCACGGGTTTTCGCAAAATTATGTCCGCGTCTCCGTGCCCTGGCAGCCGGGGCTGGAGAATCGCATCCTTCCCGTCCGTTGCGATGCGCTGGGCAAGGATGTGGTGCATGGGACCGTCATGGAGAAACCGACGGTGCTCGGTGAATATGTTGCGCTGCCGGTGGTGAAAGGTGAAAGGTGAAAGGTGAAAGGTGAAAGGTGAAAGGTGAAAGGTGAAAGGTGAAAGGTGAAGGGTGAAGGGGCTGGCGACCGGGATGATTGGGGGATGCACCGATCACGGCCCCGCGCATACAGCCTATCGCCTCCCGCGCGCCGCGAAGCGGCGCATGCGTGTTCCAGGCAAAAACATGTTCCGCACTGTTGACTTTTCGGGGAAAAGTTAGTAACTACAGACTTGTATATCCTCATCGGCTCAAACAGCCTGCCCGCCGGTGCCTGACGGTTTTCAACTCGGAGTGAACATGACCAGAACGCGTGTCATCGTGTATGCCATTGCCGTATTCACGCTGCTGTCCATTGTGCCCGCGACATGGGGGCAGGGGGTGATCATTCCGACCGACGAACGGCAGGGGGACGTGCTGCGCGCCTATCGCCTCGTGCTCTCACAGGCCTCCACCGATCATCGCTTCACCAACGCGACCATGGACACGACGCTGTTTCCGCGCTGGGGCGAGTTTTCGGTGTATTGGGCGATGGATGGCCCGAACCGCGGTTCCTTCGTCTTTCCCGACGGACCGCCGTCGGGGTATTCGTCGGTGACGGCCGTGCCGTACACGGGATATGACTGGCGCGCGGCCGACCATCGCGCGATCGCGTTCAAGGCCTATGCCAAAACCATCGCGGTCTTCCGCGGTGATATCAGTGCCAACAATACCAGCATTTCCTGGGAGGCCGTGCATTTCCGCAACCTGATCGACAGCTACCTGCTCGGTGGGATCTCCTATTCCATCGGCGAAGGGGAAATCGATTCGGCGGGACTGACCTGGACCACGCAGGTGCTGATCATCCCGGCATTCACGGTGCGGGGAACGGACTGGCGTTTCCATATCGACAGCCTCTTCGCCGCGGCGCCACGATTTAAGGAGCGTCTGCTCTCGTTCCTCGCCCGCGGTGGAACGATCTACACCGAAGGCAACGCGGTGTATGTCATCGAGAAACTTGGCCTGCTCGCGTCCGGGGCGGTGGATTTCGAGCACGGCATGCCCGCTGATTCTACCGGCAGCGTGCATGTCGAGGCGACGTCCTCCCGCCATCCCGTGGCGGCGACCTTTGAAGCGGCAGGGACGCGGATGTATTCCGGGCTCGTGCCGCGGGTGGACTGCGGCGCGGCCGATGTGATCGCACGGGTGCTGGGGACGGGCATCCCGGTCGTGTTCGCGCTCGAGGGGGCACAGGCACGTGGGGGCAGGGTGATATGCAATACCGCGCTTCCGACGGTCGGCGGCAGCCGCGCCATGCAGCCGGGAGAAACCACGCACGAACGCGCCCAGCTGCAGTGGGCGGTCAACGCGATCCTCTCGGGATTCACCACGAGTATCGATGTCACGCGCTCGGTGTTCAACGCGCTTCCCGATTCGCTGAGCGTGGGACGCAACGCCGCACCCTATGATCGCCGCGACACGCTCGAGATCCGTGTGTTGCTGCGCAACGTCAGCGATCATGCCGTGTCGGGCATCACGGTCAAGGAACAGCAGCGCGGGTATTTCGACTTCGTCGACGTGGTGACACCCGGCGTGGTTGCGGACTTCAAGACGCCATACCTCACACTGTCCGGTATCGACCTCGCCCCGCATTCGGAGAAGGTGGTTGTCTACCGCATCGCCACGCCCGAACCCGAAAGCGCGGTGCACGAAAAGGTGGACAATTACATTTCATGGTCGACGTACATCTATGCGTCCTATGCCATCGTTTCCTTCGACGACGTGCAGGGCACCACGTCCTACCGCAAGTACCGCAACTACGTTGACCTGATGTTCTCCGCCCGCATCGTCGCCGACACCGACCTCAACTGGAAGAATTTCCTCGGGCTGTACTATCAGCCGTTCAAGGTCTTCATGATGATGGAGAACAAGGAGCGCACCGCGGCGATGGGTATGCGGTACGTGCAGTACATCCCCAAGGACGTCCCATTCTACTGGACCGACACATCCATCGACATCCCGATTCTGAAAACACCAGGCGGGAAGTACGTCGACGTGCTGCGCGGCAGCGACGACCAGATGCATCCCGACTTCGACATGGATGGTGACGGTCATCCCGATGTGTGGCTTGATACGGCGTCCATTTCCCCGAAGAACTACCACATCGAGGAGACCGAGGTCTACTGGCTCAATCCCTGGGAACACCTGCGCAGCGGAAACGCGCGCCTGTACGAGGATATCGATCATGACGGCAAACGCGCCGAGGACACCGACGGCGACGGCGTGGTGGATGTCGAGGAGCCGGGGGACAAGATCCGCGTGTGGAAGGTGACCTGGGACGTGGGGAAAATGGCCGGTCACGAATTCTTCGATCCCTACTGCTCCTATGAAATCTGGGTCGACCCGCCCGACCTCGTGCCCATGTCGGCCGGCGTCGCGAGCGGACACGGACGCCTCGACGAGGACGTCGCGGGGATGTTCTATCCGTATTCCCCCGACGTGCACGCGCCCGACCTCGCCGACACGTCGTGGACGCACTGGATGGAGCGCGATGCGAGCGGGGCGGTGTGCTGGAAGCAGCTCATCTGGCAGAAGGTGGGCAATTACGAGGGCTTCACCTTCATCGACACGGCGAAAACCGGCTACACGCTGAAGCCCACCGACCACTGCGCCGGCACGGTGCCGCAGCCGCATCGCGAGTTCATCGCCGTGCTCTCCCTCGGCGGGGAGGAAATCGACATGAAGAATTTCACCCCCGAGCACAGCGCATATTCCAATGTCACCTATACCACGATTTTCGGGGAAGACCGCACGACGCCGATCCGGTCGACCTACACGTATTACGCGCCGCTGCCGAATCCCCTGCAGTTCGAATACGTGACCAACAACTTCACCGCCACCGACATGGAAACCGGTGAGCGGCTCACGCATCTGCCCGCGTTCGGGAAGGCACGGCTCACCTTCGACATCGACGCGTCGACGGAATATTCGTACTACTGGATCCGGAATGCAGGGCATGACGTCGACACCGACGATCCGTCGCTCGCACAGGAGGGAGTGGAGCAGCTCGGCGACGGCGTGTTCGGCTACATGGTCTATGACATTCCAAAAGGCATGGGCGGCTACAGCATCACCCTGCCACGGCGCGCCGACGGAAGCTACGACACCGACGCCATCGTGCAGGTCGACGGGAAGGCCTTCCGTCCCTGGCTGTCCAATCCCAACACCGGCAACGCGGTCGAGATCCACGAGGACCAGTACAACTATCACGTGTACATCCCGCAGCTGCTCATTCCTCCCGCGCTCGACGACGACAACGGCGACGGCGTCGACGACTGGATCGACGACCGGGGCGACCGCTTCCAGTCGAAGACGGGTTTCCTGCACGACGGCTTCATGCTCGGGAATGGAGAGTCCTACCCCAACGAACCCGCGGAGCCATTCCAGGACGACATTTACGGCTGGGTGACCTCGGGCTGGTCCTCCGGTGCCGACCGGACGTACGGCGACGATTTCTTCGAGACGCTGGGGAAAACGCATGTCACCATTCACGCCGAGTACGAGGGGAAGGGACGCGAAGGATCGATCGCCATCAGCAAGGGCGGCTGGCTGGTGGTGGAGGAGATCTTCGGCGGCTCGCCGTGGGTGCTCTTCTCCCATGCACTTTCCGCCTGGGCGGAAGGGACGAACATGACATTCACCTCGACCGTGAGTCCGTCGCTCGCGCGCTTCGGGATCGACACGGTGTATGTGAAACACGTGATCGAGGATAAGGGAGAACCGCATCTGTTTAACGGAAACATGGATCCCTGGCATCTCTCCTACGGCGATGGACAGACCACGATCACCACCTACGCCGGAGGGAAGGATCCCTGCGGGCTCATCGAACCCGCGCCGAACCAGTCCAGCATCATCGATCCCGCACGCGACCGGCACGCGGTCACGCTCGTGCCCGACGCCGATCCGTCGAACCCGGATCTCGCGGCGTATCCGCGCGCGGAAGAGGGGAGTTTCCTCGTCGTGCACATCGAGGTGTCCAACGGCAGCGACGACAACTGGATCAACACGCAGGTTACGCCGCGTCTCGCGGCGGCATGCGGGGCCACGCGCCCGGTCCTTTCCTACGTGTCGTATCCGCGTCCGCTGGTGCCCGCGAAGGTGGATCCCGCCACCGGCGCCGTCATCCAGGGCGGTGACGACCCGCGCGCCTTCCGTGCCGGTTGGCGCTTCAACCAGCCCGAGGGCGAGGTGCTCGTGAAAATGGGTGGGACGTTGCCCCTGCTGCAACCCTCGCGGCGTGCGTATTTCGTGTTTCTCTTCGAGATCGATCCCCTGTTGGCGCACGGCATCTATCGCATCGATTTCGCGATCGATGGCGAACGTCGTCGGTACGATGGAGCGCGGACCCGGACTGTATTCCTCGACGTCCCGCCCTGTCTGTTCAGTATCGCGCCCAAGGACGCGCGCGGCAATGTGACCGCGTACCAGAAGTTGGTGATTGGTCAGGGTGCGCTGACGGATGTGCGGACGGACGCGCATGCACCCGCATTCCGGGGGCTCGGAAACGTGCGGTGGTCCACACGCGATGTAAACGGCGCCGATTTCGACACGCTGGTCGCAACGGTGCCGGCGCGGTATGACGCGACCGCGCGGCGGGAGACCATCGACCTCTCGCGTTTCGATCCCTTCCCGGCAGTGGAGCGGACGAAGCTCGTTCTTCTCGAGGAGGGCGAGGTGCGCAGCGGCACGTCGCTCGACGCGTTGCCGATTACCCTCGGACAGGAACTTCGTTTCAAGGATCCGCTGACCGGGACCGACGAGCGCGCGAGCAAGGCGCTGTCGGTGGCGACCGTGGGACCCAAACTCGTGCTCGACAAGCAGCTCGTCGAGACGGATGGAACGCCCTACGATTCCACATCGCTGCCCTGTTTCGGCGCCGACGGCGCCGACCGCATGCTCGTGTCCTTCACGCTGAGCAATCAGGGCAGCGCCGTCGCGGAGGACGTGGTGCTGCGCATCCAGCCCGGACTGCGTTTCGCCGCCGACGAGGACGCGCTGCCGCCGAATGTTTCCGTTGCATCCGGCGCGGTGGAGGCGGCGTGTCCGACCATCCTGCCCGGCGAGACCTGTCGACTGCTGCTCCCGTTCCGCGCCGCCGACAACGCCTGCGCGCGTGTGTATGACAGCACCGAGATTGTCGCGTCCATGGTCGCATCCTACGACGGCGACTATGCGCTGTCGGGCAAACTCGTGAAGGATCGCTTTCTCGTGCCGGACGACCGCGCGATCGACCTTCCCGCGCCTGATGTCGCGATCCGTCGCCTGCTGACCTCGAGGCCGGAAGTTTGTCCGGGTGGAATGGTGACCCTGTATGTCGAGGTCGAGAACGGTCCCGTTCCCACCACGGGCGTGGGTGCGGCGTTTTATGGCATCGTCAACGGCACGGATACGCTGCTGCTCGCCGGGAGGCAGATCGACGCACTCCCGGCGTTCTCCACTGCCGTGCTCGCGGCCACCGTCGACGTGCCCGAAGAGGCCAAACGCTTCGAATTCTTCGTGCTCCTCGATCCCGCCGCGGCCTATGATGAATTCTGCGAGAGCAATAACGTGCGTGGCATGCAATTGCCCGTCGCGGGACGGGAGTGGATTCTCGACGTGGGCTGTCATCCCAATCCGATGGTCGAGGAGACCACGATTCGCTACACCCTGCCGCGCGAGACACGCGGACTGACACTCACCGTGCATGATCTCGACGGCCGGGAAGTCGGCCGCGTCGCTTCACCGCCCGATGGTATTGGCGTGCACGGTGTCGTCTGGCGCAACGGCGTGTTGCCCGCGGGGACGTACTTCTACACGTTCCGCGGAACGGACGCGGACGGGGAGGAGGTGCGATTCACGGGGCGGGTAGTCAAGTTGTAACAGAATTCCGATCTCCGTGTCCAGAATGACAGCTGATTGACATCCACAGACAGAGGAGGGCTCCTCCGATGGCAAAGATGGCAATGCGAGTGTCACTGATTTGCTGGATGCTGTTCTTCGTGGCGGCGGCATGCACAGAGGACCAGCCGCCTGCGGCTCATGATGGCCCACGAACGGTGGATACAACGCTGGCAATCGGCTGCACGTATGTCACCGCGGTCGCGGCGGAGCTGGAAATCCGTTACAAAGCAGGGCGGGATGTCGAACTCTATCGCGATGACATCCGCATCCACGTCTTCCACAGCCTGTTCAAGGACACGGTGTTCACCGATGTTCGCCTTGAGGAGGACCGTCCCTACATCTACGCGGTGGTCGAACGGACACCGGATAGCGGGGAATGGAAACGTGATTCCATCGTGGTGCGGACATTTCCCGTCAGCCGACGTTCGCTGGATTTGCAGTGGTTGGGGGGATACAGTGATCTCAATGATGTTCGTTGCGCGCCTGATGGACGCGTGCTGCTGACCGGCACGGCGGCTCCACTCTTCATCCATGATGGCTTCCGATTGAACGGCGCGGGTCTTGACGCCCGCGGAGCCGGCCTCGCGCTCGAGCTTCTCCCGGACGGCAGCATCGTGATACTCACCGAGTATGAAATCATCTATTACTCGAACGGGCAAGCCAACGTCCGTCCTCTCCCGCAGCGCCTCAACCACGCCTATCTCCGGCATTTCGGCGGTGAGGCCGTCGTGTTCGGCGGCGCGGACGGGTCCGTCTTCCGCGCGACCCCGCGGGAGATCGAGCAGTTGATGCAGCCGCCGGGATCCACCTGCAGCGTCTTTGACCTCGCTGTCCATGACGGTATGGTGTACGCATTGATCTTCGACAGGGCGGCAGGGTCAGCTACCCTCTGGCGCAGCGACGGGCGCACGACGGCGCCGGTGGTCACGGACAGAGAGGGAGACGATCCCAGTCTGCGCATCGACGACGAATTGTGGGCGGTATGGGTTGCGCCTTCGGGGGTGATCTACCTTGGCGGACGTTTTCTCCACCGCGTGTACGGTTCACGCGTGACACATGTCGAAGGGCTGCCGGCACCGCTCCCGACGCCAGGAATCTATTGCATCGCGGGCATCAGTGATGCGGATTTCATGATTCTCGGTCCGGGTCCGTTTTTCCATCATTTCGATGGTCGTGAATTTCACGGAGAGGATCGGTCGGATCCGCTCATCCAGCCACGGACGAGCCCGGTGCGAATGCATCTTGATCCCACTCAGACCGTCATGCTGCTTCCGCGAGTACCTGAGGGACCGACCCTGGGATCGTGGCCGGTCTCCGTGCTGCATGCCCGGAATTGAACACACGCAGCAGTCACGGCAAGGCTTGCACACGATTTCCTTTCGCATTACTCTTGTCGATTCAATCGAAAGGAGAGATGATTTTCTATGAATACAACAAAGCGCAACGAACTCCTCGGTATCCTGCAAGCCCGCTTCGAAACCAACCGATATCGCCATCCGAAACTCCTTTGGACGGACGTGCGGGCCCGTCTGGAGAACAATCCGAAGAAACTCCGGTCCCTGCTCGCAATGGAGGAAACCGGAGGGGAGCCGGATGTTGTCGCGCGTGAGACAAAGACCGGCGCGTATGTTTTCATGGACTGCGCGGCGGAGAGTCCGAAAGGACGCCGGAGCCTCTGTTATGATGACGAGGCCCTCGCATCCCGGAAGGAGCACAAACCCGAGGGAAGCGCGGTCGGAATGGCGGCGTCCATGGGCATCGAACTGCTGACGGAGGCGGAGTACCGGCAGCTCCAGGAAGTGGGGGAATTCGATCTGAAAACCTCCAGCTGGGTGGCCACCCCGGAGGACGTGCGCGCGCGCGGCGGTGGGCTGTTCTGCGACCGGCGCTACGGGCGTGTGTTCCTCTATCACAACGGCGCGGAATCCTACTACGCCGCGCGGGGGTTTCGGGCGAAACTGAGTATTTGAGGGAAATCGGGGAAGAGGGTGGGTGGGCGTCGCGCTCGCCCCGGGCCTGAAGGCCCGGGCTATGATGTCCCGCCCCTTCAGGGCGGTGTGAGTCTCGCATGGGCGGTACGACGCATTCCGGGCCTGAAGGCCCGGGCTATGATGTCCCGCACCTTCGGGGCGGTGTGAGTCTCGCGTGGGTGGTACGACGCATTCCGGGGCTTTGGACCCAATTCGCGCCTTTTCCTCACAATTTCGCTTGTCATTTTCTCCCAACATCCGTATTTTTCCAAGCTAACACGATCGATCACGATCCGTGCCATGAAGGACCATGTTCGAAGCACTCTCTGACAGACTGGAAGAAGCTCTCCGCCGCGTGCGCGGCCAGCACCGCATTTCCGAGGAAAATGTCTCGGATACGCTGCGGGAGGTGCGTCGCGCCCTGCTCGAAGCCGATGTGAATTTCCAGGTGACCAAGGACTTCATCGATACGGTGAAGGACAAGGCACTCGGGGCCGATGTACTCAAGAGCCTGACGCCGGGACAGCAGATCGTCAAGATCCTTCATGACGAACTCGTGCTGCTCATGGGCAGCGAACGGGCCGATCTGAATTTCGCGCGAACGGGTCCGACCATCATCATGGTCGCCGGCCTGCAGGGGTCGGGAAAGACGACGTTCAGCGCAAAACTTGCACTGCATCTCAAGAGCCAGGGACGCCAACCGCTTCTGGTCGCCGCCGACGTGTACCGTCCGGCCGCCATCGGACAGCTCAAGCAGCTCGCCGGTCAGATCAACGTCCCGGTCTATTCGGGCGACGAGACGCAGCCGGTGAAGATCGCCGAGGAAGCGCTCGAATACGCGAGGAAGAACCTCTGCAATGTCATCATCATCGATACGGCGGGCCGTCTCTCGATCGACGAACAGATGATGCAGGAGGTCGCCGATATCAAGGCGCGCGTCAATCCGACCGAGATTCTGTTCGTGGTCGATTCGATGACGGGACAGGACGCGGTCAACACCGCCAAGGCCTTTCACGACCGGCTCGACTATCACGGCGTGGTGCTCACGAAGCTCGATGGCGACACCCGCGGCGGCGCCGCGCTGTCGATCCGCCGGGTGGTGGACAAACCGATCAAGTTCGCCTCGGTGGGCGAGAAGCTCGAGGCGCTCGAGCCGTTCCATCCCGACCGCATGGCCTCGCGCATCCTCGGCATGGGCGATATCGTCACCCTCGCGGAAAAGGCGCAGGAACAGTTCGATGAAGATCAGGCCGCCGTGCTCGAGCAGAAGATGCGGAAGAACCAGTTCACGCTGGATGACTTCTACACGCAACTGCAGGCGATCAAGAAAATGGGACCGCTGTCTTCCGTGCTCGAGATGATTCCCGGACTCGGCAAGGCGCTGCGCGGCCAGGAGATCGATGACAGCTCGTTCGTGAAGATCGAGGCGATGATTCTCTCGATGACGCGCGAGGAACGGCAGAAACCCGCGATCATCAACGGGTCCCGCCGCAAACGCATCGCCGACGGCAGCGGCACCACCGTGCAGGATGTCAACCGCCTGCTCAAGCAGTTTGGCGAAATGCAGAAGATGATGAAGCGGCTCACCCGCGGCGGCATGCGCCAGTTCGCGCAGGGTCTGATGAACAGGAAATTATCATAAACGATATTCTATTCACTTATTCTTTTTCCGGAGGCATATTTCCGTGGTAAAAATCCGTCTGCAGAGAAGAGGCAGAAAGCAACTCCCGATCTACAAGATCGTGGCGGCGGACTCCCGTTATCCCCGTGACGGTCGTTTCATCGAGGCGCTCGGCAATTACGAGCCGCTCAAGAAACCGGCCGTGATCGAACTCAACGAAGAACGCGCCCTGTACTGGCTGCAGGTCGGCGCGCAGCCGACCGACACCGCACGCAGCCTGCTCAGCGAGACCGGGCTGATGCTGCGGTTCCATCTGATGCGCAAGGGCAAGTCCGAGGCCGAGATCGCGGAGGAAATGGAGAAATGGCGTCAGGCGAAGGACGCGCGCCGCGCGAAGACGCTCTCGAAGAAGCAGGTCCGCGCCCAGCGCAAAGCCGAGGCGGATGCGAAGGCGAAGGCCGAAGCGGATGCGAAGGCGAAAGCCGAGGCGGACGCCAAGGCAAAGGCCGAGGCGGAAGCAGCCGCGAAAGCGGAAGCGGAGGCAAAAGCGGCGGCGGATGCCGCGGCAGCCGAAGCACCGGCGGCCGACGCACCGGCGGCCGAAGGCGAGACGGCGGCGGAATAATCCCTCCCCGCGGAAGGACGGTTGCGTACCCGATGCGATACGAGCACGGACGCCTCTATCCATGCGTGGACATTGAGCGGACACACCGAGCATGGCACAGGATCTCTGTCTGATTGGCAGCATCGTCGCCGTTCATGGCATTCGCGGTGCGGTCAAGGTGCAGTCACACTCCGACGTCCCCGGCCGCTTCACGCGGCTCGCGCGGGTGTATCTTGGTGCCACGACCGATTCCGTTGAATCGGTGCGCGTGATTTCGGTTTCGGGTGATGAACTTCGCCCGATCCTTACGTTCGAGGGCCATGAGACACGCGAAGACGCGGAACGGCTGGTCGGTCTCGACATCTCTATCGATGCCGCCGACATGGCGGAACCGCCCCCGGGCAGGTATTTCATTCACGACCTGATCGGATGCACGGTGCGCACCGCCTCCGGAGACGATCGCGGCACCGTGCGTGATGTGATGCTGCTCCCGGCAAATGATGTGTACGTGGTCGACTACCATGGGATCGAGGTGCTCGTGCCGGCGGTACCGGCGATTGTCACGTCCGTGGATACCGCGCGCAAGACGATCATCGTCGAGGCCGTGCCCGGACTGTTCGAGGATCTCGATGCGGATTGATGTCATCACGGCGTTTCCGCCTCTGTTGCAGGGGCCGCTCAGCGAGAGCATCCTCAAACGGGCGCAGGACGCCGGGCATGCGGAAATCACGGTGCACGATCTTCGCGCGCATGCGCATGACAAGCACCGCACGCTCGATGACACGCCCTACGGCGGGGGCGCGGGAATGATTCTCAAGCCCGAACCGCTGTTCGAGTGTGTCGAATCCCTGCAGGCGCAGCGGCACTATGATGAAGTAATTCTGACCACGCCCGCCGGCACGGTGTACAACCAGGGCCTGTGCAAACGTCTGTCGATGATGGAGAACCTGATCATCATCTGCGGACATTACAAAGGCGTGGACCAGCGGGTGATCGATGCGCTGGTGACGATGGAAATATCGATCGGAGATTATGTGTTGACCGGTGGCGAACTCGCCGCGGCCGTGATCATCGATTCGGTGGTGCGCCTGATCCCGGGCGTGATCGGAGATGGAGAGTCGATGCTGACCGACTCGTTCATGGAAGGCGAACTCGACTGTCCCTACTACACGCGTCCCCCGGAATTTCGCGGGATGCCGGTTCCGGCGGACTTGATGTCGGGTGATCACAAACGCGTCGCCGCATGGCGGGCGCGGGCCGCGCGGGTCCTGACGACCGAGCGCCGGCCCGATCTGCTCGACGGGGACGAAGAACTCCCGGACCGTGACAGAAGAAAACGAAAATAGCGGTATATTCGAATCAATAGGACGATATAATCGAAGGAGCAATTTCCCATGAACAAAGTCGATCTCATTGAACAGTCCATGATGCGCAGCGATTTGCCCGACTTCAAGCCGGGTGACGTCGTCAATGTGCATGTGCGCGTCAAGGAAGGAAACAAGGAGCGCATCCAGGAATACCAGGGCATCGTGATCTCGATCAAGGGTGCCGGTCTCCGCCGCATGTTCACCGTGCGCAAGATCAGCAACGGTGTGGGCGTCGAACGCATGTTTCCCATGCATTCGCCCTCCATCGCGAAGGTCGAGAAGGTTCGCAACGGCAACGTCCGTCGCGCCAAACTGTTCTACCTCCGTACCCTCGCCGCCAAGCAGGTCCGCGCGAAGACCACGTAAATCCGACCCCCGTATCTGAAATTATGCAAGAGACATGCCCCGCATGTCTCTTGCCGCAATGGAGCTCGCATGCCAACTCTCGCCGCGCATTCCACCGTCCACAACCGACATCTTCTCGATGCGCTGCATCGTGTCGCGGGCGCGACGCTCACGCTGCGTGATTGCAGCGCGGGCGAAGTGGACCATCTTCTCGCGGAATCCGAAACCGATGTCGCGCTCGTCTCTCCACTGTTTTTCGGCAAACGCGAAAGCGATCTCGCCCTGCTGGGCGGGGCGTGCGTCGCGGCCGTGGGTGCCACGAACGAATGGCTGCTCCACTTCCATCGCGGCCTGCGCGACATTCGCACGATCGGATATTTCGGTGAATCGGGAATGGAGGCGATGCTGGCGGAAATTCTGCTGCGGGAGAAGTACGGCATGTCCCCGCGGCTGCAACGCCTGCCAGAACCGAGCAACATGCATTCGGCAGCGACGCTCTTCGGTTCCGTCGATGCCCTGCTGACCACCCACGCGGAGGAGCGGGCGGAGCTGGCATCCACGTCGCGGATCGATCTGATCGACGAGTGGTTTGACATGACACAGCTTCCGCTGGTGCGCGAGGTGTTCATCGGCTGGGAGTCGCGCCTGAACCCGTCCCTGGATGCGGCCGTCCGCGCGGCGGGCGAGTACGCCGATACCGCCGCATTGCAGGGCGTCGAGGAAAAGATGCATGGCGGTGATCCGCGGGATGCGGTCGAGGCCATTCCCACCCATTTCCGCTACCGGTATACCGAGGATGTGATCGAGGGCATGCAGGTCTTTTTTCACATGGCATTCGCCTACGGCCTTCATCGCGACATCCCCGATATCGTATTCTGGGAAGCGGAAGAGCCGTGACCTGGCGTCCCCGGGGGGACAGGGCGTCGCCGGCGTTCCCGATAATTGCCTTTCCCCACGCTGCACGCGACGATACCTTGCAAGTCAGATAGGGAACGTCTAATTTTCCAGTTTCTACCACGTGGGAAGCGCATGCTCACCTCTCTGTTGATCAGGAATTTCGCGCTGATCGAGGAAATCCGCATCACTCTCGGCCCCGGACTGACGGTCATGACCGGGGAGACCGGCGCGGGGAAATCCATCGTCATTGACGCGCTGGGACTGGTGCTCGGAGAACGCGCCGACACGACCATGATCCGCCAGGGATGCGACAAGGCCATCGCCGAAGCGGAACTCGATGCCGGACCATTGCCGCTCCTGCGCCCCGCGGTGGAAGCCCTCGGGGCGGAATGGCAACCCGTTCTTATTCTCCGTCGCGAGGTGTCGGCGAAGGGCAACAGCCGCGCCTTCGTCAATGACACACCGGTGCCGGTCAATGCCCTGCGCGAACTCGGCGACCGGCTGGTGGACATTCACGGCCAGCACGAGCATCAGTCCCTGCTGCACGCCGAGACCCATCGCGCGGTGCTCGACAGCGATCCCGCCATCGCCGCGCCGCTCGCGGCCTATCGTGAATCGTACCACGCGTTTGTCGCCGTGCTCGCGGAACTCGATGACGCGCGACGAACGCGTGATCGCATCGAGGAACGGCGGGTCATCGCCGAGCATCAGTTGCGTGAAATCACGCTCGTCACTCCGGTGGCGGACGAGGATGAATCGATCGAGCGCGAATTGCGCATGGTCGAGCACAGCGAGAAACTCGCCACCGCCGCGAACGGGATCGTTGATCTTCTCTACGACGGGGAGCACAATGTCGTGGACATGCTGGGACGCTGCGAAAAGCTGCTCGCGGAGATCGCGCGCATCGATACCGGCGTCGAACCGCTCGCGCACGAGGTGGAGACCAGCGCGGCAGGATTGTCCGAGATCGCCCGAACGATGCGCGACTACCTCGAGCGTATCGATTTCACCCCCGAGCGCGCGGAGCTGCTGCGGCATCGGCTCGCGGAAATCACCGCGCTGAAACGGAAATTCAGACTATCGCTTCCGGAACTCCTCGACCGGCAGGCCGCGCTCGCGCGCGAGCTCGACGGACTCGACTCCATCGACGACCGGATCGAGACACTCGAGCGTCGTGTCGAGTCCCTCCGCGCGACGGTCGCGACCCTCGCCGCGACGCTGACAACCGCGCGGCTGTCGTCCGCGAAGACGCTCGGCACGGGGGTCATCGCCGCGTTGAAGGATCTCGGCATCAAGAATGCCCGCTTCGACACGCGCATCGATGCGTTGCCCGCCACGCGGGCGGACGCGCGCGCCCTCGTGCGCGATGGTGTGCCGGTTTCCTGCGACGAGCACGGATGGGATGCGGTGGAATTCCATCTCTCCACGAATGTGGGCGAGGAGCTCAAGCCACTCGCGAAAGTGGTCTCCGGCGGCGAAGTCTCGCGTATCATGCTCGCACTCAAATCCATTTTCGCCGGACGCGACGGCATCCCCATCCTGGTCTTCGACGAGATCGATGTCGGTGTCAGCGGTGGCATCGCGCGCAAGGTCGGCGAAGCCATGCACCGTCTCGCACGGACGCGGCAAATCATCGCCATCACGCATCTGCCGCAGATCGCCGGGCTCGGCGACGCGCATCTCAAAGTGGAAAAACACGTGCGCAATGGACGCACGTCCACGCGCATCGACGCGCTCGATGCCGACGCGCGCGTCTCGGAAATCGCGCGACTGCTGAGCGGTGAGAAAATCACGCCCGCGGCGCTGCAGAGCGCGCGGGAACTCATGATTCCATCATAGCCATTCGCATTCAGTCATCAACCAATCACGACCATGTCCATTTCCATCTACAACACCCTTACCCGCAGCGTCCAGGAATTCAAACCGATCACGGATGGTGAGGTCCGCATGTACTGCTGCGGTCCGACCGTGTATGATTATTTCCATATCGGAAACGCCCGCTCGTTCGTGATGTCCGATGTCGTGCGCCGGTACTTCGAATACCGGGGGTATCGGGTGACATATGTCATGAATATCACGGACATCGACGACAAGATCATCAACCGCGGCAACGAGGAGGGAGTCCCCGCCGCGCGCATCGCCGCGCGCTTCGCCGATGCGTTTCTCGAGGACGCCGCGCGCTTCGGCATCCGTCCCGCCGATGTGCATCCGCGGGCGACCGAGACGATGGAGGAAATCATCGCGCACATTCAGGGGCTGATCGACAACGGCGCGGCCTACGTGGTCGACGGTGATGTGTACTTCCGTGTCAAGGCGTTTGACGCCTATGGCAAGCTCTCGCGCAAGAACGTCGAGGATCTCGAGGTCGGTGCCCGCGTCGAGGCCGACACGCGGAAGGAGAGTCCGGTCGATTTTGCGTTGTGGAAAAACGCAAAGCCGGGCGAACCGACGTGGGATGCCCCCTGGGGCAAGGGACGGCCCGGGTGGCATATCGAATGCTCCGCGATGGCGATGAAATATCTCGGGACGACCTTCGACATCCACGCCGGGGGGAATGACCTGATCTTCCCGCATCACGAAAACGAGATCGCGCAGAGCGAGGCCCTGACGCACCAGCCTTTCGCCGCGTACTGGATGCATTTCGGCTTTCTCAACATCGACAACGAGAAGATGTCGAAGTCGCTCGGCAATTTTTTCACCGCGCGGGAGATTCTCGACAAGTATCCCGCGGAGGTCATCCGTTTTTACTACCTGCAGACGCATTACCGCGGTCCGTTGAATTTCACCCACGAAGGCCTCGAGGCCGCGAAGACCGGCCTGCAGCGCTTGCAGGGACTGTTCGACGCCCTGTCCGATGCGCGGGATGGTCACGGCGCGGTCGACATCGCGCGCCACGAGCAGCGTTTCATCGCGGCGATGGATGACGATATCAACACCTCGGCGGCCTTCGGCGCGCTGTTCGACATGGCCCGCGAGGTCAACGGCGTGTTGCACGGGGAGGCCGGTCTCGATCCGAATGCGCGTGACGCCGCACGTGCCTTTTTGCAGCGTACCGCCGGCGCGGTGTTCGGCATTCTGCGTTCCCCGGCCGATCCCCGTGCCGCGGGCACCGATGACCGTCTCTTTTCCGG
Source organism: Bacteroidota bacterium (assembly GCA_034002405.1). Lineage (GTDB taxonomy): Bacteria > Bacteroidota > Ignavibacteria > SZUA-365 > SZUA-365 > SZUA-365. Next base: position 13,222 of record JAVFAS010000042.1, on the reverse strand, counting down.
GGTCATGCAACTCCTCGTGGATCTTCGCGCGGAGGCGCGCGCCCAGAAGCAGTGGGCGCTGTCGGATCGCATTCGTGACGGACTGACGGCACTCGGCATCGTGCTCGAGGATGCCAAGGATGGCACAAAATGGAAACTCGGAGAATAAACCCCGTATGTCTGAAACACAAGACTCCGTCCATTCCCTGCCCGAAACGGACGAACCGTTCTTTCTCTGGAGCAATTTCTTCCGGCGCGACCGGGAGAAAGACATCCTGACGCTGCTGCGCGGCGTGCCGATCTTCGAGGGGCTGGGGCGCGGACAGCTGCGCGCGGTCGAGCGCATTCTTCACCGCCGCAAGTATGCCGCCGGTGAATACATCTTCCGGGAAGGTGATCCCGGTCTGGGCATGTATATCATCGAGAGCGGGGAGGTCTCGATCGTGCGCGAAAGCCGCTCCAGCGAAATCGCGCGCCTGGGGCCCGGTGAGTTTTTCGGGGAAATGTCGATGTTCAACGAGCGTCCCCGCACCGCCTCCGCGCTGGCCTACGAGGAGACGAAGGTCTTCGGGTTCTTCCAGCCCGACCTGCTCTCCCTGCTGGAAACGAGACCGAGCATCGGGACGAAGGTCGTCATGATGCTCTCGCGGATCCTCGCCGAGCGACTGTACCGCGCCGGTGAGGAGAACGCGCGTCTTCGATCGGAGCTCTTCCTCAAGGACCATCCGTTGTAGGATGCCCCGCGCATGATGACCAACACCAAACTGCTGATCGCACTGTTTCTGCTCGTGCTGTTCGCCTTGGCCGCGCTGACGGTGTACACCATCGGCGCGATCGTCGCGATTTTCCTCGTCGCGATGCTGTTTTCCTTCATCATCTCCCCGGTGGTCGACTGGCTCGAGAGTCGCGGCATGCCACGAAGCATGGCCGCGACGATCATGATGCTCGTGTCGCTGGGAGCCTTCATGGTGGTCATGTATTTCCTCGCGCCGTTGCTGTACGATCAGGTGCTCGCGCTGCAGGAACGCGTGAGCTTCGGAGAAATGCGTCGCAGCATTCCGCAACTCGAGCGGGAGCTGGTCCATGCCCTGTCGTTTCTCGGGGTCAAGCATCTTCATCTCACCACCAAGATCGAGGATGCCATCGGCGGTCTCTTCGACAACCTGCTCAACATCGCCTCGGGAATCGTCGGACTGCTGATCTATGTCGTCATGACCTTGATCTCCACGTTTTTCCTGCTCAAGGACGGCCGGAAGCTCAAGAAATCGCTGATCGAGATCGTCCCGAATCAGTTCTTCGAAATGTCCCTGAGCATCACCGCCAAGATCGACTGGTCGCTCGGCGCCTATCTGCGTGGCATTCTCCTCGACGCGTCGGTGATCGGCATCCTGACGACAGTGGCGATGTGGCTGCTTGACGTGCCGAATTTCATTCTCATCGGTATCGTCGCGATGGTGGCGAATCTCGTGCCCTATCTCGGCCCGCCCACGGCGGCGCTGGTGGCCAGCAGCATCTCGGTGATCACGCTCGGCAGCTTCACGCAGGTGCCGGTGATTCTCGCGATGTTCACGCTCATCCGCCTGCTCGACGACTCCATCGTCCAGCCGCTGACCATCTCGCAGAGCGTCAAACTCCATCCGCTCACCATCATCTTCGCCATCCTGATCGGCGGCCAGCTCTTCGGGATACTCGGGATGCTGTTCGCCGTCCCGATCGCGGGGGTGATCAAGGTCGTCTCGTCCGAGCTCTATTTCGGCCTCAAGCGATTCCGGGCCGTGACCTGAGCCGGTCCCGCACCCCGGCATCGCACATCACCGGCATCGCACATCATTTGTCGCATAACTGGATCCACTGCCCATGACCGATCATCCGACGGAACCTTCCCTGCCGCGCCGCGGCGACACCATTGAATTGGAGGTGGAGAAAGCCGCGTTCGAAGGACGCTGTGTCGCCCGTCTCGACGGGATGGTGGTGTTTGTCGATGGCGCGGTCCCGGGTGATCGCGTTCGCGCCACCGTGTTCCGGAAAAAGAAACAATATGCCGAGGCCCGCGTCGATGCGGTGTTGCGTCCGTCGCCGCATCGGGTGGATCCCGTCTGCACCCACTTCGGCGTGTGCGGCGGTTGCCGCTGGCAACACATGTCCTACGAGCAGCAGTTGCAATGGAAGCGTGCGCATGTGGTCGAGAATTTCGTGCACATCGGCGGACTCGACGACCCTCCCGTGCAGGAGACCCTTGCATCCGCTTCTCCGTTCTGGTACCGCAACAAGATGGAATATTCCTTTGGCGAGATGCGCTGGCTGCTGCCCGACGAACTCGGCGCGGTCGAACGGGGGGCCGAGCCCTTCGCGTTGGGCCTGCATGTACCGAAACGGTACGACCGCATTCTCCATATCGACGCCTGTCACCTGCAGTCGCCCGAGAGCAACCGCATCCTGACCGCCACGCGCGAATTTTTCCTCGAACGCGGTGTCGCTGCATTCTCCACGCGCACGCACGAGGGGGATCTGCGCCATCTGGTCATCCGGGAAGGCAAGCACAGCGGCGAGCGCATGGTGTACCTGGTCACCTCGCGGCGGATGGACGAGCACATGGCCGACTATGCCGCGCTGCTGCGCGGCGAGGAATTCGCTGTGACGACGCTCGTCCAAGGCGTGACCCAGCGTCGCTCGACCGTCGCCATCGGGGAAGAGGATATCGTGCACTTCGGTGATGGCAGTATCCGCGAACAACTCGGGCGCAATACGTTCCGCATCTCCCCGACATCGTTTTTTCAGACAAACACCCTGCAGGCCGAACAGCTCTATGCGCTCGCCGAACGCGCCGCCGCGCCGCGCCCCGATGATGTCGTGTGGGATCTGTACTGCGGCACGGGTACGATTTCCCTCTTCATCGCGCGGGACGTGCGGCAGGTGATCGGGGTCGAACTCAACGACGGGGCGATTCGTGACGCGATGAAGAACGCGTCCGAGAACGGCATCGACAATGCGGAGTTCGTGTGCGCCGATATTGTTGACTTTCTCGCCCCGGCATCGGCGGGGACGGTCGCGGCGCCGGACGTGATCATCACCGATCCGCCGCGCGCGGGCATGCATCCCCGCGTGGTCGAGGCCATCGGGCGGTCGAACGTCGCCCGTCTGGTCTACGTGAGCTGCAATCCCGCCACCAGCGCGCGTGACTGCGCCCTGCTGCGGGAACACGGGTATGTGATCGAGGAAATCACTCCGGTGGACATGTTCCCGCACACCTATCACATCGAATGCGTGATCACGTTGCGGAAGACGGACGCATGATCGCGATCCGCTTGTGCCGCGTGCCGGTGCGCGCCGGTCTGCTGGTGCTGGCACTGCTTGCCGCGCTCCCTTCCGAACTTGACGCGCAGCAGACCGCGCGCGAGGCCTTCAATACCGACGTCCGTGCCTTCTTCGAGGATGGCGGGCGCCTGCTGAGCGCGCCGGCGCGTTTTGACGAATACGACTGGCTGATGGTGGGGGTGACGCTCGGCGCGACCGCGGCGGCCTATACCATCGACGACGAGGTGCGCGCGGAGGCGCGCACCATGCCCATCGAACGCTGGGAGATCCCGCTCACGATCGGAGAAGCCTACGGGAGCGGCCTCGTGTCAGGTGGGGTGGGACTCGGTCTGTTCCTCGCCGGTGTATGGACCGAGGACGACGAGACACGCATTACCGGTCGCATGGTGCTGCAGTCGCTGGTCTACAGTGTGACCATCACGCAATTGCTGAAGGTGGTGATTGGCCGCGCACGGCCGTTTCTCGATAGCGGGAAAAGCGAATTCCATCCCATGCGTGTCGATGACGCGTATCACTCCTTCCCCTCGGGACATGTGACTGCCGCCTTTGCGCTCTCCGCCACGCTTTCGCGGCGTTTCGACAGCGTGCCGCTGTCCATCGGGCTCTACGCGCTCGCGACGCTCACCGCCATGGAACGTATCACCTCCGACCGCCACTGGCTCTCCGACGCCGTGCTCGGCGCGGTGATCGGCGGGGTGGTGGGCAGTGCCGTGGTGCGTTTCGAGGAAGAGCGCGCGCGGGAAGAGGAGGTCCACCGCGTACCTGATGCATCGGTCCCGCTTTTCGGCGAGGAGGAGCGCACACCCTTTGCCCGCCACCGCCCGTTGCTCCAGTGGAGCATCGCGTTCTGACCATCCGGTACCGGCCGGATTACATCACCTTGCCCGGGATTCCGATGAGAAGAGTCTCATCTCCGGAAAGTCGATACAGCAGGCAGCGCACCGGAAGCACACGTGCCGCCGCACCCCGGAACTGCAGGAGGAGTTCGCGTACCGCGTCCCCGTCACGTGTATCGCCGTCCGCGGCACGCGCATGAAGGGCCTCTCGCAGGACGGTCGCCTGTGCGGGGGTGGCGAGCAGTGCCCGCAGATTGCATCGGCGCAGGACGTCGGGGGTCATCCCGAGGCGCGCGGCGGTGTCGATATCCCCGTCGCGTATGTTCCCGAGGGCGTCGAGTCGAAGGTAGAACGGGCGGCGCGGCGCTTCGTCCCCGAGCTTGTGACGAACAGCGGCGACCATGCGCGCCACTTCCTCGACGCGGGTCTCCGGGACCAGGCGCTCGAGCGCGGCGGTGGCGTCGATGGCGTTGATCGCATCGACGGCGCGTTCGAGCGGCATGGCCACCGCTCCCGCGGTCCACAGCGCCAGCAAGCCGACCAGTCCGATCAGTGCAAGCAACACCGGGATCAAAATGATCGGGGAGTGCACGAGGAAATGCGCGATGCCCTCGACGAACAGGTAATCGAAGAGGATGAGGGCGGCCACGAAGCTGATGGCCAGGACAAGCAGATGGGAGAGAAACACGCGATGGAACAAGGCGGGAAGACGGGGCGAGACGTGCATGTTATTCCTTTCCCAGACGTTCGATGCTCTTGCGCGATCCCATCAGGATGAGCACATCGTGTTTTTCGATGACCGTGTCGGGCCGGGGCACGCCGATGATGGTCTCGCGGTGTCCGATGTCATCGGGAGCCGTGCGTTCGCGTTTGATCGTGATGAGGTTGACATCGTACGCGCCGCGGAGATTGAGTCCCTGCAGGGTCTGTCCGACCATGAAGCGCGGCGCGCGTATCTGGATGATGCTGTAGTCATCGGTCAGCGGGATGGTGTCGAGAATATTCGCGCTGACCAGGGATACCGCCAGGCGCTCGGCGATGGCGAGATCGGGGGCCACGATATTCTGCACACCGACGGATTTGAAAATGCGGGTATGGATGGGCGAAGTGGATTTCACGATGACGTTCCGGCAGCCGAATTCGAGCAGAAGGACACAGGTGAGAAGGGCACTTTCGAAGTCCTCGCCGATCGAGACAATCACACCGTCGAGATCCTCGAGTCCCTGGTTTCGCAAGGTTTTTTCATCGGTGCTGTCAAGGCGCACGGCGTAGGCAACCTCATCCTTGATTTCCTCGACCTTGCTCAGCGTGTTATCGATCGCGATGACTTCGGCACCCTGCCGGGTGAGTTCCCGCGCGATATTCGAGCCGAAATATCCGAGTCCGATGACAGCGAAACGTTTGACCATGGGTTCTCCGCAATGATGAAAAGACCGCGCTCACCCGACCATGATCTGTTCGGTGGGATAGTCGACGCGGCTGAGCGGGGCGCGGCGCGTGAGCGCCATCATCAACGTGAGCGCGCCGACGCGACCGATCAACATGGTGAAGATAAGGATGATCTTGCTTGTATCCGCGAGGGCGAAGGTGATGCCGCGCGAGAGGCCGACGGTTCCCATCGCCGAGACGCATTCAAACAGGATATCGATGAGGGCAAATGGCTCGAACATGCTGACCAGGAAGACCGACAGCGCGAGGATGACAAGGCTGAAGAACAGCACCGCCGAGGCGCGGTCGACCGTGCTCCAGGGGATCGTGCGATGACCGATCTCGATATCCTTTTTCCCGCGGATGTAATGGATCCCCGCGAGCAGCAGCAGGGCCGCCGTCGTGGTCTTGATGCCGCCGCCGGTCGAGCCGGGGGAGGCGCCGATGAACATCAGGAACAGGAACAGCAGGGTGGACGGCACCGCGATCGCGCCGGTGTCGATGGTGTTGAATCCTGCTGTTCGTGTCGTGATGGACTGGAACACCGCGGCCATGATCTTTTCCCACCATCGCAGTCCCGCCAGCGTATTGTGGTATTCCAGCGCGAAGAACAGCGTGGCGGCGGCGACAATCAGGATCCCCGTGCTTGCGAGCACGATGCGGCTCTGCGCGGTGAGCCGGTGATGCAGACGGTGCGATCCGCGCGCCCAGGGTCGCGCGCCGGCCAGATTGACGATCGTGATGAAACCGAGTCCCCCGAGCACGATGAGTCCCGCGATGGTGATGTTGACCTGCACGTTCATCGCCACCGCGCGGCCGGCGAGATTGTCGCCGAACAGCGAGAATCCCGCGTTGCAGAAGGCCGAGACGGAATGAAAAACGGAGCTGAATATCCGTTGTCCTGTCGACGGGAATAGTGCATCGTCCCACGACACGAAGAGGAGCACGGCGCCGGCGGCTTCGATCAGCAGCGTGACGCCGACGATCTGCAGCAAGGTGCGACGGATCTCGCCGAGATTTTCGCGGCTGAGGAGATCCTGCATGAGCACGCGTTCCTTGATGCTCAGACGTCCACTGAACAGCGCGAAAAAGGTGGTGAAGGTCATCAGTCCCAGTCCGCCGATCTGGATCAGCAGCAGGATGATCACTTGGCCGAGGCGCGTGAAGGCCGTCGGGGTGTCCACGGTGATCAGGCCCGTGACACAGACCGCGCTCGCCGACGTGAACAGGGCATCGATCCCCGTGATGCCCTGGGTGGTCGCCCGCGGAAGCAGCAAGGCCAGCGCACCCAGTACGATCACCAGGACAAAGCTTGCAATGAACAGGCGGGCGGGTTGGATATGCATCCGCGTGAGCCGCCGGCTGACACGCAGTGCCCCGAAGAAGAGACTGAGCACGATGACGATCTGCGCGAGCAGGATCAGGAGGGAGGAAAGTCCGCGCAGATGCCACTGGCGCGCGAGCTCCGCCACGGTGTCGGGGAATATCCACACCGCGACCGGTACGAGCACGAGCACGGCGAGCAGGGGAATCGTCAGCGCGTATTCCAGCCGATGTTCGAGGATATACTCACGGCGATCGGGTGAACGGAGGACCTTTCCGATCTGTGCCGCGACGAACAGCAGAAGGATGAGGAGGTCCAGGGTTTCGAGGACGCGAACCCACCCCGTTGGGAGATGGAATCCGTATTCGAGGACCAGGCCGAGCAGCACCCATACGCCGAGCACGGCCAGGATGGTATTGATCCGCCTGCTACTCCGCGCGAACCGGGCATGTGACTGCTGAAGGGTGGAGAACATGTTTCGGGAAATCCTGAATAACATGGCAAACTATCAAACCCCGTTCCGCAAAGCAAGTCCATCCTTTCCCGGGTTTGTTTCTCGGATGGTCGGTTCGTAGTTTAGCAGCAGGCGGCGATCATCAGGCTATGAACAACACTCCACGCATGAGCAATCTGATTCGGAGCATATCCGGTATTCGCGGGATCGTCGGGGAGACGCTCCTCCCCGAGACGGTGCTGACCTACGTCACCGCGTTCGCACAGTGGTGCGGCGGTGGACCCATCGTCCTCGGAGCAGACGGACGTCCCCACGGTCGCATCCTGACCGATCTCGCGCGTGCCACCTTGCAGTGCGCGGGAATCGACGTCATCGACTGCGGTGTGGTACCCACCCCCACGGTGCAACTGGTCACGGAACACAGCGACGCCCGCGGGGGCATCGCGATCACGGCCAGCCACAATCCCGCCGAATGGAACGGGCTGAAGTTTCTTGGTCCCGACGGTGTCTTTCTCGATGCGGTGCAGAATGCCGCGCTCTTCGCCCTCGCCGATGCGGGCGAAGGTCCGCGCGCGCGATGGAACGCCCTGGGACAGGTCATCGAACGCCCCGCGGTGCTTGACGAACACATCGATCGCGTACTCGCCGCCATTCCGGTCGATCGCGCCGCCATCGCGGCACGCCACTTCCGTGTGGCGGTCGATGCGGTCAACGCGTCGGGATCGCGCATCGTCCCGCGACTGCTCGAGCGGCTCGGTTGCACCGTGCTTCCCGTGGCTTGCGATGGATCAGGGGTCTTTCCGCACACGCCCGAGCCGCTCCCCGAGAACCTCGCGAGCCTCGGTGACGCCGTGCGCGCGCGGCACGCGGATCTCGGTATCGCCGTTGATCCGGATGCCGACCGGCTGGTGCTGTTCACCGAGCAAGGCGATCCGTTCGGGGAGGAGTATTCGGTGACCACGGCGGTTGATGCCGCGCTGGGAATGCAGGCACCGGGGACCGGTCCCGCGGTCGTGGTAAACCTTTCCACCACGCGCGCGGTCGACGACGTCGCGGCGCGTTCCGGCGCACGGGTCTTCCGCGCGCCGGTCGGCGAGATCAATGTCGTCAAGGCCATGAAGGAAACAGGTGCGGTGATTGGTGGGGAAGGAAGCGGTGGCATCATCATGCCCGCCGTGCATGCCGGCCGCGATTCGCTGGTCGGCATCGTGTTGGTGCTGCATGCGCTCGCCACGCACGGCGGGCGCGCGTCCGAGTACCGCGCCTCCCTGCCGCGGTACGAGATCCGGAAATCCCGGTATTCCATCGAAGGCAGGGATCCCGCCGCCGTGCTCGCGCGCGCGGCGGAGTGCTTCGCCGGCGAACGCATCGACACGCGCGACGGCGTGCGGATCGATTTCCCCGATGGATGGGTGCATCTTCGGGCGTCCAACACCGAGCCGATCATGCGCATCATCGGCGAGGCCCGCTCGGCGGCGGAGGCCGACGCGCTGGTTCGCATGGTGTCGGACCGCGTGTTTCCGTGAGCAGAATCCAGTTTTTTCCATACAGCATAAGAAGCGAGATACCAACATGACGACGATTGTGGATCTTTTCGCAAGAGAAATTCTCGATTCCCGCGGCAATCCCACCGTCGAGGTCGAGGTCGAACTTGAAAGCGGCGTGCGTGGCCGTGCGGCCGTGCCCAGTGGGGCATCCACCGGCGAACGCGAGGCCGTCGAACTCCGTGACGGCGATGACGCACGCTATCTTGGCAAGGGCGTGCTCACGGCGGTGGAAAACGTCAACGACGAACTGGCCGACGAGCTGATCGGCTGGGATGCGTTCGACCAGGTCGGCATCGACAATTACCTGATCGAGCTTGACGGCACGCCGAACAAATCCCGACTCGGCGCCAACGCCACGCTCGGGGTATCCATGGCGATCGCGCGCGCGGCCGCGGAAACGCTCGACATGCCGTTGTACCGCTATCTCGGCGGCACGAACGCCAAGGTGCTGCCCGTGCCGATGATGAACATTCTCAATGGCGGCAAGCATGCCGATAACACCGTCGACTTCCAGGAATTCATGATCGTGCCGCATGGCCTGCCGACCTTCGGCGAGGCGCTGCGTTGCGGCGCGGAAATTTTCCACGCACTCAAGAAGGTCCTGCATGACGCCGGGCTCAATACGTCCGTCGGCGACGAGGGCGGGTTTGCCCCCAGTCTCAAGAGCAACGAGGAGGCGATTCAGTACATCCTCAAGGCAATGGAACGGGCGAAGTACACCCCTGACGATTGCTCGATCGCGCTCGATGTCGCGGCGAGCGAGATGTTCGAGAAACAGGCCGACGGCAGCGCCATGTACCGATTCTTCAAATCGGACAAAAGCCTCCGGAGCGCGGACGAAATGATCGAGATGTACGCGGACCTCGTGGCGAAGTATCCGATCATCTCGATCGAGGATGGCCTGGGTGAGAATGACTGGGACGGCTGGAAACGACTCACCGATCGTATCGGCGACCGTTGCCAGATCGTGGGGGATGACATCTTCGTCACGAACACCGCGATTTTCGCCGAGGGCATTGCCCGGGGCATCGCGAACTCCATTCTCATCAAGGTCAATCAGATCGGCACGCTCACCGAAACGCTCGACGCCGTGGAGATGGCCAAACGCGCGCGCTACACCTCCGTGATCAGCCATCGTTCCGGCGAGACCGAGGACGCGTTGATCGCCGACTTCGCGGTGGCGACGAATGCCGGACAGATCAAGACCGGATCGGCCTCGCGTTCCGACCGCATCGCCAAATACAATCAGCTGCTCCGGATCGAGGAGGAACTCGACACCAACGGCCACTTCGCCGGTGCCTCGGCCTTCAACGTCGCACGCTGATCACGCCATGCGCGGTGCGCGGCATCGTGCGCTCCGTGACATGGTCACCACCCTATTCGTACAGGAACGGCCATGAACGTCCTGCTCGCCCCCGATTCCTTCAAGGGCAGTCTGACGGCGCTCCGGGCCGCGGAAACCATCGCGGCGGTGATCACGCGATTGGACCCCGCGGTCCGTTGTGTACTGCGGCCACAGGCGGACGGCGGTGAGGGAACGGTCGACGCGATATTCCGGGCCGTCGGTGGACGCCTGCATCTGACCACCGTCCACGACCCGCTCGGCCGTCCGGTCCAAGCCCGCTGGCTGCAGCTGCCCGACGGCAGCGCGCTGGTCGAATCCGCTGCCTGTATCGGTCTCACGCTGCTCGCCGGGGACGAACACGATCCGCGCCTGCTGCGCAGCGACGGCCTGGGGATGTTGTTGCGCGATCTCGCCGAACGGGGGTACTCCACCGTGTACTGTGGACTCGGGGGGACGGCGACCAACGATGCCGGGTATGGGCTGGCGACCGCGCTTGGCGCACGCTTCCAGCTGTCGATCGAAGCCCCCCGCGGCGTACGGGATGCGCTTGCCTCGGTCCGCGCGGTCGAGATGCCACACCGCGCCGCGCAGGCGATCACCGCGCTCGCAGACGTGGACAATCCACTCCTCGGTCCACGCGGCGCGACGGCGGTGTACGGGCCACAAAAGGGAATACCGGAGCCGGAAATCCAGGAATGGGATCATGCGATCGGCCACTTCGCCGCGGTGGCCCGCCGCGATGTGCGCGCGGTCGATCCGGATGCGCCCGGCATGGGGGCCGCGGGCGGACTCGGATTCGCGCTTGCCTGTTTCGCCGGCGCACGCATCCACTCCGGTGCGGCGTTCGTACGGCGGCACAGCGGATTTGATGACGTGCTGGCCTTCGCCGACCTGGTCATCACGGGCGAGGGACGCATCGACGCACAGAGCACACAGGGGAAGGTGCTGACGGGTCTCCGCGACGCGGCGGCCGGGCGCGGCGTCCCCATCGTTGCCTTCTGTGGGGAGGTCGTCGGTGATGTCGATACGCTGACGCATGATCTCGGCCTCTCCGCGATCATTCCGATCACCTCCCCCGATGCATCCCGCGCGAACGCGATGCGCGAGGCCGAGCGCCTACTCGCCAACGCCGTCGTCCGTGCATGGCCCGTGATTTCGGCGTCGTGATGAGATTTCGTACTTTCGAACATTCCCATTTTTTTCATCAGAAACAGGTGCATCATGGCTGAGATCAAATTCGGGACCGACGGGTGGCGCGCGGTGATCGCCGAGGACTACACATTCGAGAATGTTCGCAAGGTCGCCCTCGCCTTCGCACGCTACTATCGCTCGCATCCCCGGATCGCCAACGGCGTGGTGGTCGGCGGGGACGCGCGTTTCGGTTCGCAGGATTTCGCCGCCGCCGCGGCGCAGGTGATCGCCAGCCAGGGGATCAAGGTGTGGCTGGCCGAAAACGTGGTCTCGACGCCGATGCTCTCGCTGGGTATCATCCGCAAACGCGCGGCCGCGGGCGTGATGATTACCGCCAGCCACAATCCGCCCGCGTGGAACGGCTTCAAGATCAAGGCGGAATTCGGTGGGTCCGCGCTGATGAAGGACATCGTGAAGATCGAAGCCCTTGTGCAGGATATCGTCGCGACGCAGCGCGTTGTGAAATTCCGTCCGATCGAAGAATTGAAGAAGGAAAAACGCATCGTTCCGGTGGACCTGCATTCACTGTACATTGCCGACATCCGGAAGAAAATCGATCTCGATCTCATCGCGAAATCGGGCATGCGCATCGCGTATGATGTCATGTACGGCGCGTCGTTCGGTGTGATGGAGAAACTGCTGCCATCGGTGCGCACGATGCATGACGAACACAATCCCGGATTCAAGGGCATCGCGCCGGAACCGCTGACGAAAAACCTCACCGAATTCATTGCCATGATGAAAGCGGACCGATTCGATATCGGACTGGTCACCGATGGCGATGCCGACCGCTTCGGCTGTGTTGACGAACACGGCAATTTTGTCAGTACACAGTTGCTGATTCCCATCCTCCTGAAATACCTGCACAAGGATCTGGGGAAAAAGGGTGCCGTGGTGAAGACGGTCTCGGTGTCGGACATCGTGCCGCGCATGTGCGAGAAATACGGATTGAAGCTGTACGAGCGTCCCGTGGGCTTCAAGTATGTGACCGAGCTGATGCTCGAGGATCGCGTGCTCATCGGCGGAGAGGAAAGCGGCGGTGTCGGAACTTCGTTGCATATCCCCGAACGCGATGGAATCTTCAATAACCTGCTGCTTTGCGAGGCGCTCGCGAGGAAAAACATGACCCTCGGCCAGGCGGTGGAGGAAATCTTCGCGGAATTCGGCCGCGTGTTTTACGATCGCATCGATTTCCACACAACCGAAAAAACCAAGCAGGCGATACTCGCGGCGTGCCGGAAAGGAATCGCGAAATTGGGTGCGCACACCGTGCTGCATACCGAGACGGTCGACGGCTTCAAGTTCCGCATCGACGGCGGCTGGTTGCTGATTCGCGCCTCGGGCACCGAACCCATCCTGCGTTTCTACGCCGAAGCCGACAGCGAGAAAAAGGTGGGCGCCTTGCTCAAGGCGGCGATGAATATCGGAAAGTGACGTGATGCGCTTGCTGCTTCCCGTCCTGCTGTTCGTGCTCGCCCTGCCCGTCTCCCCGCGGGCCGCGGCACGGGAGGAAGGAGAGCGACGAGAACTCCCGAATCGCCCGGGCGCCGTGCCATCGCTGCGCCTGGGCGATCCGTTGTTCCGGGGCCCCCTCGCCCGCATTCGCGGCGGTGCCGTGAACAATGACGGCGCGCTCCAGTATGACGATGCGCTCCAGTATGACGATGCGCTCCAGTATGGCGACGGCGCGAACGGTGGCGATGCCGTGAACGCGATTCTTCGCATGGGCGACGGCCGGGAACTGTTGCATAGAATCAGACCATCGTGTCTGAATAGGGCGGTCGACCTGCACGGCGAGACCGT
>JAVFAS010000041.1:0-31613 GCA_034002405.1 Bacteroidota bacterium | reverse complement strand
ATCTCTCCTCGGTCTCGGTGCGCGGGAGCAGCATGCGCACCTTGATGTGCATGAGCGTCGCGGCCATGACGATGAATTCGCCGGCGAGTTCGAGGTCGAGCATCTGCATCACGCGGATATAAGAAAGGAACTCCTGCGTGATGTAGGCGATCGGGATGTTGTAGATATCCAGTTCGTCGCGCCGGATGAAAAACAGCAGCAGGTCGAGTGGCCCCTCGAAATCCGGGATTCTGACTTTGAAGGTGTCCACGTTCAGCCCAGCTCCATCACACGGCGCACGGCGTCCATGGTTTCCTCGGCCCGCGCCCGCGCCCGGCGCTCGCCGTCGCGGAGAATGTCCTCGACACGGGAGGGGTGGTCCTCGTACTCCCGACGCCGCGCGATATGCGGCGCGAGGAATTCATTGATGCGCGCGCCGCAGCGCAGCTTGCAATCGACGCACCCGAGCGCGCCGGATTCGCAGCCCTGGCGGATCTCGGGTGTTTCCGTGGGATTGAATTTCTCGTGATAGGTGAAGATGAGACAGACGTCGGGACGTCCCGGATCGTTCCGCCGTACCTTCAGCGGATCAGTCGGGGCCTTGCGAAGCTTCTGCCCGACCGTTTCCGGATCGTCGGAGAGCAGCAGCGTATTATTCATGGATTTCGACATCTTTTTCTCTTTTCCATCCAATCCCGGCAGACGCGCGAAGCGCGTGAGCTTCGGTTCCGGTTCCGGAAAGACCACACCCCAGGTCGCATTGAAGCGCCGCGCGATCTCACGGGTGATTTCGACATGCGAGAGCTGATCCTCGCCCACGGGCACGAGATCGCCACGATAGAGCAGGATATCGGCCGCCTGCAGCACCGGATAGCCGAGATGGCCGTAGGTGATGTTCTCGATGTCGAGATCCCGCACCTGCTCCTTGATCGAGGGATTGCGCTCGAGGCGGCTGGTGGTCACCAGCATCGAGAAGATCAGATGCAGCTCGGTATGCTCCTTGATCCGCGATTGCCGGAAGATCGGGCTCTTCACCGGATCGATGCCACCCGCGAGCCAGTCGATCACCATGTCGATCGTGTTGCGGTACAGGTCGCGCGTGTCAAGGTTCGTCGTCAACGCATGGTAGTCAGCGACGAGGTGGAAGTTCTCATAGGAATCCTGCAGGGCGACCCAGTTCTCCAGCGCGCCGGTCCAGTGACCCAGATGCAGCTTGCCGGTGGGACGCATCCCGCTCAGGATGGTTTTTTTGCGGGGTTCATTCATGGCATGGAATCGGTTGAATCAAATACATTCCTCCAAGATAGGAAACCGCGGGGTAGAGATGAAAGGGGAAAAGGCACCATGCCGCGACGTGGCGGCACGCTCAGGCGATGAAGAGGTAGGGCTTCCACTGATCGTCGACATTGTGGACGGAGTGGGCGATCAGGGAGACATGGGACGGCCGATGCGGGACGCAACGCAGCGCCATTCCCGCGCGCTCGGGGGTGCGGTCGCGTTTCCGGTTGTTGCAGGCGAGGCAGGCGGTGACAAGATTCTCCCACGAGTCGGTGCCACCGCGCGCCTTCGGGATGATGTGATCAACCGTCAACGGCGCGGCGGTGGTGCCGCAGTACTGACAGCGATGCCCGTCGCGGCGGAGAATGTTCTTGCGCGAGAGCATGATGCCGCGGAATGCGATATGCATGTAGCGGGAAAGCCGGATGACACTGGGAAAGGGGTAACTGGCACTGACGGTACGGATCCGCCGCCGGGGGTGCTCGACCACCAGGTCGGCCTTGGAAAGGAACAGGAGAACGACGGCCTTCTGCACGCTGCAGACACTGAGCGGCTCGTAACTCTGATTCAGTACGAGCACGCGACCGCTGATGGTTACGCTTTTGTTCTCCGTGGCTTCGAAGACCTGCTCCGTTTGTGATCTATTTCCGTAATCTATCGGTTGCCTGCGTGAAAGGCAAGGCAGAAGGCGGATGGCTGATGGCTAATGGCTGATGGCTGATAGCTGATGGCTGATAGCTAATAGCTGATGGGAGGTGAGAGGGGGAGTTTGGTGGGGGAGGTTATCGAATGAAACGGCGGCGGAGGAGGCGAAGCTGTTCGATTTCGCTGTCGAGGAAGAAGCCGCTGAACCAGAGAATGGCGGTGAAAACGGCGATGAGCGTGAGTTTCCAGGCAAAGAGGGGAAGCAGGTTGTCCGTCGGAACCAGATACCAGAGCAGCGCCGGTACCGCCAGGGCGACGCCGATGCGGACGAGGCGGGACAGTTCGTAGTCGATCGGAAAGATGCGGCGGCCGGCGACGGCATAAAACATCGCGATGCTGAAATAGGCCGCGAAGGTGGCGAAGGCGCCGCCATAGAGTCCCCACACCGGGATCAATGCGAAATTGCACGCGACATTCACCGCCGCGCCGAACGCGGTCGCATACAGGACCTGCATGGTTTTTTTCTCGATATAGATGCCCGCATTGAGAATCTGCGCGATGCCCGCCCACAGGTAGCCGAACAGAATGATCGGCACGATGCCCAGTCCGCTCCAGTATGTCGCCGGAATCAAGGTTCGTCCGCCCGGCAGAGGGATGCGGACGAGGTCGGCGATGAACAGCGAGAGCAGCAGGACGATCACGGCGCCGACAAGGGAGAAGTAGGTCAGGACGCGGGCAAACAGCCGTTTCGCCTCGGCATTCGCGGTCAACTGCAGATAGAACGGCTGCCACGCGTACCGGAACATCGTCACCACGAGCATCATGAAGATCCCGAGCTTGTAATTCGCGCCGTACTCCGCCGCCGTGGCGTAGTCGGTGAGTTTTTGCATGATCGGTTTGTCGATGACCTCGATCATCATGATGGAAATCGCACCGGGCAGCGTCGGCAGTCCGAAACGAAGCAGCTCGCGCAGCAGTGACCGATCATAGCCGCGGCGGAGGTGCGAGCGGTACACCGGCAGAAGCAGCAACGTGGTGGCGAGCGAGGAGAGCGCGCCGGCCGCGAACACCGCGGTCACGGGCCAGCGCAGCACGGCGAGAAAAAGGATATTCAGGGTGACGTTGATCAGGATCGACGCGACACGTGTCGCGGCGAAATACCGCGCGCGGCGTTCCATGCGCAGGGCGGCGAACGGAATCACATTCATCGCATCGAACACCACCATCGCGAGGGCGAGCGGGATCACCGCATCGAGACCCCCGCCGAATTCGAGTATCCGCATCGCCTGTGGCTGGAACCCGAGCAGGAGTCCGGCGAGCACCACGGATGCGAGACCGATGAAGCCGATCGCGATCGTGAACACGCGGTCACGGCGCGCGCGGTCGGCATCCGCCACGAAGCGCATGTATGCCGGTTCGAATCCGAACGTGCACAGCGCATTCAGGAAGGCGACGTACGCATACACGACGAGGACAATGCCGTACTCGTCCTTCGCCAGTGTGTGCGCGTAGAACGGGACGAGCAGAAACGTCAGGAAACGTCCGACGACATTACTGACGCCATAGATCGCGGAATCGGTGGTGAGACGCCTGAGCTGCTCTTTCATCGCGGAAAGATAGTGAACCGCCGCGTCCGGGAGAAGCACGCCTCGGGGTGGCTTTGTGCATGCGCGGTGGCTTTGCGCAAGCGTGGCGATTTCCTACATTGGGAGCATGTATCACTGCCATTCATTCCACGCATGAATATTCTGATCACCGGGGGGGCGGGTTTCATCGGATCGAGCATCGCGGATGCCTACAAGGCGCTCGGCCACGACATCGTGATCGTGGACAACCTTTCGTCGGGGACGCTGGAGAATGTCCCCAAGGGAGCGACATTTTACCAGGTCGATATCCGGGACGAAGGGTTCGGCGACATCGTGCGGGAGCATTCCATTGACGTCATCAACCATCACGCGGCGCAGATCGACGTACGTCGGTCGGTCGACGATCCGCGCTACGATCTCTCGGTGAATGTGCTCGGTTCGCTCAACGTGATCGAGGCCGGATTGCGCCATCATGTGTCGCGTGTCATTTTCGCCAGCTCGGGCGGCGCGGGCTACGGCGAGCAGGAGTACTTTCCCGCCGACGAAAAGCACCCCATCGCGCCCTGTTCCCCCTACGGCATCACCAAGGTCACCGTCGAGCGCTATCTGCATTATTACCATCTCGTGCATGATCTGCGGTACACCGTGTTTCGGTACACGAATGTGTACGGACCGCGGCAGAATCCGCATGGCGAAGCCGGCGTGGTGGCGATTTTCTGCGACAAACTGCTGCGCGGCCAGCAGCCCGTGATCAATGGGGACGGGCTCCAGACGCGCGATTATGTGTACATCGACGATGTCGTCGCCGCGAACGTGCTTGCCCTGGGTATGGATGGCAGCGAGACCTTCAACGTCAGCACCAATACCGAAACCGACGTCACCACGATTTTCCGTGTCCTCAACCAGGCGCTCGGCGGGCGCGCCGACGAGCGTCATGGCGAGGCAAAGGCGGGCGAGCAGATGCGCAGCGTCTGTTCCTTCGACAAGATCCATGCGGCGCATGGCTGGTCGCCACGCATGGGGATCGAGGATGGCCTGCGACGGACACTCGAATGGTTCCGGCAGCGCGTCGAAGATGAATGAAATCGTGCCGTTCCCCCAATACGCATCGCCGTCCCTCACAGGGGCGGCGATTTTGGTTTCTATTCTCAATGTGAATCATGCGCACGTTGCGTGAATATTCTTCACGTTGAATGTCCGGTGCACGGACACATCGTGAGTCCATATATAGGGATTGCATTCCTTTGTCACTTGGCATGATTTGTGAACCTCTCCGACCGATTGGACCGCTTTAGCCGCACCACATCACTCCCGAAACCACTGTAGCGACCCATTGCTCAGCACCTCAGAAACGGTCAAGGATCTCGATATCTACGAAGGTCGCCGCCTGCTGCGCGATTTTTATCACGAGCGCCGCGTCCGGAACACCTTCGAGCTTCGCACACTGCTGGAGACCTGGAAGCTCTGCCGCCGTGGGACGGAAGTCCGTTTCAACGACGGTCGCCGGGTTCGCTTCGAGTCGAATCTGGGTTTCCGGCTCGGGACGCGGGTATTTCTCGAGGAAATCGTCAGCCGCCAGCACTACAACCTGATCCAGGGGTTGGTGTACGCCGGGGCGATGCTCGTGCTGATCGCCGTGGCATTGTTTCTCGCGGGCTGGCCGGCCTGGGTCGCCACGGTCGCGATCATCATCGAAACCCTGGCGTTGCTCCTGCTCGCGACCGTGACCGCGTACAGTCCCACCGAGGAAGCCGCCACCAGCGCCGTGTCGCTTGGCCTGTCGGAAAATCTGCTGACCTCGATCAACGGCTCGATTCGCGAAATGACCAACGCCGTTTCGGATCTTTTTCGCCTGATTTCGCAATCCGACATCCGGCAGGACGTCCTGCTCACGCGGCTGACGGAAAACATCGCGAAGCTCAATGCCGAGACGGGGCGGAAGCACGGTGAGAAACTCGAGCAGACCAACGCCTTGCTGCGCGAGCTCAACGAGACCTCCCGCACGCAGTTGCAGGGCCTCCTGCAGCAGCAGCAACAGAATCTGGCACAGACCCGGCGGCTGCTCGCGCATCTCGGCGGCGAGACCGAGGAGGAAGCGTGACCGGCATGGCCGCACCGACGGGCCTGATGGCCCGCACCGGCACGGGAACCTGATCCGTGGCAACGCGCCGGCGGGTCGATATTTTTTTCATCCTTTACCTCACCGCGATCGTCGGTTTCGTCGTGGTGTCGAAAGAGCGAGACCAACGCGACAAGGAAATGCAGGAACTCAACGAATCGATTGTCCGCGCGCTTATTCCACCGGTGCCGATGCACCCGGAGGGCGACACGCTGCGCTGCTATGTCGACGCCGACAGCAACGGCGTTGTCATCGGCGCACCGGCCGAGTTCCGGACGTGGATGGAGGTACGGGACATCGGTCCGGAGGATTCCGTTTCGCTGTCCGTGCACAGCGTGGTTTTCGACGAAACGCTCGTCCCTCCCGATCTCGCGCGCGTCGGTTCGCGCACCGGCATCGGCCAATTACAGGATAATCTTGTCGCATTTCCGGTTTCCCTCGTGATCGAGCGCTGCGGGCGGTACGAGGTCACCATCACCGCGCGGTCGCGGCGCGTGCATGAATCGGACGGCGTGTTCCGCTACCGCGGCGCCCGTTTCGACTCGACGCTCGTGGCGCGCGCGTTGATCGACGAGGTCGAACGCAACACGCGCGCCATCGTGGTGATCGCCGAAGATACCTCCATCGCGACGCCCAAGTCCGTTCCGGAACTCGAGATCGGCGTCGCGCGCGGGGAGATCGTCTCGTCGGTCGGGTTCGAGGAGCGGAACCTTGTTCGTGTGAACCTGGGATGGGCGGCGCCATCGGTCGCGATCGTGCGCGGCGGGGGGACGCTGCGTCTGCGTTCGCGAAACGCACGCGAGGCGGAGTATCTTTGGTCCGGCGCCGTTTCCGCGCGGCCCGACTCGGTCACCATCGAGGCACGGGCCTTCCGCGGTGCGGGAGGAAAGGACATCGCCCGGACGACCTTCACGATCCGCGGCAGCTACCCGTTCCTTCCGTCGCTTCGTCCGTCCGTCGCGTATTCCGGCGAAGACATCAATTTCGACATCAGCGTCTCCGGTCTCGACGACCCGACGCGCTACCACTGGAAACTATTCGAAGCGACCGGATCGGACCGGCCCATCCTGAAGGCCGAGGGAAACGGTCCGCGCGTGACCTATCGCATCCCCTCCCTGTATGGTGGCCGGCGTTTCATCGTCGACGCGACCTACGATGGCCGCCGGTACCGCGTGTACTCACGCCGGGCATACACCGCCGATGATTCGCGCTACGAACTCCATGTGGTCGAACCGCCGATACGCATCGAGGCGGCGCTGCCCGTGCGGGCATCCAAGGCCGAGGCCTTCGCGTTTACCGCGTCGCGCTATCATCATCCCCGGTTTCGCGGCGAACAACCGGTCGATCGCCTCGGTGACGTCGAGGTCGAGGTTCGCAACGAAAACGGACAGCGGATCGACACCGACGTCTGGATGGTGCGCAAGGGCGCGTTCGAGTTTTCCCTCCGCGACCGCGAGCGCATCCGGCGCGGTGGCGAGCGTGTCAGCATCGTGATTCGTGCCGGCGACAGCGCGCTGCGCCGGAGCGTGGAATTGTATTGAGGCAAAGAAACATGCCCTGCAAATTTGACTTGAATATGATGTTTGTGCGAGATTGTGACGATAGTGAATGCACTACCGCAGGCCTCGCACCACTGTATCTTCCGAAGGACGCGGCGCTCATCCGGGCGGCCCATGCAACGACACCACACATTGATTTCGCATATCAAATTAACATTGTCCCCGCTCCCGGCGGTGACAGATCATCCTATGTCTTGTTAGGAGGAATTCCTTATGAAGAGTAGTGGATTCATTCGCCACCTGTTGTTCAGCACGTTGCTGATCGCATTCGCCGTCTCGTTCGCGGCGCCCGCAATCCACGCCCAGGGCGAGGTCGCCGAGATGACGCTGGATCAGATGAAGAACAAGCTGCGTGACGAAGGCCGGAACCTCAGCCAGCTGACGCACGAAGAGCTGAAGTTGATCAAGGAGAGTGAAGGCGGGATTTTCGCGAACATGTTCAACACTGAATATGTCATGAAGATCGGAATCTCGACTTTCATCATGAACATGGCGGTCATTAGCGCCGTGATTCTCATCGCCGGGTTTGTCGTTCTGTTTTTCTTCACGCCCGTGGGACTGTTCCTCTTCCGCGGCGCCCTGCATGCCGCGGTCGGGTCCGTGCTGAGCGGTTCCGGCATCGCGAAGAAATTCGGAAAGCATCTGATGGAAGAGCCGCGGAAGTGGCTGCAGAAGAAGAAGAGCGTGCGCGAAGCCTTTGGCGAGTACATGCACAACGAATTCATCAAGGAATACAAGAACAATATCACCGCCATCGCCTTCATTGGTACGGCGTTCCTGATTCTCAACATCGGTCTGCGCGGCGTCAAGTTCATGACGGCGCATCAGCCCGACATGATCGTCATCGCGATCCTCGTGGAGATCACCGTGCTCCTGCTGCTGGGTATGACCACCTGGTACGAGAAAGAGGTCGAGGATGAAGCCGGTCCCGGTGCCGGAATGCCCGGCAAGCAGCTTTCGCTGGCCGACGTCGAGCGTCGTCTTGACGCGCTCAAGCAGGAGCTCGAGGCATCCGTGCGTACCGAAACCGGTCTCCGTCCGTAAGCAGCGCGCGGATGAACGCCAATCAGTAAGAAGAAGGAGTAACAACCATGGCGACTGCCGATCATTATAAAAAATATCAGGTCTACTTCTTCCTGTATCTGGCTGTGATCTGCGAGCTTCTGATCATCATCGTGGAACGCGACGAAGCAGAAGAAGGCTTGCTGATGCAGCAGCGGATGCTGGAAGAGAAAAACCGCAAGATCATTCTCGAATTGCTCAAGAACATGCCCGCGGTGGCCGCGGCCGGCGACAACCAGCTGAAGGTCAACGAAGAGCGCAAGTTCACGATCAATGTCAAGGGTCTTGGTGAAAACGACGAAGTCACGACACCACCCGAAGTGAAGGTGTTCAAGGACGGCACGGAAATCAGCACGCTCAAATATCCGCAGGAGATTCAGGATTCGATCGTGCACGGCGCGACGGGAGAGCGGCTCTACCGCTTCACCTGGAAGGCCACCACCGGACCGGGTACCTATGAACTCTGGGTACAGGCCGGTACCAACCGTGTCTCCCTCACGCCGAATCTGGCCGAAGGAGAAGCCACGATCAAGGTCGGCACGCTCGAGTTCTCGCGGAAGGAAATCCGCTCCGCGCTCGATTCCGACCCCGGGTTGCGCGGTACGCCTGTCGAACACTTCATCGAACAGTCTGAAAACCTCAATCCGGACAAGTTTATCGTCGAAGTCGTGTCGGAGGAATACGATCAGTTGCAGATCCAGGCCGATGCGATCGTGACCGCCGTGGGCTTCCCGACCTTCAACGAAATCAAGGTGCGCGGCACGACCGTCGACAAGATTTCCAACATGAATGTCGTCGGTGGCGGTATCGCCCTGCGGCCGGACAACCGGAGCAATCCCTATTACAACACCGATCCCGAGCGTGGCCGGTATGTCTGGTCGTTCACCCCGACCGAAGCCGGACGGAAGACCATCACCGTCGACGCGCGTGACAACCGCTCCGCCGGCGCGAAGAGCGTCTCCCGCCCGATCACCTTCGACGTCATCGCGAAGGAACCGTATCTGAGCCGCCGCAAGCCGATGGGCGCCTTCGCGGGCGAACTGTTCGAGATGTATATCAACGTCGCCGGTCTCGAGGACGTCGGTTCCTATGACTGGAAAATCGAGCTCGACGGTACCGAAGTCGAAAAGGGACGCGGCAGTGTCGTGAAATGGAAAGTGCCCGAGAATGCGCTCGGCAAAGCCATGGCGATCAAGGCCAAATATCGCAACCGCGTCTATCAGGTGCTCGTCGACTCCTCGGCGACCACCCCCACATCCTCCGAATTCATGTTCAATGTCACCTCCCCGGTGGATCGGATTGGATCCCAGTCCTTCGCAAACGGTGGAGAATACCCGATCAATAACGTCTTCCAGTTCGTCGCGGCGCGCTGCGGCCGCTGCATTGGCGACAACATCCGGAACATCCCGCGCGCGGACATTCGCATTGACGTCGAATCCGAGGACGGACAGGACCTCCTCGACGATTTCGAGGTCTTCGAACGCACCAACCCGAATACCGGTGCGGCGAGCGGCAGTCTGGTGAAGTTCTACCTGAAGGGCAAGGTCAGCCGTGATGGGACCGAAGCGACGATCACCGTCCGTTTCGGCGCCGTGAACGAACGGTATAATGTTCTGCTCTTCCAGGAGTAGGCGGACGTTCTTCCATCAGCGTACGCGAAGTGAAAATTCAATTCGATTAGAGGATACGTTCATGAGCAAACACTTTCTTTTACGTGCCTTTCTCTTCGTGGCACTCGTCGCGGGCCTGATGCCTCCGCTGTTCGCGCAAACGGATCGCGAGGTGAAGGGCAAGCAGACGGACCTCAAGAGAGAGTACAACGACGCAAACGAGAAAAATCAGATCATTAAATCCGCCGCGGACGACAAGCCCCGGCCGACCACCGGTCGGCGGCGCACGTCGGCAACCACCGGGTATGACTATACCCAGGTGAAGGGCTTCGCGCTGCGGCAGTTCTACGAGCGCATCGACAAGGTCTTCGCACGCGCGAATGATCTCGGTCTGTTCGAGGAAGAGTACCGCGAGGACGGCACCTTCAACGTCGCCGGCCGCGTGGGGAAGGGCAGCGCACAGATGCGCAAGGTCGAAATCTACTACGTGGAGGCCACGCCGGAGGAGCAGGAACAGTTTGATATCGATCCGTTCGCGCTCATCGAAATCTATGTCGAGAAACTCGAGACTCTTCCGCCGGAGGAGAGCGGTGCCGAGGAAGGTGACGACGGTCTCGGTCTCGGGTTCGGCGGCGGTGCCTCCGAGCCGATTCCGCGGGGCTTCTCCCTGGCCGGGACCGACCTGACCAGCGTGCTGCAGCTCGTGGACGAGAATCTCTACGATGATATTCTCGCCAAACGCAGCCAGTCCAATCCGATTCCGCTCCCCGAGCGCGGCGACTGGATGCCCGGCAAGGTGGGACCGTTCATCGTGATGGGGCAGCGCGAGCTGGAAACGACGACGAGCCGGTTCAAGGATTTCTGGAACATGCGCGACACGCTGGAGAGCGCGATCATCCCCGTGCAGTATGAAGCAGCGGGCCCGCTCTACACCGGCAGCATCCCGCTGTTCCATCCGGAATCCAGCAAGCTCCGCGTCCGCAATCCGGAAAAGGACCGCCAGCTCAAGATCACCAGTGCCGCCTTCATCGGTGACAATGCCGACCAATTCGAAGTGCGGACGAAACTTCCCAAGGTGCTCGCGGGCCGCGGCGATCCGAACGACAAGGATGACATCGAATTTGCCTACATCGGTGGATCGAATTACGAAACCCGCGGCATGCTGCAGATCGACGCCAAGGAAGCGAATGTGCAACAGATCGTGGAGATCGTCGCCAATCCCGGTGTGCATCCGGCGGATTTCCTGACCATCGACGCCTCGCTCGACAAGATCGAACTGCGTTCGCCCGCGCGTTCGGGCTTCGCCTCGAACTGGAAGCTCGCCTACTCCATGGGCAATGACGAGATCGGTCTGCCGCGCTGGTCGTCCGGCATTTCGACGATCGGCATCGGCTACAAGAACCAGATGAGCGTGGGCATCGTGATGCCGATGAACATGATCGCACCCGATCTGCCCAGTCCGCTTTCCTACGAGAAGAATCTCATGTCCTCGCCGGGCGGCTACAACGTGGCCTTCGACCTGACGATGGGCTTCCCCTTCTCGCTCGGTGGCAGTCTGACCATCATCAATGATTATGACGGGCAGGATGCCTACCAGCATCTGAAGGTCATCGATCACGATTTCAATCCGGCCGAGGATATCAAGGACTACGACAACGACTTCTTCCATATTTCCTCGATCGTGCAGGTCTATTATCCGATCATGTTCAAGGATCGCGCGATCAATCCGAACGTGGCGTTCCGCCTGAACCTCGGTGGCGCCTACATGCAGGTCAAGCGCAATCATCTGGTCACCGAGACCGATCCGCTCGGGCCCGGCAAGGAAGGCCACCTCTTCCGTACCGAGGACATCGGCAAGATGGTCACGCTGGGCAAGGAAGATGACATGGTGGACGTGTACGTCCGCATGTCCTTCATCAACCTCAGCTCCGCGAACCGTTACGGCATGGGCTTGCAGTATTTCGGCGGACGCATGATGGCCGACGCCTTCCTCGAACTCACTGACTGGTTGCGCGTGGAGGCGAAGTATTCCTTCCTGCTCCGCGACAAGGAGATCTGGGAAACCGAAAGCAGTTATTTCCTCATCAGTCCGCGTCTGCGCATCGGGCTGCCTTCCATTTTCAATTGAGCGGAGGCGGCACCATGAAGAACCACACTGTATTTAGCACGGAACAACACGGCATGCAGATGAAACACCGACTCCTTTCGATTCTCACCGCGATACTCCTGGTCGCCTTCGTCGCGCCCGCCGCGATCGCCCAAAGTTCCGGCGATGCGCTGACGAATATCGAGCAGATCATGCGTTATATGAAAAGCGCGAATTATTCCGAGGAGGATCTTCTGCAGCGCATGGCCTGGGGCGATCGCCTCGTCAACGAAATGGTCAACTTCCGTCCCTCCGAGGATGACCGGCAGAATTACATGCAACTTCTGGATATGGCGATCGACCATTACCAGGGCGAGAACGACCGTCTTCGCGTCCTGCTCCGGGCCCTGACGACGCTTGATCCGCTTGTCGACCGGTATTTCCCGCAGTGGGTCATCCAGGACGAACCGATGATTCTCGAGGTGATGCGCAAGGTGCGCGACAACCGTGACGATCTGCTCGACGCCGACGCGGTCGAAATCGCCGAGCGCGTCCTCACGGGAAAAGCGCACATGCGCGTGATCCAGAGTCCGAAAGACGATCAGAACTTGATCGCCATCATCATCGAGCGGGCGCGTCCCCATGACGAGGAGCGCCTCTCGGCCGGCTATCTGCCGAACAAGGACAATCCCGATTTCGACGATTACCGCATTGTCGGCCGCAACAACCTTCGCGAAATCCTGACCACGGATCTCTACGACGCCGTGGTGGCCCGGCAGGGGTACGCCCATCTCGACGAGACCGGCGCACTCAAGCCGCAGCCGTATGTCGCGGAAGCGACCATCAGCGTGCCCTTCGGCGGCGGGTTCATGTGGACGCTGGATTCGGATGAACGCATCGGTGAAGGCGTCACGCTGCAGCCCTCGCGCATCCGCGCCGGCTTCGAACTCAAAATCGGCAACGACTGGGTGAACCTGCCGTTCCTGTACGGGGCGCAGTGGAACACGCTGTTCGTCTACGAGCCCTCCTCGACCGAGCGCATCAAGATCGGACCGTCGATCCCCTTCACCTGGGGTGACGAAAGCATTTCCGAGCAGATCGCGATCTTCAAACCGCGTGCCATCAACGGCACCTGGGGTGCTTCGGGTGAATACCACAAGCAGCTCACCAACGTGGCGGGCGCGCCCGGCGTCGATGCCGACGGTATCGGTGCGGCGGCGTTTGTGTCCTTCGGACTCAAAACCCTCGGCAACAAGAAGATCACCAACAATGAGGGTACCATCATCAATGGCGAGGGTGCGGCGATCAAGTACCTGAACCTGATGGATCCGGTGGACGCGGCGAAGGCGCATTTCTACTACATCGCCAATTCCGCGACGCTGTTCTACTGGCGGGATCTGGGCTTCATGCTCAACGGTCTGCGCGTTGCCGGCGGTCTCGGCTACCTGAAGGTGATCGAAGCGGTGCGGCAGAATGAATTCTCGATGCCGGGCGCCGGGGGCTGGAATCCCGACAGCGTGCACATCGTGAGCGACAACAGCGTGCTCGATGCGTATGTCCGGCTTTCCTATGACAACACCGGCAAGACCACCTACGGCGCCGCCGTGCAGTATTTCAACGGCGGCCTGATGGGCGAACTGTATCTGAACATCTTCAGCTGGATGCGCGCGGAAGTGAAGTACTCGCGCATGATGTTCCGCGACCCCGAGCCGTGGGAACACGAGGAGATGATCGTGCCCGGACTCCGCTTCGGATTCGCATTCTGACGCGGCGTTCACCCCGATATTCCTGACTTCATCTGCAGGCGGTGGACTTCGTGCCATCGCCTGCAGGCGTTTCTCACGCAAACGGAATACCTGTGTCCTCACTCGCGACCATCCCGATTTTTCTCGCGCTGCTGTTCGGACTGGCGGGCCATGCGGTGGATATTCCGTCGCGTCCGTGGGCGGGTGTTCCCGAGCCGCGCGTCGACGCGACGATGCCGCCCGAGGGTGAGACGGCCGACAGCCTTCGCAAGCCGACGATCATTTCCGCTCGAAGCACCAAT
Source organism: Bacteroidota bacterium (assembly GCA_034002405.1). Taxonomy (GTDB): domain Bacteria; phylum Bacteroidota; class Ignavibacteria; order SZUA-365; family SZUA-365; genus SZUA-365. Next base: position 17,642 of record JAVFAS010000041.1, on the reverse strand, counting down.
CCCCAGGCCGTCACCGTGTCGATCCGGGCGGTGGACATCAGCCGCTACCCGGAGGTGAGTGTCATTCTCGACGCGCGGGATTCCGTCGGCAACCATTTTCCGACGCTGCACAAGTCCGACATGGTGATCTACCAGGACGCCGCGCCGGTGCTGATCGAATCGCTCGACAAGATCTCCGCCAACAACAGCGTGCCGGTCGACATCGCCTTCATCATCGACCAGACGGGCAGCATGTCGCAGGAGGTGTACGAGGTGAAGGCGAACATCATCGACTTCACCCAGCGTCTCGCCTCGCGCGGGGTTGATTACCGGCTCGCGCTGCTCACGTTCAGTGACCGCATCGAGCGCTACAAGGATTTCACCGAGGACGTGAAGACGTTCATCAGCTGGGTCGACGGCCTGAAAATCGGCGGCGGGATGGACGACAACGAAAACGCGCTCGAGGGAATGTTCGAGGCGGCATCATTCAAGTTCCGGCAGAGCGCGCAGCGCATCTTCATCCTCATCACCGATGCCATGTTCCACCAGAAGGGCGACAAGGGCTACGGCAAGACGGATTTTACCGCGAAGACGATGGCGGAATTCCTCAACCGGCAGAACATCAAGCTCTTCGCCATCACGCCGCCCGCGATCACCGAATACCGGGAGATGACCGAGGCGACCCGTGGCAAGCGCTTCAACATCATCGAGGATTTCAGCGCCATTCTCGATGAGTTCAGCGAGTCGATCACCAACCTCTACGCCGTGCGGTACCATATCCGTGAGGATGTGCCCCCGGAAAAAATGGATCTCGAGATCCGGAACGCGGAAAATGAAACCGTGCTCAAGGAGGAGGTGACCGTGCTCGATGTGGACAAGAAATTCATTCTCGAAAACATCCTCTTCGACTTCAATCGCGCCACCTTCGACATGTCGTATACCGAGGAGCTCAAGAACATACTCGCGATGCTCCGGAAGTACGAGAACATTCACATCGAGATCCGCGGGCACACGGATTTCATCGGCAGCGACGAATACAACATCGCGCTCTCGGATGCACGCGCGCGCGCGGTGAAGAAGTACCTGGTCGACCGTGGCGTGCAGGACTACCGCATCAGCACGCGCGGTATGGGGAAATCACAACCCATCGCCCCGAACGACACCGAGCTCGGCCGCCGGCTCAACCGCCGGACCGAAGTGGTGATCACCAAGAAGTGACGTATTATTCGCCCATCACCTTGATGATGAGGCGCTTGCGACGCTGTCCGTCGAACTCGGCATAATAGATCTGTTGCCAGGGTCCGAGATCGAGTTTCGCATCCGTGACCGGCACGATGACTTCGTGGTGCACGAGCAGGCTCTTCAAATGCGCGTCACCATTCGTCTCGCCGGTGCGGTGATGGCGGTAGTCTTGCCGGAACGGCGCGAGTTGTTCGAGCCACTCGTCGATATCCGCCAGCAAGCCGTCCTCCGCGTCGTTGACCCAGACGCCCGCGGTGATGTGCATGGCCGAGACCAGGATCATTCCCTCGCGGATGCCGCTGGCATGCAGCACGCGCGTCACCTCGTCGGTGATGTTGACATATTCGCGTTTCCGGCGCGTGTTGAATGTGAGATATTCGGTGTGGAATTTCATGATTTTCTCCAATACCATGAAGAACGGGTTGATCGATGGGACGACCGTCACCCCCGCATGATAGGCGCGGCGGCGCTGAAACGCAAGACGAGATCACGCTCGCGGTCACGCTCGAACGCGTGACCTGGTCGGCGCCCGACAGCGCCTTCGTGGTCTGTCGCATCCGTGTCGAAGGCGAACTGTTTCCGCTTGTCGCGGTGGGAGAGATGGTGTCGCCGTCACCGGGCGATCAGTACACGCTCGTGGGGAGATGGGACGAGCACGCGAAGTACGGCCGGCAGTTCCAGTTCTCCTCCTACGAGGTGCGGTATCCCGTGACTCCCGACGGTATCGAGCGCTATCTGTCCTCCGGACTCATCCCGGGTCTGGGGAAGGGCACCGCGCGGAAGATCGTGGAGCGCTTCGGCACGCGCACGCTGGAGGTGATGAACACCGAGATCGAGCGTCTGCTCGAGGTCGATGGCATCGGGCGGAAAAAACTCGAGCAGATCCAGCGCGAATGGGAGCGGCAGCGCGGTGTGCAGAATGTGATGCTCTTTCTCAAGGCCCATGACATCAGCAGCAGCTGGGCGGTGCGAATCTACCGTGCCTACGGCAACGATGCACTGCGCATCCTGCACGACGATCCGTACCGGCTGATCGAAGACATCGAGGGAATCGGCTTCGTGTCGGCCGACAACATCGCGCATTCACTCGGCATCACGAAAAGCGACGAACGTCGCGTGGTCGCGGGCATCGACTACGTCCTGCGCGAGGCCGCGCGGCGCAACGGTCACACCTGCGTGCCGGAAACCGAATTCCTGCGTCATGCCGCGTCGGTGCTGGAGGTGGAATCCGACGAGGCGCATGCGGCGCTCCGGCTCGCGGTCGAACGCGGCCGCGTGCACCTCGACGACGAGCATGTGTATCTCCCCGAATTGCTGCACGCGGAGAACAGCATCGCGCGGGCGCTGCGCGCGGCACTGGGGGAGGGCGGCGGCACGCTCGACCACCTCGACCTCGACATGCGGCTCAAGGACGTCGAACAGGAGCGCGATATCCGCTTCACTGCGCAACAGGTCGAAGCCATTCATAAAGGACTCGATGGTCCGGTGTGCGTGCTCACCGGTGGGCCCGGAACGGGCAAGACCACGACGCTGATCGGCATCCTCGATCTGGCGGTCGGAATGGAGTGGCGGACCGCCATCTGCGCGCCCACCGGGCGTGCCGCCAAGCGCATCGCCGAGGTCACGGGGCACGAGGCGCGGACGATACACCGGCTCCTCGAGTTCGACCCGATCGCTGTCGCATTCCAGCGTGACGCGGACCGGCCGGTGGATGCGGATCTGATTGTCGTGGACGAAATGTCGATGGTGGACGTAACGCTGATGGCCGCGCTGTTGCGTGCGCGTCCCGCGGGGTGTCGGCTCGTGCTGGTCGGCGATACCGACCAGCTGCCTCCGGTGGGGCCCGGCACCGTGCTGCACGATCTGCTCGCCAGCGGCGAGATCGACAGCGTCGCGCTGCGCCTGGTGCTGCGGCAGTCCGAGCAATCCACCATTGTCACCAACGCGCATCGTCTCCGCGAGGGCTTCGTGCCGGTGTTCGACGCACGCCGCACCGAGGACGGCGGGACGTTTTTCCGCGAGGTCGGACCGGACGAGAACATCGCGCAGTTGATCCGCGATCTGGTGGCCGACCGCATTCCCACGGAGTTCGGCTGCGATCCGATGCGCGATATCCAGGTCCTCGCGCCGATGTACGACACACCGGCGGGTGTGACACATCTCAATCACGTGCTGCAGCATGCGATCAATGGAGGTGCGCGTGTCGTGTTCCAGCGCGGCAATCGAAGTTTCCGTCAGGGTGACAAGGTCATGCAGATCCGCAATGATTACAGCAAGGACGTGTACAACGGCGACATCGGATTCGTCCGCGGTTACGACGAAGAGGAAACCCTGCTTCGCGTGGAATTCGACGGCCGACCGGTGGAATACGCACCGGAGGAGACCGAGGATTTGGTACTCGCCTACGCCGTGACGGTGCACAAGAGCCAAGGTGGCGAGTACGAGATCGTGCTCATGCCGGTGGTGGCGGCACACCGCGGCATGCTTCGTCGAACGTTGCTGTACACGGCGCTGACACGAGCGCGGCGCATGATGGTGTTTCTCGGTCAGCGTACGGTGCTGGCTGCTGCCGTGCAGAATGCCCGCGAACAGCCGCGGTACGGTCTTCTCGCGCAGCGCCTGCGCGAGGCACTGCGATAATTTTCCATGGGAATACTCCGGTGTATTTCGTACCTTTACTGGTCATTTGCCATGTGATATGACTCTTGCGTGAGTTTGCCATGCAAATTCTGAAGAGTGATTGTCCGAACCATGATCCGGAAGAAGAAAATCCCCTCGATCGATAAACTTGGCCTGAGCAATCCGCAGAAAGCGGCGGTAAACCGCATTCTCACGAGCGCGAAGAACAAGTACAAGAAACTCCTGCATGAGACGCATGAGCGCATGCATATCATCGCGGATCTGACCAGCAGTCTCGAATTCTGGTACAACGTCAACGGGACGTATGAGTATGTCAGCCCGTCCTGCACCGAAGTACTCGGCTACGAACCGCGGCAATTCACGCATGAGGGCATGCAGCTCGAGAGTATCGTGCATGAGGACTATCACGAACTGTTCCGCAGTGTACGCACCAGTGCGTATGCCGGTGAATCCGGCTCCGACGCCGAGTTTCGCATGTACACCAAGGATGGCGCGACGAAGTATCTGGTCATGAGTTGGAGTCCGGTCATCACACGCCGGGGCCGGCATATCGGCATCCGCATCAGCCTGCGCGACATCTCCGATTACCGGCGCTGCCAGCATTTCGCCCAAGCCTACGCGCAGCTGACGCGGGCAATCGCCGACGAGTTGCCGTACACCGGTGTCTTCTCGCTCACTCCCGACCGCGTCATCATGACGTGGAGCGCCACCTGCGCGCGGATCTTCGGGTGGACGGGGGAGGAAGCCATCGGCAAGACGCTGCCGGACCTGTTTGGCGGCGATGTGGAGACCATGCTCGAGGGACTCGATGCCATTCCCTGTGCGGGTCGCTTCGACACCAATGTGCTGTTGCATGTGCGCGACGGCCGGGAGGTCGGGGTCCGCGTCATCGTCCTCTCCTTGTGTGACGTCGAGCAGACGCTGCATCAATACACCTTCCTCATCTATCCGCTCACCTGAGCCCGTCCGCATGCACGTTCGCACACGTTTTCCCTCCGGCGCCACCGACGAACCGGCCCCAGTCCGCCGCGTGTCGGTCCTTCCCTCCGGTCTTCGACTCGTCACCGAGCATGTTCCGTCGGCCCAATCACTGGCCCTCGGTGTCTGGATCGACACCGGCAGCCGCGACGAACTCCCGGAGGAAAACGGCATCTCGCACTTCATCGAGCACTGCGTCTTCAAGGGTACCGCGCGGCGGCGCACGCATCACATCGCGCAATATCTCGAGAGCGTGGGCGGCTATCTCAACGCCTTCACGACCAAGGACCACACCTGCTACTACGCGCGCGTACTCGCGCCGCACGCCGGGCGCGCCGCGCATCTGCTCGCCGACATCGTGCTGCACGCGACGTTTCCCGCACGCGAGGTGGAAAAGGAGAAACAGGTCATTATCGAGGAAATACGGGGCGCGGAAGACGATCCGGAGGATCTTCTGCACGAGCAGTTCGAGGAGCAGCTGTTCGGTCGCCATCCACTCGGCCAGCCCATCGCGGGGCGGGAAGCCACGGTGCACTCTCTCACGCCGGCGCTGCTGCACGACTTCGTGCGACGCCACTACACCGCGAGCACCATGGTGATCGCGGCGGCCGGCGCGGTCGAGCACGACGTGCTGGCGGAAATGTGTGCCCGAGAATTCGCCGCGGTGCCGTCGGGTGCCTCCCCGCCGCGGCGCGGTCCACGGCGTCTGCGTCCGCGGCACGCCGTCGTGCATCGTCCCATCCAGCAAGCGCATTTCGTGCTCGGGACGCTCACGCCCGGCTACCACGATCCCCGCCGCCATGCCCTGGGCGTGCTCAACGCCGTGCTCGGCGAGGGGATGAGTTCGCGGTTGTTCCAGCGCATCCGCGAGCGGCACGGGTACGCCTACAACATCTATTCCTTCCTGTCGATGTTCAATGACAGCTCCACCTTCGGCGTGTACGCGGCGGTCGAGCCCGGTCGTATCGACCAGGCGCGCGCGGTGCTGTTTCGCGAACTCGAGGTGCTTGCGCGCGAGGACGTGCCCGTGCGCGAGCTCAACCGGGCGAAGGAGCAGATCATCGGCACGCTCGTGCTTGGCCTCGAGAGCATGAGCAACCGCATGAGTCGACTCGGGCGTGACGAACTGGTGTATGGCCGGGATATACCGGTCGGGGAGATCATCGGTGCGGTCCGCGACGTCTCACCGGAGGATGTCCGCCTCATGGCGCGGCAGTTTCTTTCTCCCGACACGCTTTCCAGTCGCTTGCTCCTTCCGGGATGAGCCGCCCGCGGGCTCGCATGAACCGGCGCGGGCAGGCGGTGTCGGTTGCGTTCACGACAGGGAGATGCGCGCGGATCCCGCGTCATTTTGGTTATTCTACGGCATGTCCGTACATTTGTCGGGATAGCACCTTTCTGTCCCTTCCCGCTGCCGATACGCACGTGCACGGGGGGATAATCAGCGTTTCCCGATTCATTTCCGAGTACCATCCATGACACCCGCACCTCAGCTTTCCCAGCGCGCAGCCATCATGCCCGCGTCACCGATTCGCAAGCTCGTCCCGCTCGGGGACGCGGCGAAGAAACGCGGCACGCACGTGTACCATCTCAACATCGGCCAGCCCGATATCGAAACCCCGCCCGAGTTTTTAGACGCGGTGCGCGGGTATCAGGAAAAAGTCATTGCCTATGGCAATTCCCAGGGCATCCGCCTGTTCATCGAAAGCATGCAGGAATACTACGCATCGTTGGCGATCCCCCTGGCATATGAAGACATCGTGATCACCACGGGTGGTTCCGAAGCCATCATGTTCGCGATGATGGCCGTCGCCCAGCCGGGCGACGAGATTCTCGTGTTCGAACCATTCTACACGAATTACAACGGCTTCGCGATCATGGCGGGCGTTTCGCTCGTGCCCATCGCCACGGAAGCGGCGGACGGATTCCATCTTCCCGCCGCCGAGGTGATCGCCGCGCATATCACACCGCGCACGCGCGCGATGATCATTTGCAACCCCAACAATCCGACCGGTACGGTGTTGCGCGACGACGAACTCGACATGGTGCGCGATCTCGCGCTCGCGCACAACCTGTATGTGCTCTCCGACGAAGTATACCGGGAGTTCGTCTACGAAGGCACAGCGCGTTCGGTGCTGCGGATCGAAGGTCTCGAGCAGCACGCCATCGTGCTCGATAGCCTTTCGAAGCGTTACAGTCTCTGTGGCGGACGCATGGGAGCGGTGATCAGCCGCAACCGGGCATTCATGGACGTGATGGTGCGCTTCGGCCAGGCGCGACTCTGCGCCGCGACGCTCGAGCAGGTCGGCGCCGCCGCGCTCGTGGCCGCCGGCGCGCGGTATTTCGCGCCGATGATCGACGAGTACCGGCAGCGCCGCGATGCGACGTACGACGCGCTGCAGCGGATCCCCGGCATCCTCTGCCGCAAACCGAGCGGCGCGTTCTACATCATGGCGCAATTCCCCGTCGACGACATCGAACGCTTTGCCGCGTGGATGCTGACCGATTTCCAGCACGACGGCGAGACCACCATGCTCGCGCCCGGTCCGGGATTCTACGCCACGCCCGGCCGCGGCATGCAGGAAGCCCGCCTGGCCTACGTGCTCAACGCGCCCGAATGCACCCGCGCGATCGACCTCGTCGCACGCGGTATCGATGCATACAACAGCCTGAACAGAAAGGACTGAGATCCTGCCTATGATTACGATCACGATCGACGGAAAGGAAATCCAGACCGAACCCTCGAAGACCATCATCGAGGCGGCGTTCGAGAACGGCGTGTACATTCCGCATTTCTGCTGGCACCCCGCGCTCTCGATCAGCGGCAACTGCCGGATGTGCCTCGTCGAAATCGAGAAGATGCCCAAGCAGGTCATTGCCTGTTCCACCCGGTGCATGGACGGCATGGTCGTGCATGTCAATTCGGAGAAGGCGATCCAGGCACGTGAAGCGGTCATGGAATTCATTCTCATCAATCATCCTCTCGATTGTCCGATCTGTGACGAGGCGGGGGAGTGCAAGCTGCAGGAATACGCCTATCGCTACAGCGTGGGTGAGAGCCGCTTCGATGAGGAGAAAGTACACAAGCGCAAACGTGATCAACTCGGTCCGAACGTCATGTTCGACGCCGAGCGTTGCATCTCCTGTTCGCGCTGCATCCGTTTCTGCGAGGATATTGTCGGGTACCCCCAGTTGACCTTTGTCGAGCGCGGGGATCACGTGACGATCGAGACCTTCCCGGGGAAGTCGCTCGACAACCCGTATTCGATGAACGTGATCGACATTTGTCCTGTCGGTGCGTTGACCAGCGTGGACTTCCGCTTCAAGTCGCGCGTGTGGGATCTGTCCGACACGCCGAGTGTGTGTCCGGGCTGCGCCCGGGGCTGCAACATGGACACCTGGGTGCGGCAGAACGAAATCCTCCGTCTCACGCCGCGCGAGAATCAGGAGGTCAACAATTTCTGGATGTGCGACACGGGACGGCTCGAGAGTTTTCGACACGTCAACGCTCCGACCCGCGTCGATCAGCCCTTGCTGCGCCGCGACGGCACGCAGCGCGTGGTCGACTGGGACGAAGCCCTGGCCGCGGTGGTTTCGGAGCTCCGGGTCTTTAAAGGCGAACAGATCGCCGTCATCGCCTCGCCCTTCGATACCTGCGAAGACAACTTCGTCGCCGCCCGCTTCGCACGCGAGGTGCTCAAGACCCCGTTCCTCGATCTGTTGCCGCATGTCATTCCCGGCGACCAGGATGATTTCCTGATTCGCGAGGACAAAACCCCGAACACGGCGGGAGCGCGGATGGCCGGGGTGCAGCCCGATTCGCCCGCGCACGGGCTCGCGGGCATTCTCGAGGGTCTTTCGCACGGGCGCATCAAGGCGGTGGTCATCACCGATCCGCGCGCCGCGGAGCATGCGGGACTGATGGAGGCGCTCGCGAAGGCGCAATACGTGCTCGCGATTGTCAGCAACACCTCCGCGCTGACCGAGCGCGCCGATGCGGTGCTCAGCGCCGCGACCTTCGCCGAGAAACTCGGGACGTTCCTGAATTTCGAGGGGCAGCTGCAGTTGATCCGGCCGTCGATCAACACGGCCGAGAACGAACGCTGGACCGGCGCCTTCACCATGAGCCGCCTCGACAAATTCGCCAGCGAATTCGACCGCTGGGGCCGGATGAAACGCGCCGACGCCCGATCGGCGGCGCGCATCCTGACCAATCTCGGGCAACTGCTCGGCGCCCGGTGGAAATACGACCATCCCGAGGACATTTTCGACGAGATGGTGACGCGCATTCCGGCACTGAAGGGGCTGACATACGAGCGTCTCGGCCGCTGGGGCGTGCGACTCGACGGCGGGCCGCCCGCGCACCTGCTCCCGTATGTGTACAGTGACGTTCGTCCATAAACCGGACCCGATGCCATGGAATTCATCGACATCCTCATCATCTTCATCAAGATCCTGGTCATGTTCGCCGTGGTGCTCGTCACCGTGGCCGAACTCGTGTACACCGAGCGCAAGATCAGCGCCTGGATCCAGAACCGCATCGGTCCGAACCGCGTCGGTTGGAAGGGACTGTTGCAGCCGTACGCGGACGTGATCAAGCTGCTGATGAAGGAAGACATCGTGCCGACGGCGGCGAACCGCTTCATCCACACCCTCGCTCCCATCATCTCGATCGGCGTGGCGTTCAGCACCCTCGCGGTGGTGCCCATCGCCGGGGAGACGATCACGATGTTCGGTCGCCAGGTGGAAATGGTGATCGCGGATGTGAATATCGGAATTCTCTACATCCTCGCCCTGACTTCGATGGGCGTGTACGGGTTGACGCTCAGCGGCTGGTCGTCGAACAACAAGTATTCGCTGCTGGGGGGCCTGCGTTCGTCGGCGCAGATGATCTCGTACGAGCTCTCCATGGGACTGAGCGTGATCGGTGTCATCATGGTGACCGGGTCGCTGCAGTTGACCGAAGTGGTCGCGCATCAGTCGGGGTGGATGTGGAACATGGTGCTTCAGCCCATCGGTTTCATCACGTTTGTCGTCGCGGCCTTCGCCGAGACGAACCGGACACCATTCGATCTTCCGGAAGCGGAGCCCGAACTGGTCGGCGGCTATCACACCGAGTACAGCAGCTTCAAGTTCGCGTTGTTTTTCCTCGCCGAGTATGCCAACATGATCACGGCAAGCGCGGTGATCACCACCTTGTATTTCGGCGGCTGGCAGGTGCCCTATCTCGAACTGCTCGAGCTGCCGACCGGCCTGGTTGTCGCGTTGCAGATCCTCGCCTTCATGGTGAAGGTCGCGTTCATGCTGTTTGTGTTCCAGTGGGTGCGCTGGACGGTGCCGCGGTTCCGGTACGATCAGCTGATGGATCTCGGCTGGAAGGTCATGCTTCCGATCGCGCTGTTGAACGTCGTCATCACCGGTGTTGTTATTCTTCTGCTCCCCTGATCGAGAAGAAAGGAATTTCCATGCAAGGACAGACGCACGACAAATACACGCTCACCTTCTGGGAAAAGCTGTACATCCCTGAGATTCTGAAGGGGATGAAACTCACGCTCGAGCAGATGCTCAAGAAGAAGGAGACCCGCCTGTATCCGGAGGAGAAATGGGTGCCGCCCCCATCGTACCGCGGCGCTCCGGTGCTGGTGCTCGAGGAGGACGGGGTGGAGCGCTGCGTGGCCTGCGGGCTGTGCGCGCGCGTCTGTCCGGCACTCGCGATCGAAGTACAGGCGGCGGAAACCGCCGATGAGAAGGAACGCTATCCCGAGCGTTTCGAGATCAACATGCTCCGCTGCATCTTCTGCGGTTTCTGCGAGGAAGTCTGTCCGGAAGAAGCGATCGTCATGAGTCCGACCTACGAAATGGTGTTCACGAAATACGAGGATGCGCTGTTTGGCAAGGACCAGTTGCTCACGCCGGCCGCGCAGTTGCGTCCCCGCCTTGAATTCCTGCGCGCGCACCGCTGACCGTCCGCCGTGTCGTTTCCTTCCGTGCACGCATATCGACCATTGGTGATATCGTCTCTCCTCGGGGCGATATTCCTTTTTCATGGCTGCCTTGCTCTGATCGACCGGGTCACCATGCCGCCGCGCGCGGTCCTCGACCAGGAGTTCGTCGTTGCCGTGGACGGGTCGTTGGTGGGTCACGGGGGAGGAATGGCCGGTGTGGTGATGCAGATTCCGTCGAGTGTCGAATTCGTGGGTGCCACCTATGTCACCGACGCCGCGCGCCGCGGCCTGCGACGCAATGCCAACATCGCCGCACGCTATCGCGCCGAGCAAGGGCACATGGTGATCGCGGTCGCCGACAGCATCATCGCGACGCGCGAGACCGAGGCCGATCTCCGTGTGCTGCTGCGCTTCGTGCCGAAGGAAGCGGGCACGTTTACCTTCAAATTTCTCGCCGGCGTGGTCGAGGACGTCAATGGCCGGTTGGTCTGGAAGACCACCGACGCGCCGGACGTGCGTGATTTCGCCGAGGTGGAGGATCCGCGCCTCGCGCCGTCACTGACCGTGATCACCGCCGAACGGAACGGGACCGCGGCGATCGAGTTGAGTGGACCCCGCCAGTATCTGCTGTTTCCCGACAGCGGCCTGTTCGTCCTGCCGCTCGCCAGGGATTTCAGCATCGAGAGCTGGGTGCAGACATCGTCGACCGACGCCCCGGTGCTGAGTACGAGGCCGGACGACTTCCATTCCGCCTATCCGTTCGAGTTGCGGATTTCCGCGTTCGGCGAGGCCGAACTTCGCTGCGCCGACGGACGGCATTCGTATACGAGCGGACGCGGTCCATTCATCGCCGATGGGACCTGGCATCATCTGGCCGTTGCCTGGTGCGCCGACAGTCTTCGATTCACGCTCTTCGTCGACGGAAAGGCGGCCGACACCCTCACGGTTCCCCCCACGATGCGGAGCATTACCGGCCAGCAGTTGCTGGCCGGGACGAACATTCCGCGGAGCCAGTTTCTCCGCGCCTCCTTCGACGAACTGCGGCTCTGGGAAACCTGCCGCAACGAGCAGGAGGTGGCCTATTATCGCGACCTCGCCGTCAGCGGCTACGAAACGAACCTGTATGTGCTGTTCTCCTTCGACAACGCCGACGAAGGGAGAATTCCCGGACAATCACAGCTTGACAGCCTCTGGCTGCATGCCTTCAATCGGCCGCGGGTGGTGGTGTCGACCACGCCACTCCGCATTGAATTGCTCGCGTTCGATGCACGGCTCGCGGGCGATTCCGTGCGCATGAGCTGGGAAACCTACGACGAGTCGAAAGTCCACGCCTATGAGATCGAAAAGCGGACAGAATCCGGCCGTTTTTCGGTGCACCGGCACATCGAGCCGTTGCGGACGGTCGAGCGGCATCAGGTCTACGACTTCGTCGACACCTGGAACGGCCGGGAAATCGCCTACTACCGGCTGCGAAAAATAAATACGGACGGAACTGTCCTTTTTTCGGAAGAGGTTCCCATCGGCACCGAGGCCATCTTGAATTTCGTGCTCGCCGACAATATCCCGAATCCGTTCGTCGAGTCGACCGAGATCCGGTACACGTTGTCGAAACGGACCCGGGTCGATCTGGCCGTGTACGACATCATGGGCAGCGAGGTGGCGGTTCTCGTGGCCGAGCGGCAGGAGCCGGGGGAATACGCCGCGACCTTCTCGGCAAAGGATCTCCCGGGCGGAATCTATTTTTACAAAATGCGCACGAGCACTGGTTCACAAACAAAAAAGATGTATCTTGCCAAGTGATTTCCGGGATGCCGGACTGTGTTTCACGGCGGTGATGAGTGGTGTCCCGCGTGAAAAACAACTTGACATTCGCCGACCTCGTGGTTAACTTGCTCCCTATCTTTTAAAGACATGACCTTCAACGGCAGAGCTGCGACAGAAATTCAGATGAAGCGTGAATATTCGGAACACGCTTTCCATTTCCGCGGGGCGGAGTCTTTTCGCGTGATGCTGTTCACGAGATCACATTGAGTAAGAACGAACCATATCTGTTCATTTATTCCCCAACTGCTAGGAGGTATTTCATGAGGAAGTTGAATCTTCTTTCTGCAGTATTTCTTCTAGGCATACTGCTCTCGCAGGTGGGTTTTGCGAACGGTACCTACAAGTACTCGAGCAAACCCCATCTCCGGATCCAGACAGCGCAGACGGTGATCGACGCGATCTACGTTCCCGTGAACGTGCCCGTGACCGATGTGCGTGTCGGTGTGTATGCCAAGACTGTAATGTATTCCTCATTGCGCGTGACGCTCACCTCGCCGTACGGCCATCAGGTGCTGCTGAAGCAGGAGAGCGGAAACGTCGGGTTGACCCCGATGTACGGTTCGCTTGGTTCCTCGCGTTCGATGATGCTGTTCCGCGAGAACGGCAATCCGATCGGCGCCCAGCCGAACGACCGCGTGATCGATCCCCAGCAGTCGCTGACCGTACTCAACGGCGTGATGTCCAGCGGTTGGTGGCAGATCTCCCTTCAGGACGAGGCCAATGCCTCCGCCATCCATCCCCCGCAGGATGGATATCTTGAAGAGTGGGTCCTGATGTTCAACCGGCAGATCATCGAGCCGGTGGTTCCCTTCACCCCGCCGGTCAACATCGTGTTCCCGGGCGGCGCCTCGATTCGCGGACAGATCAACGGCACGACCGCGACGCTCGTGAATCCGAATCGCGCCCAGGTTCCGAATGACAACGTGTCCGGGAACCCGGGTTCGCAGTGCATCAATCCCGGCTCCGACCCCGCCGTGGTGCTCGGTGTCAACGGTGATGCATTCCCGATCCAGATTTCCGGCCATCCCGGCGCCATGATCGGCGTCGATGCCAATGGCTATCCCAGTGGTCGTTTCCGCATCACGGTGACCATCGAGACCAATTACTCGCAGTCGACCTTCTCCGCTGCCTACACCGAAGACATCGCGGTCTATTTTGGTCGCGTGCCCGACTCGCCCGGTTTCCTGCCGCTGCCCGCACCCCCGGGTGTCGGCGATCCCGGCTTCCAGCTGAAGGTTCCGAGTGGCTGGCCGACCGGCAACGGAACGGTTGGCACCCTGCAGGGTGGCGGCAGTGCGTTGTACGGCGGCGTCCGCCTCGCGGCCTGTCTCTCGCCGAATCCCGGCGTGGATGACTACGGCTACGATCGCGTGACCTTCGACGATTACGCGGTCGAGCAGATCGCCAACGGGCTCCCCCCGGGTCCGAACGGTGGCTTCACCGGTACCCTCCGCGGCGAGCAGCAGCTCAGTTCGCTGAACGGTCTGCCGGTGGATGGTCTGTACTATCTGACCGTGTACGATGCGTTCAATGACGCGCAGGCTGGTTTCGGACACATCCGCGTGACCTACCTGCAGGTCGAGTACATCGTCGGTGGCGGCGAGATCTCCGATCCGATCCGTCATCAGGGCCTTGTCGGTCCGCTCATGGGTGTTCCGGTTCCGGGTACGATCACGGGCACACCGCTCGGGTATCTCTCCGACGTGGTTGGCGTGATTCCTCCCTACCGCGAGCATGCCAAGGATCAGGATCCGCTGCTCGTCTTCTGGGCGACCGGTAAGTACTATCCGAAGGATGCCACGGGCACCGAGCGCATCCAGGCAGTCGACCAGAACAACAACATTCCGCCGTCGGGCACGCACTATCATGGTCCGTACGCCTATCCGGGCGCGCTGGACAGTGATCCGCTCGTGGCCGGCACGCTCGTGAACGCGGACGTGCTCCTGATCCCCGAAGGTGATTACAACCTGCGCGTGAACCTGATCACCCCGCGTTACGACGATGATGTCACGGATAACGAATACGAATCCGCCGACATCAACGTCAACCCGATCAGCATCTCGTATCATGGCGAGCAGATCAAGAACTGGAGTAAGTTCGTCCAGCCCGAGAACGCCGGTGTCACGTCCGTGTCGACGATTGGTCCCGGCCAGGGTGTCGCGAACGCCTTCACATTGTTCAAGTACCCGACCACGCAGGTGGCCAGTGTGGATTACCGCCTGGACAAGGGTCTGATTCTGACCCCGAAAGCCCGCGTTCGCGTGAGCATCTGGTCCTGCGCCAATGGCTTCACCGGTGCACCGAGCACGCTCGTCGCCCGTTCGCCCTATGTCTCCATGAACGAGTACATGGACGGCAACTGGCGCACCTTCCCGATCTATCCGCTCGATGCGGTCGGCGATGCCGATCTCACCGCCGGTGGTTCGGTGAACCTCGCTCCGGGTACCTACGTTGTCACGCTTGACAACGCGGATTTGCAAGGGAATTATGTACTGCTCTATCCGTACACCTACGGCGCGATTCCCGCGCTCGAGGAACGGTACGAGGATTACTTCTTCTCTGACCTTTTCGGACCGCTGGGTCCGTATTCGACCCTCGGAACGCGTCTGGGTTACTACAGCGGCAACACGTCGAATCCGCCGGATGCCGCGTGGGGTACGACGAACATGACCTATTCCAACTTCGTCTTCCCGTTCCGCGTGAACATGACGAACCTCAATGACTTCGCGGTCAACTATGTCCGCTGGTCGAGCCAGTCCGCCGTCAACGAAGCCATCACCGTGGGCCAGCAGGCGACTCCGTCCGTGAGCGTCACCGCCGCATCCACGCAGAATGGCCTGACGAAGGACTTCAACATCTACCTGGGTATCTATGACGGCGGAAACAATCTGCTGTATAGCGACATGGTGAATGTCGCGACCCAGGGTGGTATCGATGGATACGAGACGCTGTTGATCGGATTGGATCCGTGGACGCCCCCGACTGGTGGCATCTACAAGGTGAAGGCATACTTCACCCGCAATCCTGACGATCAGAACCCCGTCAACGACATGATCGAGTACGATCTCTACGTCCAGGCCCAGCCGGTGATTGCATTCGATCCGGATGTGGACAACAAGCTCCTCGGCGAACTCATCGAGACGCTCAGCAGCCGTGGCGTGAGCCCGACGTTGGTGAACGCGGATGTGGAGAACCTCGCGAAGGTCAAGAACAGCACGATCTATGTTCTCGGTGACGTGAACAAGGACATGCTGGCTTCGGCCGTCGCCGAAGGCAATGACGTCGCGTTCGTCTACGATCGCAACGACAAGATCGGCCGCACGATTCGCAACATCGATGCCCTCTACGGCATCGAACGTGCCCGCAGCGTGAACTATGACGAGGTTGCGATCGCCGCAACCATCGCCATCGATCCGACCGCGGTGCCCGACGAAGCACCGAAGGCCATCACGATTCCCGAACTCACTTCGAAGGAAGATGTGCTCAAGTACCTCTCCACCGAAGCGAAGATCGAAGCAGCGACGTCCTCCTTCCGCAAGGGTACGGCCGAGTCCGCCTTCAAGAGCGTTCTCCCCGTCGCGACCGGAAGCAAGTATGGCGACATCACGTTCGTCAGCACCGAGACCTCGTCGCTGGGTATCGTGTACACTGTCCCGAGTGTTCGCACGCCGATCGGCTCCCGCACGGATGCCGTGACACCGAACGCATTCGCACTCGAGCAGAACTATCCGAACCCGTTCAATCCGTCGACCGTGATTTCCTACACGCTGCCCGAGGCGAGCGTCGTTACCCTGCGCATCATCGATGTGCTCGGTCGCGAAGTCTCCACCCTCGTCAGCAGCACGCAGGACGCGGGTACCTATTCCGTCAACTGGAAGGGTATGGATCAGAACGGTATCGAGATGTCGTCGGGTAACTACTTCTATCGTCTCGACGCGGTGCCCACCAGCGGTGCGGCGGCGTTCTCGAGCACGAAGAAAATGACCCTGTCGAAGTAAGTCGGCGGATTCCCCGCTTACACGACTCTCGTCCAGATGTGAAAGCGCCCCCATTCGGGGGCGCTTTCCATTTCAGGGGGCGCGTTCCGTTGCTGCGCCCGGGAGGGGGCGGATACACGATGGCCCGGTCCTTTTGTCCTCGCCGGCATGGTTTCTTTTCCGTGGAATTCTTATGTTATTTCTTTGTATTCTCTTCATGGAAATCGCATGTATCTCCGTCTGACTCCGATCATCTGCGCAATGCTTTTATCCGCCAGCCCGCTTCAGGGACAGCTGGTGGATCCTCCCTGTGATCCGCTCGAATACTACAATGCCGGGGGACAGCAACTCGTCTACCGACATCTGGTTCCGACGCCATGGTTCGCTGTGCGCATGACGGCCAACTGGGTTGCGAGGATCGATACCGCGTTTATCGGAATGGGCGTGGATCGTGCGTCGACCAGTGGCTTGAAGGCGGACACGCTGGAGATCCGTGTTCTCGATGACCCGCTGACGCCGTATTACATTCTCGACCAGGTGACCATGATGGTGCAGCCCAACATGCAGGGCTTGATCCCGGATGCGATGTATCTTGTCGAATTCTTCGTACCGGGCTCACCCGCGTGGGTCGATCCCCCCGGAGATTTCTATCTCGCCTGGCGCATCAAGGGTCCCCCCAACGATTATGCCCGCTTGCTCATGACCACGCCGGCGGCGGATCCCACACGTTCCGTCATCATCAATCCCAATAACAGCACGACGCTCGCGACGGACTTCATGCGTACGCAGCTGCAGTTGGGTACGACCGACTCGGTGGATTTCAAGACGAAAACGCATGTCTGCTGGCCGTATGGATATCCGGTCGAGCTGACGTCGTTCACCGCCCGCTTCGCCGATGGCGTTGCCTGGCTCGAATGGTTCACCGCGAGCGAGACAAACAACATCGGCTTCATTGTCGAGCGGCTGGCAGCGCGTTCGGAGCTGGGGAGCGTCCGAATCTGGCAGCGCATTGGTTTCGTCGAGGGTCACGGCAGTACAGCCCTGGCTCAGCGGTATG
>JAVFAS010000040.1:26389-31747 GCA_034002405.1 Bacteroidota bacterium | reverse complement strand
TATTCCGCCCCCCCGGCGGTAACTTTTCATTTCAGCCGAAATTCGGCGCATTTCATTCCGGACACCATTCCATTCCTTCATGCCCATGGAATCCCCTGACTATACCCCGAAGCACAAAAACCGCCTTGTCACCGCCGCGTCGCTGTTCGACGGACACGATGCCAGCATCAATATCATGCGCCGCATCCTGCAGGCCAGCGGCGCGGAAATCATCCATCTCGGACATAACCGCTCGGTCGCGGAAATCGTCGATGCCGCCATCCACGAGGATGTGCAGGGTATCGCGATTTCGTCGTATCAGGGCGGACATATGGAATTCCTCAAATACATGAAGGACCTCCTCGCCCAGCGCGGCGCCGGGCAGGTGAAGATCTTCGCGGGCGGTGGCGGCGTGATCGTGCCGGAGGAAATCGCCGAATTGCATGCCTATGGCATCGACCGCGTGTTTTCGCCCGAGGACGGCCGCGAGCTCGGCCTGCAGGGCATGATCAATCTGGTGCTCGAGTCCTGCGATTACGATACCGGGGCCGACGAAAATCTTCGTGTCGAAAACGACACCATGTTCATCGACGGCAATCCGATCGGGTCGTCGAACGGCGCGCTGATGAAGAACCGCAAACTCCTGGCTTCGGCGCTCACCGCGCTCGAACATAATGACCGTATCGCGATCCCGCTGCCCGAAGGCAAGACCGTACCGGTGCTGGGCATCACCGGCACCGGGGGAGCGGGGAAGAGTTCGCTCACCGATGAAATCGTCCGTCGCTTCCTGCGCGCGTTTCCGGACATGCATCTCGCGATTCTCTCGGTCGATCCATCCAAGCGTCGCACGGGCGGCGCGCTGCTCGGCGACCGTATCCGCATGAATGCCATCGCGGCCACGGCGCCCGAGGGACATCCCCGCGTCTTCATGCGCAGCTTCGCCACACGCGCGGCCAATACCGCGACGTCCGCCGCACTGCATCGCGCGATCGATCTTTGCAAGTCCGCCGGCTATGACATGGTCATCGTCGAGACCGCGGGAATCGGACAAAGCGACTCTGAAATTGTGGACCTGGTCGATGTCAGCATGTATGTCATGACGCCGGAGTACGGGGCGCAGACGCAGCTCGAGAAAATCGACATGCTCGACCTGGCGGACATTGTCGTCCTCAACAAGTTCGAGAAACGCGGCGCGGAAGACGCCCTGCGCGACATCCGCAAGCAGTACAAGCGCAATCACACACTGTTCGAAACGGCGGATGAAGATCTGCCCGTCTTTCCCACCATCGCCAGCCAGTTCAACGACGCGGGCACGAATCATTTATTCTGGAATCTCGTGCAAGCGCTCAACCGGAAGTCCGGCACGGCATGGGAGACGGACTTCGGCCGCGACCGCGTCCTTCCCGACAAGGCCGCGGTGATTCCCCCCGAACGCGCGCGCTACCTTTCGGAAATTTCCGACGCCGTGCAGGCCTACAAGAAATGGGTGGAGGAGCAGGCGGATTTTGCGCGCAAATGGGGCGAACTCGAAGGCGCGCGTGCCTCGCTTGTTGAGTCCTCCGAGCGAAAGGAATTGCATATCTCGGGCGAAGGCGGCCTGGTGGAAATCGGTTCGACGGAAGTGCGCGAGGAACTGCTGACCCTGCTTGCCGCGCAGGCGGAGTATTTCCGCGCCAAGGTCGCGCCGGAAAACCGTGCGCTGCTCGAGAAATGGGACGATGCCAGAGCGGCGTATGCGCAGGATACCCTGACCACGCGCATACGCGACCGTGAGATCGTCACACAGCAATATTATACCACATTGTCCGGTACACGGGTGCCGAAAGTGTCCATGCCGAAATTCCGCGACCGCGGGGACATCCTCCGCTGGGTACTGCTGGAAAACGTGCCGGGCAGTTTTCCCTATACCGCGGGCGTGTTTCCCTTCAAGCGGGAGAACGAGGATCCCACCCGCATGTTCGCGGGCGAAGGCACGCCCGAGCGCACCAATCGGCGTTTCCATTTCGTGAGCGAGGGATTGCCCGCCGCGCGCCTGTCGACCGCCTTTGATTCCGTCACGCTGTACGGCGAGGACCCCGACGAACGTCCCGACATCTACGGCAAGATCGGCAACTCGGGCGTGAGCATCTGCACGCTCGACGACATGAAGAAGCTGTACTGCGGCTTCGACCTTTGCGCGCCCACCACTTCGGTGTCGATGACCATCAACGGTCCGGCCCCGATGATTCTCGCCATGTTCATGAACACCGCCACCGATCAACAAGTCGAGAAGTGGCTGGTGCGGCACGGCAAGTACGAAACCGCGCAGAAGGCGATCGACGCCCATTTCGCGGCGCTCGGACAGCCGCGTCCCGTCTATACCGGCGTGGCGGATTTCCCCGCGATGCTCAAGGAACTCGGCGACCCCGGGCAGTTCGAAGGCGACGGCACGGTGCACCGGTATTACGGACTCGGCACGCTGGGCGTGAGCGGCGACTTCTTCGTCGAGAAGGGGATTCTGCCCTCGGAAGAATACGAGCGCATCCGCCGCGAGACGATGTCCGTCGTCCGTGGCACGGTACAGGCCGATATTCTCAAGGAAGACCAGGCGCAGAACACCTGCATTTTCTCTACCGAGTTCGCGCTGCGCATGATGGGCGATATTCAGGAGAACTTCGTCCGGAATAACGTCCGCAATTATTATTCCGTTTCCATCAGCGGCTATCACATCGCCGAGGCGGGCGCGAATCCGATTTCGCAGCTGGCATTCACGCTGGCCAATGGTTTCACCTACGTCGAGTACTATCTCTCGCGTGGCATGAATATCGACGATTTCGCTCCGAATCTCTCGTATTTCTTCTCCAACGGTATCGACGCCGAGTATGCGGTCATCGGACGCGTGGCGCGGCGGATATGGTCCGTCGCCATGAAGCGGCTGTACGGCGGCAACGATCGTTCGCAGAAATTGAAATATCACATCCAGACCAGCGGCCGCAGTCTGCACGCGATGGAAATCGATTTCAACGATATCCGCACGACACTGCAGGCGCTCTACGCGATATACGACAACTGCAATTCGCTGCACACCAACGCCTACGACGAGGCCATCACCACGCCGACCGAGGAAAGCGTGCGCCGCGCACTGGCGATCCAGATGATCATCAACCGCGAACTCGGATTGGCCAAGAACGAGAATCCCCTGCAGGGTGCGTTCATCATCGAGGAATTGACTGATCTGGTCGAGGAGGCCGTGCTTGCCGAATTCCGCCGCATCTCCGACCGCGGGGGCGTGCTTGGCGCGATGGAGACGATGTATCAGCGTGGAAAGATTCAGGAAGAGTCCATGGTCTACGAGCACAAGAAGCATTCGGGCGCGCTGCCGATCGTGGGAGTGAACATGTTCCTGCGTCCCGAGCGGCTGCGCACGCACGAAGCCCAGCCCACCGAGCTGATCCGTTCCACCGAGGACGAAAAGCGCCAGCAGATCACAAACCTCCGCGCTTTCCAGCAGCGCAATGCCATGCGTTCGGCCGACGCCCTCGCCCGCGTCCAGCATGCGGCGCAGGTTCACACCAACGTTTTCGATGAGCTCCTCGCGTGTGTGAAAGTCGCCTCGCTCGGGCAGATCTCGTCGGCGCTGTACGAAGTCGGTGGGCAGTATCGGCGGAATATGTGAATGACAAGATGACAAGATGACAAGATCGAATGATGGAAATGATGGAAATGATGGAATGACATCGGGTGGGCTGTGAGAGTCATTCGAAGAATTGGATAGTGCCGCTGACAGCTTATAGCGTACGGCCGTGAATACCGCGTACGATAATCCATACCGCAAAACAAAAAGAACAGCAAAGAACGCAACCATGACCATCCTACTCACCGGTCCCGCCGGACTGATCAACGAATGGCTCGACGTCTGCCGCGGCCATGAATGCATTGTGTATGCGCGAGGGATGAAGAAGAAGCTTGATGAGAGCGTGCGTGTGGTGCATGCGCTGGACGAAGCGCCGCATGTGGACCTGATCATCGATCTGCATGTGCGTGATTCAAAGACCCGACGTATCGTGCTGGGCGACATGATCGCGGACTTGAGTACCGAGGCACCCATTCTCTGCAACACCGTGGCGACGACCGCAACCGAGGTCGTGACGCGCGTGGGTGCGGGCGATCGCATTGTCGGACTCGCCGCGTTGCCCGGACTGATTGCCTCCGACGTGGTGGAAGTCAGTTTCCCGTATGGCGCGACACATGGGCATCAGGAAATCCTTTCGGACTTCTTCGCCTCCATCGGCAAGCGCATGGAAGTCGTCCGTGACGAAGTCGGCCTGGTCACGCCGCGGCTGCTCGCGGTGTTGATCAACGAAGCCGTGCTCGTCTGCCAGCAGGATCTCGTTGGTGGCGAGGCCATTGACGCGCTCTTCGCGAAGTCCATGCAGGACGGTGGACCGCTGGCCTGGGGCCGCCGCATCGGCTGGCGCAATCTCTACACCGTCCTCAGCGCCATGCACGAGGAACTCGGTGGCGAGCGCTACCGTCCCGCCTCGCTGCTGAAAAAAATGGCCATGACGGAATAAGCTCGCCGCGATAGCTCGCTGCGCTCGCCGCATTGGCAGTAGGCTTCCGCCCTGAAAGGGCGGCAAATCATAGCCCAGGGCTTCAGCCCTGGGTCGAGGCGCGCGACCCTCATCCCCTCATCGCGCCCTGAAAGGGCGCAACCTCATGTACCGGAATTGTCGGATCTGAGCATCGATGAAAATGAAAAATCCCGACCGCACCACCGTATCGCGTTTGCGCGATCTGCCGAACGTCGGTCCCGCCACCGAAGCGGATTTGCGGCTTCTCGACATCGACCATCCGAAAAAGCTGATCGGGAAGAATGCCTATGCGCTCTACAATCAACTCTGTGCCGTGACGGGAGTACGACACGACCCATGCGTCATTGACGTGTTTCTTTCGGTCGTTCATTTCATGGAAGGGGGCGAGGCCTTGCCGTGGTGGGCGTTCACGGAAGAGCGCAAGCTTCGCATCGGCATACATGACGGATCGGGACGCTGACCGGGTGATGTAATGGCAGAGAGAGGCACTGAATAGAGACACCGCCGTCCGACGCATCCGGGTGAAATTCTCCGCGAGGAGTTTCTCCCGGATTTTCAGCTTTCCGTTGCGCAGCTCGCCGAGGCCATCGGCATGACACGGCAGACGGTCAATGACCTGCTTCGTGAGCGCCGGGCATTGAGTCCTTCCATGGCCCTACGCTTGGCACGCTTGTTCGGAACAACAGCCGAGTATTGGCTGAACCTTCAGCGTGCGGTCGATCTCCGGGATGCCGATGCACTGCTGGGAAAGGATATCCGTGGCATCACAGTGCTGAAGGTGGCGGAAAAAATGTCGTCCCCCCCC